>JBKQLU010000063.1:0-78869 GCA_052326585.1 Desulfobaccales bacterium | reverse complement strand
GCAGGTGGAGCACCGTGCACTTCCACCACAGAGATGGGTATGCATTATGCCGGCCCGGAGCGCCGCCATCAAAATAGTCTCACCTTCGTGCGTTTCAATTTCTATTTTATCTGGTAGATAATAAATCAGAGGCATATTTAAACCCTATTGTTAGTTGGTGTCAGATTCCAAGGTTCGTTTCTGGTGAAAATTCTTTCGGAAGTCTTCGGAAGTCAATATATAGGTAATCATCCCAATCCCGGCGGGCAAGGGTGTAGGTCGCCGATTTTCTGGGATTGGTCAGGCTGGTAGGAAAGGTTGAGGAGGAATAGCGATTATCTTGCCAAAACAGAATCTTCTCAAAAAATCCCAATAGGTGCTGATATGATTGGCATATCAGAATCGGTAGCACGAAGACCCTCCTGGGACCAGGGTTATAAGCCACGGGAATCAGGTTTTGTGGATGAAGGTGGTGGGGCCTCAGGGGGACCCAAAACCTACCCACAGGTTGAATACCTGCATTGACTCCTATCACGATAGAAACGACCTCGTGAGACGGCCCAGGAGAGGCGCTGGGGGCGGACCCCTGCCCTTACCCTTCACTTCGGGAGTTTTCAAAAATTATCTATGCGATGGTAGGCTCTGCAGCGCAATTTGGAGGAAGGCGGGGCATGGCCAGGGGAGCTTAGAACCTCTTTTCGCCATGCCCTCATTTTTTTGATAATGCCCCTTGATAATATATATCCGCTGGATACAATAATGCCATGACAGGGCAGGAACTGAAAGAATGGCGGCGCAAGAAGGGGCTTACTCAAGAGGAGTTAGCCCGGCGTCTGGGAGTTATCAGGCTCACTGTGGCCCGGTGGGAAACTGGGACCCGCTCCATACCTTCTCTTCTTTCCCTGGCGCTGGTGGCTTTGGAATACCAGATGAAAATGGAAGCAATGCAAAAGGAGGTTGGTCATGGCGATCTTAGCTGAGTGTCCACGGTGTCACCGGAAACAGGCGGTCAAGAACAAGAATTGTGTCGGCTGCGAAAGCGATCTGGATAAGCCGAAACGGGCCGGCAAGGTCCGGTATTGGATTCATTACAGGGTCCCGAGCGGAAAGCAACGCTGGGAATTTGTGAGCCTTCCAGATGGCAGCCCCGCTGGAATTGAAGAAGTCAGGGCCGCGGAGGGAAAACGCAAAGCCCAAAAGAAAGAAAACCCCACCATCCTGGAGAAGGTCCCCGCGGAGCGCATGACCTTCATTGAGCTTTCAGAATGGTATCTTGAGCTGAAAACCGTCAAAAAACTGGCTTCCAATCGGAGGATTCAGGCAATCCTCAGCAACTTCAACGAAGTCTTTGGCAACCGAATCGTAAGCAGCATCAAACTGCAAGACCTGGAAGATTACCAGGAGACACGGGAAGGGGAAGGCCGGGCCGCGGCTACCATAGATATGGAAATCAGCATTACAAAAACCATGATCACGAAAGCCTTTGATAATGACCTGGTGGACGGTAGGACGGTCAAGGCATTCCGACGCGTTAAGAGAAAGCTAAGGCGGGGTGACAATGCCAGGAAGCGCACCTTGTCCCCAGATGAATTTCTCCGGCTCGTGGAAGTGGCGGCGCCCCACCTCAAGGGGATCATCACCACGGCTTTCAATACCGGGATGAGAGCGGGCGAGCTTCGAGCCTTGAGATGGTCACATATCGACCGGGAGCATGGGGTTATCCGGTTGCCGGCCGGCGTGACCAAAGAGAGCCGGGCCAAGGTGATCCCGATGAATCACCACGTTAAGGCAGTCCTGGCCAGCATTCCCCAGGCCCTCCACCATGACTTTGTATTCACCTATAAGGGAAACTCCATCGGGGATAATGGCAGCTTCAAGAAATCTTTCATCACAGCTTGCTTAAGGGCCGGAATCCCCCAGGGCCACAATGAAACGGACGGGATCACCTTTCACGACATTAGGCGCACCGTCAAAACCAATATGCTGAGCGCCGGAGTGGATAAGGTCTATCGGGATACGATCTTAGGCCACAGCTTGCAGGGGATGGACATTCACTACCTGGTCCCCTCTGAGGACGATCTGCATCGCGCCATGACCAGATATACCGAGTGGCTGGACGGCCAAATTGCAAATGTTAGTCATGGCGTTAACAACTCGAAAAAAAAGGGCCAGCCGACTTAGCTAAACCCTTGAAATCACTGGTGGCGGGGGACAGAATCGAACTGCCGACACGGGGATTTTCAGTCCCCTGCTCTACCGACTGAGCTACCCCGCCGACCACTGATTTGTTTACCTTGCCCCCGGGCTTTTGTCAAGACCTTAGGCGGGCACTGGCGCGGGCCCCGGGCAACCTGCCGGGCCGCGGCCACCTGACGACTCGCCAAAGGCGCCATGCTCATCAGGCCGCGCCGCGGCTAAAATTGACTTCCCGGCCACCCGGCCCCTCTCTACCGTCCCCTAGTTCACCGGCGGGCGCTGCCCACCCTACAACCTCCGCTCCTGAAGTTGACATTCTGGCGGGCAGTTCCCACCTTATGAAGGCCCCAGTGTTAAAATATTTGCTCATAAATAACCATCCCGGGGTCATCCTAAAGTCCCGACCTGATGGCCCTGAGTGAGGACCGGTTGCGCCATTTCCCCCTCTACGGCTCCCGGAGCGGCAGACGGCCATGGATCCAGTGACCCACGTGGCCATGGGGGCGCTGCTGTCGCAACTGCTTCCCAGTCCTTCCCCGGTTTGGAGCGCCGTGGCCGGCATCTCCTTCACCCTGCTGCCGGATTGCGACTATTTCTTAATATTTTCGGATCGGCTGGCCTTTATCCGCCACCACCGGGCCTTTTCCCATTCCCTGACGGCCCTGCCGTTATTGGCCCTGTTGGCAGCCGGGGTGGTCAGGGTCTTGGGCGGCCCCCAGTGGTTCCTACCGATCTTCTTCCTGGGACTGGCAGTGCTGGCGAGCCATCTTCTGGTATTGGATCTGGCCACCCCCTACGGCACCCAACTACTGTTCCCCTTCTCCCGGAAGCGCTTCGCCCTGGACTGGCTCTTCATTATCGACCCTTACCTCACCACACTGCTCGTGGCCGGGGCCGTGGCCGCGCCCGTCCCCGGTTGGGGCCACCGGGCCGGGCTCGCCTTGCTGGCGGCAGCCGGCGCCTATCTACTCCTGTGCGGCTGTTATCACCGCCAAGCCCTGGCCCTGGCCCGGCAGGTGTTTCAGCCGTCAGCCGCCAATCCGGGGCCGCTCTCAGCCCCATCTCCTCCCGGGAAGGCGGGGTCGCGGGCAGCCGGGGGCCTGAGGGTGGCGGCGCTGCCCCAACCCTTTTCCTGCCGCCGCTGGCTGCTCCTGGCCAGCGATGGCCGGGAAGTGACGCAGGCCCTGGTGCAGTTGCCGTTCCTGGCCCCCTTGGGGTTCTGGCGCGCCCCGGCGCCGCCGGCGGCGACCCGCCTGGCGCTCAACTGCCGGGCGCCGGCTGAGGTTTACCCGGGACCCGGGGACCTGCGCCTCCAGGTTTTCAGCGGGCTGCCCATGCCGGAGATTGACCTCGGCCCGGAAGCCCGGGAAATCCGGGACCGCTACTTAAAATTTGCCCGCTTCCCACTATTGCGCCGGGTACAAGTCCTGGAAGACGGGCTGGCGCTGCAGTGGTTGGACTTGCGCTTCTCCGTGCCGGGGAGGGTCTTCCCCTTTGCCCTGGAAATGCACCTGGACCCGCAAGGACGAATACAACAGTGGCGCCTGGGAACCTGCGAACCGGGGTGAATCACTGGCTGGGGTGGTACAAGGCGGTTTTCGGGTTTCGGTTTCCGGGGCAGATAAAGGAAAATGTTTCAAAGTCCTTTTAAGTAGAGACAGATTGAGTTTCTACAAGGACGTGGGACGATAACATGATAAAATCGGGGCAAACAAAAAAAAATCCCAGGAATATACATGACGCCTAAACGATTTTTCGGAAAGGTGCACCAGGACCCGGGCGAGGCCCTGGCCAAGGGCTCCCGGGAGGTGATGGCCTCCATTTGGGAAGAGTACCTGGCGGCGACCCTGCAAGTCTCCGCCGACAGCGGCCGTTTCCGGACCCTGCGCCGCCAGATAGAGAAAGCCGCCGGTTTCCAAGGGGTCTTCGAGAATTGGAACATATTGCCCTTGCCAGCCCGGGGGGCGGCCTGGCGCCGCCTAATGACCGCGGCCCAGGAGAAATATGAGGCCGAACGCGACCGCTGCAGCCGCTGCGGCGAGTGCTGCCAGTTAGGCAGCCCTACCCTTCTCCTCCAGGACCTGCCCCTGTTCCAGCAAGAGATCCTTACCTGGAACGACGTCTACACCCTGCGCCCCGGGGAGCGGGTGAGCAGCCGCGACGGCCGGGTGGAGCCTCTGCAGGGGGAGCGTCTGAAACTCCGGGAGCTGCCAGGCAGCCGGCAATGTTACCTTTTCCAGGCGGCCAGCAATTCCTGCCGCATCTATGAGAACCGCCCGGAGCAGTGCCGCCGGCAAATCTGTTGGGGGGAGCCGCCCCCGCCCCCGGAAGAGGACCAGTTGCTCATGCGGCAGCACCTGTTCGCCGGGGTGCCGGATATCTGGGAACTGATCCGGGAACATCAGGAGCGCTGCGACTATAGCCGGGTGGCCCAAGACCTGGCGGAACTGGTCGCCGGCCGCGAAGAGGCCAGCGAGGCCCTGTTCGAGGCCCTGCACTTTGACCATTATTTGCGCCGGATGCTCATCGACGAATGGGAACTGACCCCCGCGGCCGCGGAATTGCTCCTGGGCCGGCCCGCAACCGAATTCCTGAAGGGCGAGGGGGTGGACGCCATCCTCACCCCGGAGGGGGTCTTCAGGTTGGCGCCGCGCCAGGATGCCGGGCCCTAGATGTGAATGCCAACCTGCCAGCCCGGCGAGGGACCACTATAGGGGGCCCGGCGCCCCGCCGGTCGCCCTGATGATGCTGGTCCGCCCGGGTGGCGGGGAAAGTCGGCTGCCATGAATTGTAGCCAATCATTCTCTGGAGGTGTGCCATGATAAAGGAACTTATCAAGGGAAATCGCAGCTATCGCCGTTTCCACCAGGAGGTCCCGGTGTCCCTGGAGACCTTGAAGGGGCTGGTGGACCTGGCCCGGTTGTCCGCCTCCGCGGCCAACCTCCAGCCCCTGAAATATCTCCTCTCCTCTGAGCCCGCCAGGAATGGGGAGATCTTCTCCTGCCTGGCCTGGGCCGGCTACCTGAAGGACTGGCCGGGGCCTGCGGAGGGAGAGCGGCCGGCCGCCTATATCGTCATCCTGGGGGATACGGAGATCTCCAAAAACTTCGGCTGCGACCACGGCATCGCGGCCCAGTCCATCCTCCTGGGGGCCCGGGCCCAGGAGCTGGGGGGCTGCATGCTGGGCTCGATTCAGCGGGATCGCCTGCGCCAAATGTTCAAGATTCCGGATAATCTGGAGATTCTTCTGGTGATCGCCCTGGGCCGGCCCAAAGAGACCGTGGTCCTGGAAGAGGCGCCCCCGGGCGGCAGCATCAAGTACTGGCGGGACGCCGCGGGGATCCATTACGTGCCCAAGCGGCGGCTGGAGGATATCATCCTCTAAGGTGGATTTGGCCCGACCCATTCACCGGCTGGAAGCCTGCGCCACTGTCGCCCATGCGCATCTCTTAGAATTTACAGGCTATTTCCCTCTAACCCCCTCTGGGGGGAGAGGAATAAATTTAGACCATAAGGCTGGGATGGCTAGCGCCCCTCTGTGTGCCAGGCGGCAGTGGCAGGGGAATTTCGGTAGATCTAGGGGCTGGCAAGAGGCTGCTGATAAGCATATCATACCTGCTACTCTTGACTCTGTGGGGATAAGTGTCGGATTTGGCAAGATAGTTGTTATCATCCCAGGGCTCCCAGGAATTCTGATCTCCCTACCTTTCCCATCATTGCAGTTCTCTTGACACAGTGATCTTAGGACCTATTTTATAATCATCTCCAATGCCTTTTTCCTCCTAGGCCCCGCGAGCCATTCCCCTCAGATCCCCGCACCGGGCCAGCAGACCTGGGGAATCAGGGCTTTCAAATCACCTGATCTCAACATCCAGAATCGGCACCAGGCGCGTTCGCTACAATTCTCATTAAGGAGATATTCTCATGGAGAAGCCACTTACGGGTAGGGTTGCTTTAGTCACCGGCGGCTCGCGGGGAATCGGGGCGGCCACCTCATCAGTCCTGGCGGCGCGGGGGTTTCGGGTGGTCGTCAATTATCACGCCAGTGCCCCGGAAGCAGAAGGGGTGGTGGCGGCCATCAGCGCGGCGGGTGGCGAGGCCGTGGCGATTCAGGCCGATGTCACCGCAGCCGATGATGTCGCCGGCCTGGTGGGCAAAATCGAGCAGCGGTGGGGCGGCGTGGACGTGCTCGTGCACAACGCCTTGATACCTTATGCCATCACCTCGTTCGCCGAGCTGACCTGGGAACAGCTAGGCGGCAAGCTGGACGGAGAGCTGCGGGCCGCGTTCCTGTTGACGAAAGCCCTCGTGCCGGGGATGATTTCCCGCGGCTACGGTCGGTTGGTCTATCTCAGCACGGTGTTGTCCCGCCATCCGCGCCACGGGATGATCTTGCTGGGCACCGCCAAGGCGGCGTTGGACCAGTTTGTCCGGTTCATCGCGCTCGAGCTGGCGCCGCACGGGATCACTGCGAACCTCGTCGCACCAGCAACAGTGGAGGGAACGACGATGGCCGGGCAGTTGACGCCGGAGAAGATGCATGAGCTCGCTGCGGCCACGCCGATGGGGCGGCTCGTCCGGCCCGACGACGTGGCCAGGACGGTGGCGTTCTTCGCCAGCGAAGATTCCGGCTTCACCACCGGCCACTGCATCCCGGTCAACGGCGGGGTTGAGATGGATTGAATGGGACTGCGACGCACCAGACGCATCGGAAGATAAAAAGGAGGGCCGTCTCACCATGAACACCATCGACTTGGCCTATGCCGGGCGTGGCATCCACGAGGAACTGGTCGCCTATGTTGCCGACCAGGAGGGCTATTACACGGATGAGGGCGTCCACGTCGCCATCCGCGACGGGATTAGCTGGAAAACGGAGCGTCTGCGCCAAGGCGCGACGATCGGTCTGGGCCGGGCCCTGTTGTCGCGGCTGACCGACGGCATCGGCTGGAAAGTGCTCAGCGTCAACACCCATCGTCCGCTGTTCTGGTTTCTCGGCGGCGCCGAGGTGACATCCATGGCGGAGCTGCGCGGGCGCCGCCTGGCGGTCCACGCCGCCCACACAGCCCCCGGCTGTTTCGCGCGGATCGTCCTGCGCAAGCACGGCCTGGACCCCGATCGTGACCTGGAATGTGTGGTGCGGGCTCCGGGTGACTATCAGATGGATCTGCGACGCCTGCGGGACGGCTCCATCGACGCCGCCTACGTAGGCAGCACACTCTCACCCGAACAGGTCGCCGCGGAGGAGGGGTTCCGGCTGCTGGCCTGGGTCGGCGATCACTTCCAGATCCCTACTGTGGGCGTCGCCGTGGACCCCGTCCATATCCCGCTGGACAGCCCGGCGTTGCAGGCGCTGGTGCGGGCCAACCAGCAGGCCCTCCGGACGCTCGCCGCACAGCCCCGCCTGGCCGTCGACTACGTCGCCTCGTTTCTCAACCGGCTGACGCCTGATGAAGCGCAGCGGTACTATGAGCGCTACGTCGGCCCGTACTTCACCCCCGACGGCCAAGTGGACCTCAACATCGCGCGGCAGGCGATCGACGCGGTCGCCGCCGAACTCGGCGTCGCCTCAGTAGCCGCCGACGAGATCTATCAGCCGGCCCAGTGAACCCCAGAAGGGTCCGGCCTCATTACCAGGCCGCCGTCTTCGCACAGCTCTCTATCTCCTTCTGGGGGAGGCCTCGCAGGCGCGAAATTGGGGTCGGGTCGCTTTTTTACACGATCCTTTATCTAATAAAAGCCAGGCCAACTAACTTGGGGACCCAAGCTTTTGGAGCCTCGGTAAGCGTCAGATGTAAGTGATATTTTACTTGCAAATTAATGACTTGGAGGGATCCCATGGAAATCTCAGACAACCTTCGCTTTACAAAGCTAGTGCTTAATAACGGCCTTGCCTTTCCTGCCCTTGGTTTTGGCACACTCATTCCTGATCCCACTGACACTAAAAATGCCGTTCTAGCCGCCCTAGAAGTGGGATTTCGTCAATTCGACTGTGCCGAACGTTATCGTAATGAAACCCCGGTGGGCGAGGCATTGCAGCAGATGTTCCAATCCGGCAAAGTCAGCCGTGCGGAGGTGTTCATCGGCACGAAGCTCTGGAACAACAATCACAGGGCGGAACGGGTCCGACCCGCCTGCGAAGCGAGTCTCAGGAGACTCCAGATCGAATCTGCCGACCTATATTCCGTGCATACTCCATTTGCCTTCAAACCCGGAGACGAGCAGGATCCCAGGGATGGAAGCGGCAAGGTTATTTATGATGAGGCCGTAACCTTGCTGGATACCTGGAAAGCCATGGAGAGTCTGGTCGAGACGGGTAGGTGCAAGGCCATCGGCCTGTCGGACATCAGCCTGGCGCAGCTCCAGGAGATTTTCGCAGCCGCCAGGGTAAAACCAGCAGTGGTGCAGGTGGAATCCCATCCGTACCTGCCGCAGCGGGAAATGCTGGATTTTTGCAAGCGGCAGGGCATCGTGATGCAGGCTTTTGCGCCTTTGGGCCATGCCATCGAACCAAAATTGCTGGAAGACCCGGTGATCACTAACATCGCCAAGCGGGTCAACCAAACCCCGGCCCAGGTTTTGCTCGCCTGGGCTCTCCAGCGGGGTACAGCCCTCCTGACCACCTCGAAGACCCCGAGCCGCATTAGAGAAAACTTCGAGGTTGCCACCCTCCCGGAAGCCGCCATGAAAGAAATAAGTGAGGGTATCAAGACAGAGTATAGATTTAACCCCGTCACCCAGACCGGTATTCCCGGCTTCATTCCCAGAGGAGGATGAATCAAGCCTGTCGCGCCTACGCATCTCATACAATTTACAGGCTATTTCACTCCAACCCCCTCGGGGGGGGAGGAATAAATTTAGACCGTAAGGCTGGGATGGCTAGCGCCCCTCTCTGTGCCAGGCGGCAGTGGCAGGGGAATTCCGCTAGATCTAGGGGCTGGTAAAAGGATGCTGATAAGCATATCATACCTGCTACTCTTGACGCTTTGGGGATAAGTGTCGGATTTGGCAAGATAGTCGCGATCACACCGAGAGTTTTCAGGAAAGACTGCTCGTCCGTAGTGCCGAAATCAATTTGGCTACCTTATGGAATCTCTGGTCGAAAGTCATTCCTATCTCCAGGATTGACACGAAAAAAAATATGCCATTTAAGTAAAGAGAAAATTCGACCCGCTTTCCTCTGAGAGTTCAAGCAGAAGAGACGCGATCTGAGGCCGTCTCTTCAACGCTCCGGCCTGCGGTCTCAATCCCCCAAAACATTAAGGGCAATAATAGCAGGACGACCAAAATTCCCATAATCATGGTGAGCGTGGTCAGCCCGAAGGCCGCCATCATAGTGGGGATATAATAGACGAGCACTACTCCGATCAAAAACCGGGTGGTGAGATCCCCCAGTGCCGTGCCGGTGCCGCGCAGCGCGGTGGGAAATTGTTCTGTCACGTATATCTTTGGTACCGAAAAGCCTGACACCCCGAAGAACCACAGTACGACTGCCGCTAAAATCAGGACCGCAACGGGCAGATGCAGATGCTGCCCCAGGATGACTAGCGCCACCACTCCCAGAAGCATCCAGATCACCATGGCGGGGCGGCGCCCCATCCGGTCGCCAAGCTGAGCCTGGGTGATATTACCTATAAAGGCGATGACATTTAAAACCGCAGTATAGAGCATCGCGTCGACCTTACTGACGCCCATGGTATTGAAGATCATGGGCCCGTAAATCATCGATATATAGAAACACACAAACGGCGCACCCAAGGCGCAATAAGAAACAAAACAACGTTTAAGATAGGGAGGCTGCAACAGAGCACGCAGTCCCATGCGGCGTTCTGTGGGCTGTCCCTGAACACTGAGGGCAGGCTCGTCTATAATCTTGATGTCATGAGACAGGCCCGCTTCATCTTCGAGGCGTTCCACGAAGGCGCGCACCTCAGCAACTCGGCCTTTTTTCAAAAGAAATCGGGGGGATTCCGGCAGCCATTTCCAAAGGATCGGGACGAACAATATGGCTGCGCCACCCACCACGAACAAAAGCCGCCAGCCAAGTCCAGGGGCGACGGTGTTGATAACCCAGAAACCTACGAAAGACTCGAGCAGGTAGCCGAAGAACAGGCAGCTTGTATAGCCGGCCACCTGTCCGCGGCGCTTCTTGTTCACAAACTCTGCAACAAAAAGGTAAGGCATTGGATAAACCACACCCGAACCCAGACCCGCAATGAAGCGAAAGGCCGCGATTTGGTAAGCATTCTGTGCCGCCGCTGAGACCAGGGTGAACAGAGAGAAAATTACGATTCCTAACAGCATAATTTTCTTACGTCCATAAAGGTCCGCTAACCAACCACCCGGCAGGACGCCGAGGACGACGCCGAAGGTGCCGGTGCTTCCCAAAATGCCGACTTCCCTGGCAGAGGGATGCCACAAAGTCTTAAGGATCAAAATGACAGGAGCAATAATGCCAACATCAAATCCTTCAAGGATCCCGGTCAGCATCAACATAGCGACGATTACCAAAATTGTTCTCGTCATACGCGCACGATCGAGACGAGCCAGCAAATTTCTTTCCTCAGCCAGCGAGTGCCCCGATAAGGATTCGTTATCTGCGCCCATGCCTATCTCACTCCTTATGCTGGAACCAGGAAAATTTTAAAGCTCAACCTCCCTTCCGTTTGGAAATTGCCTTTTCGCTGTGCAGTTTGGCCCGCCGGTCTCAACGCTTCATGATCACAGAGGCGCTGTTTCCCTTGGCGCCGTAAGTTTGAGCCATGCCCACCCTGGCACCATTCACCTGTCTATCCCCTGCTTCACCGCGGAGCTGTGTTACAAGCTCATAAATCTGAAGCAGGCCATGTGCCGAGACCGCTTCACCGAAGGATGAAAGTCCACCACTTGGACATACTGGAATCTTACCTCCGATAAGCGTTTCGCCATCTTCCAACAGACGATCAGCTTCACCAGGTTCACAAAAACCCAATGCTTCCAAGTATTCCAAATAATGCCACGAACTATTATCCGGCAATTCGAGAAAATCTATATCCTTGGGGCCTACTCCCGACATCTCATATGCTTGTCTGGATGATGAAACACTCTCACTAAGACGCGGCCCTTCTGGTTTGGCTAATGCAGAAGCCAATCCCAAACGTAAAGTAGTGTCCCCGTAAATTGGCGTTCCCAGGGAAACTGCTGCTACCTTTATTGGTTTTGATGTGTATTTCCTCGCATTATCGAGATTGCACAAGATGGCGGCGGCAGCCCCATCACAGGTCGGACAGATCATGAATAAGCGAAGCGGATCACAGACCATCGGTGAATTGAAGACTTGCTCAATCGTAAATACTTTTTTGTAAAGAGCATTAGGATTTAACGAACCATGCTTACTGGCAGCCACCTTCGCCTTAGCCAGGGTCGACTCGGTGGTCCCGTATTTCTCCATACGCTTTCTGCAATCTAAAGCCCAACAGGCGGGATTCACGAGTCCTATCATCCGCCAACGCACATAATCCGTATCAATCATGTTATAGCGCGTTGGATCCTCTTTGCCCGGAGTTGAAAAAAAGCCTGGCGGTGAAATATCACAGCCTACAGCAATTACGATATCATAGGCGCCAGATGCAACCTGAAAATAGGCCTCTCTAAATGCGACCGTTCCTGTAGCGCACGCTTGTGCCACGTTAGTGAATGGCATGCCGCGGGCTCCGAGCGTCTCTGCCAGCCGTGCTCCGGGTGTTATGCCTTCGCTCCCTCCCCATTGCCAAAGACCGCATACACCAGACTGTATATCCTTCCACTCCAGACCAGCGTCCTTTAGGGCATTCCTTATGGCCACTGCAGCCAACTCTGTAAAAGTTTTCTTAGGGAACTTGCCCCAGGGATGCATGCCAATACCAATTACCGCGACATCTCGCATCTTTCTTCTCCTTGTTACTTATTATTTTAGGAACCACGCTAATCAATGGGGCGATATTTCCAGGTCAGGCGTATTGTTCCCTCTTTATCCTGGAAAAGCTCTTCGTATATAACCTCCATCCTTGTCCCGAGGGTGAGTTCCTCAAATTTACAATCTGTGATCATTCCTGCGACCTGCAGGCCTTCCGGGAACTCAACCAGGCCAATGGCATAGGGCGGGGCCGCAACACAGGGCGGCGGCGGGGGATAATGACAAATAGTATAACTCATCAGTTTCCCGGCACGGCTGAGGTGAATGGGGTCCACGCGCCCTTCATTGCAATCCGGTTTATGCACTTCATAGAACTTTGGAAAAAAGCGGGCTCCGCAGGTTGTGCAGGCACCGCCGATTAAATGCGGATGATCAGTCGGCCATTCAAACAGGCCTTCTATTTCCGGAAGTTGCTTGCTCGTAGATGTCTCTGACATGTTTTTCTTGACCTCCAGGTTGTTTAAAGTTTCTACCTAAGCTTCTTTATAAAATGATCATCGCGGACCTTAAGGATAATCAAACCTTGGTTAGCTAACAATTGTCACTGAAACCTAACGGCAGTCCCTGTTCTTCGATATCTCTAAGCATGTTGCGCTGGATTTTACCGGTTATCGTCCTGGGCAGCCTGAAACTAGCCACGAAATCTATCTTCCTTGGATATTTGTATGGCTCCAGATTGGCTTTTACATAGTCCTGTAATTCCTTTTTTAGTGCCTCGGAAGGCTCGTATCCCTTTTTAAGGACAATGAATGCCTTTATAACATAGCCTCTTATTGGGTCGGGAGACGGGACAACTGCTGCTTCTGAGACAGCCTCATGAGTCAAGAGCACAGCTTCGACCTCTCCCCCAGGGATTTTATATCCGGATGTTACAATCATGTCATCAGAACGCCCTTTATACCAATAATAGCCATCTCCATCTTTTTGGTATATCAGGCCCAGCCTATTCCAGCCTTTATACGCCGCCTTTTTCTGGACTTCGGGCTTTCTCCAATATTCTTGGGCTACCGGGCCCTGGATAAGCAACTCGCCACTCTCGCCATTGTGGACGTCATGAAACTTTTCGTTGACAATCCTCGCTCTTATTCCAGGCAGCAGTTTCCCTGTAGCAGAAAATTTTTCTTCAGGGGCGCCCGGCACTTGCGCTATTACGCATCCCATCTCGCCTGATCCCAACCAATCTATCAGGTCAACCCCGAAACGCTTCCTCCACGTAAGTCTGGTAGTACCCGACAGCGGTTCGCCGGCGCTCCCGCATAGCCTAAGGGAACTCAGGTCGTATCGACTCTCAGCATCTTCAACTTCAAGCATCATCCTGTAAAAAGTGGGAGCACATCGGAGTACAGTAATCTTGTGCTCTGCTATCGTTTCAAACATCTCTTCGGGTGTAGGATTATTAACTATAGAAATTGCACAACCAATACGGGCTGGTAACAACAGACTTGTCGCACCCAGCGCGAAGGTAAAAACGGCCCACCCGCCTACCACGTCGTTTTCAGCGAGTGACAGTGCATACTTATGGGGGCCTTCGGCCATGCTACAGAGGTCATCGATACGATTGATAATTCCTTTAGACATCCCGGTTGTTCCTGAACTGTAGAGAATCCTTCCGATGTCATGCCTTGAAGTCTTTTCTATACTGTCCTCCTCCGACTGGTCTTCAATAAGATCATCATAAAACAAATACCCTTGTTTTCTTTCGCCAAATACAATTATTTTTTCAATCGTATGAAATTTCCCGGGAGCTTTATCCATATCTAACCATGCATCTGAGCCTACAATGAAAAACCTGGCTTCCAAGTCATTGGCCCTATAAGCCAGCTCATCCGACCTGAGCAGGGACGAAACCGGTACCGGAATTGCCCCCATAGCCCAACAGGCGTACTGCGCGTACATAAAATGCGGGCAATTGGGCCCTCTGACCAATATCCTATCATTCGGCTCTGCCCCAAGGCTCTTCAGTCCGTTAGCGAGCTTATTAATGCTGCGACGCATCTCGGACAATTTTATCCGCTCTTCTTTATGATAGATTATGATCTTGTCTTTGTTGACCCTTTCATAAAAATCCCTCACTATGTTCAGTTTCTCCGGATAATGAAGCTCGGGGAGAAGGTAAATTCGCTGGGCTACATCTATCCGCGATGGAATAAACTCACTTGGTATTCTTCCCATATACTCTCCAGACGAGAACCTATTCATCTTGTCAAAAGCCACAACTATTCAGCCTTATATACCCGGCAGGGAATACCTCCTAGTTCTGCTGCCCCGGTGGCCGGTTCATATGGTGGGTCATTGCCGATAAGAACATTTATGTTGGATTTTCTGAATTGGTAGTGATCGTCAGGATCTTCAGGAAACCACCAGCCGAAAGAGGCATATGCCAGCTTGGGATCGAGTTCAGGATCCAGGGTTAACTTTTGAATTATCCTCCCTTTGTTCGATTCGATATAAACCCAATCACCTTCTTTAATCCCTGCCTTTTCTGCAGTCTCAGGGTTCAGCTCCACAACGGGTTCCGGTTTTTGTGTACGAGCGCGTGGCACTTGCTTAAAACCAGTCAGCATGTACATCTTTTCTTTAGCATTAAACAATAAAAGGGGATATCGTTCAGAGGGCTCAGCAGCAAACTTTGATAATTCTTCAAAAGAAGGCATTGGGCTTATACCCATTTTCTTAAGACGCTCGGAATATATCTCTACCTTACCTGAGCTGGTTTTGAATATGCCGTCTTCCGGGTTTCCGGGGTCATGCCTCGGCTTAAGAACCCTCTTCTCTTTGAATTCCTCCCAAGTGAGCCCGCTCGGCTTAAGCATGACATCTAGAGCTTCCTTTTCGTCGACCCAAAAATGATCCAACCCCAGTCTGTTGGCGACTTCATTCATCCATTTTGCGTCAGACCAGGCTTCTCCCGGTGGCTCTATAATCTTAGGATAGGCCCGAATTTCTTCATGCCGGCCTGGCCAATATCCTACGGTATCGTGCTCCACACCCCAAGCCGCTGGCAAAACGATATCTGCAACAGCAGCGGTTGGCGTCATAAAGATCTCAGACACCACCAGAAAATCGAGTTTCTTAAGGGCTTCAAAAGTTTTTTGGGTATCAGGATAGCTCATAAGCGGATCAGAAAGAATGCACAGTGCTGCCTTGATCGGGTATGGTTTTTCTTCCAAAATAGAACTTACTATGGACTGCGGAGGGACATAAGCAGAGTGCCTCGCGATTGGAAATTCGTGGCCGATCATATTATCTATGTTTCTAATCTTCATCAGATAGAAGTTGCCTCCCCTGGTGAAGGGCGCCGGAATCAAGAATATATCGCCCCCGGGAACGTTGAGATTGCCGGTAATAGCGGATATAATAGTAATGGCGCGGATGGCTTGAAAAGCATTCATGCTCCTTTCCAGCCCATTTCCGGGAATGGTGCGCGATGGTTTAAGCGAGCCGTACATTCTTGCCAACTCTGCGATTTTCTCCTTAGGGACCCATGTAAGTCGCTCTATATCCTCAAGAGAAAAAGTCTTTACATGCTCTCTCAGCTCGCTGAAGCCAACTGTCCATTTGGATACGAAATCATGGTCGTAAAGGCCTTCTTCAATCAGGACTTTGAGCAACCCCATTGCTAATGCGCCATCGCTTTGTGGCCTGGGGGCGATCCAGAGATCTGCTCTTTTGGCAATGTCTATTTTCTTGGGATCTACCACTACCAGCTTGGAGCCATTCTTCATAAGAGCGTTAAAAGTCTCCCTGGTCATAGCTCCACTCGTATGAATAAAATTACAGCCCCACACCACCACCAAGGCGGAATCTCTATTCTTTTCATCAGCTGCGATGACGCGCCCGCAGGTGTAAGAATTGCCCGCCCCTCGAGGCACGCCGCAATAGGCGCCAGGGGTAACTACATTAGGTGTCCCGAAGGCAGTCGCAAATCGTTGAGCAAAGGCGAATTCCATGCCTTTGGGTTCTCCCAAGAGAAAGGCGACTCTTTCCGGCCCATACTTTTCTTTGACTTCCTTGAGATTTTGTACGATGGCATCTAAGGCCTCATCCCAGGAGATTCGCTGCCATTGGCCACTTCCTTTTGGCCCGACCCTGCGTTGGGGGTATTTCAAGCGATCCGGATGGGCGCAAACCTCCATTACCTGTCGTCCCCTGGTGTAAGGGCAAAACTGGGTGGAAAGGCTACTCTCCTTGTCCAAATCGATGCTAACGATTTTTCCGTTTTCCACGGTCATTTTGCGACTGCAATGGCCCGGACATATATGACAAAAAGTGAGATATTCTTTCTCCATTTCATGGTCCTTTTCTTTAGGAAAATAATGATGAATATGATCCCATCGGTTCTCCACGTTAAACCTCAACGATCAGGTCGTGTTCAAAGATTTCTAAATTAATTATAGATGCAGGTTTTGTGCCAATAACTACGTCACAAGAAGGATGAGGATAGGAAGGCCAACTGCTGGAAATCTTTAATTTTTGACAATAACTAGGAAGTGGCGGAATTGGAGAAGAAGGATTTTGGATTAAGAAAATGTCCGACTTTTCAGACATGTAAGAAAAAGCAGACACAAACCTACTTTTTAGAATAGCTTAAATCATACTTCTGAAATTTCTCATACAAGGTGGCCCTTGAAATACCAAGTAATTTTGCAGTCTTAGACATATTACCGCTGGCGGTCTGTAAGGCATTCAGCAACAAACTTTTTTCAAAGGTAACCAATTTTTGAGCCAATAAATTGTCTGAATTATCAGACACATTTATTCTAAAAGTAGGCTCAAGCACTTCGATGGGCAGATGTTCCAATTTCAATTCATTTTTTTCGCTCAGGCTCAGGGCTCTCTCGATAATATTTTTCAGCTCGCGGATATTCCCCGGCCACTGGTAATGAGCTAAAGCCTTCAGTGTCTCCTCGGGCAGGCGACATCCGGCTCTCCCCGCGGCTTTTAAAAAGTGTCTAACCAGGAGGGGAATATCTTCCGGTCTTTGGGCCAGGGGGGGAATATCCAAGATCATGGTGTTGAGTCGGTAAAATAAATCTTGCCGGAACTCCCCTCTCTGAATCATTTCTTGAAGATTACGATTCGTCGCCGCTATCAACCGGAAGTCAATCTCGGAGGATCTTATCCCGCCGACCTTGGTGAGCACCTTATCCTCAAGGATGCGTAGCAGTTTGGCTTGGGCCGCCAGGGACAGCTCACTGATTTCATCCAGATAAAGGGTGCCGCCATCGGCCAGTTCGATGAGACCGGGCTTGCCGCCTTTCTTGGCGCCGGTGAAGGCCCCTTCTTCGTACCCGAACAGTTCCGATTCCAACAAGTCCTTGGGGACCGCGGCACAGTTAAGGCAGACAAACGGTCCCAAGTTGCGGTTGCTGGCGTCATGCAGGGCATGCGCGAATAACTCTTTGCCGGCCCCGGTTGGACCAAGAATCAAGATGGGGGAATCTGCCCGGGCATACTTCTGCGCCAGAACTTTTACTGCCTTAATCGTCTTGCCTTCACCAATGATGGAATCAAAGGTATATTTGGAGGAAAATATCGTTTCCAGGGCCTTCTCCTGGTGTTTGACTTTCCGTTCCAACATATTAAGCTTTCCCACCAGATCGGTAAAATCCTTATAGTCGCGCAGTACCGTCTGCAGAATGACCCCCACGATCTTGCCATTATGTTCAAGAGGAATCCGATTTACCAGACAACATGACGTAGCCGCGGTTTTCAGAGAGCAGCGCTGGCCCAGTTCCGGAATACCCGTTGCTATGACATGAGAAAGCCGGGAGCCAGGAAAATAGTCTTTGATATCCTTGCCAACCGCCCCTTCCGGGTCTATCTTGAGAAGCGCGCCATAAACCTTGTTCATGAAGATAATTTGACTGTTTTCATTGCAGACGATGATGCCGGAATAGACATTATCCAGGACAAACCTCATGAAATTGATGGATCCCAACATATCTTTTAGACCGTGCGGGCCCTTTTGGGGCGCCTGCTGATCTAAGGAAAGGCCACCTTCCAAATAGCCCAGGCCCCTGATTTTTTTCGTGGCATCGTTCTTCATCAAGAATCCTCAAGCAAATCACTTGCCAATATTAGACAAAATGTTGTTTGGTCAGGAGAGGTTCCCCTTTTTGTATTCCAATAGCTTGCAGAATGCAAGATAGCACGAGTTTCACTCAGGTGATATCTTTTTTTTTAAGATTTTGAACATACTCGTCCTTTGGTTTGCATGGTTTGCAGAATTAGAGGGGCTCAATCATATGAATTCCAGGCCAGTATCGCCCGATATTGGTGTGATGGAGGAAAAGCCGAGGCAACATGGACATACCACCTTCGGGCGTGAGAAGAGACTCTGGCGCCCACTTAGTTAGCCGCTTTATCAGCCAATTGCGCAGAGCTGGAGGTGCGTGTATGGAAATTCACTCATTTTCGTCAATGACGTTGACAGATCAGGAATTCCTGACCGGTCACAAGGAAGGCCAACGGGTCACCCTTACGGGCGAACTTCGCCTGCCTCGCCCGGGAAATGACCGCCTCCCGGCAGTCGTCCTACTACATGGCTCGGGCGGAGTGGGAGGTAATATCCCGGATTGGGAACAGGATCTCAATACAACGGGCGTGGCAACCTTCGTCCTCGACAGCTTCACCGGGCGCGGCATCGTTAATACCCTGTATGATCAGTCACAACTTGGGCTGCTCACGGTGATAGTCGACGCCTATCGCGCGCTCGATGTCCTTGGGGAACACCCAAGGATCGACGCCACGCGGATTGCACTCATGGGATTTTCGTCTGGTGGCCGAGCCGCGCTCTACGCCAGCTTGAAGCGATTTCAGCGCATGCACGGCCCGGCCGGTCAGGAATTTGCAGCCTATATTGCCTTCTACCCGCCGTGTGGCACGGCATTCCGCGACGACGAGAACGTGTCGGACAAGCCGATCCGGATCTTTCATGGCAGCGGAGATGATTTCGTACCCGCTGCGCCTTGTCGTGCCTATGTTGAGCGGCTGAAGGCGAAGGGCAAAAATGTCCAGTTGACCGAATATCCTGGCGCAGGACACTTGTTCGATGGAAGGGCGTTTCAGGCACCTCTAAGGCTTGAGAGGGCGCAGACGCGCAGGCGATGCGAGTTGGCAGAGGCAGAGGATGGCGTGATCATCAATGTCAAAACAAAGCAACAGTTCACCTGGGCCGATCCATGCGTGGAATATGGGGGAACGCTTGCTTATAACGAAAAGGCCTCTACCGAGGCCAGAAAAGCGGTCAAGGACTTCGTCAGTACTACACTTAGGCCATGACCCGAGCCTTTGGAACGGTGGCCTGCCTGTGAAGTTACGAAAAAGACATCTTCGGCTAACCCGCGCCTAAAGGGAAACTCGCTCTGCTCGCTGTGCTTGCCACTGATCTCCAGGCTGTTGGCAGTCCTACCGCCTATTCTTTGTACATAGTGGCTCAGCCGAAGATAGCTTCCCTGATCCTGGGGTCATGAGGCTATCCCTTCGCGATCGCCCCGATTATCCAACATGGAGAAATCCGGCATAGTATTCAATCGGGTAAAAGTGTCAAGTTCTGCTATATCTCCGCACTTCACTACCCGGCTTATTGGTTGCTGTTATGCAGAAGCTAACAGGTGATAAGCACAAGAAGATCACCGCCGCCTGTTAAGAAAAGCTGCGGAACCCGGGTCAGCCGCCCAGAGGCCCAAGGAGCCGCGCCCAGAGCTCTTCCCGGCCCTCGCGGCTCAGGGCCGAGAACCAGGTGAATTCTCCGGGGCCCACCCCCAAGGGGGCCAGGTGTTCGGCCAGATGTTGCAACTGCCGGCGGCGCTCCCCCTGCTTCAACTTGTCCGCCTTGGTGAGCACTGGAATCACCAGCCTCTTCCGCTCCCGCAGGTACTCCCAGAGAAACAGCTCCTCCGGCCCCAAGCGGCGGCGGCCGTCCTGGAGGAAGACTACCGCGGCCAGGGCCTGGCGGCGGCCCAGATAGTCCAGCACCAGTTGCCCCCACTTGGCCTTGAGTTCTTTGGCAACCGCGGCATAGCCGAACCCCGGCAGATCTACGAAGTGCCAGCGGCTATTCACCAGAAAGAAGTTGAGGGCCCGGGTGCAGCCTGGCTGGGCGCTGGTGCGCACCAGTTTTTTACGCCCCAGCAGGACGTTGATCAGGGAGGATTTGCCCACGTTGGAGCGGCCCAGGAAGGCCACTTCGGGGAGCTCCCCGGCGGGCAACTGCTCGATCCGGTGGACGCTGAGGAGGTAGTCGGCGGAGATGATCTTGGGAATGGCCATGGGTTAAAATGTCTTCGGGTTCCGGTAAATTGACGCGAGTTTTAGTGATTGCCGGCCTTAGTCTCCTGCCGTTCCTGCCCCTGCATTTTAGCATAAACCTGGCCGGACACTACTAAACTCGGGGTAATTTATAGCAGCCTTCCGGAAAATAGAGTGATCCTGGCCCTCCCAGGCTTGGGACGGTCACCGCCGGACGCTCCGGAAGCCATAGAACGGCTTGACGCCCCCAGGTTTTCCGGGTAGATTCTGGTAGCTTGACCAAGGAGGACGCACACCGCGTGGCCTGGGGGCTGTGGTTTCATTTCTGGTTGGGGGTTATCACCCTGATGGCCGGCTCGATGGTGGTGTTGTTGGCCCCCATCGACCGGGAGGGCAGATTAATCCAATTCACCGCCAAATGGTGGGGCCGGACCCTATTGCGGCTGGGCCGTATCTCCTTGGAGGTGCGGGGTCTGGAACACCTGGCCCCGAACCAGGCCTATGTCTTTGCCGCCAACCATCGCTCCAATTTTGATATCTTCGCCCTGATCGACATCCTGCCGGGCCGCCTCATGTTCGTCGCCAAGCAATCCCTCTTTCAGATCCCCATCTTCGGCCAGGCCCTGCTGCGCATGGGCTCCGTGCCCCTGGACCGGAGCAACATCAAACAGGCCGTCAAGAGCCTGGACCGGGCCGCGGCCCGGGTGAAGGCCGGGGCCTCGATGATCATCTTTCCCGAGGGCACCCGGGTGGCCACCCCGGAACTCAGTCCCTTCAAGAAAGGGGTCTTCATCATGGCCGCCAAGGCCGGGCAGCCCATCGTGCCGGTGAGCATCAGCGGCACCCGTTTCATTCAAGTCCCGCACAGCATGCGGATGCGGCCCGGACCGGTGCGGATAGTAATTTCGCCGCCCATCCATCCCCAGGATTACCGGCGCAAGGAAGACCTGATGGACGCGGTCTTCCAGGCCATCGCCGCCAACTATGACCCGGACTTCCCCCATGACCCCCCTGGCCGCCCCGAATAACTGGGTGGATCTCACCTTCCTGGGAGGGGTGGGGGAGATCGGCCTCAACATGATGGCCCTGGAGACCGCCGGCCACCTGGTGGTGGTGGACGCGGGCCTCATGTTTCCCGAGGACCCCATACTGGGCATAGACATAGTCATCCCCGATTTCACCTATCTGCGGGAGCGCCGGGACAAGCTTACGGCCTTGGTCCTGACCCACGGCCATGAGGATCATATCGGCGCGGCCCCCTTCTTTCTCAAGGAATTCGCCATCCCCGTTTACGGAACCCCCCTGACCCTGGCCCTGTTGCGGGAGAAACTCAGGGAACACGGCCTGCTGGCGCAGACCGACTTGAGGGAGATCCGGCCGGCCGAATCCCTGACCCTGGGACCCTTCGAATTCGAATTCATCCGGGTGTGCCACTCCATAGTGGATGGGGTGGGTTTTGTGGTGCAGACCCCGCAGGGCTATCTGGCCCATTCCGGCGACTTCAAGATCGACCAGACCCCGGTGGCCGGCGCCACCATGGACCTGAATCGCTTTGCCCATTACGGCGAGCAGGGGATGCTGGCGCTGCTCTCCGACTCCACCAACGCCGAGCGCCCCGGCTACACCATGTCCGAGAGGCAGATCGGCATCACCCTGGAGGGGCTGGTGCGGGAAGCTCCGGGCCGGGTGATCGTGGCGGTCTTCGCCTCACACATCCACCGGATGCAGCAGATCGTCGATATTGCCGCCAAGTACGGGCGCAAGGTGCTGTTCAACGGCAAGTCCATGGTGACCAACTCCCGGCTGGCCAAGGAGTTGGACATCCTCGCGGTGCCCCCGGAACTGGAGATCAACGTGGGGGACCTGGAGCGGCTGCCGCCAGCCAAGACCATCGTCATCACCACCGGCAGCCAGGGGGAGCCCCTGAGCGCCCTGGCCCGCATGGCCCTGGAGGCCCACAAACAGATCCATATTCGCCAGGGCGACCTGGTGATCCTCTCCTCCAAGTTCATCCCGGGCAACGAGCGGGCCATCACCACGGTAATCAACAACCTCTATCGCCTGGGCGCAGAGGTGGTCTACCAGGAGGTGGCCGACATCCACGTTTCGGGCCATGCCTCCCAGGAAGAGCTGAAATTGCTGCTGAATCTGACCCGGCCCCGCTATTTCATCCCCATTCACGGGGAGATGCGCCACCTCGTCAAGCACGGCCACCTGGCCCGCGCCGTGGGGATTCCCGAGAAGCGGGTGCTATTGGCCGGCAACGGCGATCAGGTGCGCTTCGATTCCCGGGGGGCGAGCCTCCTGGGCCGGGTAGACACCGGCCGGGTCTTCGTGGACGGCAAGGGAGTGGGGGACGTTAGCCGCATCGTCCTCAGGGACCGGCGGCACCTGGCCGCCGACGGCCTGGTGATCGCCTATATCGCGGTGGACCCGGGAGCGCGCCGCATCGTCACCGAACCGGAGCTCATCACCCGGGGCTTCACCCTGGAGGGGGAGCAGGCGCCCCTCTTAGAGCAGGCCCGCCAGGTCTTCCAGGAGATCGTGCTCCGGGCCTTGAGCGAACCTGCTCAGGACTGGCTGGAGATCCAGACCGAGGCCGGTAAGGCCATGCGCAAACTCTTCTTCAAGCTCCTGGAGCGCCGCCCCATGATCCTGCCGTTGATTCTGACCTTGTAAAGTCAGTTTTCAGCTATCAGCTTCCAGCCGTCAGCTAAAGGGTAAAGGCAAAAGCCCAAGAAAGAAAGCTGAAGCAGGACCCCCTCTCCCCTTGAGAGGGGAGAGGGGAATAAGTGAGAGAAGTCCATAAGTTCATCAAACATAGAGATTTGGCAGCCTTGATACATGGCAGATTAGCAAAAACCTTGGCGGACCGCACTACTGGCAGTTCACGCGACCCGTAGCAAAAATGAAAAAATTCTTGCCATTTATTAAACACTTGATATCCTGAAAGGTATGAAAAGGAGCGCCGCCCATCGCTGCCTGGCAGTGGCCGTAATCATCGGCACGGTCCTCTTTTTCTCTCTGCCCGGGGGCCATGTGGCCGCGACGGGCGGCTCACCGTGTTGCTGCCAGCATGGCCTGGGCCCCGGCCTGGTGCCCGTTTGCGGCCACATGGCCGGGATGCCCGGCCATTGCGGGAATGCCGGCCAGAATTGCGGCTGCGCTTACCGCCTGGGTTCCGGCCTATCGGCCTTAGGCTCGCCGGGCGCGGCCTTAGCGACCCCCGCCTGGCATAGTTCCCCCCTAGTATTGACCATGTTTATGGCCATCAAAACTTTCCCCAGCAGCATCCTTCATCCTCCCCAGTTAAGTTAGTCCTGACCCAAACCTGGCTCTTTAACATTTTGAGTTTCCTGGTGCTTTAAGTTATTCTGGGGTGCGCCCTGCGCACCATCAGCGCCTCTGGTTTCCATCTAGGCCCTGATATCCAGGCGGTTAAAAGGTAGATTAAAGAGATGAGATACCCACGGCGATCTTCCCGCGTCATACTGGGGGTCCTGTGTCTGGCCGGGATTCTAAGCCTGCCGGCGCCATCCTTGGCCCAGGGCCACGGCTCGCTGCCCCCTGATTTGGCGGGCCTCATCGACGAGGCCCTCAAGGCCAACCCCGAGGTGAGGCAGATGCGCGCCTCGGCCCGGGCCTCCAAGGAGGCGATCCGCCCCGCCGGGGCCCTGGACGACCCGCAGGCCGGCTTCGATATCGCGAACCTGCCCACCGACACCTGGAGTTTTCATACGGACCCCATGACCCAAAAGATGTTCGAGGTCTCCCAGAAATTCCCGTTTCCCGGGAAGCGGCGGCTGCGCTCCGAGGTCGCGGCGGAGAAGTCCCACGCCGACGATTACTCCTATCGGGACAAGGTCAACGAGGTGCGCGCCAAGGTTTTACAGGCTTATTGGGCCCTATCCCTGGCCTACCGCGATTTCGATCTGACCCAGAAAAGCCGGCAGGCCTGGGAGGAGGTGGCCAAGGTGGCGGAGACCCGCTACAGCGTGGGTCAGGGCCAGCAGGCCGACGTCCTCCAGGCCCAAGTGGAGCTGGGCAATTACCTGGACCGCCTCTTTCAATGGACCCAGAAACAGGAATCCTTTCTGGCGGATCTGAACGCCTTGCGCTCTAAACCGCCGCATACCCCCATATCCCGGCCCCAGCCCTTGAAGCCCCGGCCCTTCACCCTGAAGATAGACGAGTTGCTGGCCCAGGCCAAGGCCCGGCCTCAACTCCAGGCCCTGAAAGCCTTGATCGCCCAACAGGGAAAGTCGGTGGACCTGGCCAAGAAGGAATATTTTCCCGACTTTACCGTCGGGGTCAACTATGCCCTCCGGGAGGACGTGGCGGGGGTGAAACAGTCCGACATGTTCGGCGGCCAGTTCATGGTCAACCTGCCCATCTGGCAAGCCTCTAAGATCAAGCCTAAGATCCGGGAGGAGGAGGCCAAAGAGGAGGCGGCCAAAGAGGCGCACCAATCCGCCTGGGACCAACTGGCGGCAGCTATCAAGGACCGCGTCGCCAAGCTCCAGCGTCTGGACAAGCAGACCACTCTGTTTGACCAGGGGATCATTCCCCAGGCCCGGCAGGCCGCCGCCGCCTCCCTGACCGCCTACCAGGTGGGAGCCCTGCCCTTTAACCAGCTCTATCAAAGCGAGATTGCGGTATATACCGCCGAGATGCAATTACAGGAATATCTTAACGATTTTGAAGATAACTGGGCTGAATTAGAATGGCTGGTGGGGGCTGAACTCCCCCGGACGGCCGGAGGCCAAAAATGAGCCGGAAAGGCGTTGGCAAGGTTTGGTGGGGCCTGGGGATACTGGTTCTGGCGGCCCTGGGATTGGCTTATTTTTCCGGGGTGCTGCCCTGGGCCGGGGGCCAGGCGCAGAAGAAGGCGCTCTGCTGGGTCTCCCCCAAGAATCCCAATTATATTAAAGAGGCGCCGGGCCAGGACCAGGAGGGGAACGATCTGGTGCCGGTCTATCCCACCCCCCCGGGGGCAGGGATGAGCGGCGGGCCGGCGGTGGCCGCCGCCCCGGGGGCGCGGAAAATCAAGCACTGGGTATCTTCCATGAACCCCGCCGAAATCCATGATAAGCCCGGCAAGGATTCTATGGGCATGGACCTGGTGCCGGTCTATGAAGAAGCCCCGGCCGCCCCGGCCGGCCCCCAGGCAGCCGCTCTGGCCCCAGGCCCCCAGAAGGGGCGTAAGATCAAATACTGGGTCGATCCCATGGACCCGACCTACGTCCGCGATAAGCCGGGAAAGGCCCCCTGCGGCATGGACCTGGTGCCGGTTTATGAGGAGGAAGGCGGGGCCGCCGCCGCCCCCGGCGCCATCGCGGTCTCCCCCGCCACCATCCAATCCATGGGAGTGCGCACCGCCAAGGTGGAGGTGAGGCCCCTGGCCCACGATACCTGGACGGTGGGCCTAGTGACCTTTAACGAACGGAGTCTCTCCCAGATCAACACCAAGGTGAACGGCTGGGTGGAGCGCCTCTATGTCAACGCCACCGGCGACCCGGTGCGCCGGGGCCAGGCCCTTCTCAGCATCTACAGCCCCGATTTGGTGTCCGCCGAAGAGGAGTACCTGCTGGCGCGGCGCAATCTGAAGGAACTGGGGAAGAGCCCCATCCCGGAAATGGCGGCGGGGGCGCGCCGGCTGGCGGAGGCCTCCAGGCGGCGCCTGGAGTATTTCGACATCAGCGCCGCCCAGATCGAGTCCCTGGAGGAGAGCGGCCAGGTGAAGAAGCATCTGGTCCTGGCCTCGCCGGTTCAAGGCGTCGTCACCAAGCGCCTGGTGACCCAGGGCGCCTATGTGCAGGCCGGCATGCCGCTGCTGGAAGTGGCCGACCTCTCCACCATCTGGGTGGATACCGATATCTACCAATACGAGCTGCCCTGGATCAAGGTGGGGCAGAAGGTGGAGATGAGCCTGGCCTACCTGGCGGGGGAGACCTTTGCCGGCCAGATCGATTATATCTACCCGTTCCTGAACGGCGCCACCCGCACGGTGCGGGTGCGCCTCAAGTTCCCTAACCCCCGGCTCGAGCTGAAACCGGAGATGTTCGCCCAGGTGCAGATCAAGTCGCCGGTCACTAAAAAAGTGGTGGTTGTGCCCTCCGAGGCAGTTCTGGACACCGGCCTCAAGCAGCGCGTCTTCATCGCCCTGGGCCAAGGGCAGTTCGAACCCCGGGACGTGAAGCTGGGGGTCTATGGCGACGGCAACCAGTACCGGGAGGTGCTGTCCGGTCTCCAGGGCGGCGAAGAGGTGGTCACTTCGGCCCAGTTTATGCTCGATTCCGAATCCCGCTTCCAGGAAGCGAGACAGATGATGTTGGCCCCCCAGGCTCCGGCCACCCCCGCGGCGCCGCTGCCCCCCATGCCGCCGGGGCCTAACCGTTAACCGGGGAACCAGGCACCAGGAAATCCCATGATAGCTCGCCTCATCGACTACGCCGTCCATAATCGCTTTCTGGTGGTGCTGATCAGCGTCATCGTCACCCTCTTTGCCATCTATGCCTCGTATAATCTGCCGGTGGACGCCATTCCCGACCTCTCCGACGTCCAGGTCATTGTCTACACCGAGTTTCCGGGACAGGCGCCGGAGACCGTGGAAGACCAGGTGACCTACCCGCTGGCCACCGCCATGCTGGCGGTGCCGAAGGCCAAGGTGGTGCGCGGGCTCTCCCAATTCGGGACCTCCTTCGTCTATATCATCTTCGAAGACGGCACCGACATCTACTGGGCCCGCTCCCGGGTCCTGGAATACCTCAATTATGTCGCGGGAAAATTGCCGCCCGGCGTCACCCCGGCCCTGGGCCCCGACGCCACCGGGGTGGGCTGGGTTTACGAGTACGCCCTGGAAGACCCCAGCGGCCAGCACGATCTGGCCCAGTTGCGCTCCATCCAGGACTGGTACCTGCGCTATCAGTTGCAAAAAGTGCCGGGGGTTTCCGAAGTGGCCTCGGTGGGCGGTTTTGTCAAACAGTACCAGGTGGTGGTCAATCCCAACACCCTGGCCTCTTATGGCATTCCCCTTGCCAAGGTGAAGCAGGCCATCCAGTCGTCCAATCAGGACGTTGGCGGCCGGGTGGTGGAACATGCCGAAACCGAGTATATGGTGCGGGGCCTTGGCTATATCAAGGGCATCCGGGACGTGGAAAACATCGTGGTGGGCGCGGATAAGAACGGCGTCCCCGTCCTGCTCAAGGATGTGGCTTTGGTGCGGCTCGGTCCGGAAATGCGTCGCGGCCTCACCGAAGCCAACGGCACCGGCGAGGTGGTGGGCGGCATCGTGGTGGCCCGGTTCGGGGCCAACGCCCGGACGGTAATCGACGGCATCAAGGAAAAGCTGGAGGAACTCAAGGCCGGGCTGCCCCCGGGAGTACGCCTGGTTACGGCTTATGACCGCAGCGCCCTCATCAACCGGGCGGTTACCAACCTGAAAGAGAAACTCCTGGAAGAGATCGCGGTGGTGGCCCTGGTGTGCATCATCTTCTTGATGCACTTCCGCAGCTCGCTGGTGGCCATCGCCACCCTGCCCCTGGGGGTGCTGATCTCTTTAGCCATCATGTACCAGGCCGGCATCAGCGCCAACATCATGAGCCTGGGCGGCATCGCCCTGGCCATCGGGGTGATGGTGGACGCCGCGGTGATCATGATTGAGAACGCCCACAAGCACATCGAACACGCGCCGCCGGGCGCCTCGCGGCAGTCGGTGATCCTGGAGGCCGCCAAGGAAGTGGGGCCATCCCTCTTCTTCTCCCTGCTGGTGATCACCGTCTCATTCCTCCCCATCTTCGCCTTGAGCGGCCAATCCGGGCGTCTCTTCAAGCCTCTGGCTTACACCAAGACCTTCGCCATGGCCGCGGCCTCCATCCTGGCGGTGACCCTGGTGCCGATCATGATGACCACCTTCCTCAGGGGCCGGATTCCGGCGGAGTCCCGGAATCCGCTGAACCGATTTACCATGTCCATCTATCACCCCGCCCTGAAGGCGGTGCTCAGGATCCCGGTCATTGCCATCATCCTGGCGGTGGTGCTGGTGGGCCTCACCATCTATCCCTTCTCCAGGCTGGGCTCGGAATTCATGCCCCCCATAGATGAGGGAGACTTGCTCTACATGCCCACCACCATGCCGGGCCTCTCCGTCACCGAAGCCAAAAACATCCTGCAACAGACAGACCGGATCATCCGTAAATTCCCCGAGGTGGAGTATGTCTTCGGCAAGGCCGGCCGGGCCGAGACCGCTACCGATCCGGCGCCCCTGAGTATGCTCGAGACCACCATCCGTCTCAAGGACCCCAAAGAGTGGCCTCCCGGTATGACCACGGAACGCCTCATCCAGGAGATGGATCAGGCGGTGAAATTCCCGGGCCTGACCAATTCCTGGGGCTATCCCATCATGATCCGCATCGACATGCTGTCCACCGGCATCAAGACCCCGGTGGGCTTCAAGATCATGGGCCCTGATCTTTCGGTGCTTAACCGCCTGGCCACCGAGGCGGAAGCGATTTTCAAGGGCCTGCCGGAGACTGCCAGCGCCTTTGCGGAGCGCGTCACCGGCGGCTATTATCTCGATTTCGCCATCAACCGCCTGGAAGCGGCCCGCTACGGCCTCACCGTGGGGGACGTCCAGGAGGTCATCGCCACCGCCCTGGGAGGGGAGAATATCACCCAGACGGTGGAGGGGCTGGAGCGCTACCCCGTCAACCTGCGCTATTTCGAGAATTACCGGGAAGACCTCCCGGCCCTGCGCCGCATCCTCATCCCCACCATGAGCGGCGTGCAGGTGCCCATGGAGCAGGTGGCGGACATCAAGGTCCACCAGGGCCCTGACATGATCCGCAGTGAAAACGCCCGGCGTGCCGCCTGGCTCTACGTGGACATTAGGGATATTGACGTGGGCAGTTACATCGCCAAGGCCAAAAAAGCCATTAGCGACCGGCTGAAGCTGCCTCCGGGCTACAATTACATCTGGAGCGGCCAGTTCGAATACATGGAACAGGCCCGGCAGCGCCTGCAAGTCATCATCCCCATCACCCTGGCGGTCATCTTTCTCATTCTTTACGTCAACACCGCCTCCCTCGCCAAGGTCTTAATCGTGCTCCTGGCGGTGCCCTTCTCCCTGGTGGGGGCCATCTGGCTGCTCTTCATCTTGGGCTACCACCTGAGCCTGGCGGTGGTGGTGGGGCTCATCGCCCTGGCCGGATTGGACGCCGAAACCGGGGTGGTGATGCTCCTCTACCTGGATCTGGCCTATCAGCGCCACCGGGACGACGGCAGGCTCAACTCCTACCGTGACCTGGAGGACGCGGTCATGGAAGGGGCGGTGCAGCGGCTGCGCCCCAAGCTGATGACGGTGCTGGCCATCCTTATGGGCCTGCTCCCCCTGCTGCACGGCCACGGCGCCGGCTCCGAGGCCATGAAGCGCATCGCCGCCCCCATGGTGGGAGGCGTCGTCACCTCATTTTTCCTGGAACTGTTCATCTACCCTGCCATTTACGTGCTCTGGAAATGGCATACTGATTTGCGCCACCTGAACAGAGCCGCTCTGGGCAAAGAACTCCTCGATTAAGGCCGGGGCGACCTGGAGGTCCACCTGGTGGGGACGGGTTTAAAACCCGCCCCTACTGCCCCCATTTCGCAGGGGGCGCGTACAGGAAGTGGAGGCCTCCCTGACAGGCCTCAGGCCGGATCTGGTCTGAATGAGAGCGGTCCATGAGATAACGGCTTTTTAAGGAGGACTGAGGGTGAAACGGGTCCCTGAAGAGGTGCGCGGGGATAGTTCTAAGCCGGGGCAGCGGTTGAATGCTAGCTCAAAAAGTGGGAAGAGATATAGCTCTGGCCGGCCCTCAGGGAAGTGATGGCGGGCAATAGCTCATCTCCGGCTTGCTCTTTGAGCAGGTAGCCTTCGGCCCCGGCGGACAGGGCCCGCTCCACGTACTCTTTATAGTTGTGGATGGAGAGTATCAGGACCTTGACCTCCGGGTGGTCCTCCTTGACCCTCCTGGTGGCCTCGATGCCGCTCATGAAAGGCATGGAAATATCCAGGATTACCATTTGCGCCGCAGACTTCTCCAAGGATTTCATGAGTGCCGCGCCATCGCTCAGTTCGCCCACCACCAGAAATTCCGGGTTAGACTCGATAAGGGCCTTGACCATCCGGCGCACCGGCGGATAGTCATCCACCAGAAGAATTTTATACTGGCGTGATTTTCCCGATCGCATCAGTCTCCCCCTTTGTCCAGCATGTTGCCACTAGACCTGTGACTTTGCTGATACTATAATCATCTTTTCGCCTAAAGTTATATAGGTAAAAATATTCATTTCGATGCAGGTATTATTGCCTAGTTGCGCAGCAGCGCTTCTTGACCCAACTTTGCCCCGTGACAGAGTGCGGCCGGGTCACCCAGGCTACCTGAAGCAGGCAGCCTGGGCCTCCGGGCTATGTAGTCAGTTATCAACGGAAGCCGGTAAGGGGTTCCGGTTATATTCCCACTCCCCCAGGGAAGTGTGCCGGCCGGAATGGGCGGCACACCTTCGGGGACCCGGTAAGCCATTTTTAGTCGAATCTCTTTCTGCTTCCATTAATACCTGGTGCGAAACTCGATTTATTGAATTAGACTCATTTAATAATAGGAGGGTTAAATACCGATCCCCCCTTATTTGCACCCCACGGCCATGGCGAATGACGGCGGCCAGCGGCCGCCCGCGGAGCGAGACTGCATGAGCGAACCCCAGACTCCGGCTATTGTTCTGACGGTGCGGGAATACGGCGAAGCCGACCTGCTGGTGACCTTCCTTACCCCCGGGCAGGGACGCCTCACCGGCATCGCCAAACACGCCAGAAAAAGCCGGCGCCGTTTTGCCCACTGCCTGGAGCCCCTGAGCCGGGTGGTCTTCTTCTTATCTTCCCGGCACCGCCAGGATCTGGAGTTCTTGCAGAAAGGTGAACTGCTGCGGTCGTTTCCCTTGCTGCGCCGGGATCTGCCCCGCCTGGGGGCGGCCGCGGTGCTGGCCGAAGCGGCGGGGTGGCTGTCCGGGCCCCCGGAGGCCATCGGCGAGATCTTTGCCACCCTGGAGGCAGCCCTGGACCTGCTGAATCAGGGCGACACACCTCCGGATTCGCTGCTGCCCGCTTTTCTGCTGCGCCTTCTCACCCTGGGGGGCTACGGCCCCCGCCTGGACCGGTGTCCGGGTTGCGGCCGGGAGCCGGCCCCGCCGCTTAATTTCAGCATCCCCCGGGGCGGGGTCCTGTGCGGCGCCTGCCGCCGCGGGGCGCCCGGTCCCTTGCTCCCCATGAGCCCGGGGACCTGGAAACTGCTGCAGCTGGCCCAGGGGATGGATCGGGAAAAATTGGACCGCCTCCGCTTCCCCGGGCTGCAGCGGGACCAGAGCCTGGCGGTATTCAAGGCCTTCCTGCTCCAATGCCTGGGACGGCCCCTAAAATCCTGGTCCTTCTGGGAGAAGGTGACGGCCCCGGGCCGGCGGGAGCCCTGAGTACCCCGGAGCGCCCGGACGCCTGGGAGTGGGGCCGATCTTGCCAAGTGATCTTCCGGGTAACCCCGGGGAAATTTTTTTTACCTGAGCGGAGGATGGATCTGCCCATGCCCATCTCCAAGTTGTTCACCCCCTTGATGGTGGCAGCCTTTGCGCTGCTCCTGGTCCTGGAGACCTTTGGGGCTCCCTTGCGCCGCCGCAAACGCCGGCGCGGGCCGCGCTTCGCGGTCAACTTCTGCTTCACCGCCCTGGGTTTTGCCGCCGGGACCTTAAGCGTCCGGGCCGCGGCCCTGGGCCTGGCGTTTTGGGCCCAGGACCATTCCTTCGGGCTCTCGCGCCTCCTCCTGCCCCGGTCACCCTGGGCGCAGGCCGCGGTGGGGATCCTCTGGCTGGATCTCACCTTCTACTATTGGCACCGCTTCAACCACCTCCACCCCCTTCTGTGGCGTTTTCACAACGTCCATCACGTGGACCCGGACATGGACGTAACCACTTCCTTCCGCTTCCATTTCGGGGAAGTCATCTATTCCACCCCCTTCCGGGTCTTGCAGGTGGGCCTGCTCGGGGTTTCACCCGCCACTTATCTTCTCTACGAGTTCCTCTTCAACTGCGCCACCATGTTCCACCACAGCAATGTCCGCCTGCCCCTGGCCCTGGAGCGGCCGTTGAATAAGGTTCTGGTCACCCCGCGCATGCACGGCATCCATCATTCGGCCGTCGGCCCCGAGACCAACTCCAACTATTCCGTGGTCTTCAGTTGCTGGGACCGGCTCAACTCGAGCCTCCGGCTCAATGTCCCGCAGGCCGAGGTAGTTATCGGGGTGCCCGCTTATCTCAGGCCCTCGGACAACCGCCTGGCCCACCTGCTTAAACTCCCCATTTTGCGCCAACGCTCCTACTGGCGCTTCCCCAGCGGCAAGGCGGCCCGGCGGCGTTATTCCCCGGAAATCCCCGAGAGCGCCATGCTGGAGTAACGGCCCGCCTCAAACCGGATCAGGCGGGGCGGGTTTAAAGCCCGCCCGTACAGAGACGGGAAACGGAAAACAGGCTTACCGGGGCCCGACCTCTGCGGGTCCCGGGACAGGTTATGGGACCCCGCAGGACACCCCCCCCTCCAAGATGTGGACTTCGCCATTTTTTATGTAATTATTACTACAAGTTAGCCATTCAATCTTCCGGGTCCGCATCTTGCCTCCTAGCGAGGCGCGCCGCACAATGCCGCGTCTCTGGGAAACCGCCAGTTGGGCCGGGGGATGGCGGCCTGGAAAAAAAACCACCGGCTAACGGATCGGCGGATGATGCCGGGCTATTGGACGACTCCTGCCCCAGGCGGCGGCCAGGATGGGGCGCTCCCGGAAGGAGAGAGGCTGGAGCGGGCCATGGTGGCCGGCCTGATGCTGCAGCTAGCCCTGGAGACCACGCCCTGGTCCGGCGATCTCCAAGACCGTCGCCGACACATCAAGTTCCGGCTGGGAGATTCCCTGGTGGCGCTCTTGTCCGGGCGCATCACCCTGGACCGCTTCCGGGCCCTGCTGCACCGCCTGGACCAGTGGTTCCCCTTCTACTATCCCCTGATGCCAGCCCCGGCGCCGCCGCCGGAAGTGCCGCGGCCCGGTCCCTTCCCGGGCGGCGGGGGAGGCGCCGCCGGTGCCTCTTCCCCAACCCCGGTGCGCCGGGGCGGCCTTAAGGAGTGGCTGGAGAAGACGGGCCGCGAGATCCTGCCCCACCGGCCCCAGCGCAAACTCCATCCGGAGGGCCTGCAAGATTTTCTGCAACGCACCCGGGGCCGCTGGTTTCGGGTGAAGGACCTGGCCCAAGACTTCGACATCGATGGCAAGACCGCTTGGGAATACCTGCAGAAATTACAGGAGGCCGGGTTATTGCTCCATAACGGCAGGAGGTCGGCGGCGGTGCGCTACCGTCTGGCGGACGCCTTCCTGAAGGTGAGGCTAATGGGCCTTACGCGCCAGATGGACCTGGCCCTGGCCCCGGCTGGGCTCCCCGAATCCCGGACCCAACAACTGGTCGAATGGCTGGCGGCCACCGCCGGGGAGCCCTTCTGGGAGGAGGACTGGCCCCCTAGGTCCGCGGCGCGCCGCCGGGAGATCATCGATCATCTGAAAAACGCCGCGGTCCTGGAGGTGGTCTGCCAGTCGGACCGGCAAAACATGCTGCGCCTCCGGCGCCAATGGCTGAAAGAGTAGTTTTCTGACCTGCGGTTTGGCCGAAAAAGCCCAAACCGGGGCCTTCAAGGCCGCTGGCGTTCCCCCGGGGGGCTTGGGGACGAGAGCCAGGATCAGTTTGGGGCGGGCCGGCCGGCGGCCCCCTCTCTGGTCTTTTCCCAAAGAGCCAACCGGTCGCAAAGGTCAAAGAGGTGCCCATCAACAAAAGCCAGGTCCATCCCAACGGGAATATGCCCTTCTCGGAGAGGATCAACAGAGCCAGCATTCCCAGGGCGGACAGTGCCATAGCCGCGACATTGAGCCGGTTGCATTGCCTTTTGGTCAGCAGTCCGAGGAGGAAGACTCCCAGTAAAGAGCCGTAAGTGACCCCGCCAATCTTAAAGGCGAGCCAGAGGATTTTTTCAAAATGGCTGAAAAAATAGGCAATGAACGCCAGGATAATGCCAAACATCACCACACAACTTCTGGAAATTAACAGATAGTGGCGTTCATTTCCCGATTTAAAGATCACTGGACGATAGATGTCCGTTACAAATGAAGTGGTCAGAGAACCTAAAGGCGTGTCCAGGCTCGCCATCACCAGCGCCGAGAGCATCAGCCCGCGCAGCACTGGGGGCATGGCCTGGTTGATGAAATGGGGAAAGATCTTGTCCAATTTTGCCGGTAAAGGCAGGCCGGGGTGCTGGGCATAAAAGGCATACAGGCAAGCGCCCACCGAGAGGAAGATGAGCATCATCAGAATACTGCCCACGGGGGTCAGCAGCATCGTTTTTTGACTCTTTTTTCTCGTTTCCACGGTCAGAAGTCTCTGCATGGATTCCTGATCGGTCCCAAAGGCCGCCATGGATCCAAAAAACCCGTTCAGCGTCGCCAGGAAAAAGATATTGGGGTCAGAGAAGAGGCTCTTCAGGAAGGCTGCCGATGCGAATGGCGTTAGGCCCGGCCCCCAGTTGAAAATCTTCAGTTTGCCGGCGCCGCCGGTAATGGCGGCCACGGCCGCGACGCCTCCGTCAATGCGGCTGAGCAGGTAGGCGATGGCAACCACTCCCGCAATTACGTAGGTCAGGCCCTGCACCACATTGGTCCAGACTATCGCCTTGATCCCGCCCCAGGCGACATAGAGAATGCAGATGCAGGAAAAGAGCAAAATGGTCGGCAAGATGGGCCAGCCGATCAAGATGCTCACCGCCAGACAGGCTGCCATCAGCCGGACGCCGGAAGCAAAAAGACGGGTGATGAAAAACAGGATACAGCCGGTGATTTGGGTTTCCGGCCCGAACCGATGTCTTAAAAATTCATAAATCGAGGTGCAGTTAAACCGGTAAAAGGCCGGGATAAACAGAAAGGCGACCGCGACCCGGGCCAGAAAATCGCCGATAAAAAACTGGGCATATTCCCAGTTTTCCGTATAAGCGATGGCGGGAACCGCGATCAGGGTTAAGGCGCTGGTTTCCGCCGCCACAAACGCAAAGCCGGCCGCCCACCACGGAATTTTTCTCCGCCCCAGGAAAAAGTCCGCGGTGGATTTCTCTCCTCTGCCAAAGTAAAAGCCGACAAAAATCACCAGGGCCAGAACCGCCAAGAGGACCGCGTAATCCTGCCAGGTCAGATTGCTGCCGCCGGGAAAAAAGTTTTCGATTTCCATAATGACCAGACTATCGTATCAAAAAAATTTTTGTCTGGTTAGAATGATCTCACCATGGAACTGGCAGAACTTGTGGGACAACGTTTGGTCATCGGCATCCCCGGAACCAGGGTCACGCCGGAGATTGTCCGCCATTTTCAGGAGCTGCAGGCGGGCGGGCTGATTCTCTACCGGATCAATTTTGACTCTCCAGAGCAGATTAAAAGACTGATCACCGGCCTGGAAGAGGCCCTCGGCCGCAGACTGCTGGTGACCGCAGACCATGAAGGCGGGCGGGTCATCATGTTCCGGGACGGCATTACCGTGTTCCCGGATAATCTGGCGGTCGGGCACGCCGGCAACCGCGCCTATGCCAGGAAGCAGGGCGAGATCGAGGCGAAGGAACTGAGAAGGCTGGGGCTGGACGTAAATCTGGCGCCGGTTCTCGATGTCCTGACCGGGGCTTACAGCCCCAATATCGGCATACGTTCCTATGGCAACGACTGGAAACTGGTTGCGGAGCTGGGCGCGGCGCGGATCTCGGGAATGCAGCAGGGTGGACTCTCGGCCTGCGCCAAGCATTTTCCCGGCAAGGGTCATGCGCCCGTAGATGCCCATCTGGGACTGCCGGTCATCGCCTCTACCTGGCAGGAGATGCGGGCGGTGCACCTGCAGCCCTTCGTGAAGGCGATCCAAACCGGGGTCGATCTGCTGATGTCTTCCCACCCCTATTATCCCCAACTCGATCCCGATCCCCAAAGGATCGCCACCTTTTCCAGAAGAATTATTTACGATTGCCTCCGCCAGGAGCTCGGCTTTCAGGGCGTCATTGCCAGCGACGATCTGGAAATGGGGGCGATCAAAGCGATCTGTCCCATCGGCGAAGCGGGGATTTTAGCGGCGCGGGCGGGACATGATCTGCTGCTGGTCTGTCATGACCTGGAGGCCCAGAAAGAGGTTTACTATCAACTTCTCGAGGCCTATCGCAGCAAGCGGCTTCCCCTTACGGAACTGGAGGAGAGCGCGGCGCGGATCGGCAGATTGAAATTAAAGAGAGAAAGAAGATACGCCGGGGGAGAACCCGGTGCCGAAAGAGAAGGCGCTATTCTGGCGGAAAGGATCTGCCGTGAAGCGGTTCAGGTGCTCGCAGATGAGAGAAGACTGATTCCGCTGCAGGCCGCAGATAAAAAGATTGCCGTTATTTTCCCGCAATTTTCCTCTTTCGCTGCTCACATCATGGTTGAAAGGGAAGTCTTGCCGGAGCGGGAGTTCGTCCGGAAGGAGTTTAGAAAATTCGGCCTCGCTCCCGATATCCAAATCGTCTCCATCGAGCCGGCGGAGGCAGAGATTCACAGGGCGGTGCACCTCTCCCGAAACTCGGACCTGACCATCCTCTTCTGCTTCGACGCCCATCTCTACCACTCCAATAAAAGACTGTTGGAGGCGCTCCAAGAGGCCGCCGGGAAGCTGGTGGTCGACCTGTTGCGCGACCCTTATGACGCGGACTATATCCAAAGAGGCGTTGCGGTTCTCACCGCTTTCGGCTGGAGAGCCTGCCAGATCCGGGCTGCTATTGAAAAAATCTGCCCGGCGGTCGGAAGTGACCTCCCGGTCTAATGGACCCCTTCCCGCACCGCCATCAGGTTGTCGATCCGGTCGAGCACCTGCCCGGAGGCGTTGTAGACCGTCATGGAGATACCTTTGCGGCCCGCCTTGAAAACCGCCAGGTTCTCCTGGGAGGAGAAGGCAAACTCCGGCGGCCGGGCGGCGCCGCTCCGTTTCTTCCAGTAGAGATTCCAGGGAGCCGGCATTTCTGAGTAGTAGGGAGCACCAAGCCCCCCGGAAGTTATGAACCAGGTGGGATGGGTAAGGTCCGGGAGCGGCGAGGCGCTTTCTGGGGCAATGGTCTGCCCATCCCGGGCCGGATCGCCCAGCGGCACCTGATTATTTACCAAAATCCGGTGGTAGGCGTGTTCGTGGGATCCCAGCATGGCAGCCACCTTGGGGCTCTGGCAGGCCAGCCTGATCAACTTATTGCGCATCTCGATGACGCCAGGACCTGCAGCAGCCGGCGCGCCGGCGCCGTCGGCCACATAGGCCCGGACCTGGTTGTCGCCCTGGTGCCACATGGAATCCTTCACGTGGGCCCCATCGGGTAACAGCGGCTCATGGGTGAACAGAATGATGTATTGCACGGTGGGGTCCTTGTCGGCCCGATCCACCTCGCTCTTGATCCAGTCAAACTGGTCTTCCATGACATAGCCTTCCGGGGAGCCCCCAAAGCGCTTCGCAACCTCCCAGGGGTTGCTCATCCAATAGGTGTCGTTAAAGGCGATGAACCGCACCGGACCATATTGGAAGGCATAGACATTTCTGCGGTAGGGAGGACGCCGGGGATCGGCCGGGGCCGGACCGTTTTCCGGATTGAGAAATTCCGCGGCAAAAATCGCCTCGGCGCTTTCTTCGGCGTAGGGCCACCGGTCCATTTCCAGGTCTTCCTTGGTCCCATCTCTAAATTTCTTCTGCAGGGATTCGTGGTTGCCCATGCCCACGTAGACCGGACGCTCATGCCAGAAATCCGACGCCGCCTGTTTCCAGGCATATAGTTCCGTCTGGTAATCCTCCTGGCTGGAAGTATAGCCGTTGGTCAGGTCCCCGGCCATGAGCACCAGATCCGCGCCTTGCCGGTAGGCGAAGCGCATGGCGTACTTCATAGCTTCAAGATTGAGGCCCATGAAATTCTGCTCGCCGCCCCCAACTCCCTCCCGGCTGTCCCCCATGAAGGCGAAGCTGACAGGCCCTGCCCCCGGCCTGGGTGCGGTGTGCACGGTGTACCACCTGGTTTGATAATCATCCAGCGCCACCCGGTAGCGGTAAGTCTGCTGGGGTTTGAGTCCGGTGACCGCGATCTCGTGCCGGCGAGTCGGCCCCGGGTCGGCAAATTCGCGGCCGCCTGCCAAGAGCACCTTGCCCGCCACCTCTTCCCAGGTTTTAAAGGAGATCACGATGTTGCCGTAGTCATCGCTCCGGACGAGGTTCACCAGCGGCCCTTCACTGATCACAGGCCGCTTGCTGAAGGTATTGCCGATTTTTTTGAATCTCACGAAGGTGTCATATACGCCCAGTTGCCGGTCCGGGCCAGCCGTCTCCAGGACAAGAGCCACCCGCAGGGCCACCACGCCAGCATCGGTCCAGCCTTCGCTGTTTTCACCGGGTTTAAGGAGACTGGCCAACTCCAGCCTGCCCTTGCCACCCTGGATGGCGGACTTCTGGCGGAAGCGCTTCATATCGTAATCGGAAGACCTGCTCTCCATGGGATATGGCCCCACATAAATGGCCCCATAGATTTTTCCCGGATCGACCGGGCTGCCATCCAACAGGGTGGTAATCCCGGTGAGGTCCAGGAGCAAGCCCCGGTCGTCGCCATCTTTGACGGCGGCATAGATCTGGCCGATGTCGATGAGGTTCCGGATACCACCGCTAACGGATTTCAACCCTTCCTGGGAGGGATCTTTTACCGGCAGGGAGCCGGCGCTGGCGCTTAAGGCCATCCACAGGTGAGCGCCGCAAATCGCCAGCACCGCCAATAAGAGGGAAGAAACCGTTTTTTGCACATACTGACCAGGGCGCATAGCAGTTTTTGCCTCCTTAATTATTGGATAAGCATATGATACGCCAAAGCAAGGTGGGCGATGAGAAGGTAAGGAGACTTATAATAGAAAACAGCCACTTGCCGATCCCGGCGGGAACCAGAAGAGACTGCAAAAATAATGACCGAGGCGGTGGGCGCAGCCCTTTTGGTTGCCTGGAGAGGGCGCTTTCCGGGATCGGGCGCCCTCTACCTCTACTTGGTCTCTGCAATGGCCTTGGTCGCCAGCCCCCTGATAAAATCCGGCAAGGGGCAATAGCCTAAAGATTCGGCATAACTCTGTCCGTCGGTAATGCCCCATTTAACAAAGTCTTTGACCACGGCGCCTTTTTCTGTATCCGGATAACTGCCGTAAAGCAGAATCCAGCTATAGGTCACCAGGGGGTAAGAGCTTTTCCCGGGTGGATCCGGGGAAAACATGCGCAAATTGGCAGGCATGTCTTGTTGCGTATTCACTAAGGTATCCCGGCCACTATCCAGAGTGGGCTCGATAAAGTTCCCGGCTTTGTTCTCCAGCCAGGCCATAGGCAGGCCGGCGCGCTGGGCATAACCGTATTCCACATAGCCGATAGCGCCATCGGTGAGCTTGATACGGCCTGCCACGCCTTCGTTTCCCTTTGCCGTCATGGAATTTACCGGCCATTGGACATAGGTGCCGACCCCTGGCCCCTGATCGCGCCAGGTCGGGCTGATGGCGCTCAGGTGGTTGGTGAACGCAAAGGTGGTGCCGCTGCTATCCAGCCGGGTGACCAGGATGATGGCATTGGCCGGCAGGTTCAGGCCAGGATTGGCCTGAGTGATGCGGGGATCGTTCCACATCTTTATCTTTCCCGAGAAGATGTCCACATAGACTTCCCGCGGCAGCTTCAAGGGACCCGCCAGGCCTTTCAGGTTATAAAGCAGTACGATGGTGCCGGCGGTGGCGGGAATCAGTTTTACGCCCCGGGCGACCTTATCCATCTGCTCATCGCTCATGGCGGCATCACTGGCCCCGAAGTCTACTTCTTGATTCTGAAAGCGCTTGATGCCTTCACCGCTTCCCACCGCGTCATAGCTGATCGCCACATCTTTGTGGGCTTTTTGATATGTCTCGATCCAGATCTTATAGAGCGGGGCCGGAAAGGTTGCCCCAGCCCCGGAGATTTTGATTTTCGGCGATTCGGCCTCTTTAACCTGGCGCTGGCAGGAGGCCAGCAGCCCGGATACCAAGACGACCATCAGGGCCGCGGTCCAACGGTTGGCGATCATGGGATGCACCCCGCAGTCTAGCTGAATTGCCCGCTGATGTACTTCTTGGTTAATTCCTCTCTCGGGTTCTCAAAAACCTGGGCGGTAGGCCCAAATTCCACCAGGTAACCGGTCCGCCCCCCCTGGGAGATGTCCACGGAAAAGAAGGCGGTCTCGTCCGCCACCCGGGTAGCTTGCTGCATATTATGGGTAACAATGGCAATGGTATATTTTTCCTTGAGCTCGAGCATCAGCTCCTCGATGATGCGGGTGGCGATGGGATCGAGGGCGGAGCAGGGCTCATCCATGAGCAGCACCGGGGGTTCAGTGGCAATGGCCCGGGCAATGCAGAGCCTTTGCTGCTGCCCGCCCGAAAGCGATAAACCGTTATTCCTGAGCTTGTCTTTGACTTCGTGCCATAGTCCGGCCCGGGTCAAGGCATGTTCCACCTTCTCCTCCATAACCCCTTTGAACCGGTTCAGACGCAAGCCAAAGGCCACATTATCGTAAATGCTCATGAAGAAGGGATTGGGCTGCTGGAACACCATGCCGATGTGGCGGCGCACCGTGACGGGATCAATCTTGGGGGCATAGATATCTATGCCGTAAAACAGAAGCTCGCCCGTGAATTTAAATGACCGGATCAGGTCGTTCATCCGGTTGATGCACCGTAAGACGGTGCTTTTGCCGCAGCCGGAAGGGCCGATAAAACCGGTGATCCTTTTTTGGTTGATATTGACATGGCTGTCCCGGACCGCCAAAAAATCCCCGTAGTACAGCTCGTTAATCTTACACTGGATCGCCACTGCGGCTGCCGCGGCATCCGGAGAAGCAGCTCCATCGTTAATTTCTGCCTCTATGGGCACCTTCATTGGGTCTCTCCTTTGGCCTTGTCCTTGACTATCATCTTTCTGACCACCAGCAGCATCGTCACGATGTAATTCTGCCGTTGGCCTATGGCCCGGCTTACCAGGTTCAGGATGAGGACCAGAAAGACCAGGACCAGGGACGCGGCCCAGGCCAGTTCAATCTGGTTCTCATAGGGCATGCCGGAGAAGTTATAAATCAACACCGCCAACGAGGCCGTGGGCTTCATCAGACTGATCTTGCCGCCTTGAAAGAGCCAATATTCGCTGAAGAGGGCGGTAAACAACAGCGGCGCGGTCTCCCCGGCAGCCCGGGCTACCGCCAGCATCACGCCGGTGATGATTCCCGGCATGGCAGTGGGAATGATCACCTTGGAGACCACCTGGCTGTGCGTGCACCCCATGCCGTGGGCGGCGTCTTTCATGATGCGCGGCACCATTTTCATGGCTTCTTCCGCGGTCAAAATCACCGTGGGTATCATGAGCAGCGACAGGGCAATCCCCCCGGCCGGGGCCGAATAGGTGCCGGTCACCAGGACCACCGCGGCATAGGCGAAAACCCCCGCCAGGATGGAGGGCAGCCCCGTTAAAGTCTTGATGCAAAACCTGGCTATCTGAGAGACCCTGCTGTCCGGGGAGAACTCAGCCAGGAAAACCGCGGATAAGATGCCGATGGGCACGCTCACCAGCATGCCGATGCCCACCATGACCACGGTTCCCAGGATGGCGTTGCCGAAGCCGCCGCCGACATCGAAGGCGGTGGGCGGCAATTGAGTGAAGAGTTGCCAGGAGAGTCTGCGGCTGCCCCGGATAATCAGCATGATCAGCACGGAAAAGAGAGGAAAACAGGCAATGATCGCCATAATCCAGGTAGCCAAACTCAGACTGCCGCTGATCAGGGAGCGCCGCTCCCAAAGTGATCGCTCTAAATTCGGCGGAGCCTCTTCCGCAGGCGCCGCGGGGGCCAATTGGGTCTGGCTCATGTGCTTAACTCCGCTGTTGGCTGGTCAGGGTAATAATGGCCTGTCCCACCATATTGACGATTAGAGTGATAAGGAGGAGGACCACCGCGGCAAACATCAATGCGTGCGTCTCAATGGTGCCGGCTTCGGGAAAGTTCAAGGCTAATAAGGCTGCCAGGGTATTGGCGGGTGAAAACAGGGACAGGGTTATCTGATTCGAGTTGCCCACCAGCATGGCCAGGGCCATAGTCTCCCCCAAGGCCCGGCCGAGACCCAGGACCAGGCCTCCGAAAATTCCATGGGAAGCAGTGGGCAGCATGACCTTGAGGATGGCTTCCCAGCGGGTGGCGCCGATGCCGTACGCCGCTTCCTTGACCTTATAGGGTATGGCCAAAAGCGAATCCTGGGAGATGGCGGCCACCGTCGGCAGAATCATAATTGCCAGAACCAGTGCAGCCGGCAGCATCCCCGGTCCCGCCAGCGAGGTGCCGAAAAACGGTATCCAACTGGCTTTGTCGTGGAACCACTCACAATAAGGCCGGATGAGGGGAATCAGCACGAAAATCCCCCACAGGCCATAGACCACGCTGGGAATCGCGGCCAGGAGCTCTATGATGCTCTTGAAGACCAATTGCAGGCCGTGCGGCATAAAGTCCTGAGTCAGAAAGATGGCGACGGTAACGCCGAGAAAACCGCCGATGACCAGCGCCAGGAAGGAACTGTAGAGCGTTCCCCAAATCTGTGGCAGGACGCCGAACTTCCCCTGGTGGACGTCCCAGGATTGGTCGGTGAGAAATTTCACTCCATAATGGCTCATGGCGGGCAGGGCCTGGCGTCCGATCTGCACGAGAATGAAAAATAACAAAAGGATCACCAGCCACGTACAGGCACGGGTAAGAAAATGGAAGCCCGTATCCCATATTTCTTCACTCTTTGTCGGGGCAGACGATATCCTGTCGCCTGAAACGACCACCCGCACTAATTGTCTCTTCGCCATCAAGCTACCTCCACTGAGAATGGCCGGGGGCCTTCCCCAACCCCAATGCCGGCCCCGCAACTGCGGCAGCAGCCTCCCCGGCCGGAAGGGGCCAGAAACCCTGCCTCATCCGCAGGGTTCGCCCCCTTCGGCTGGTGCGAGATGCCGCGGCCTGGTCACTTAATGCTTTCAGCCGCCTTTTGGACCTTTGCCACCACGTCGGGCGGCAAGGGAATATAGCCCATTTTGCCGGCGCTCTTTTGGCCATCGCTGAGACCGTAATTAATGATGTCATGGATGGCTTTGAGCTTATTGGCATCATCGTATTTCTTGTAGAACAGCATCCAGGTGAAGGTGGCGATAGGGTAGGAACCGTCACCTTCCGGGTCGGAGAGCCACACCCGCATGTCCTCAGGTAAGACGGCATGCGACAGGGCTTCGGCGCCGCTCTGTTCGGTAGGCGCCACAAATTTGCCGGCTTTATTCTGCAGCTCCGCCATATTCATCTTGGTCAGCAGGGCATAGCCGTATTCGACATAGCCGATGGCGCCAGGGGTCTGTTTGATCGTTGCCGTCACTCCGTCATTCTTGGGGGCCGCCACGATCTTGTCGCTGCCGGGCCAGACCACCGTGGTGCCGAACCCGGGGCCCTTGGCCCAAGCCTCGCTGATGGCGCTTAAGTGCTTGGTAAAAACGAAATTGGTGCCGCTGGCGTCAGCCCGGCGCACCACGGTGATGGGCAGGTCGGGAAGCTTGAGGTTCGGATTGTCTTTGGCTATGAGCGGGTCATTCCAATTCTTGATCTCGGCCAGGAAAATCTTGGGATACACCTCCCGGCTCAGCTTCAAGCCTTGGGGGTTGCCGGGCAGATTGTAGCCCAACACGATCGTCCCCGCGGTCATGGGCAGCAACTGCACGCCTTCTTTCACCTCCGCCATCTCGGCGTCAGTCATGGCCGCGTCGCTGGCGGCAAAATCGACCGTGTGGTTGATGAAATCCTTGATCCCGGCGCCGCTCCCTTTGCCCTGGTAATCCACCAGGATGTCAGGGTGCAGCGTGTTGTAATCCTTGAACCAGGTGCTATAGAGCGGAAACGGGAAAGTGGCCCCTGATCCCACTATCCGGGTCTGGTCAGCGAAAGCGCTGGCTGCGGCAAACGCCACGACCAGGCCTAAGGCCACCAGGGTAAGAAGAAAGCCTAAAGCGCCTCGATAATTTTTCTGCATGGATGTCTCCTTAGGTGAGAAGAGATTGAACTGTTTCTTACCGGCCCCTTCGCCGCCAGGGTTTGGGAAAGTGATGGACTGGGCTCTTGCCCAATATTGGGAGCCGCCGGGGGAAAAATTTATTTTGATAAGAATTTGTGCCTGGAAAATTTGCTGAGACTGGACCCCACCTCGAAGCAGGGACCCGGCCTCCGAACAGGAATAAGTTATAAATTGCGTGTTAGATTTCTGTTTTGTTCAGGTTATTTTTTCCAAAACCAGCCCGACGCTCTAAAGAAAAATCAGAGTTTGCTTATCGGACCAACCTATCCGGGTTTAGCCGGCCGCCAGCCCCTCCACCCGGAATTAACGAGTATGCAGTGGCCAGTCCCCGTCTTTTTGCGGGGAAGCGGCTTTATCCCGCCGGGGTTTTGTGTTATGGTCAAAAAATGCCCGTTAGGGAGGTGTAAGAGGACCCGATGATCCGAGACGTGCAAAACGAAACCATGCCCCGGGAGACCCTGGAGGCCCTGCAGCTTAAACGCCTGCAGGCCGTGGTGGAGCGGGTCTACCATCTGGTGGACTTCTACCGCCGGCGCATGGACGAGATGGGAGTAAAACCGGAACATATCCGCACCCTGGCCGACCTCAAGGTGCTCCCCTTCACCACCAAGCAGGACCTGCGGGACAATTACCCCTTCGGCATGTTCGCGGCGCCCATGATGCAGGTGGTGCGGATTCACGCCTCCTCCGGCACCACCGGCAAACCCACCCCGGTGGCTTACACCCAACGGGACCTGGAGACCTGGTCGGAGCTGATGGCCCGAACTCTGGCGGCCACGGGGGCCCACCGGGGAGACATTATTCATAATGCTTACGGCTACGGCCTGTTCACCGGGGGGCTGGGGGCCCACTATGGCGCCGAGCGGCTGGGAGCCGCGGTCATCCCGGTCTCCGGCGGCCAGACCCGGCGCCAGATCATGCTCATCCAGGATTTCGGCCCCACCGTCATCTGCTGCACCCCCTCCTTTGCCCTCTATCTGGCGGAGGTGGGCCGGGATATGGGAGTGGACTTTGCCAAGACCAGGCTCAGGATAGGCATATTCGGGGCCGAGCCCTGGACCGAAGGTATGCGCCAGGAGATCGAGAAGCGCCTCCACCTCGATGCACTGGACATCTATGGCCTGTCCGAGATCCTCGGTCCGGGGGTGGCCATCGAGTGCGTCGAGGCCAAGAGCGGCCTGCACATCTTTGAAGACCATTTCCTCCCGGAGATCATCGATCCGGCCACCCTGGCAACGGAACCCGCCGGAGAGACCGGGGAGCTGGTCATCACCACCCTCACCAAAGAGGCTTTCCCGCTGCTGCGCTATCGCACCCGGGACGTCACCTCCCTGAGCTACGCCCCCTGCAAATGCGGCCGCACCATCGCCCGCATCAGCCGTTTTCAGGGACGCTCCGACGATATGCTCATCATCCGGGGGGTCAACGTCTTCCCCTCCCAGATCGAATCGGTACTCATGGAGACCCCGGGGTTGGCGCCCCATTACCAGCTCATCGTGGACCGGCAAGGCCAATTGGACACCCTGGAGGTCCAGGTGGAGGTGGATGAAGCCACCTTCTCCGACCAGGTCAAGCAGTTGCAGGCCCTGGCCCAGGACATCCAGAAGAAGATCAAGGATTACTTTACCGTCTCGGTCAAGGTCAAGCTGGTGGAGCCGCAGAGCATCCCCCGCAGTGAGGGCAAGGCCAAACGGGTCATCGATAAAAGGCAGTAGTGGCCAAGGGTCAGTGGCCACTGAGCACTGAGAGGGTACCCTATGAAAGTCGAACAGATCTCGGTATTCCTGGAGAACAAGGCGGGGCGCCTGGCCGAAGTCACCCGGGTCCTGGGGGAGGCCGGCGTCAACATCCGGGCCCTGTCTCTGGCCGACACCACCGACTTCGGTATCCTGCGCCTCATCGTCGACCGCTACGATAAGGCCCGGGAGGTCCTGAAGGCCGGCGGCTTTACGGTGGGCAAGACCGAAGTGGTGGCGGTGGAGGTTCCGGACCACCCCGGCGGCCTGGGCCAGGTGCTGCAAATCCTGGCCAAGGCCGGGGTCAACGTGGAATACATGTATGCCTTTGTGCAGCACAGCGGCAAGGACGCGGTGATTATCTTCCGCTTCGACAACCTGGAAAACGCCATCAGGCTCTTGCAGCAGGAAGGCATCCACATTTACCAGGGAGAGGAAGTCTACCGCCTGTAATAGATGCTACCTCACTGGCAAGTGAACGGAATCTACGGGGAGGGTTTATGAGAACCAAGAGCTGGTTGGTTGGCTGGGCTTTGGCCGTGGCCGGGCTGATCCTGGCCCAGGGCTGCGGCTCGGGCAGCAAGTCCGAGCCTTACGTTATCGGCGGCATCTTTTCCATCACCGGCCCCCAATCCTACCTGGGGGAACCGGAGCGCAACTCCATGGAGCTGGTGGCCCAGGAAATCAATGCCAAGGGCGGTCTCAACGGCCACCCCCTGAAGCTGGTGATTTACGATGACGAAGGCGACGTTACCAAGGCCCGCCTCGATGCGGAAAAGCTTCTGCAAAAGGACCAGGCCCTGGCCATCATCGGACCCAGCCTCACCCCCACTTCCATGACGGTGCTGGAGATTACCCAGAAGGCCAAAGTGCCCCTGATCTCCTGCGCGGCTGCGGCTGCCATCACCTCCCCGGCCGGGGACCGCGCCTGGGTCTTCAAGACGGCCCAGACGGACCAGATGGCGGTGGCCCGCATCTACCAATATTGTCAGAAACACGGAATTGCCAAAGTCGCCATTCTCACCATGTCCACCGGCTTCGGAGTGGCGGGCAAGGAGCAGCTTCTCTCCCAGGCGGCCAAGTACGCCATCGAGGTGGTGGCCCAGGAGGTCTTCGGGGAAAAAGATACGGACATGAGCCCGCAGCTCACCAAGATCAAAGGAACCCCAGCCCAGGCGGTGATCTGTTGGGGCACCGGTCCGGCCCCGGCCCTGGTGGCCAAGAACCTCAAGCAGTTGGGCCTGACCCTGCCCCTGATCCAGAGCCACGGCGCCGCCTCTAAAAAGTTCATCGAACTGGCCGGCGAGGCGGCGGCAGGCGTCGTCATGCCCGCCGGCAAGTTGGCGATCTACCAGCAATTGCCCGACTCCGACCCGCAGAAGGCCGTATGCCGGGAATATGCCGAAAAATACCAGGCTAAGTACAAGACGCCGGAGTCCAGCTTCGGCGGTTATGCCTATGACGCCCAGAGGATGCTGGATCAGGCCCTGCAGCAGGCGGGCGCCGACCAGGCCAAGATCCGGGATGCCCTGGAAGGCATCAAAAACTTCGCGGGGGTCAGCGGCGTCTTCAACATGAGCCCCGAAGACCACAACGGCCTAACCCCCGACGCCTTTGTAATGGTGAAGGTTGAGAACGGCCAGTTCACCTTGACGGATTAATCGATATGGGTCGGTGGCCGGGGGCCGGAAAAGAGCGCGCCCCTGACCACCGCCCACATCACTGATTACTGCCTTGGCAATTATTGCCCCACTGCTGCAATACTTTATCTCCGGCCTGACCAACGGCGCCATTTACGCCCTCATTGCCCTGGGGTTCGGCATCATTTTTAATACCACCACCATCATTAACTTCGCCCAGGGCGAGTTCGTGATGCTGGGGGCCATGTGCGCCATCAGCATCTACCACCTGACCCCTTCCCTGCCAGTCGCCTTTCTGGGCGGAGTCATCCTCGTCTCCCTGGTGGGCCTGGCCTTTGAGCGTCTGGCCTTGCGCCCGGTGGGGGAGGCTGCGCCCCTCACCCTGATCATCATCACCGTGGGCGCCGGGGTCTTCCTCAAGGGGGTGGCCATGCTCCTCTGGGGCAAAGAGTCCTATACCCTGCCCGCCTTTTCCGGAGAGGCCCCGCTGCACCTGGGTCCGGCCACCATCCTGCCGCAGAACCTCTGGGTCCTGGGGCTGACGCTGATCCTGGTGCTGGCCCTGGAGGCCTTTTTCCGCCTCACCCTGATGGGCAAGGCCATGCGGGCCTGCGCCTATAATCCCCGGGCCGCCCGCCTGGTGGGCATCGCCGCCAGCCGCATGGTGCAGCTCTCCTGTGTCCTTTCCGCCCTACTGGGGGCCGGAGCCGGCATCCTCATCGCCCCCCTCACCCTGGGGGTCTACGACATGGGCACCATGCTGGGACTCAAAGGATTTGCCGCGGCCATCATCGGCGGCCTGGGCAGCCTCCTGGGCGGGGTCCTGGGGGGCCTGCTCCTGGGTCTGGCCGAATCCTTCACCTCCGGGCTCATCTCCTCAGGCTACCGGGACGCGGTGGCCTTTCTGCTGCTCCTGGTGGTCCTCTTTCTGCGGCCCCGGGGTCTGCTGGGAGGCCGGCAATGAACCTTGCCAGGCTCCGGAACCGCTGGCTGCTGTTCGCCCTGGTGGTGCTGGCCCTGGGCGCCGGCCTCGACAACGAATACTATTTCACCCTGCTCAATTTTGTCGGCATCCACACCCTGCTGGTGGTGGGGCTCAACCTGCTGCTGGGCTACGCCGGACAGATCTCCCTGGGTCATGCCGCCTTCTTCGGCCTGGGCGCCTATACCTCCGGCATCCTCACCGCCACCTGCGGGGTCAACCCCTGGCTGGCGCTGCTGGCCGGGCTGGTAGTCTCCGGGAGCGCCGCCTTTCTCATCGGCGTGCCGGCCTTGAAGCTCCGGGGCTATTACCTGGCCATGGCCACCCTGGGCTTCGGCATCATCGTCTCCATCATCCTGAACCAGGCCCAGGCGCTCACCGGCGGCCCCTCGGGTCTCTCGGGGATCCCGCCCCTGACCCTGGCGGGCCTGCCCCTGAATACGGCCCGGCGCCTCTATCCCTTGATCTGGCTGGCGGTGGGGGTGATCCTGGCCCTGAGCGCCAACCTGGTGGACTCCCGGGCTGGCCGGGCCCTGCGGGCCCTGCACGACTCCGAGGCCGCCGCCGCCTCCCTGGGAGTGAACACTGCCCGCCTGAAACTCAAGATCTTTATCTTAAGCGCCCTGTACGCCTCCCTGGCGGGGAGTCTCTATGCCCACAGCCTCAATTTCATCGCCCCCGCCTCCTTCGGCTTCATGTTCTCCATCAAACTGGTGGCCATGGTGGTGCTGGGGGGGATGGCCAGCATCTGGGGCTCGCTTCTGGGGGCCGGGGTGCTGACGGTGCTGCCGGAGGTGCTCGCCGTGTTCCACGATTTCGAAGTAGTCATCTTCGGGGCCATTCTCATGGTGGTGATGATCTTCCTGCCCCGGGGCCTGGTGCGGGGCCTCCTGGACCTCTGGGAGTTCCGGCGCTACAAACGCCAAGGGAATTATATCCCTTGAAATACCGATACCGGAGACCAGAGAATCCGGATAAATTTCCCGGCTCTCTGGGTCCCGGGGCTTAACCCTGGCTGATTTTATGAATTCTCCACCTCCCCAAACCGTCTTGGCCTTAGAAGAGGTGAGCCTGGCCTTCGGTGGCCTGCAGGCGGTGGAGCGCGTCAGCCTCACGGTGAACCGGGGCCTGGTAAAGGCGGTCATCGGTCCCAACGGCGCCGGCAAGACCACCCTGTTTCACCTGGTGAGCGGCTTTTTAACTCCCCAGCAGGGTCGGGTCTTCCTCAATGGAGAAGAGATCCAGGGCCTGCCGCCCCACGCCATCGCCCGGCGGGGCTTGGCCCGCACCTTCCAGTTGGTGCAGCTCTTCGACCATATGACGGTCCTGGAAAACGCCATGGTGGGCCGCCATCGCCTGAGCCGCGCCGGCCTGCTGGCGGGGGCCCTGCAGCTCCCCCGGACCCGGGCCGAGGAACGGGAGATCCGCGCCATGGCCATGGAGGCCCTGAAGTTCGTGGGCCTGGACTCCCGGGCCCACCAATCCGCGGCCGTCCTGCCCTTGGGTCTCAAGAGGCTGCTGGAGATGGCCCGGGCCCTGGCGGCAGCCCCTACCCTGCTGCTCCTGGACGAACCGGCCTCGGGCCTGGACGGCGTCGAAACCGGGAAACTCCAGGAGATGATCCTGGCCCTCAAGGAAGGGGGCCTGACCACCCTCCTGGTGGAGCACGACATGGGCCTCACCATGGAGGTAGCCGACGAGATCGCGGTGCTGAACTACGGCCGCCTCATCGCCGAGGGCCCGCCCCGGGCCGTTCAGAAGAATCCGGAGGTGATCGCCGCCTATCTGGGCACGGATTGGCAGGCCTAGGGGAAGGTTTTAACTCCTTGTTTATGGCGGGCGCGGCCCGCCCTGCATAAAAATGCTAAAAATTCTTAACCTATACGCCTACTACGGCTCGGTGGCCGCCCTCCGCGGGGTCAGCTGCCACGTGCGGCCGGGAGAGGTGGTCTGCCTCATCGGCGCCAACGGCGCCGGCAAGACCACCCTGCTCAACGCCGTCTGCGGGCTGGTGCGCCGGGAGGGAGAGCTGGTCTTCGACGGCCGCCCCATCACCGGGCTCACCCCGGAGGCCATCGTGGCCCTGGGGATTTCCCAGGTCCCCGAAGGCCGCCAGCTCTTCGCCGCCATGACGGTGTCGGAGAATCTGGACCTGGGCGCCTACCTGCGCCACCGCCGCCACCCCAAGGAGGAGATCCGCCGGGACCTGGAGCGGGTCTTCGCATTGTTCCCCCGCCTCCGGGATCGCCTCGGTCAAAGAGCCGGGACCATGAGCGGCGGCGAGCAGCAGATGCTGGCCATCGGGCGGGCCCTGATGGCCCGGCCCCGGCTGCTGCTAATGGACGAGCCCTCTCTGGGTCTGGCTCCCAAGGTGGTGGAGGATATCCTGGCCGCCCTTTTGCGGCTGCGCCGGGAAGGCGGCCTGACCATCCTGCTGGTGGAGCAAAACGCCCGGGCCGCCCTGAAGGTGGCGGATCGGGGCTACGTCTTGGAAACCGGACGCATCATCCTGGGCGGCGCCGCCGCCGACCTGCTCCAGGACCGCCAGGTGACCCGGGCCTACCTGGGCCGGGATTACAAAGAGTTTACCGAGGACAGGTGAATAGGCAGTAGCCAGTTGCCAGTTGCCAGTAGTCAGTAGTCAGTTTTTTCGATAATAGGCAGACACTGCGAGAATTTTAACTATGACAAGATATTATAAGGATTTGATCGGCTGACAAAAGGCTATGGATTTGGTAACGGAGATTTACCGCCTGACCAAAAAATTCCCTAAGGAAGAGATATTTGGTCTCACCAGCCAGCTCCGTCGAGCCGCGGTTTCTATTCCCAGTAATATTGCTGAAGGCCAGGGACGTTAATCCCAGGGAGAATTTCGGGTTTTTTTGGGAAATGCCAGAGGATCATTATCAGAACTGGAAACCCAAATCATGATAGCCAGGAATCTTGAATATCTTGATGCACCGGAGGCTGGATTATTACTTGAGATGGCTTCGGAAGTGGGACGCATCTTAAATGGGCTTATAGCTTCGCTGAAAAAATAGGTGGGATATTTTACTGGCTACTGGCTACTGGCTACTGCTAGGGGAGGAAACATGCGCCAGCCGGAATTTGAGGCCATGGACCGGGAAGAGTTGGAACTGCTTCAGTTGGAGCGGCTCCAGTCCACTTTGACCCGGGCTTACCGGCAGGTGGAATTCTACCGCCGCCAATTCGACCGCCTGGGACTGCGCCCCGAGGCGGTTCGCAGTCCCGCCGACTTGAGCCGCCTGCCGCTCACCCCCCGGGACGACCTCTCGGAGAATTATCCTTACGGCATGTTCGCCGTGCCCTTGCGGGACATCGTCCGCATTCAGTCCTCCCCCGGCACTACGCAGCAGCCCCTGGTGGTGGGCTACGCCTCCCAGGACGTGAAACTCTGGCTGGGGCTCCTGGCTCGCCTCTATGCCGCCTGCGGGGTGGGGCCGGAGGATATCCTGCAAATAGTCCTGCCGCCGGGGCTGGCCAACTGGCGCCGGGACCTGCAGGCCGGGGCGGAGCACCTGGGGGCCTCGGTGATCCCCGCGGCCAGCCTCAGCTTCGCCAAGCAGCTCATGGTGATGCGGGATTATAAGACCTCGATCCTGGTGACCACGCCCCCCCTGGCCCGGCACCTGCTGACGGTGATGGCGCGCATGGACCTCAGCGCCGCGGCCTTGAGTCTCAGGGCCGCGCTGCTGGTGGCCGCGCCCCTGGCCCCGGAGGTGCACCGGGAGATAGAAACCGGCTTTCAGATCCGGGTGGCCACGGCCTACGGCATCACCGAAGTGATGGGGCCGGGACTGGCCTTTAGTTGCGGCCAGGGGGCGGGTCTCCACTTCTCCGAGGACCACTTCTACCCGGAGATCATCGATCCGGAGAGCTGCGTCCCGGTTCCCGCTGGCACTGCGGGCGAACTGGTCATTACCACCCTGAGCACCGTGGCCTTTCCTCTGGTGCGCTTTCGCAGCGGCGACTTGACTTCGCTGCTCACCGGCCCCTGCCCCTGTGGCCGCACCCTGGTCCGCCTGGGGGAGATCACCGGCCGCAGCGACCCCATCTTTTCGGTGGGCGGCATCAAGGTGCACCCGGATCAGATCGAGGCGCTCCTCCGAGAAGTCATGGAGGGCTTTCTGCCGCGGTACCGCCGCCGGGTGGTGGCGGAGGAGGGGCTGGAGGTCCTGGAAATCGATCTGATCGTGGCGGAGGACTTTTTTTCCGATGAGGTCAAGGCCATGGAGGGTCTTTGCCGCCGGGCCCGGCGCCATCTCCAGGAAAACCTGGGCATAGATGCCCGAATTACCTTGAAAGAGATGGCGGATATGGGGTAATTGTGAAAAGGTCTCGTCTTGGCGGCGGCGCCGCTCCAAAAAAATTCAGGGAATCGAGGAGGAGATAGAAATGGCAAGGATGCGCGAAATTCTGGCTATTGGCCTGGCAATGCTGCTGCTGATCGCCCTGGCGGCCTGCGGCCGGGCCCCCAAAACCCCCAGACTGGGCGCGGTGATGCGCCTGTCCATCGGCGCCGAGCAAGGCATTCCCTGCCGCCGCGGGGTAGAGATGGCGGTGGCGGAGGTGAACCAGGCCGGCGGTATTAACGGCCAGAAGGTGGAACTGATAACCGAAGACGAGAAAGATTCCCCCGCGGCTGCGGTCAACGCGGTGCAGAAGCTCATCAATGTCGACCAGGTGGTGGCCATCGTCGGTCCCATGACCTCCGGCGCCATGATGGCCGCGGCCAAGACCGCGGAGGATGCCAAGGTGGTGGACATCTCTCCCACCGCCACCACCCCGCAGCTCAGCGGCCTGGGGGCCTACCTCTACCGGGGCTGCTCCCGCATCGACACCCAGGCCAAGGTCTTGACCAAATACGTGGCCGATACCTGGAAGCCCAAAACCGTGGCCATCTTCTTCTCCAATGAACCTTACGGCAAGGGCTCGGCTAAGTTCTTCAGCGAGGAATTCGAAAAATTAGGGATCAAGGTGGTGGACCAGGAGTCCTTCAATCGCGGCGCCCGGGATTTCAAGGCGGAGCTCACCAAGATTAAGGCCGCCGACCCCGATATCCTCTTCATTCCCGGCTACACCCCCGAGACCGCGCCCGCCGCGGCCCAGGCCCGGCAGTTGGGGATGAACCAGAAGATCCTGGGGGTTTACGGCGACTATGATCTCACCTATGTCCAGTTGGCCGGAGAGGCAGCCAACGGGCACGTCATCGGCGGCGAGTACGACGAGGGCTACGACACCGCGAAAAATCAGAATTTCAAGAAGAATTACCAGGAGCTGACCGAGAAGAACCACGATCCTTACAATCTCATGTTCGCCGCCCTGGGCTACGACGCCGCTTCCATGATCCTGGAGGGCATGAAGAAAAACGGCCCCAGCGCCGCGGGCATCAAGGAGTACCTGGACAACGTCAAGGACTTCGACGGAGTTACCGGCAAACTCTCCTTCGACAAGACCCACGACCTCGTCCGGGCCGGTACCGAAGGGGTCTATGTCCTGGAGGTCCAGAACGGCAAGTATGTCAGGGTGAAGTAGAGAGAACCGGTCAGCTAAGGGGATTAGATCAGGGGCGCCGGCTGCCAGCCGCTGCCGGGCCGCCCGGGTGAGCCCGCGGCGCGCCCCGCCCAAGGGAAGCAACCGCGCTTTTGCTCCTTCACTGTAGAATCCGGTCCATGATTTCCAGGGGCTTCAGGAGGGCGATCTGCTTTTGGCAGATCCGGATGAGGCCCTCCTCCTGGAGGGACTTCAGGGTTTCACTCACCGTCTGCTGGCAGGAACCGGTGCAGGCGGCGAGCTGCTCCTGGGTGAGGCTGACGGGAACGACGATGGCCGCCCCACCGGAGTCCGTATCCAGCAGGAGTGGAAAGCTCAGGTAGAGAAAGAGCTTCAACAGCCTGGTGGCCACGTCATAGACCATGAGGTTTTCAATCTGTTCCGCCAGATACCTGCTGCGCCTTCCCAAGACCTGGATAACCCTGCGGGCCAGGGGGTAGTGCCGGGCCAGCAGGTCTTCAAAATCCTGCCTGCGGATCTCATACAAGATGCTGGCGCTGATGGCCTCCGCATTGCACTTTCTCCGTCTGCCGTCGATGATCTCGGCCAGGCCAAACAGCTCCCCGGCCCGGCGCAGGAAGATAATGGGTTCCTTGCCCTGTAACGCCACCCGGGAGATCTTTACCACCCCCACCTCCAGATAGAAGCAGGAGCTGGCAGGGTCGTCCTCGGCGAAGATAGGGGCGTTCTTTTTCAAGGAACGTCTGAGGGAGCGTCCTAAGAATTCGCACTTCTCGGTGGGGAGATCCCTAAAGAAGTCCTCCTCCCCCAGATGCCATTGCAGACGCATGGACTACCCCTCGGTGACCGGCGATTAATCATAATTATAGCAGGTCATCATGGCCGCGCCAAGGATCGGCCCGCTCCGGGGTGGTTAAGGAGGACTCTAAAAGGGATGGCAGGCGGTGTAGCCAGCCTGTCAGGGGCGGGGAGCCGGAGGCCTCACCACAATCCTATCTGATCCAGCAGCGGTCTGGGGTCCACCAGATGTCGTTTCAGCCAGTCTCTTACCTGGGGGTGACCCAGAGCCAGGCCAATGAGTTCGGTAAAATAAAAGACCGGCAGGTAATAGTCCCGCCCGGCCTTCCTGGAGATGCGCTTCTGGGACAGGTCCAGGTTAGCCTGGCACATCTGGCAGGAAACCACGATGCATGCCGCGCCCGCGGCCAGGGCCCGATCATAAAGGCGCTCAACCAGCGTATCGATGATGTCCGGGCGGGCCACCGCCAATCCGGCGCCGCAGCAATCTGTCTTGAAGGACCAGTCCCGGGGGCTGGCGCCCAGGGTCGTGAGCAGGCGCTCCAGGTTTTGGGGATTCTCGTAATCTTTCTTGTCCGTTACTGCCGGAGGCCGGGCCGCCAGACAGCCATAATAGCCCACGCCCGCCAGGCCCTGCAGGGGCTTCACTACCTTCTCGGCCAGGGCCGCCAAGAAGACGTCCTGGGTGAGGTAATCCAGGAGGTCCCAGACCTTGATGGTCCCCTTAAAGGAGACCCCGAGCCGCGCCCCCGCGTCGCCCTTGAGGGCCTTTTCCGCCACCTTCAGGCGGTTGAAACAGAGGGCGCAGGGGACCACCAGATCTTGCCCGGCCTTCTCTGCCAGGGCCAGGTTCCGGGCTGGCAGGGCCAGGGCCAGATTCTGGTTAACGCTGTGCGCCGAGGAGGCCCCGCAACAGTTCCAATCCGCAAGCTCCGCCAGCTCCAGGTCCAGGAGAGGGGTGACCCCGGCGATGGAGGCCGCGTAATCCAGGGCCGTGCCTTCCAGGGAGCAGCCGGGATAATAGGTTACTTTCCTGGTCATTTGCACTCAGCCTGCTTAAAGATCTGGTCAATTTCCGCCCGGCTCTTGAGCGGCTCGGGCCCGGCGAGGCGCAGCCGTCCCCTCTTCAAGAGCTTCAGGCCCAGCTTCAGGTTGCCCGCCAGCTCCCACAGATCAGGTTGGCGCCAGAGCTTGAAGAGTCCGTAGCGCCGCAGCAGCCGCACTTCCGGGAGGCGCCCGCCGGCCTGGCGGATACTTTCCAGAAAATAGCGGTGAAAGGCGGCCACCAGCGGCTGGGGTGTAATTTCCCCCTGCTTTAAGGCCTCTTCCTTCAGCCAATCTATCACCCCGGCAATGTCGATGCCGTTGGGGCAGCGGGTGGTGCAGGTCTCGCAGCCGGAGCAGACCCAAATGGTGCGGCAGCCCAGGACCTGCTTCTCCTGGCCCAGTAAGGCCAGGCGGATGACCTGGTCCGGCAGCAGGTCCATGGCAAAGACCAAAGGACAGCCGCCGGAGCACTTGCGGCACTGGAAACACCGGGACACGGTCAGGCTGGCCGCAGTAAGCCGTGCCGCCAGGGATGACTCGGGTTGATAATTTTTGTCCATATTTTCTACGGCCGGGGTCTTCAGATTTTAAAAGGATTGGGCCCCATGGCCTTGAGATCCCCAATATAGGAGTGGAGTAAGCTTACGAATTTTACCGAATCCCGTATTTCCAAGTGGGCGAAGCGGACCCTTTCCGGTTCGACCATCATCTTTTGCAGTTTGTCCCGCAAGTCGCCGCTGCGTTTCTGGACCAACTGGCTCCCCTGCACGTAATGGCACTGATCCTCCGGGCACCCGGCAATCAGGACGCCATCAATGCCAAAAGAGAGGGCATCCGCCACCAGGGCGTTATTCACCGCCCCGGCGCACGGAACCTTGAGGAAGATGACGTTGGCCGGAATGTCAAGGCCGGCGGCCACCGCACCCCGGGCCAGGTGGTAGGCGTCGTTTTGACAGAGAAAGGCCAGGACTACCGGCTCATTATCTCCCATAAAGGAGACGTCGAATGCCTCCACCTGGGCGGCCATCTGCTTGATGGTGTTATGCTGCAGGGAGATGACCCCCAGGGGGCACAGCCCCATGCAGTTGCCGCATTGACGGCAGCGGGCCAGATCCGGGGTCGGGAAGTTTTTCTCATCAAAAGTGAAGCTCCCGAAAGGGCACTCCTCCATGCAACGCTTGCACTGATCACACCTGGTCTTGTCCACCACCGGATAGGTGGGTTCGATGAGAACCCGGCCCTCCAGAAATTTTAAGGCCTTCATGGCGGCCAGGTGGGCCGATTCGATGGCATGGCTGACCTGCATGGGCTCCCGGGCGCATCCGGCTGCATAGATGCCGGTTCTCTGGCTCTCCTCAGGATGGCATTGATAATGGGACTCAAAAAAACCATAGGAATTTTGGGGTAAGTTAAGGGCCTGGGCCACGTCCGGGGTCCCGTGGGACGGAGCCATTCCCCCGGCCAATACCAAGAGATCGAGATTGATCTGCAGCGGTTTATTCAGAGAGGGGTCGATGACCCGCAGTCCCAGCTTTCCGGTGGCAGGGTCCGGATCCACTGCAGAGGGAATCTCCCGGTTGAACACGACGCCCAAGTTCCTGGCGCGCCGGTAAAGATCTTCGTCGAACCCCGGGGAGCGCATATCGATATAAAAAACGTAACAGTTGGCCAGAGGGTTCCTCTCTTTTATCTGCACGGCCTGTTTCAGGGTGGCGGCGCAGCAGACCGAGGAACAGTACGGCAGGTGCCGCTCATCCCGGCTGCCCACGCACTGTATGAAGCCTATTTCCGTCATTTCCTCCCAGGAGGAACCTGGGAGAGCCCCGGGACTGCCTAAGCGATCGGCGCCAAGAAGCTGCTCCATCTCCAGGTTGCTGATTATCCGGGCATGTCTCTGATAACCGAATTCCGCCACCTGGGAGATGGGGTAAGGATCCCAGCCCGTGGTGACCAGCACCGCACCCACGTCAAGGACCGTCTCCGTGGGAGCCTGGTCCAGATCCACGGCCCCGGAGGGGCAGACCAGGGCGCATTTCCGGCATTCGGGAGGGCAGTGTTGGCGCTCCACCACAAAGGCGGCCGGAAAAGGCATGGGGTAAGCCGGGTGGATGGCCTTCCGGGCTGACTTCAGGAAGGGGGCAAACTTCTCATCGGGGTGCACCTGGCTGGCGGGCAGGTCCACCGGGCAGGCAGCCAGACAGACACCGCAGCCGTTACACTTTTCCTCCCGGACATAGCGCGGCTTTTTAAGAATCCGGGCCTGAAAATTCCCGGGGCTCCCCTCCAGGGCCACCAGGGTGGACAGGGTATGGAACTCCGCCAGAGAAGAGACGCTCAGCTTATCCAGGCAAAATTGCAGGCCGCAGTGGGGGTCGCAGAGCCGGGGGAAGAATCGGGACAGGAGAGCGACTTTCCCACCGGCGCCGCTCTCCTTTTCCACCAGATAGACGCGTTTGCCCAGCTCTGCCAGAGAGGCTCCGGCATGAAGCCCCGCCACCCCGGCTCCAAGGATGAGGACGGCATCGGTGGCCGGCAGCTCCAGAGGTTCCAGGGGCTCCAGCAGCCGGGTGCGGGCCAGGGCCATATCCAGGAGGACGCCGGCCTTCCGGTTTCTCAACCCGGGCTCCAGGCCCGCCAGCAGGAGGCCCTGCTCTTCCAGATCGCACCAGTGGTGGAGATACGGGTTCAAGCCGAAGGCGCTGAGCTCCGCCGGCAAACCTTTTCTCTGCTCGTCGCTGAACCGCCCCACCCAGAGAATCCGGTCGATCACCCCGGCTTCCAGGTCTCCTTGCAACGCCTCACGGAAGGCCGGCAATCCCGGATCGCCAATGCTCTCGGCGCGCCCCACCCCTTTGGCCCTGGCCAACTTTTGCACCAGGGCCTGCAGGTCCAGGGCCGTGGCCAGGCGCCCCCCGGAATCCCACAGCAACACGGCGATTTTCGGTGCGGTTTTAGACATTGCCTTTACGTCGTGCGGTTCTTGTAGCGGAACCGCTCCACCTTGCCATTGATATCGATGCAGGTCCAGGTGATGGTGTTGGTCCCCATCATGGGGATAAGCCGGGCCACATGGTAACCCAATTGATAGGGGGTCCGGCTTTCGATGGCCCCCACCGGGCAGGACTTGGTGCAGGACATGCAGTCCCAGCAGTCCCGGGGCGCCTGACAATAGGCTTTCTTGTTTTCCCCCAGGACCATCAGGTCTCCGGGGCAAATCTGGGCACAGAGCGGTTCTTCTTCGGCCTTGCAGCCGTCGCATTTCTCACGGTCAACCCTGGGTGGCATCTCTCTTCCTCCTTGCGAATAGTATCTATGGCTGGCAGCGGTCCCCGGGGATCAGTTGTTCATAGGGACGGGTAAACATCTCAATCTCGCCCGTCTCTTTCTGGCGCCGGGACTCTACGAAGCAATCGAGCTTGGGGTCCATCTCCGGGTAATCGGAGCGGGTCTGCCAACCCTGCCAGCGTGTCTCTTTCCGGAATTTTAGATGGTGCACCAGGACCTCGGCCACCTCCAGGCGGTCGATGACCTCGTGGGCGCCCATCAGGTCGTGCAGGTCCTTAGCATAAAGGTACCTGGTCTGGTCTTCCAGCATCTTGAGATGTTTGAGGGCATAGTCCAGGCGCTCCTCGTTGCACCGGTAGAACTGAGTAGTGCCGCCGGCATATTCATCCATGAGGCGCTGCATGCGCTCTTCCATCTCCGTCGGGGAGACCCCGTCGAACTCCGGACCCCGCAGCAGCGGCGCAAAGACCCGCTCCTTTTCCCGTTCCACCTGCTGCCGGTCCAACTCCGGCTGGGTCACCCCGGCCAGGTACTTCAGGGCCCCGCGCGCGGCCAGCTTGCCCTCGGCGGCGCAACCGCCTACGAACTTGTTGGGATTGCCCCCGGCGCTCTCCCCGGCGGCGAACAGACCGGGCACCGTGGTCATGCGCTCCATATCCACCCAGTAGCCGCTCTGGGTATGGCCACCCACCACGTATGGATCGCTGCCGTAGATCTCGATGGAGTCCTTGGTGATATCCTGGCCCCGGGAGGCCAGAAAGAGCACGAAGGCCGGCCGCTCGTTCAGGTAATCGATCTTCATCTCCTTGACTTGTTCCGGGGTCAGATGGGTGGTGTCCGCATAGCAGGGACCCCGGCCAGCCAGCCACTCCTCCATGGGGGCGTTGGCCCGGATATAGCGCGGCGCCTTATCGCCTCCCAAGTGGGCGTAATGCTTCTCCAAGATCCGCTCGCCCCTGGCGTTGGTGAGCATGGATTTGTAGCCCACCGAGATGGTGTCCACCGGTCCGCAGAAGTCTTTGGTGCGGGTGGCCACCCACCTCTGCTCAAAAGAGGTCATCTCCGCCCCCTGGCGGATGCCTAGGGCATAGGCGCTGCCCACGTTGAAAGGGCTCCCCCAGACTTGATGGTGGGAACTGGTGGCGTCGGAGGTGTGCGATTTATAGAGGCCGATGGCCCCCCCGGCCGAAACGATGACCGCCCGGGCCCGGAAGACGTAAAACTTGCCGTTCCTGACCCCGAACCCCATGGCCCCCACGCAGCGGTCGCCGTCCATCAGGAGCCCGGTGGCGGGAATGCGGTTGTAGACCTCGGCCCCCATCTCCATGGCCTTCTCGGCCATGATGGGCTTGAGCTGCTCCCCGTGAATGGAGACGTCCCAGCCACCCCGGTACTGGGGCTTGCCGGCGTCGTCCCGGAGGATGGGCAGGCCCCACCTTTCCAAGTCCTCCACCGCTTCGTTGAGATTCTGGGCATTGCTCAGGGCCAGGTCTTCCCGGATGGGCCCGCCCCCCACCTGGGAGCGGCTCCAGCGCACCAGGTCCTCGGGGGTCTTCCCCTCGGGGATGTAAGTGTTGATGGCGTCCATGCCGGCCGCCGTGGCGCCGCTGCGGCTGATATGGGCCTTTTCCATGATGGTGACCTTGAGCTCGGGGGCCAGCTTTTTGGCCTCAATGGCCGCAAAGCAACCGGCGTTGCCCCCACCCACGATGAGGAGGTCCGTGTCGATCACCTCGGTGGGGATGTCCTGTAAGTCTTTGGGAAGTTCCTTGGCCATCTCGTTCTCCTTACTGTGGCAGGATTATTGAGATAAATTATCCCTGGATTGCAAAGCGTTTTCTATCGGCTGCACGATATATGAGCCCACGGGAGTTATTAATGAATAGTTTCCTGATTTTTTCATCTTAAGGGATAGCCTATCAAGCTCAGCCAGGCTGGCTGCACCAGGATGACATATATGTTGGCTATGATCGACAGGGGGGCCCCGAACTTAATGGCCTCCCAACTTGAGGTTCCCGAGGCGCTCCAGGCAATAAGAAACGCCGTTATGGAGATGGGGAGAAAAAAGGCGTAACTTAAACAATTAATGATGACCAAGGAGAAGGGCAGGACATTGTAACCCAAGGCAGCGGCCAACCCTGCCACTAACGGCACGAATACCGCGCCGGCCGCCACGGCGCTGACGATGCCGGCCCTGGCTATGTGGAGTCCAAAGGCCAGAATCAAAAAGAGTATTACCACGGGTAGATGCAGACTTTTTATGGGCTCAACAATAATAGCCGAGAGCCAACTGACGGCGCCGGACTCGTATAAGGCGGTGCCTAAGGATATGGCCCCTCCAAGAAGTATCAATACATCCCATAAGATATGCCGGCTGATGATTTTGAATTCTATGCCACCTCCCGGAACAAACAATAAAAATGAGACTACCAGGGCGGCCATGCCGGGTTGTATCCAACCCGTGATCCACAGGAACATGCCAATCAATATGCAAATCAAGGCCCATTTTTCCGGCCAGGTTATGGCGCCAAGCTCAGCCTTCATGTCGACAATCCCCTTTTCGGCTCCGGGGATGACCAGTCCCTGCAGACGGAACCACCAGGCCACGTAAAGATAGGCTATGGGCAGCAAACCCCAGAGAGGAACATTGAGCCATAGCCACCGGCCCCAGGATATATCTATATGCAGGGTATCCTTCAGATAGCCTACCAAGATTAGATTGGGGAAATGACTGGTCAGAAACAGCGGGCCGATAAAAAGCGGCAGGATCCCGGCGATAAAATAGAGCACCGCGGTATTTATTCTTTTGATTTCCGGCCTGGCTCCCTGCCCGGCCATCATGGCTCCCATACCCTTGCATATAGGAAGGAACAAGGCGGTTTCATTAACCACCGGGATAACCGGGTGGGTCGCCAGCTCGGCCAGGGATAACCCCAATATGACTCGCATGACCCGATTTGACTTCATTACCGAGGCGACGGAAAGAGTTATCCTCTTACCCAAGGGAGTGCCCATCATGACTGCCGCAATTATGAAGGCCCCCGCCGCCAGGAAAAAAATATCCGTGTTGAAGGCATTAAAGGCCTGGGGAATTTTCATTTTGGCAAACAAGACAAGTAGCAGAGGAGAGGTAAGTCCAACAATGGCGTTGGGAAGGGCGTCGCTAATCATAATTACGATAAACCACAGGAAGATTCCCAGTACGGATTGGGTCTGTTGCTTTAATCCCGGAAAAGTTGGAGCGAAATAAAAGAGCAGGAGGATGGAAAAAGCCAATACCAGGCCAAAAATTTTCGATTTTAACTGTACCGCCTCTTTCTCTGCGGTTTTTTCAGTGGCCGGCATTTTTTCTAAGACCGGTCTTTCCCTTGCGGCTGCTAGGTCTTCATCCATTTAGGTCCTCTCCGATTTATCGGAAAATAGGCTCATTTTGCCTCCCCTACGACCAAAGATTCGCATTGTTACCAGGCGCGGCAGTTTTCCCCGGCTTCCGGGTTATTCAGCCAGATTATTCCAGAACTGCAAACCGGCTTCTATCGGATGGACGATAAATTAGAGCCGAAAAAGATCATGAATCCAGGGTGGTAAAGCCGGGAGGAATCTGGGAACGGATATAACCGGCGGGTCGAGGCGTGCTAACCTGCCGCCCTAGACCCCTATCTGTGGGGCGGGAAGAATTGCAGATTGTTCTGCTATCTGACAGCTAATAACCGATAGCTTCACTCTATCGAAAACCGAAAACCGCCAACCTTCTTATCAACCCTCCTCCACCAGGAGGACCTTGTGGTTCACCAGGTTGAGGCTAAGGATTTTGGCCTTCAGGACCTTCTGTTCCCCGAAGATGTTCACCAAGCGCAGGTTGTCGCCATCCGGTTCAATGAGGTCCACGTCCTGGAGGAGCAGTTCCTCCCGGCCATCTTTCACGACGTAGGCTGAGGCTTCACACATCTTATAATCTCCCTTAGTTTGTGGCTGACGATCTCTTCCAGCAGATGGGGCAGGGGCTCCGGCCTCAGGCCGACGATCTCCACCGCCTCCTGGGTCAAGGGCAGCAGAATCTTCGGGGCCGGGGCCGAGGCGATGGCCGCGGCCATCTTCGGGGTCACTTCCCCCATCATGGCGTTGGCCAGGACGATGGAGAGGCAGCCCAGGATGACGTCGGCGCTGGCCACGGTGCGGACGATGGCATTTTCGCCGCTGGCGCCCCGGTTGGCCCGGGCCTTCATCATCTGCGCGGTGGCCACCGCGTTGGTGCCCAGGGCAATGACCTCGTGCTCCTCCCGGTATACCTCTTTCAGGCGCTTGATCAGGGCGGCGCCGATGCCGCCCCCCTGTCCGTCGATCACGCAGATTCGCAAATTCAATCCTTCCGCAACTGGCCGAATTTTTCCCGCAATTTGGCGATGACGTTCTCCGGCACCATCCCCTCGATGTTGCCGCCCAGGGCGGCCGCTTCCTTCAGGATGCTGGAGGAAAGAAAGACCCAGCGCAGACCGGTCATCAGAAACACCGTCTCGACCTCCGGCTCCAGGCGCCGGTTCATCATGGCCAACTGAAACTCGTATTCAAAGTCGGTAACCGCCCGCAAGCCCCGGAGAACGGCCCTGGCCTTTTGGCGCTTGGCGTAGCTCACCAGCAGGCCCTCAAAGCTGTCGATGGTGACCTGGGGATGGTCCTTCAAAGACTCCCGGATCATCTCCATGCGCTCTGCGATGGTGAACAGGGACTGCTTGAGGGCGTTGCTGGCCACGGCCACGATGATGTGGTCGAAGATCTTCAAGGCCCGCTGAATCAGGTCCAGGTGGCCGTTGGTAATGGGGTCGAAGGACCCGGGGTAGATCGCGATGTCAGGCATCAGCCCGGCTGCTCCTTTGGCTCAGAGTTATCCAGGGCCCGATAGATGGCCACCTGGGTATCGCCGTAACGCCGCAAGGTTTGCCGGACCAGCCCGAAGCCGGCCTCCGGCAGGGTCTCCCGGCGGCTGTGTTCCGCTACCACCAGGGCCTGCGGCGGCAGCAGGCCCGAGGCGGCCATGGCGGCCAGAGTGGCTGCCGCCCCAGCCCCGTATGGGGGGTCCAGAAAGACCAGGGGAAACCGCGCCCCTTTGGCGGCGAGCTTCTTCATGGCCGCGGCCACCGGCAGCGGCAGCACCAGGCTCAGGTCCTTAAGGCCCAGCGTCTCCAGATTGCGGCGCAGCACCCGCAGGGCCGCCGGCTGCTCTTCCACGAAGACCGCCTGGGCCGCTCCCCGGCTCAGGGCTTCGATGCCCAGGGCGCCGGTGCCGGCGAAGAGGTCCAGGACCGTGACTTCCAGGACCGCGGGGCCCAGGATAGCAAAGATAGCCTCCCTGACCTTGGCGGCGGTGGGCCGGGTCCGGCCTTGAACCGGGGCCAGGACCCGTCCCTTGAGAGCGCCGGCAATGATGCGCATGCGGCTACCCCCTGCTCCCTGCTTACTGCTCACTTCTTCAGGTAATCCCGTATCAAGATCTCGGCGATCTGCACCGCGTTGGTCGCCGCGCCCTTACGCAGATTATCGGCCACCACCCAGAGGTTGAGGCCGTTGTCGATGCTGAAGTCCTCCCGGATGCGCCCCACCAGGGTGAGGTCCTGCCCGGCGGCCTGCAGCGGCATGGGGTACTGGTTCTTGCCGGGGTCGTCCACCACCTTCACCCCCGGGGCGGCGGCCAGGATCCGCCGGGCCTCATAGGGAGTGAGTTTCCGCTCCGTCTCGACATTCACCGCCTCGGAGTGGCCATAAAAGACCGGCACCCGCACCGTGGTGGCCGTCACCCGGATGGTTTCATCACCCAGGATCTTCTGGGTCTCGTTGACCATCTTCATCTCTTCCTTGGTGTAACCGTTCTCCTGGAAGACGTCGATGTGGGGCAGCACGTTGAAGGCGATGCGATGCGGGTAAACCTGGTGCACCGGGTCCTGGCAGGCCAGCAGGGCCCGCACCTGCTCGGAGAGCTCCTCCACCGCCTTGTGGCCGGTGCCCGAGACCGCCTGGTAGGTGGAGACCACCACCCGCCGGAGGCGGGCCGCGTCGTGCAGGGGTTTCAAGACCACCACCATCTGAATGGTGGAGCAGTTGGGATTGGCGATGATGCCGCGGCCGCGGTAGAGCCCGATGTCCTGGGGGTTGACTTCCGGGACCACCAGGGGGATTTCCGGGTCCATGCGCCAGGCGCTGGAGTTGTCCACCACTACCGCCCCGGCCGCCGCGGCGATGGGAGCATACTCCTTGCTGATGCCGCCCCCGGCGGAAAACAGGGCGATCTCCACCCCGGCAAATGAATCCCGGCCCAGCACCTCCACCGCGACCTCTTTGCCCATGAAGGTGACCTGCTTCCCCAGGGAGCGTTCCGAAGCCAGAGGCGTGAGCCGCGCCACCGGGAAGCGGCGCTCCTCCAGACAGGCCACCATCTGCCGCCCCACGGCGCCGGTGGCCCCCACTACTGCTACTCTATAAGTGCCAGCCATTGCTATAATCTCCAAGGATTAGAGCTATCAGTTTGCAGCGGTCCACTGTAGGGGCGACCCGTTGGGTCGCCCGGGCGATCCAGCGGATCGCCCCTACGCGTCAGTTTGCAGCTTTTTGCTGAACGAGCTTAGCGGTTATGGCGCCCAATGCGCATCCTACTTACGGCCCATGGCTGCTGCGGCGTACCCGGCGATGCGATCACCCACCTGGCCGGTGCTGAGGCCCATATGGCCCGCGGCCATGCTCTTCAGGTCCCGGACCACCGCTTGCTTGATGGCGTCTTCCACCGCGGCCGCGGCCCCGGCCTCCCCCAACTGTTCCAGCATCAACTGGGCCGCGGCAATGGCGGCGACGGGGTTGGCTACCTGGAGACCGGTGTACTTGGGGGCCGAACCGCCGATGGGTTCAAACATGGACACCCCCTTGGGGTTGAGGTTGCCGCCCGCGGCCACCCCCATGCCCCCCTGGATGATGGCCCCCAGGTCGGTGATGATGTCGCCGAACAGATTGTCGGTGACTACCACATCGAACCACTCCGGGTTCTTGACGAACCACATGCAGGTGGCGTCCACGTGGGCGTAGTCGGTGGCCACCTCCGGATACTGGGGCGCCATGGCCTCAAAAGCCCGGAACCAGAGATTGGAGGCGTAAGTCAGGACGTTGGTCTTGGCCACCAGGGTGAGCTTCCTGGCCTTCTGACGCTTCCGGGCTAGCTCGAAGGCAAATTTCAGGCAACGGTCCACCCCTTTGCGAGTATTGATGGAGGTCTGGACCGCCACCTCATCCGGGGTGCCGTGCTTATGAAAACCCCCGGCGCCCCCGTACATGCCCTCGGTGTTCTCCCGCACCACCACGAAGTCGATGTCCTGGGGTCCTTTGTCCTTCAAGGGGGTTTCCACCCCCGGATAGAGGATCACCGGCCTGAGATTGATGTATTGGTCCAGCTCAAAGCGGGCCCGCAGCAGGATGGCCTTCTCCAGGATGCCCGGGGCCACATCCGGGTGGCCGATGGCCCCCAGGTAGATGGCGTCGAACTGGCGCAGTTCCGCGAGCACGGAGTCCGGCAGGGTTTCGCCGGTGCGCAGGTAGCGCTCGCCGCCCAGGTCATAATAGGTGAAGTCATATTTTATTCCCGCCGGACCGGCCACCGCCTTGAGGACCTTGACCCCTTCCGCCACCACCTCCGGACCGATGCCGTCCCCGGGGATTACTGCAATGCGATGCGAACCCATGGCTACTTTGCCTCCAGATCTTTTTTCAGATGCGCCATCAGCCCGCCGTCCGCCAGCAGTTCCTGCATGAAGGGCGGGATGGGCTGACTGAGGTATTGGCTGCCGGTACTAAGCTCGGTGATGATGCCGCGATCCAGGTCCACGCTGATCTCCTGACCCTCCCGGATGGCCGCGGCGGCCTGGGGCGACTCGAAGATGGCCAACCCCATGTTGAAGGCGTTGCGGTAAAAGATGCGGGCGAAGCTGGCGGCGATCACCCCCGCCAGGCCCACCGCCTTGAGGGCCACCGGGGCGTGTTCCCGGGAGGAGCCGCAACCGAAATTTTTGCCGGCCACGATGAAGTCCCCGGGCCTCGCCTTGCGGACAAACTCCGGGTCGGCGTCCTCCATGGCGTGCCGGGCCAGTTCCTGCGGGTCCGAGGTGCTGAGATAACGGGCCGGAAGAATCTCATCAGTGTTGATGTCATCCCCGAATCGATGCACTCTGCCTTTAAGTTCCATGACCACCTTCCTCGGTGAGTTCTCACCCGTGAGTGGAATTAATAATATTAACCTGAACGATTGGGAAATTTCAAGGCCCATCCAGGCCCCAAGCTCAAATCGAGCCCCAAGACGGCAGTGCGCCGGCCTTCAGCCGGTGATCGAGTTGCCCCCACGGCGCGCCCGGGGGGGACCCGCCGGGCCGCCCCGGCTGAAAAGTCTAAAAAACTTTGAAAGAAGAGGTCAGGTCGGATAAAAATAGACAACGTTTTGCAAGGAAGCTGCCATGCCGCCGCCGGAGAAACTATATATCTACGAAATTGAGGGCCGGGTGGAGGCCCCGCCGGAACTGGCCGGGGCTGAGTTCCTGGGCCGCTGGCGGGAGGGGGACTGCTCCTACCTCTTCTTCAGCGCCCCCCGGGAGGAGCGGCTGCGGGCCTGGCTGGCGGCCAGCGGCGCCGGGCGCTATGCCTCGGAGACCGTGCTCGCCTACGACGCGTGGGAAGCCGGCAAACCGCTAAAGCCTACCTCTCTGGCCGGATTCCACCTCTGTCCGGCGTGGCAGGAGCCCGCCCCGGGCCCGGGGGAGACGGTCATCCGCCTGGAGCCGGGGCTGGCCTTCGGCTCCGGCTACCATCCCACCACCCGGGGCTGCCTCACCCTGCTGCGCCGGGTCTTTGACTCCGAGCCCCCCCGGCGGGTGCTGGACCTGGGCACCGGCACCGGTATCCTGGCCCTGGCGGTTCTGGCCCTGGGGGCGGAGCGGGTGGTGGCGGTGGAGTACAACGAGCTGGCGGTGCGGGCCGCGGCCCGCAACCTGAGGCGCCGGCAAGGACCGCGGCAGGCCCTGCTGATTCAGGGCGAGGCCCGCCATTTTGCCCACCTCCAGGCCGACCTGGTCCTGGCCAACATCCACCTCGAGGTCCTGCTTGACCTCCTGGAAATTCCGGAGTTCCTGGAGAAGAAATGGTACATCTTCTCCGGCCTCCAGGGAACCCAGATGGCCGCCTTCACCGACCGCCTCCAGGCTTCGCCCCTCAAGGTGGTGGATACCTGGAGCGAAAACCTCTGGTTCACCGTGCTGGCTAAAAAGGGCTGACCATAAGTGACCCATTCCGGATTTCATCGCCAACGCCGGCGCAGTGATTTGCTCTTCCGCGGAATACCGGGGCGGGGCCCAGACCCAGACTATGAGCGATATCCTGGCGCTGGTTGAAGAAAAGGTGCTCCGGAACACCAGATGGGTTCTGGAAGAGTCAGCCGCCCACAAGATCATGCCCCGGGAGGCGGCCAGGCGCCTGGCGCTGGGGCGGCTGGAACAGGGCATGGCCTTGAGGCGCTGGTCCATCTACTAGCCGCGGCGTCCTGCCTATCATCCTGAGCCTCCTGCTTGTCATCCTGAGCGCAGCGAAGGATCTAGTATTACAAGTAATTATGAGATTATTCGGTCGCGGCTCTCCCTCAGAATGACAGTGGCGCGGACTTCCAGCCTCTGACTGGTTGCACCTCGGGGCGCATACCCGGGTCCGCCCCTACAAAAGATTCGTTCATTCTCTGCCGATCCCTGCGGCCCACGACTTGGAGGCAGTGGGCCGGGATTTCCACCTTTCTTCAATGAAATTTATAGCCCGCCTTGCTCCCATAACTACCTTCACTCAATCGCTTTCTTCACCAGTTCCGCAATCCCGGCATGTTCCTCAGCAATTCCTCGGGGACCGTCCCGCTCTTTAAGATATTCAGGGGCATTATAGGTCAGCCAGACTTTTCCATGGGCATCTTCCCAGGCGAGGGCCTGCAACGGAAAGTCGATGGCGAGGGTAGGAGAGGCGGTGGCCAATCCTGCGGCATAATCTCGGATAATACAGGGCCGCTGCTCCCGGCGCCGCCCGCCCCAAGACAGGAACCGGCGGTGGCGGCGACTCCATATAAACTCAGTCCGGCCTTTACAAATTGTCAATTTATTTGACAAGTCATTCTCCGCAGCAACGCGGCAAGGCTAAGGCCCCACAGATAATAGCTATGTAATTTTAATTAGTTATCCTATGCCCATGATCCCCTCCGCTTGGTACGATCGATGCATATTTTTCCAATAATAAGTAATATCCGAGCCTATTGGGTTGGAGTAGCCTAAAAAAATAACACCCTTTTTAAATTTCCGCAATTTAGTTTATATCAACCACAGTTTGAAAGGAGGCGAACTATCATGGCTACCCAAACGAAAGGAAAATTAAGCAAAGATACAAAGTTGGCGATGTTTTCCCAGTTTCTGGGCTTTGGGCTGGACGCCTTCGATATGGCACTGGTAATCGTTATGGCCCCGATTCTGGTGCATGTTTTCTCGTCCCCCAAAGGGAGTGAGGCTTGGCGGTATATCACCATTATCTTCACCTATTCCATCACCATGGCGGCCCGGCCTCTTGGTTCGGCCATCTTCGGAGCGTATGCTGATAAGATCGGCCGGACTCGTATCCTGGTTCTGACCATAGGCGGAGTTGGCGTAATTTCCCTCTTGTCTGCCTTCCTGCCAAGCTATGCTCAGGCTGGGGTTTGGTCGTACGTTATTTTTTGTGTCATGAGATTTTTAATGGGATGTTTCTTTGGCGGAGAATATGCGGTGGGACATGCCTTTGCCGTTGAGCATTCGCCAACGGGGAGGCGCGGCGCCATAGGCGGCTTCGTTCAGTCAGGGTTTCCTCTAGGGTATGTTTTGGCCTCCCTGATATTCGCCCTGATCTCTTATTCCGTGGGTAAAGAAGCCATGGTCCAGTACGGCTGGCGCATTGGATTTCTAACCGGGGTATTGCCGGTATTATTGGCCATCTATATCAGAAAGACGTTGCCGGAGTCTCCGGAATTCGAAACGGCCAAGAAGAAAGGAACCCTCGAGAAGACGCCATTTTTCAACATGTTTAAACCGCCCGCTCTATGGACTTTTTTACAGGTCTTTGTCTTCATGTCGGGACTCTTTCTTACGGATTATTCGGTCTACGGGTTCCTGCCGAACCTCCTGACCTTGGGCGGCAGGGGTTTCGATACTACCACCTACAGCTTGATTTATGGGTTTGCCCTCTTTATGGCATTCCTGGGCTATAATTTCTATGGCTGGTTGTCCGACATTACCGGGAGAAAGATACTGACGCAATATTATTGTGTTTTCTTAATTTTATTTGGCGTGCCGGTCTTTTATGTCCTATATAATGCAGCAGTTGCGCGTAATTTATGGCTGGCCGTGGTGGGCACCGTGATGGCGGCCATGCTGAAGCTGGCTTGGGGTATCGTTCCCGCCTACCTTTCGGAACGGTTCCCGACGTCACGACGCGCCGTGGGGGTGGGATTCGGTTATTCTTCAGGAGCGCTTTTGGGAGCATGGTTCAGCGTTTACGCCTGGTGGGCGCACGGCATCCCCTTTATCGCGGCCATCGAAAAAAAAGATATGTGGCTGTCCCCGGCGGTGGTTTTAACCGTGGGTGCCATAATGACTTTCGTGAGTCTTTTGTTCAGCCCGGAGACGAAAGACATTAAACTTTCAGATGTAAAGGATATTGCAGATGAGCCTTTAGTGGAAGAATAAAAAATCCATGATTGCCGGGGAATCGCAGCGGATGACCCCGTTAAGAGGGGGAACGGCATGTACCAGGTAACCATCGAAGGCGAGGACACGGTTATTCGGATTAAGCGGGAACTGATGGGCCAGGAATCCGTCTCCAGACTCCTGGACCTGGTTAATCTGGCAGCGGTTCTCGAGAAAAGTAGATTTGCCCATGCCAAAGATAGGATCCTGGTCAGGATGCAGGGCTATCCCACCGGGGAGGCCTTGCTCCGAGTTCCGGCCTTCAATAAAGACGCGGCGTTCACGGAAAAAGAGCGGGAAATTTTAGGTCTCCGGGGGCTCTTGCCGGCCCGGGTGCAAACCATGGAAGAGCAGGTGATGCGGACTCTGGAGAATTGCCGCGCCAAGTCCAATGACATTGAGAAGTACCTGTATATGATCTCCGTCCAGGACCGCAATAGGACCTTGTTCTACCGGGTAGTCATAGACCACATCGAAGAAATGATGCCGATCATCTATACGCCTACCGTAGGCCAGGCCTGCCTCGAATATGGGCACATTTTTCGAAGGCCCCGGGGCATCTTCATTTCGGCAAAAGACCGGGGACGCATGCCGGAACTTTTGCGGAACTGGCCTTATGAAGATATCCGGCTCATCGTGGTCACCGACGGGGAGCGCATCCTCGGCCTGGGAGACTTGGGCGCCGATGGCATGGGAATTCCGGTGGGGAAGCTGGCCCTTTACACCGCCTGTGCCGGAATCCACCCCTCGCTCAGCCTCCCGGTGACTCTCGATGTCGGCACCGAAAACGAGGATCTGCTTAACGATCCCTTATATATCGGACTTAAACAGAGGCGCCTGCGCGGCGCCGCCTATGATGATTTTATTGAAGAATTCATTGTGGCCGTGGAAGAAGTCTTTCCTCGCACCTTGATCCAGTTTGAAGATTTTGCCAACCTCAACGCCTTCCGCCTGCTGGAGCAATACCGGGAGCGCATCTTAACCTTTAATGATGACATCCAGGGCACGGCCGCCGTGACCCTGGCCGGACTCCTCTCGGCCTTACGCATTACCGGCGGTAAGCTGGGCGATCAAAGGTTTTTGTTCGCGGGGGCTGGTGAGGCCGGGCTGGGCGCCGGCGACCTGATGGTGGCTGCCATGGTGCATGAGGGATTATCAGCGGAGGAGGCCCGGCAGCGGTGCTGGTTTGGTGATTCCCAGGGCCTGGTGGTCAAAGGCCGCAGCGATCTGAGCGGCCGCAAACTACGTTACGCCCATGACCACGAACCCATTGGGGATTTGCAGGAGATAGTGGAAACCCTGAAACCAACGGCCATTATCGGGGCTTCCGGAAAGCACGGACTATTTTCCCAGGCCGTCCTTGAAGCCATGGCCAGGGTTAATGAGCGGCCCATAGTCTTCTCCCTTTCCAACCCCACCTCCAAGTCCGAGTGCACCGCGGAGGAAGCCTATACCGCAACCGGGGGGCGGGCGGTTTTTGCCAGCGGCAGCCCCTTTGACCCGGTTATCCTGGACGGCAAGCAATTGACGCCGGCCCAGGGGAACAACGTTTACATCTTCCCCGGGCTGGGGCTGGGGGCGATCGCCTGCGGGGCCAGGCATGTCATTGAAGAAATGTTTTTGGCGGCAGCCAAGGCCCTGGTCTCCGAAGTATCCCCAAGAGACCTGGAGCAAGGCCGCGTCTATCCGCCGCTTACCAGGATCCGGGAGGTATCGGCCGCCATTGCCGCGACGGTGGTGGAAGTGGCTTACCGCCGCGGCCTGGCCACCAACCCGGAACCCGAGGATATTCCGGCCTACATCAAGTCTCTAATGTATGAGCCAAAATACCAAAGATACATTTAGATTGGGCTTTCTTAAAGACAGCACTTCCTTAAAATATAAAGCCCCCTAACCACGGCAGGATAGGGGGCTTTCGGGTTCATGGGGCTGCCCTCGTCCACATAGTGGACCGACGGCCTGCCCCGGCGACTGTACCTTTCCCGGTTTAAAGGTCGGCCTAATGGCCCACAGGAAAAAAAGTATAACTGATCCAGATCAAGAATGCCAGGCCGAGGACCCCTATGGCGATACTCCAGCCGATAAGCTTCTTTTCCACCGGCAGTAGGGGCTCATATTCCATCTTCTGCAATTCATCGATCAGCCTCGCTTCAACCTTTGGCTTCACTTCCGATACTTCTTCAGGCGGCAATTTGGGTTCTTCCGTCATAGCTACCCTCCTTACAACTTAGCCGGCCAGGGGCGGTTTGACCCCATGGAAAAAGATCCACGAAATCAGCAATCCTACCCAGATGATGAATCCGAAGAGACAGAGGACGTAAACCGCCGCCAGCCTGCCGATACCTTCTTCCCATAGCTTCTTGAAATTGGAAACCACCCCGATGGTAAAGAAGGTGAGAACAAAGAACAGGACCCGGAAGGTATCCATCCCTGCTACCGCGGCGTTGGCCGTTTTTAGAGCACTGGCCGAATTCAGGCAGATGATCAGCATAATGGCGAAGGTGAGGATGTAGCCCAAAACGAACTTGGGAAATCTCTGCCAGATTTCGCCCGCCTTAACGCGCTCGCCAGAGGGTTCGATCTTGGTGCACCAGATGACGGCCAGGATGAAGGCCCAGACCCCGATGAAGATGTCAATGAAGATCTTCACGGTAGTGGCGGTCATCACCATCCAGCCCTCTTTGTAGTTGATCCCCTCCATAGCCATGGCCTTGGAGCGGATCAGGGCGTCCACGATGGCGCCGGAGGCCACCGCGGCCCCGTCGGTCTTCACTGCCAGGCCCATCCAGGCCCCTGCGACCAGGGGTTCGGTCCAGAGAAAGATTTGGGCCAAGAAGGGGAGAAGCAGCAGTTCCACCACCGCAAATATGACCACCAGGGAGGAGACCATGATGGGTACCACTGGCCTGGCCCGAATGGCTCCCCCAGTGGCGATGGCCGCGGAGACGCCGCAGATGGAGATGCCCGAAGCCAGGGGTGCGGCCCATTCCCGGCTGAACTTGAAGTACTTCCGAGCAACGTAATAGACCACCGCCCAGTAGATCAGGTAGGCCTCGATAATGGCGCATAAGCCCCGGAAGAGCACGGCCGAGGCCAGTCCCAGAGAACCGGCCGCCTTCAGCCCCAAAAACGCCCCCAGGATCACGATCGCGGTCTTGATGTAGAGCTCAGGGCGGGTTGCTGCTTTCATCAGTTCGGCAAATCTGGGAAAGAAGTTGCCGATGATCAAACCGACCAGCAGCGCCACGATGAATCCCGCCTCACCGGTGAGCTTTAGGGCCCAGCCGATCCCGAACCCCTTCATCATGGCCGGGGTGGTGGCGGCGATATAAGCATAATTGCCCGTAAGAAAACAACCGTAACTGATCCAGAAGACCAGGCTGAACGCCAGGATGAAACGGCCGGTGTCAGCCTTCATGCCTATGGCCCCCACCATCGCCAGGGCCAGCATAAAGATGTAGGTCAAAAACAAGGCCGTTATACCCGGCATGCCCTTCAACGAATCGGACAACGGGGTCATGGCCTTGGTTATATCGATCCAAACACTCGTCTTGACGCCCCAGCCCAGCAGATCAATTCCTAGAAAGTATGCCAGGCCGAGAACGAAGACAAATAGGCCGAGCCAAAGTGATAACCAATCTTCACTGATGCCTTTCTTTCCTTCCATACCTCGCACCTCCACTTCGACATGGTCTCGCCCATGCCAGCAGGCGGCGGCCGGGCTCATCCTGCGGCCAGGTCAATGGCTCCTAAAGCTCAATGGCGTTCCCTTGCACCTCCTTTTTTCAGTAAATTCGGCCAAGCCTGATTTGACGGCCGGGGAACATTACTTCAGTTCACAATAGCCGACTCCAACAAAAATGCAATAACTTAATGGGACGGGACGGAGAAAAGGGGTAACGGCGCGGGACACTAACAAAGACCCCAAAAACCAATAAACAAAAAGGCCGGCAGCTTTGCCGGCCTCTCTCAGGCATCTTGATCTTAAAGGCAATCAGACGTTGCGCCGCACCAACTGGCGGGGGCCGATGGCGCCCCCGAGGCGCCAGTCCTTGGGCGGGCGATATTCCATGAGGCTTTGCAGGTTCCCCAACTGGCTGAGGCGATCGTAGATCATGGCCCAGACGCAGGGAACGTCGCACTTCTGGGTCATCGACACCTCGCACTTGCCACCCTGGGAGCCGCCGCACGGGCCGTTGAGCAGACCCTTGGCGCAGCGGGTCACGGGGCAGAGGCCGCCGGTGAGGCCCAGCACGCAATCGCCACATCCCTGGCAGCGCTCCTGCCAGAGCCCGGTAGCCGCAGTCTCTCCGATGAACAGGGTATTCAACCCCGGGTAAACCGGCTTCCCCGGCAGGCGTTCGGCGACGCTCTGAATACCGGCGCCGCAGGCGATGGAGACTACCGCCTCCACCCCTTCGGCCTGGTCGATGAGGTCCAGCAGAAATTCGTGGATACACTGGCGATCCACGCTGATTTCCAGGACCTCCAGTTTCCGGCCTTCGAGCCGGAAGGCCATTTCCAGCGCCGCGGCCAGTTCGGCCACCTGCTTGCGGCCACCGCTCATGGACTCGGCGGTACAAGTTTCGCACCCGGCCACCAGGATCTTCTTATAAGGACGCACCATCTCCTTGATCTCGGCGAGCGGCTTTCTTTCCCCGACTACCATAATTTCTTCCCTTACCAGAAATGGCAAAATTACCGGGAAAGCCGTTTACTATCGACGCAGCTAACCCAGCCATTAAATCTGTCAACCAGTATAACTGAGGCCGGCCCTGGGCGCAATTCCAATTTGAGACCTCTGCCTGGGAAAATTCTATGCGCAGCCGCGGTAGGGGCGGGGTTTCTCCGCCCGGGCCAACCCCAAGGCTGGAGGCCTGTGCCACCTGCCAGGCCCCGCCTCGGAATTAGGCATAAACAACCGCGCCATTTTGCAGTAGAATGGTGGCCAACCATCTGCTTCATAATTGCTGTAATCCCATCTCTCTGAGGAGACTGAATCGCGTGCCGATCCCCGAGAAGATGCTGGCCATGGTATTGGAGGCGCCGGGGCGACCACTCCGGCTTCTGGAAGTCCCGGTTCCCCGGCCCGGTCCGGAGCAGGTGCTCATCCGGGTGGGGGCCTGCGGCGTCTGCCGCACCGATTTGCACATCGTGGACGGGGAGTTGACCGAGCCCAAACTGCCCTTGATCCCCGGTCATGAGATTGCCGGCACGGTGGCCGCCGTGGGTCCGGGGGTTCAGAAGTTCCGGAGTGGCGATCCAATCGGGGTGCCGTGGCTGGGCTACACCTGCGGGGTCTGCCGCTACTGCCGCCAGGGCCGGGAGAACCTCTGCGACCATCCCGCCTTCACCGGCTACACCCTGGACGGGGGCTATGCCCAATACACCGTGGCGCACCAGGGCTACGGCTTCCACCTGCCTCCGGATTATCCCGCGGCCGAGGCCGCGCCCCTGTTGTGCGCCGGGCTCATCGGCTACCGCTCCTACCGGCTGGCCGGAGAGGCGGTGGCGCGCCTGGGGATTTACGGTTTCGGAGCCGGGGCCCACATCACGGTCCAGGTGGCGGTGCACCAGGGCAAACGGGTCTATGGCTTCACCCGCCCGGGGGATACCCGCACCCAGGAGTTTGCCCGGAGCCTGGGGGCCGTCTGGGCCGGCGACTCCGATAAACTGCCGCCGGAGGAGTTGGATGCCGCCATCATCTTTGCCCCGGTGGGCTCCCTGGTCCCCGCGGCCCTGCGGGCCACCGCCCGGGGCGGCACCGTGGTCTGCGGCGGCATCCACATGAGCGACATTCCCGCCTTTCCCTATGACATCCTCTGGGGCGAACGGGTGCTCCGCTCCGTGGCCAACCTTACCCGCCGGGATGGCGAGGAATTCCTGGCCCTGGCCCCCCGGGTGCCGGTAAAGACCGAGGTCCAGACTTTTCGCCTGGAGGCGGCCAACGAGGCCCTGGATCATTTGCGCCGGGGCCTGATCCAGGGCGCCGCCGTGCTGCTGGTCGGCTGACCAGGGAATAGAGTTGGGAGGGGCAGCGGCGCACTCAGGTGGCCGCCCTGGCAGCCGTTAGCAAGAGGGGTCTTTCCCGGCGGGCCTGTGGCCGCTGGAGCGACACCAGTCCGAGAGTCGCCCGGCCTCATCTTTTACTCATCTCCCCTTATCAGCCCCGCAGTTTCCGGGTGACCTCAGCCACCCGGCGGCCCAGGGCCTGGGCGATGGCCAGGTCTTCCGGCGCGGGGGCCAGGTCGTTGCCCGGCCCGGCCACGGTGCTGGCGCCGTAAGGGGTGCCGCCCCGTCCCGCCGTATGCAGCATTCCCGGAGTCGAATAGGGGACCCCCACAATGATGAAGCCCAGGTGGAGCAGGGGGACCATCATGGTCAGGCAGGTGGTCTCCTGGCCACCGTGGGTGGTGCCCGTGGAGGTGAACACCCCGGCCGGCTTGCCCTCAAGGGCTCCTTCCAGCCATAACTGGCCGGTGCCGTCGAACAGCCGCTTCATCTGGGCCGTCATGTTGCCGTATCGGGTCGGCGTGCCGAAGATGATGCCGTCCGCCTCTTTCAGGTCGTCCAGGGTGCAGACGGGGATATCCTGCTGCCGTTTCCATACCGCCAGGGCGTGCTCGTGCCGGGCCAGATCCCGTTCAACATCTTCGAACTCCTGGACCCGGCGCCAGACCGCCTCCACGCCCGCCACCGACTTGACCCCATCCACCACGGACTGGGCCAGTTGCAGCACATGGCCGTACATCGAGTAATGGACTACCAGAACTTTCATCTAAATTTTCCCCTCGTTCATTTTTCCCTAAAGATAGATTTCCTGAATGCCATGTCAATGCCGGCAGCCGTCCCAGGCGTTTTCCTTTTTCCGGCCCAATCACAGGTTGGAAGCCTGTGCCACTGGCGCCCCCGCTCCCGGACCCTTGCCTTCTCACGGTTCGGTCTTATTTTCTAGGAAAATCAGGAATCCGAGAGGAAAGCGCCGTGGACGATCTCAGCCAACAGTTCCCCAACTTGCCTGAAAGGATCAGCGGCCTGGGAGATTTGGCCTACAACCTCTGGTGGGGCTGGCATCCGGAAGCCCTGATGCTGTTTAAGAGGCTGCATCGCATGGCCTGGAAGGACAGCAATCATAACCCGGTAAAGCTCCTAAGAAGCCTGCCCCGGGAGGTTCTGGCGGCCGCGGCCAGCGCCCCGGAATATCTGCAGCGCTATGACTCGGTGCTGGCCGAATTCCGCCGGCAGACCCAAAACCAGGTCTGCTGGTTTACGGAAAATATCACCGCGGCGGCATGCCAACCCATCGCTTATTTCTCTTTGGAATACGGGCTGCACCGGTCTCTGCCCTTTTATGCCGGGGGTTTGGGTTTTCTGGCCGGGGACCATCTCAAAGAGTGCAGCGACTTGGGGATTCCCATGGTGGCGGTGTGATTTATGTATCCGGAGGGGTACCTCCGGCAAAGGA
>JBKQLU010000062.1:0-7968 GCA_052326585.1 Desulfobaccales bacterium | reverse complement strand
GGGAACCAGGGCATTTCGCAACGGGCGCCGAATAATTATTTTTTATTTAAGAAAATGCTTGGCTTGCTCTAATTCTCTGGTTGCCCAATCCATGTTTTCCTTCCATTCAGCGGGACTATTTTTTACTCTTTCTGAGAATGTGGCAACTCTGAGAGCATTCAGTGCAGCATCAATGTGTTTAGTAAATTCGGGATTCTTCAGGGCCTCCTTGCTATCTTTAAATAAATCAAATTCAGCACGGGCATCCGCTATGGCATTATCGACATCACTTTCAGTTCCAGTTGATTTGAGTTCGGCTTTTTTGACGGCCAAATAAACCTCTTTTGCCGATTGCGCATAAGCAAATGCAACCATTCCAAAAACCACAAAGATGATGAAAATTATAATCTTTTTCATAAACCTTCCTCCTGCATTTTGATTAGGTCCGCCAGGCGGCGCATAACCACCAATCCGGGGTCTTCCTTCTCTGAGTCTATATATTCGTAAAGATAAGCAGCTAATTGGGCTTGGCCAGCCTCGGACAATCGCCTCCGTTCTTTTTTAATAAATAGCCGGGCCAAGGAAAGGGCCCGCTGCAAGGCCTCGACATCGAGCAGCGCCGGCCGCGTATCATATTTTTCCGGGGCGTGCCCCATAAGCTCCGGAGCCGTTCCCTTTTCTTCCCCGTGCAACAGCCATTCTACTGGGACTCCGCCATGATCGGCAATTTTTTTTAAGACGTAGGTGCCAGGCGAAGCAATCCCATTTTCGTATTTAGTGACCGTTCCCTGACTAATTCCCATTAAAGCAGCAAAATCTTTTTGGGTAAATTCACCCCGAATTTGCCTTATTCTGCCGGGCAATCCAGAAAAATAAACATGGAGTGCTTTTTTTCTTGACATTGAATTCAGGAATAAGCATATAGTGCTTATGGGCGCTTCAAGAAGTTGAGCAAACATACCGCAACCTACGGAGAAATTCAAGGAGAGATTTCGGATGGCCAGCAGCGAGGCGGCGGCGACATGAGCCAGAAACGGCAGCGCCACTTGTTCGAGGAGCCGGGGGCCGGGAGTTCGTGGCTGGAGCGGCCGCCCCTGAACCCGCGGCCGCGGCTGAAAGAGGCGATCCGCCAGACGCTGGCGGCGTGCCGCTTCAGCCGGCCGCAGATCGCTGAGCGCATGAACCTGGCCTTCAAGGCCGAGGGGCTGGCCAACCGGGTGAGCGTGCCGCGCCTGGATGCCTGGGCCGCGGACAGCAAGCCCAACCTGCCCGGGGTCGAGGAGCTGCCGGTGCTGTGCTGGGCGGCGGAGTCGGCGCTGCCCCTGGCGGCCCTGAACGGCTGCCTGCGGCTGCGGCTGATCTCGGAGGAAGAGGGGCGCCTGCTGGAGCTGGCGCGGACGGAGCGGCAGATCAAGGAACTGGTCCGGAGGCGGCGGCGGCAGGAAATTGAACTGGAGGTGGAGTAATGGGGAAGGACAAATTCAGCAAACGCAAGGCGCGCAAGCGCCTGGTGAAGTCGGAGATGGTGCGCCGCGGCATCCTGGCCAAGGACATCGCCCAGGGCCTGAACCTCACCGACAGCGCGGTCTCCCACGGCTTGGCCACGTCGCCCCGGATCGTGGCGGCCCTGATCGCGGCGGGGGTGCCGGAGCGGCTCTTCGTCGAAAAGAGAGCCCGGGCATGAGGGCGCCACGGGAGCATCTTAGCAAGGCGCTGGTGAAGGGCCTGCGGGTCTTCAAGTTTCTCGCCAGCCGGGAGATCACGGAGTGGAAGAGCTTGAAAGAGATCGCGGCGGCGGTGGCCTTGACCGAGAACGAGACCTACGGGGCCCTGGGGGCGCTGGTGGCGGAGGGTTTGGCCGAGAAATCGGCGAAGGGCTTCCGCCAGAGCCCCGGGGGCCTCACTTATTTCGCGATACACGCCCAAGAGGAGTTGCGGCGGGTGGCCAGACAAATGGGGATCAAAGCCTGAAGGAGAGAAGAAATTGATCAGCCAGGAAAAACGAGAACAGGCCGAGAACCGCGCCAGGTTTTTTCACAGCCGGCAGAAGGATTTAGACGCAAAGGCAAAAAGGGAGATCTTGGTGGGCCCCCTTCTTATTCTGACCATCGAATATACGCTGGGCCGGAGATTAGCAGCGCGCCTGAGACGGCGGGGGGAAGAGGGTTGGGAGCAATATCTACAAAGGGCGGAGATCAGCCAGGAAGAAGCCGAGGAGTATATGTGCATGGCCGTGGCGGTGGCTGGCTATGCCTCGCAACCGCAAGAAGAAAAGAGCCATTAAAAGGAGCCTTCCATGTCGGCAGCCAAAAAAGGGGAAGTGGTGGTGATGAAGGAGCGCAAAGAGGCGCAGGCGGCCCAAAATCTAGAGAAGGCCCTCCAGGAATTCAGTCTGCCCGACGACGAAACCCTGCTCATCGGCTGGATTCATGAGCGTTTCGGGGATGCCGCAAAGGGCTACTTTCTGGCCGGGTTGGGGCTTATCAAGTTACACATAGCAACAAATACAAACACAAACAAACCGAATACGTATTCGGTTTTGATCCAGGAAAACTTTCCCTATTTGAATCTGCGAGTGGCTGAAAATTATATGGCGGTTACCAGGGCCATGCTGACGCATCCGTGCTTTGCAGCCATTTCAAAAGAGCGTGGCGGGTACTCTAAGATTCTCACGGCCTTAAGGATTTGTAGCGAGGCAGAGCTTCAGGAGGCCGATGAAAGCGGGGAAATTCGCGAAATTAAGATTGAGCAGATCGGCAAGGTGAGCGTGCGCACTATGGAAAAGAGCCTAATCCGGGCCAAGGAATACTGCAAGGCAAGCGTGCGCCAGGCGGTCGCCAAGAGCGCCAAGCAGCTGGCCGAGCAGGCCGAGCGCATCCGGGACCTGGAGGCCCAGGTGCCGGCCGAGACCCCGGTGGACGCGGCGATGAATCTGATCCGGGCGGCGGACGCCAAGATTATCGATGGGCTGCGGCTGTTGGCCAAGGTGGAGCGCCCCTTGCTGCCGCCGCACCGCCTCTACTGCGAGCCCTTTGCCGGCTCGGCCACCATCTTCCTGGAGAAGGACCGGGGCCGCCGGGAAGTGCTCAACGACATTAACGGCGACATCATCAACCTCTTCCGGGTGGTTCAGGAGCACCACGAGGAATTCCTGCGCTGCCTGCGCTGGAACCTCGACAGCCGGGAAATGTTTCTGCGCTTAAAACAGACGCCCGCGGCCCTCTTGACCGATATTCAGCGGGCCTGCCGCCTCTTCTACCTTTTCCGGGCCGGTTACGCCGGCAAGGCGCGCCATTTTTCCAGCGATAGCTTGCGCCGCGTAAACTCCATAAGCGTTTACCGCATCGAGGCCATGCTCTACCAGGTCCACCAGCGCTTGGAAGGCACCACCCTGGAGCACCTGCCTTATGATGAGTGTCTGCGCCGCTATGACGCCGCTGACGCCCTCTTTTACTGCGATCCGCCCTATTACGGCCATGAAAAGGATTATGGCGCCGGCTGCTTCGGGAAGGATGATTTTGAACGCCTGCGTGACCTGCTGCAGCGCCTCAAGGGCCGTTTCCTCTTGAGCCTGAACGATACCCCGGAAGTGCGGCAACTCTTTGCGGACTTTGCTTTTGTGCAGGTTTCCTTACAATATGTCGCGGGTACTAGGAAGGGGAGCCTTTCCGCTAAAAAGGCCCAAGAATTGCTCATCGCCAACTACGATCTGGCCCCATCGCTCCCCAAAAATCCAACAGCCGTTTGATTTTTCCGCCCATCTTTTTTTCGCCATTCATCGCGTTTTTGCCGCTCATTTATCGCGTCCCGCTATATCGCCCTCAATACGGGCGTATTTTACCCCCACCAGGGAAGGCGCCAAATGCGAGACTTCGTTATCCCAGATTTCCTGGGCGCCGTTGAAGGCCCACTCCTGGCCCAGACGTTTGGCTATCTCTTTGAAGATCCACCAGTTGGGCTTGGCCTGTCCAGGCGCCTGGGAGACCCGGCGGACCCGGTTGACCCGGCGCTCGCTGTTGGTGAAGGTGCCGTCGTCCTCGCTCCAGGCCGCGGCCGGGAAAATGACATCGGCAAAGCGGGTGGTCTCGGTGGGAAAGATATCATGGCAGACCATGAATTCCGCCGACTCCAAGCAATGTTCCACGTGCCGGATATCGGGCTCGGTGTTGGCCAGATTTTCCCCGAAGACATAAAAGAACTTGATCTTGCCGTCCACCAGGCCGTCCATCATCTGCGGCATCATCAGGCCGTTCTTTTCCGGGAGCTTCACCCCCCAGGCGGCCTCGAACTTGGCCCGGGCCACCGGGTCCTCCACCTTTTGATAACCGGGGAAGACATTGGGCAGCGCCCCCATGTCGCAGGCCCCTTGCACATTGTTCTGGCCGCGCAGCGGGTTGACGCCGCCGCATTCAAACCCGACGTTCCCTAAGACCATCTGGAGGTTGGCGCAGCTCATGACGTTATTGACGCCGCAGGTGTGCTCGGTGATCCCCAGGGTATAGACCAGCATCAGGGGTTTGACCGCGGCCAGGCGACGGGCCACGTCAATGAGCATCTCCACGCTGATGCCGGCAATGGCCGCGGCCCGCTCCGGCGGATATTCCATTACCTTGGCCTTCAGGCCTTCGAAGCCGGTGCAGCAGCGTTCAACATACTCCTGGTCATAGAGGTTTTCGGTGATCAGGACATGCATCAAACCATTGAGGTAGGCCACGTCGGAGCCGACCTTAATGGGCACATGGACATCGGCGAACTCGGTCAGCTTGGTGCGGCGCGGGTCAGACACGATGAGCTTTGCCCCATTGCGCACCGCATTTTTCAGAAACGTCGCGGCCACTGGATGGGCCTCAGTCATATTCGAGCCAATCACGAAAAACATCTTGGCCTTCGCAAAATCGGCGAAGGAGTTGGTCATCGCCCCTGAACCGAATGAAGTCGCCAGTCCGGCGACGGTAGGGGCGTGTCAGGTACGGGCGCAGTGGTCGATGTTGTTCGTCCCGATCACGGCGCGGAATAGTTTCTGCATCTGGTAAGAATCTTCGTTAATGCTGCGGGCGCAACTGACGCCGGCCACGGCGTCCGGCCCGTGATTATCGATGGTCTCTTTGAGCTTGGCGGCCACCAAGTCCAGGGCTTCATCCCAGGAGGCTTCCTTAAACTCGCCGTTGGTTTTGATCAGCGGCATTGTCAGGCGTTCCGGGGAGTAGATGAAGTCATAGCCGAAGCGGCCCTTGACGCAGAGACGGCCTTTATTGGGGGCCGCGCCTTCCACGCCCGTAACCTTGACGATCTTGCCGCCCTTGAGGTGCAGCCATAACTGGCAGCCCACGCCACAGTATGGACAGGTGGTGCGGACCGTGCGAGTTTCCCACGCCCTGGCCTTGCCGATGGCTTTCAACTCCAGCAAGGCGCCCACCGGACAAGCCTGAACGCATTCGCCGCAAAAGACGCAGTCCGACTCGCTATAAGCAAGGTCAGAGCGGGTCACAATCTTATTGTCCGCCCCCCGGTAGCCGATGCTGATGGCCTGGTTCACCTGCTTCTCATTGCAGGCCCGCACGCAGCGCCCGCACATGATGCACTTGGAAAAATCCCGACGGATCAAGTTCTTATTGTCTTCCAGGTAATAGTGAGTATCCGGCGGGTTGGCGAAACTGGGGGTTGGCACCTGATAGTGGTACGCCAGGGCCTGCAACTCACAGACGCCATTGGCTTCGCAGACCAGGCAGTTATGGTTGCCCGACGCCAACAAGAGTTCGAGCACCATCCGGCGGGAGGCGTCCACCCTATCCGATTCGGTCTTAATCACCATCCCCGGCGTGGCTGCGGTGGCGCAGGCCGGCAACAGGGTCCGCGCCCCTTCCACCTCCACCATGCACATGCGACATGATCCGGTAGCCGTAGTGTCTTTGAGGTAACACAGGGTGGGGATGGTATAGACACCCGCCCCGCGGGCTGCTTCCAAAATGGTCTGGCCGGATTGAAATTCAACGGCCATGCCGTTGATGCTTAAGGTGGGCTTGCTCATGTGCTTTCTATCCTCCATCGCACCCTAGTTGGACGACTGGCGATATTCCTCGCGTTGCTGTGCTAATGGGCCGCACACTATAAAATTTTCCAAAGCGATATTCTATTAATAGTATACCACTCTCCAAAAAAATTCCTGAACAAATTTAAACGTTCTGATTTTCGAGCCATTTCCGGAAGTTGCCGGCCAAATCCCAAAATTGGATTACGGCTGCCTCCCCGGCGGGGGTGAGCCAAGCCTTCCCGCCGTTACGGCCTCCATAGGTCCGGGCTACCAGGTCTTCCCCGGCCAGTCGGTTCATCGCGGCCACCAGGGACCAGGCATGGCTGTAAGCCATCTCCATGGAACGGGCTGCCGCGGCGATGGAGCCGGTTTCCTGGATCCGCTCCAGCAGCACCACCCGGCCCCAGCTCAAAAAGATTTCCCCCTGCTTTTCAATCCAGAGGCGACCCTTGATTTGAGTCCCTTGGGATTCGGGGCTTTCTGCCAGGGCGGTCCCGCGACCGTGATTGGGTTTCTTGCCTTTCATAGCGATATTTTTAAAAAAGAATAGCCAAAATCCTTCCCATATTCAATGGAATTTTCAGGAAATATTTTGAGGGGGTGCTTATCGGTCTGGCAAGTCTCTACTGGAGATTTGGCAAAAGAGCCTTCGCGCATAACTGCTATATCTCCGCAGTTCACCACCCGGCTTGTTGAGTGCTGAGATGCTCATCATATATTGACCTCTGACCCCCCCTCGCCCCTTCTCCCTGGGGGTGTCCCTATGGGCATAGATGCCCAACCGACCGGCGAGAATTTTTCATCAGAAATTTTTGGGCCGGCCACACAAAAAAAGCCCCGGTGATAGTCTCACCAGGGCAACCGTCTGCAACCCAGCCGCAACCAAATCATTTTTTATAACTGCCCTATTTGCTAAACTCTTTGAAATTACTGGCGCGCCTGGCAGGATTCGAACCTGCGACCCACGGATTAGAAGTCCGTTGCTCTGTCCAACTGAGCTACAGGCGCAATGGGATGATGGGGTCGCGCTGAGCTTCCCCAGCGGTATGACCTCCTTAAAGAAAATATCCTGAGATTTCCGGCGCGGCCTCAGTCAGGAGCCCAGCAGTCAGTTCAGCCATTCCAGGCATTCCGCGGCCGTCATCAGGTTCACGCCGATATTCTGCATCTCCTGGAGCGCCTGCTCATAGATGCCGGAGACCGCGTCCCGCACCAGAATAATCTTAAAATCCCGTTCGCTGGCTTCATAGATGGTGGTCCGGGGGCAATTGGGAAAGTTGCAGCCGCACAGGGCCAGGGTGTTGACCCCCAGCCCCCGCAGGTGCTCCTCTAAAGGCGTCTGATAAAAGGCGCCCCACCTGGGCTTATACATGAACCATTCCCTGGGTCCAGCGGCCTGGAGCCTGCCGGATAACAGCAAGGCCGGGTCCAGGCGCGCCTGGGGAAAAGGCTTCAATCCCTCCATGATTTCGGCGCCGGGGCTCCCGGGGGCCACCATTTTTAATCCCTGGGCCACCGCGGCGCGGCGGCACAGGTCGACGTTCCCGCCGTCTGCGCGGTACAGGCGCACCACGTGGACGACGGGGAGTCCTTTTTGCCTGAATTTCCCGGCCAGCCGGGCCATCCCGGGCAAGACCTCCAAGGTTCCGGGAATAAACCCCGGGGCCCCCGGCATGACAAAATCCTGCTGGGTGTCGATAATCACCAGGGTTGCGTGGGCTTTATCGCCAGACAGGTATTCGTCCATGCCTGAATATTATCACAACCGGAAAAAAACGGGAGACGGTGAAATCACCGTCTCCCGGAGGCACTGCTTTTAGAGGGAGGTTAAGGCACCATGAACTTCAGGACATAGGCCTGGAGCAGGGCGATGAGAGAGATGACCAGGACCATGGAGACGCTGTGCTTAAAGGCAAACCGGAAGATGGAGCCTTCCTCCCCCACCATGTTGGTGGCCG
>JBKQLU010000061.1:0-58710 GCA_052326585.1 Desulfobaccales bacterium | reverse complement strand
TGCGATGGACGTTCTCCACCAGGGCGAAGCGCACGTATTCATCGCCGAATTCCCCGAAGCCCAGCCCCGGAGCCACGGCCACCTTGGCCTCCCGGATAAGCATCATGGCGAATTCCACCGATCCCAGGTGCCGGAATTTCCGGGGCATCCGGGCCCAGACGAACATGGTGCCCCGGGGCGGCTCCACCCGCCAGCCGATGTTGTGGAGACCCCGGCACAGGGCGTCCCGCCGCTCTTGATAAACCGCCACCGTCTGTCGGACGCAGTCGTAGGGGCCGTTCAGGGCGATGATGGAGGCGATCTGGATGGGTTGAAAGACCCCGTAGTCCAGGTAGCTCTTGATGCGGGTCAAGGCGTGGATCAGGCGCTTGTTGCCCACCACGAAGCCCATGCGCCAGCCGGGCATGTTGTAACTCTTGGACAGGGAGAAGAGCTCCACCCCCACCTTCTTGGCCCCGGGCGCCTGGAGGAAGGACGGCGCCTGATAATCGTCGAAGACCAGGTCCGCGTAGGCAAAGTCGTGGATGATATAGACCTGGTACTTGTTGGCGTAGTCCACGATCCGCTTGAAAAATTCCAGGTCCACGCAGCGGGTGGTGGGGTTGTGGGGAAACGAGATGATCAGCATCTTGGGCCGCGGCCGGATCAACTCGGTGAGGGTGTACAGGTCCTCGAAAAAGTCCCGGTCGTGGGCCAGGGGAATGGACACCAGTTGGCCCCCGGAAATAACCACCGAGGCCGAATGGATCGGGTAGGTGGGATTGGGCACCAGCACCACGTCCCCGGTCTCCACCGTGGCCAGTACCAGGTGCGACAGGCCCTCCTTGGCGCCGATGGTGGCGATGGCCTCGGTTTCCGGGTCGATGTCCACCGCATAGCGGCGTTTGTACCAATTGGAGATGGCCAGCCGCAGCTTGGTGATGCCGCGGGAAGCGGAATAGCGGTGATTAGCCGGCTTGCCGGCGGCCTCGATGAGCTTCTCCACGATGTGGGGCGGGGTGGGCAGATCCGGGTTGCCCATTCCCAAATCGATGATATCTTCCCCGCGGTGCCGGGCCTCCATCTTCAGGGCGTTGACCATGGCGAACACATAGGGGGGGAGGCGCTTCATGCGGGGGAATTCTTCTATGGCCTTCTTCATGCAAGTCTCCTTCAGGCTAAACGGGCGAGATTTCCAGAGAATTATTATCGCAAATGGCCGAGACTTGTCAAATGGCGATTTGCAGAGGATACCCGGTTTTAGCCGACACGCCCCCTTCCCTTGCCATTGCCGCGGCGATTGGGTAGAATGGCGCCATGAACTGGCTCTTTGCCTTCTTCCTCAGGCTGTTCGTCTGTTTCCTGGCCGCCAAGTTCCTGGTGCAGGCGGTGGACCTCAACAGCCGGACTTACCTCCTGAGCCTGACGGCCCTGTTTATCGTCAATGTTTACCTGTTTGAGATCCTGGTATACCGGGATCGCCGCGCCCCCCAGCAGGGCCCTCGGGCAGCGGACCGGAAGCAGACCCCGGAAGAGCAGCCGTAATCTTCCAGGAGATTTAAACGAAAACCCGGCGCGGCGGACTCTCGCGCCAGCCCGGAGAGGGGCTGGCTCATTTTTTCCTTGACACTAATTTTGTGAATGTTTTAACATTCTTTTGTTTATATAAGGATAACTATGAAACTGCTATCCCTGCTGTCGGAAAGAAAGACCAGCCTCACGGAGCGCTGGCGGCAGCGGCTTTTTGAGGGCTATCCTCCTGAAACTGCTATCTTTCTTAAAAAAGAGAAGGACCTTTTCGGCAACCCGATGGGGCAGCGCCTCTCCCAGGGTCTCCAGGGGCTGGTGCAGGCGTTCCTGACCGAGATGGACCGGGACCAGCTCCTGGCCAGTCTCGATGAAATCCTGAGGATCACGGCCATCCAGGATTTTGCGCCATCCCAGGCCCTGGCCTTCATTTTTCTGTTCAAGAACGTCATTCGCGAGGAACTGGCCCCGGAGCTTAAGGGCGGCCAATACTCCCAGGAACTGCAGGAGCTGGAGGCCCGCATCGACGGCCTGGCCCTGCTGGGTTTTGACGTTTACACCCAGCGCCGGGAGCAGCTCTGCCAGGTCCGGGTCAATGAGATGCGGAACCGGGTGAGCGGCTTGCTGCGCCGCACCGGATTTTCCTTATGAAGAGAGGCGGGGGCAGGTGGTAAACCCCTGGCCAACAGAGGTGAGGTGAGGGTTTATGGATTTTTTTAAACGTCATTTCACGGTGGCCCTGGCGGCCGTCCTGGGGCTCGTCCTGGTGGCCTACCTCGGGGTCTCGGCCAACTCCAAGTTGCAGCTTCTCTTCGGGGTGTTGGCGCCGTATCTGGCCGTCCTCATTTTCGTGGAAGGATTCATCTATCGCCTCCTCCAGTGGTCCAGGTCGCCGGTGCCTTTCCAGATTCCCACCACCGGCGGCCAGCAGAAATCCCTGCCCTGGATCGAAAGAAGCCTGGGCGAGAAACTGGACAACCCCTATACCACCAAGCACCTGATCGGCCGTATGGCTCTGGAAGTCCTGGCCTTTCGCAGCCTGTTCCGGAACCTGCGCAGCGAATTGCGCCAGGACCCGGAACACCCCGGGGGGGCCCGGTTGATTCACTGGTCCTACAAATGGCTGTGGCTGGGGGCCATCGCCTTCCATTACGCCTTTCTGGTCGTGGTGCTGCGGCACTTGCGCCTGTTCACCGAGCCGGTGCCGGGCTTCATTCAACTGCTCGACAATGTGGACGGCTTCCTGCAGTTCTACACCCCGGTCTTTTACTTGAGCGGTGCGGTGCTGGTGGTGGCGGTCGCCTATCTGCTGGTCCGCCGCCTCACCAACCCCTTGCTGCGCTATATTTCCCTGGTGCCCGACTATTTTCCCCTGTTATTGATCCTGGCCATCGGCATCTCCGGGATCCTGATGCGCTATGTCTATAAGGTGGACGTGGTGGCCGTCAAAGAGCTGACCCTGGGTCTGGTGACCCTGCATCCCAAGGTGCCGGCGGGCATCGGCCCCATCTTTTTCGTCCACCTCTTTCTGGTGAGCGTACTTATCGCCTACTTCCCCTTCAGCAAGCTGATGCACGCCCCCGGGGTCTTCCTGAGCCCTTCCAGAAATCTGACCACCAACACCCGGGCGGTGCGGCACGTCAATCCCTGGAACTACCCGGTGAAGTTCCATCATTATGACGAATACGAAGATAGATTTCGGGAAGCCATGGTAGAGGCCGAAATCCCGGTGGAAAAGGAGCTGGAGTAACATGGCCAAAGCTAAGACCAAGGTTCCAACCCCAGAAGAAATCTTACCGGGGATAAGCTATCAGACCCCCGCCAAGGGCTGGATGGACCTCAAACCGGACTTTAAGCCGGGAACCTATTGCAATCCCGCCAACCCCAAGTGGGCTGAATGGATCGAATATCCGTACCGCCGGGCCTGGTCGGTAACCGCTGCGGACTGGAACCTGCCCCCCGATTGGAAAGAGATCATCCTCCAGGGCATGGAAGACCGCCTCAACCGCTTCCGTTCCCTGAAGGTCTTCTTCGACATCTGCGTGCGCTGCGGCGCCTGTGCCGACAAGTGCCACTTCTTCCTGGGCACCGGGGACCCCAAGAATATGCCGGTGCTCCGGGCCGAGCTGATGCGTTCGGTATATAAGCGCTATTTCAAACCGGCGGGCAAAATCCTGGGAGAGCTGGTCGGGGCCCGGGACCTGACGGAAGAGGTGATCAAGGAGTGGTTCTACTATCTCTACCAGTGCACCGAATGCCGGCGTTGCTCCCTGTTTTGCCCTTACGGGATCGACATGGCCGAGATGACCATCCTGGGCCGGGAACTCTTGAGCTCCATCGGGGTAAACATCGAGTGGACCATGGCCTCGGTGGCCCAGTGCTATGACAAAGGCAGCCACATCGGCGCCACCCCCCAGGCGATGAAGGACATGATCGACTTCTTCGCCGAGGAAAACGAGCGGGTCACCGGGATCAGCACCCCGATCACTTACAATCGCAAGGGCGCCGAGATCCTCTTCGTGGCGCCCTCGGGAGACTACTTCGCCGACCCGGGCACCTACACCTTTATGGGCTACCTGCTGCTCTTCAAGTACCTGGACCTCGATTGGACCATAAGCACTTACGCAGGAGAGGGCGGCAACTTCGGCTTCTTCATGTCCCACGAGATGGGCAAACGGCTCAACGCCAAGATCTACCACGAAGCCAAGCGCCTGGGGGTGAAATATATCATCGGCGGCGAATGCGGCCACATGTGGCGCATCGTCAACCAGTACATGGACACCTTCAACGGGCCGGCGGATTTCCTGGAGGTGCCCAAATCGCCCATCACCGGCACGGTCTTCGAAAATGCCGCCAGCACCAAGATGATCCACATCTCGGAGTTCACCGCCGACCTCATCCGGCATAATAAATTGCAGCTGGACCCCCAGCGCAACGCCCATATCAAGCTGACTTTCCACGACTCCTGCAACACCAGCCGGGGCATGGGGATCTTCGCGGAGCCCCGCTACATCATCGAGAATGTCCTGCCCGAAGGCCACTTCTTCGAGATGCCGCCCAACACCATCCGGGAGAAGACCTTTTGCTGCGGCAGTGGCAGCGGCTTCAACGCCGACGAATACCTGGAGACCAGGCTCCGGGGCGGGCTGCCCCGGGCCAACGCCGTACGCTACGTGGCCGAGAAACACGGGGTGAACCATCTGGGCTGCATCTGCGCCATCGACCGGGCGGTGCTGCCCACCCTGTTGAATTACTGGGTCCCGGAAGTGGATGTCACCGGCATCAGCGAATTGGTGGGCAACGCCCTGGTATTTCCCGATGAAATAGAGCGCACCACCGACCTGCGGGATCGAGACCTGGTGGGCGTTGGTTCGCCTGAGGAAGGGGAGGAAGCGGACTAGCCATGGCAGATAAATACCAAAACGAATTCGGAGCCTTCGCCGAGAAGCCCAAAGTCCCCAAGAAGTTCTATGACTTCAAATATATCCTCTTGGGCCTGGTCCTCTTCTTCGGTCTGGTTTTCTCTCCCATCCTGCCCAACCTGGGGAAGATCGTGGCGGCGCCGTCACCCAACCTGGACACCCCCGCCATCCTCAAGCTGGCGAAGCCGGACCGGCAGTGCGTCATGCCGACGCCCTACATGCGGGCCAACCACATGCAGATGCTGGTCGACTGGCGGGAAAGGGTGATCCGCAGCCATGAAGTGGCGGGCACCCCGGATAACCGCATCTTTGTGAATCCACAGGGCAAGAAGTACCTGGCCAGTCTCTCCAATACCTGTATGGAATGTCACTCCAACAAGAGCAAATTTTGCGATAAATGCCACGACTATGTAGCGGTAACCCCCAACTGCTGGGGTTGCCATCTGGATAAGGAGCAGAAGGTGGCGCAGGGGGGGGCCAAGTGATGGGTATGGACAGAAGGGATTTTATCAAACTGGCCGGTCTCTCCACCTTGCTGGGTCTGGGGTCCAAATCCGCCTGGGAATTGCTGCGGCCCGGTCAGGTGGCAGCCGCCCTGGAGGCGGAGCCGGAAGTCCTGACCGCCAAGAGATGGTCCATGGTGGTGGACATGCGCAAGCTGGACGAGGACACCACCCAGAAATGCATTACCGCCTGCCACCGGGTCCATAACGTCCCCAATTTCAGTAATCCCATCGATCCGGCTATGAAAATCGCCGACGCCGATAAGGTGCGCTGGGAGATCAAGTGGATCTGGACCGCGCCTTATGAAAATGCCTTCCCCGGGGACGGGCAGGAGTTTATGGAAGAGAAGGTCAAGGATCTTAAGTTCCTGTTGCTTTGCAACCATTGTGACAATCCCCCCTGCGTGCGGGTCTGCCCCACCAAGGCCACCTTCAGGCGGGACGACGGCATTGTCATGATGGACATGCACCGCTGCATCGGCTGCCGCTTCTGCATGGCCGGTTGCCCCTTCTCGGCCCGGAGCTTCAACTGGAAAGACCCGCGGCCTTACATCCAGGAAGAGAACCCCGACTACCCCACCCGGGAAATCGGGGTGGTGGAAAAGTGCACCTTCTGCTCCGAACGGCTGGCCCGGGGGCTGATGCCCGCCTGCGTGGTGGCTTCCCAGGGGGCCCTGGCCTTCGGCGATCTAAGGGATCCCAAGTCCAAGGTGAGGGAACTGCTGGACGCCAATTTTACCATCCGGCGCAAGCCCTTCCTCGGCACTAACCCTCAGGTTTACTATATCGTGTGAGGTAGCCATGCTGGAAAACGCCTTTACCGGAACCAAGAGGTATTATGTATTGCTGGCCATTTTGGCGGGCCTCTTCGCCTTGGGATTCTTCTTCTATCTGAAACAGCTCAGCACCGGCCTGGGCATCACCGGCATGGGCCGGGACGTCTCCTGGGGCTTTTACATAGCCCAATTTACCTACCTGGTCGGAGTGGCGGCCTCCGCGGTCATGGTGGTTCTCCCTTACTACCTGCATAACTACAAGGCCTTCGGCCGGGTCACCATCCTGGGGGAATTCCTGGCGGTGGCCGCGGTAACCATGTGCGTCACCTTCGTGCTGGTGGACATGGGGCGGCCGGACCGGGTGCTCAACGTCTTCAAGTACCCTACCCCCACCTCGGTGATGTTTTGGGATATCATCGTCTTGAACGGCTATCTCCTGCTCAATATCCTCATCGGCTGGAACGTGCTGGAATGCGAACGCCATGACGTGCCGCCGCCCCATTGGGTCAAGTTCCTGATCTATGTCTCCATTCCCTGGGCGGTCAGCATCCACACGGTCACCGCCTTTCTTTACGCTGGCCTCCCCGGCCGGAGCTACTGGCTCACCGCGCTCATGGCCCCCCGCTTCCTGGCCTCGGCCTTTGCCGCGGGCCCGTCGCTGCTGGTGCTTTTATGCCTGCTGGTGCGGAAATACACCAGGTTTGACCCGGGGCGGGAGCAGATCCAAAGTCTGGCGAAGATCATCACCTACGCCACCCTGATCAATGTCTTCTTCTTTTTCTGTGAAATCTTCACGGTTTTTTACAGCCGCATCCCGGAAGAAATGACGCACTTCCAGTACCTGTTTTGGGGGCTGGACGGTTTCGGCCGGCTGGTGCCCTTCATGTGGTTCTCCATCGTCGGGATGACGACCGCTGCCCTGCTCCTGGTCAATCCGAATCTGCGCCGGAATGAAAACACCCTGGCGGCCCTGTGCGGCCTGGTGATCGTCACCACCTGGATCGACAAAGGCCTGGGATTGATGACCGGCGGCTTCGTCCCCAATCCCCTGGAGAAGATCACCGAATACTGGCCCACCGTGCCCGAGGCCCTTATCACCCTGGGAGTTTGGGCCCTGGGCTTCTTAATTCTCAGCATCCTCTACAAGGTGGCGGTCTCCATCAAGGAGGAGGTGCGGGCCTAGGCCGCGGCGGCCCGCGCATCTGAGGTATCACCTATCCTCGCAAGTGAGGTGTTTGCCACCTTACCCAAAACGTCGCCTTTCGGATCGACGTTTGATATCGGGAAAGAATCCTAAAGGGAGGTAAGTTTAATGGCCTGGCAGGTGGAAGTCGATCACGAAAAGTGCACCGGGGACGAAGAATGTGTCAATGTTTGTCCGGTGGGCGTCTTTGAAATGCAGGAAGGCAAGGCAGTCCCGGTCAATGAAGAAGAATGCCTGGGCTGTGAGAGCTGCGTCGAGGTCTGCCCTTCCAGCGCAATTACCGTAACCGAAATCTAAAACCCGCCTTAACTCTTGCCAAAAACGCCGGCCGGCAAACCAGGCCGGCGTTTTTGCTGGCGCCACCGTTCTCTGCTATGACTTGAAGGGATTGATCAGGTGAACCGGCACCGTGGAGTTGGCCAGCACCTTCTTGGCCACGCTGCCGAAATCGCTGCTCTTCTGGTCCAGGGCATCGTGGCCGCGGCCATGGCTGGTGAGCACCACCATGTCCGCCTTCTCCTTCTTGGCGGCCTTGAGGATCTCCCGGGCCGGCGCACCCTGTACCAGGCGTAATTCGATCTTGGGGCAGGCCTTCAACTCCTTTGCGCAGACCTTCTCCAGTTGTTGTCTGGCGTGTTTCAATTCCCAATCCTGAAAATGCTTCAGGTGCTCCGGGCTGGGATAGCTGCCATAGGCGGGAAAATAGGTCATTAAATCGACGCCCACATAGAGGAGAACGACCTTGGCTTGATACTTTTCCGCCAGCGATTCCACGTGCCGGGCGGCTCGGAGCGAATTTTTGGAAAGATCGGTGGGCCAGAGAATGGTCTCTACTTCCATGGAAAACCTCCTGTCTGCGAGGTAGCTGTTCCAGGGACATCACAGGCTGGCAACCGGCGCCGCTGGTTCCTGCGAGCCCGAAGATGTAACCGGCAATTTAACAATATGGCCGCCTGGGCAGATGTCAAGGCCTCCCGGCGGCCGGCGCCGGACACTACTCTCCCGCCTCCACGATTCTAGGTCACCATTTTTTGCCAGTGGCTATCTCTTGCAAAACCGCGGGGTCGGTAATAGTTATCCTGCCCTTCTCCATTTCGATCACCCCTTGCGCCTTCATTCGGGCCAGAGTTCTGGACAGGGTCTCACCAATCGTACCCAGATAAGCAGCCAGATGGGTCTTGGTGGTGGGTAATTCGATGGCCAGCCCCGGCGTCATGCGGCCGTGCCGCTCCTGGCAGCGCTCCAGCAGGTAGCTGGCCAGGCGGGCCGCAACTTCTTTTAAGGAAAGATCTTCCAATTGCCGGGTCAAGTGGAGCATCAAGCGGCTCAAGGTGGCCAGCATATTCCGGGCCAGCGTGGGTGAGGCCGCCAGGTGCCGCAGGAATGGGCCTTTGGGGAAGAACAGGGTTTGACAATCCTCCAGGGCCATGGCGGTGGCCGGGTAGGAGGCGTCGCTGAAGACCGCGGCCTCGGCAAAGGTCTCTCCGGGACCCACCAGCCTGATGATATATTCCTTGCCGTCCGGAGAGCTCTTCACCAGCTTGACGGAGCCGCGGCTGAGGAGGTAAAAACCCTGGGCCTCCCGGCCCTCCCGGAAGATGGTGGCCTGGCGGGCAAAGGCCTGGCGCACCGCCAGGTGCGCCAGGGCCTCCAGATCCGCCTCCGGCACCCCGGAAAAGAGATAGAAATCCCGCAGGATCTTCTGTTTTTGCCCGGCTGGCTCCGGGCCCGGGTCCGTCACCGCGTCCTCCTCGGTTGCGCCGTCTCAGGGGTTATCTTAAACTTGCCTGATTATCCTGAATAAATCAAGCGGCCGGCCGTCAGGGCCGGCCGGCCGCGGCTTAGTGTTGACGCCATGCGGCTCTCTTTGGTAGATTTGAGGCTCTGCAAAAATATCTGGAACCGCCAGCCCTACGAACAGGAGGGCCTCATGCGCCGGTATACATTGCCGTTAATTATCCTGCTCCTGGTGCTTTGCCTGGCCGCCTGCGGCCGCGCCCCGGAAAATGAAATCCGCCTGGGGGTCAATGCTGAACTCACCGGCAGCAAACCCACGGTGGGCGATTCCTGCAAAAAGGCGATGGAACTCCTGGCCGCCCAGGTCAACCAGGCGGGGGGCCTGCAGTTGGGGGAGAAGAAATACCTCATCCGGCTCTTCGTGGAAGATAACGAAGACAAGGCTGAGTCGGCCGCGGCCGCGGCCCAGAAGCTCATCAGCGAGGACAATGTCCTGGCCATCATCGGGCCCAACACCTCGGGCAACGCCATCCCCGCGGCCAGCATCTGCGAAGGCGCGGGGGTGATCATGGTGAGCCCCTGGTCCACCAACCCCAAGACCACGGAAGGCAAGAAGTTCATCTTCCGAGCCTGCTTTATTGACGATTTTCAGGGCCAGGTGATGGCCAAGTTCGCCCGGGAGACCCTCAAGGCCCAAACCGCCGCAGTGCTCTACGATGTGGCTTCGGAATACAACAAGGGCATTGCCGAAATCTTCAAGAAGGACTTTGAGGCCGCGGGCGGCAAAGTGGTGGCCTTTGAATCCTACACCAAGGACGACAAGGATTTCTCCTCGCAGCTCACCCTCATCAAGGCCGCCGCGCCCGCGGTCCTGTTCCTGCCCAACTACTATAATGAAGTCCCCCTGCAGGTGCAGCAGGCCCGGCGCCTGGGGATCGTCTGCCCCTTCATCGGCTCCGACTCCTGGGGCAGCCAGGAAATCTTGACTCTGTGCGGACCGGATCTAAACGGCTCCTACTTCAGCACCCATTATGCCCAAGATATTGCTACGGAAACCGCCCAGAAATTCATCCGGGCCTATGACGCCAAATACGGCAAAAAACCCGATGACGTCGCCGCCCTGACCTACGACGCCGGCGGCTTGCTGTTGACCGCCATCACCCAGGCGGGGGTCCTGGACCGCCAGAAGGTGCGGGACGCCCTGGCCGGGGTGCAGCAATACGAAGGGGTGACCGGCACCATGAAATTCCATGGCACCGGCGACCCCATTAAGAGCGCGGTGATCCTCCAGGTGGAGGATTGTAAGTTTAAGTATTATGCCACGGTGCAGCCCTAAAAGGCAGGCGGCGGCTGGCGGCAACCTGCCTTTCCACCCAAAGTTGCCCTGGGTAAATCTCTCTCCTTGACCAACAGACGCGGTGATTAAAGCCCATGTTCACCATCCTGGCGCAAAATGTCTTGAACGCCTTGCAACTGGGGAGCGTTTACGCCCTCATCGCCCTGGGCTATACCATGGTCTACGGCATTCTGAGCATGATCAACTTCGCCCATGGCGATATCTTCATGGTGGGGAGCTATCTCAGCCTGGCGGGAGCCGTCCTGCTGCTGGGCCTGCCCCTGGGCCTGCCCTCCTATCTGGTCTTCACCGGGGCACTGGCCTTCAGTATGATCCTCACCGCGCTCTTAGGGATGACCATCGAACGCCTGGCCTACCGGCCGTTGCGCCAGGCGCCCCGCGTCTCCGCGGTGATCACCGCCCTGGGGGTGGGCCTCTTCCTGGAAAATGTCACCCTGGGCCTGTTGGGTCCGGAGCCCCGGCACTTCCCCTCCTTGATTACCACGGCCCCCTGGGAGGTGGCCGGCCTCACCATTAATCCCCTGCAAGTGCTCATCATCCTGCTGGCCGCGGCCCTGATGATCCTCCTCGACCTCCTGGTGCGCCGCACCCTGCTGGGCATGGCCATGCGAGCCATCTCCTACCACCGCCCCATCGTGCCCCTCATGGGGGTGTCGGTTGACCGGGTCATCTCCATCACCTTCGCCATCGGCTCGGCCATCGCCGCGGCCGGCGGTCTGATGTACAGTCTGGCCTATCCGGTGCTGGACCCTTACATGGGAGTCCGTATTGGCTGGTGGGCCTTCATCGCCGCGGTGGTGGGCGGCATCGGCAATATCCGCGGCGCCATGCTGGGAGGCTTCATCCTGGGCACCGTGGAAGTCTTCACCCCGCTGCTGCTGCCGTCTTCCACCTACCGGGACTTTGTGGCCTTCTCGCTGCTGCTGCTCCTCCTGGTCTTCAAACCCACCGGCCTCCTGGGCCGCCCGGTGTTTGAAAGGGTTTAAAAGCAGTAGCCAGTAGCCAGTTAGCAGCTACCAGTTAGTGTTTTTTTGGAGCATTTGTGGCGGCCACAGGCCGCCATAGATAAGCAAGGCGAGGATGTTCTCAAACAGCCTGATACTGGCTACTGGCTACTGGCTACTATTATTGATGGTAACTTCTCATAAACGACAAAAACTCCCCGTTTACCTCGGCGCAGCCATCCTGCTGGTGGTGGCCCTGGTCTTGCCGGACAGCGGGCTGCTCAACCCCTATCTGGTGCAGATTATGATGTATGTGGGGATCAATATGATCCTCACCCTGAGTCTCAATCTGGTTAACGGTTACATGGGGGAGTTTTCCGTCGGCCATGCCGGCTTCATGGCCATTGGCGCTTACGTGGCCTCCATCCTTACGGTGGCGGTGCTGCCCCGCGCCTGGTCGCCCTGGCTCTTCCCGGTGGTGCTGCTGGCTGGGGGCCTGGCCGCGGCCGCGGCCGGCCTCATCGTGGCCTATCCCTCCTTCCGCACCCGGGGGGATTACCTGGCCATCGTCACCCTGGCCTTCAACATGATCGTCAAGAGTGTGCTGGAGAACATCGACGCCCTGGGCGGCCCCCGGGGCTACCTGGGCATGCCCCGCCTAACCAACCTCTTCTGGGTGGCGGTCTGGGTTCTGATCACCCTGACGGCGTTGCGCAACCTGGTGCACTCCAATTTCGGCCGGGGCATCACGGCCATTCGCGAAGACGAAATGGCTGCCAACCTCACCTCGGTGGACACCCGGCGCCTGAAACTTTACGCCTTCCTGATTTCGGCGTTTTTCACCGGGCTGGCCGGGGGCCTCTACGCCCACCTGCTGCAGTTCATCAACCCCCGAAGCTTCTCCATTCTCAAGTCCACCGACATGCTGGTGATGGTCTACCTGGGCGGGGTGGGCAGCCTCACCGGCTCACTCTTGGGCGCGACCATCTACACGGTGCTCATGGAAGTGCTGCGCTTCCTGGGGATCTGGCGCTGGGTGGTGGGGCCGCTGCTCCTGGTGCTGTTGATGATCTTTAGGCCCCAGGGACTCATGGGCTTCAAAGAGGCCCGCTGGCTCAAGCCGGCGCCGCTATTTTACGGAGAAGGCCAGAGCGTCGTGGACGATAAGGAGTGAGTAAGATAAAAGCGGAGAGCGGCGCCGCTGCTGCCGCTGCAATGAAACCCATGGAGCCATTATTAGAAGTCCGCGCCTTGTCCCACCGCTTCGGCGGCCTTGAGGCCATCAGCGACTTTTCCCTCGCGGTGCAGGCCGGGGAGCTGGTGGGCCTCATCGGCCCCAACGGCGCCGGCAAGACCACCATCTTTAATCTGATCACCGGGGTTTTTCGCATCGAGACGGGCCAGATTCGCTTTGAGGGGCAGGATATCAGCGCCTGGACCTCTCCCCGCATCACCGCGGCCGGCATTGCCCGGACCTTCCAGAACATCCGCCTCTTCAAGGGGTTGAGCGTCCTGGACAACGTCCGCCTGGGGGCCTTTGCCCAGCACCGTTACGGCCTTATCGGGGCCCTGGGCCGCAGCCGCGCCTTTCAGGACGAAGAGCGGCGCCTGCACCGGCGGGCCCGGGAGTTACTGGAACGCTTCCAACTGAGCCGCTACGCCGAGACCCCGGCCCGGAACCTGCCCTATGGGGAGCAGCGCCGCTGCGAGATGGCCCGGGCCCTGATCAGCAGCCCCCGGCTGCTGCTTCTGGACGAGCCCGCCGCGGGCATGAACCATGCCGAGGCCGAGGAGCTGATCCGCATCATCCGCGAGTTGCAAGACGAATTCCGCTTGACCATCATCCTGATCGAGCACCAGATGCGGGTGGTCCTGAACCTTTGCCAGCGGGTGACGGTCCTCGATTTCGGCTGCACCATCGCCTCCGGCCCGCCCCAGGAGATCCAGCATGACCCCGCGGTCCTGGAGGCCTACCTGGGGCGGGACAGCTCCCTTAGCGAGGAGGAGGCGTTGCTCTAGGTGGTTAGGAGTTAGCGTCGGCTGGGGCCTTTCCGCCCTTTCTTTAAAGGGGCGCCGGCTTCCAGCCGGTGCTTTAAGGCAAGAGAACCAGGCGGCTCCAATGATGCGCGCCGGGTAGGCCGCCATAGCCTTCCTAAATCTGTTTGCGTATTTATGATGAAGAGCCGACGGTTGGCATCCTCCCTCTTTCCCCGGCGGGGGGAGAGGGCTGGGGTGAGGGGGGCCGACAAAAAACGATCATGGGATACCTTCAATAATGACCCTGCCTGCCATCCTCACGGTTGAAGACCTGTGGGTCTCCTATGACCACATCAACGCGGTGCGGGGGGCCTCTTTTTATGTGGGGGCCGGCGAGATCGTCACCCTGATAGGAGCCAACGGCGCGGGCAAATCCACCATCTTGCAGGCGATTTCGGGGCTCTTGCCGGTGGCCCGGGGACGGGTTTCCTTCCGGCAGGAGGATCTGCTCCGCCTGCCGGCGCACCTGCGGGTTAAGCTAGGGGTGGCGCATGTCCCGGAAGGGCGGGGCATCTTCGGCAACCTGACGGTTCTGGAAAACCTGCGCCTGGCGGCTTACCTGCGCCGGGACGGCCAAATCCAGGGGGACCTGCAGGAGGTCTTCGGCCTCTTCCCCCGCCTGGGGGAGCGGCGCCACCAGTGGGGCAATACCCTGTCCGGCGGCGAACAGCAGATGCTGGCGGTGGGCCGGGCCTTGATGAGCAAGGCCAGGCTCTTGCTGCTGGATGAGCCCTCCATGGGCCTGGCCCCCTTGCTGGTGCGGGAGATCTTCCGGGCGATCCGGCGGATCAACCGCCAGGGGGCCGCCATCCTGCTGGTGGAGCAAAACGCCAATCTGGCCCTGGAGGTGGCTCACCGGGCCTATATCCTGGAGACCGGCGAGATCGTGCTATCCGGCCCGGCCAGCGAACTGCGCCATCACCCCCAGGTCATGGCGGCCTACCTGGGCGGGTAGGGGGCCCGCTGGGTCGCCCCCGGCCCCTCAATCTTCTGCGATCTTCTCGATGTGGTGCACCCGGAGAAACAACCCGGGCTTCAGGGGGGAGAGCTCGCCGTAGATCAGAATGTGGTCCAGGCGCTTGATCTTATACTGCTTCTCCTGCTCCGGGCTCAGGGCCGCCAGGTCGTAGTAGCCCTCCATTTTTTCCGAGGCGTAGACGGCAAACCATCTTAGCCGGTACCAGTCCACCGGGTAGCGGGGCAGGGTCAGGTAATTCCTCAGCATGGCCGGATCATAGGTGAGATATTGCCAAAAATAGGCCCGGACCTGGACCAGGTCGCCGGCCTTAAGCCCGGCCTGGTCGGGGTGCAGCAGGTCCTGATAGCCGATGGCGCGATAGGCCTGGGCCTCGAAGTTCCGGGGCACCGGCCGCAGTTCGCCGCAGGCGCTCACCGCCAGGCAGACGGCCAGGGCCAGCCAGATCCCCCAAAAGCGTCCCCCCAGACCGGCGTCCCCGGCTGCTCCGGGACGGACGGCCGCCGCTCTCCGCATCAATACGAGCTCCTGTTTAAGAAGATTCACGCCGCACCTTTCTGACCGCCGGCGCCGCCTCGGCGAGGCGCTTTCCGGCCGCCAGGATAAAACTTCATAAATGCCCTGAGATTTTCAACTCCGGTTTTTGATCCCCCCCTTTGAAATAGGGGGACAGGGGGGATTTAAAGTAACCTCCTGAAATCCCCCGCCCCCTTTTGCCAAATTTGCCAAAGAGGACTTCAATAGACTAGGGCACGGCCAGAAATACGTGGGCCAGCACCCGGGCGTCCCCCAGGAGGTTGCTCAGCAAGCAGAACTCGTTGGGCTGGTGCGCGGCGTCGCTCGCCGTCATCCAGACCGCGGCCGGCAGCCCCTGCTGGCGGAAAAAGGCGGCCACGGTGCCGCCGCCGATACCTTGGGGGGTAGCCTGGCGGCCATAGACCTCCCGGATGGCCCGCTGCAAGGCCAGGACCACCGGCGCCTGCGGCGAGGTGGGCGGGGCGCTGGGCAGCTCCTGCACCGGCGAAACCTCTATGGTCACCCCGAACTTTTCCGCCACCTCGGCGCCCAGGGCCCGGACCCGGCCCATAACCCGGGCCAGGTCGATCTCCGGCAGCACCCGGCAGTCCAGGTAAAAGACGTCCCGTCCCGGGATGGTGTTGATATTGTCGACATTGGCCTCCTTGCGGGTGGGCTCGAAGGTGCTCTCCGGCGGCCGGAAGAGCTGGTTTTCCAAGGGAAATTCCCGCCGCAAGCCTTCAAGGGCCACGATCAGGTGGGCGCAGGCCCTCAGGGTGTTGCGCCCCAACTCGGGGCGGGAGGCATGGGCCTGGCTTCCCAAGAGGGTCAGCTTCAGCCACAGGATCGATTTCTCCGCTACTTCGATGAGGGTGCCTTCGGCATTGCCGGCGTCGGGCACGATGATCAGATCCTCCCGGGAGAAGAGATGGCGCGCCTGCCGCAATAAGAACTCCAGGCCCAGGTGGCTGCCGGTCTCTTCGTCGGCCACCAGGGCCAGGGCCACGGTGCGCTCCGGCGTCAGCCCCAGGTCCAGGAAGGCCTTGGCCGCCATCAGAGAGGTGACGATGCCCTGGTGATTATCCTCGGTGCCCCGGCCATAGAGGCGGTCTCCCTCCACCCGCAAGGCAAAGGGGTCGGATTGCCAGAGGGAAACCTCCCCCGGCGGCACCACGTCCAGGTGGCTGAGGACCCAGACCTTCTCGGGCCGCCGCCCCGGCAACCAGGCCACCAGGTTAGGGCGCTGGCCTCCGGGCAGCCGGGCATCCGGGGCCGGGTAGGAGTCCACCTTAAGGCCCCAGCTCTCCAGCAGTTCTTTCAGGAAGGCGGCTTTATCTCCTTCTCCGGGGCCGCCGTTCTCCGGTCCCACGGCATTGCGGCGCACCAATTGCCGCTGCAGCTCCACCATTTCCTGAAGAGAGCTTTCGAGACGCTCAGACAGGCGCTGAAAGGTATCTTCCTGGCTCATCCAAGGCTCCCTGTCTCCGGCGGCGGCGGCCAATCCCGGGCCGCGCCGCGAGAAGATCTTGTTTGCCAACCCGGTCTGCCGGGACCTGGGCCGCGCCTTCCTGCGCAGCTAAATCTTTGACCTCAGACGAAAGAAGTCTAAGATTAAAATTAGCCAACCAGCCCCCGGGCTTTCCCTTCGTCCCGTTATCATATATAATTCTGCACGTTAAGGGCAAGTGGAGTTTTGCCGATTGCCCGCCTGATTTACCCGGGCGGGGGCGGCGGCGTAGGGGCGGCACCGGGTAAGGCGCCCGTGCTGATCAGCCCCCCGGCCTTAAAAAACCTTAGCATCCCACCAAGCCAAGGAGGCTAGACCAGACCCATGAAGATCAAGCGCATCGCCCACTTAGGAATCGCGGTGAAGGACCTGGACCCCCCCAAGAAGCTCTACCAGGAAAACCTGGGCCTGAAACTCAAAGGGGAAGAGGTCATAGAGACCCAGAAGACCCGGGTGAGCTTCATCCAGGTGGGGGAGTCGAGCCTGGAGTTGCTGCTGCCCACCGCGGCCGACAGCCCGGTGGCCAAATTCCTGGAGAACCGAGGGGAAGGCTTCCATCATCTGGCCCTCGAGGTGGAAGATATCGAGGCCGCGGTAGCGGAGCTGAAGGCGGCCGGGGTGCGGCTCATCGATGAAACCCCCCGGGAAGGCGCCCACGGCTCCAGGGTGGCCTTCATCCACCCCAAGGCCACTTTCGGCCTGTTGGTAGAGCTGTGCCAATTCACCCATTGAAACCGGCCGCGCGTCGCGGGAAATCCTGATTAGGGTGGCCTCACAAGTCAGGGACCCTGGCGAGTTCCATTCCTGGGGTTGACCTGCGTAAATAGTAGGACCTCAAATCGGAAAAACCTAAATTCCCAAGGTATTAAAGTCCCTTCTGGCAAAGGCGGTTTTAAAAACCCAAGTTGGAAATATCCTGGCAATTATGAAGCATCCGGCTGGTTTAAGCGGGTGAGAGGGGGAAGCCCCATGGCCATCACCAGCGCGGCCCTGGCCTCCCAGGTGCAGGTCAACATCCCCTTTCCCTACCTGATGCGGGGCTATTTGGCGCGTTTCCTGGAGATGGGCCTCAATCCCGAGATCGGTCTGGACGCCTACAGTTTAAGCCGCTATCCCCCCCGGGTCTTCCGCCAGGCGGCCCGGGCCTTTCAGGCCGCGAGCCGGCGCATCACCCTGCACGCCCCCTTCCAGGACTTGCTGCCGGGGTCACTGGATGACGCCATCCTGGCCGCCTCCCGGCGGCGCCTGCGCCAGGCCTTTTCTTATCTGCCGGTTTTCCGGCCGGCGGCGGTGGTCTGCCACCTGGGCTTTGAGTCCCGGCTCTACGACGGCAACCCCCAGGAATGGCTGGCCCGTGCCGCGGCCACCTGGAAGGAGTTAGCCTCCCGAGCCGCGGCCCAAGGGGACGTGCGAGTCATGCTGGAAAATGTCTACGAAACCGACCCGGAGCTGCTGCTTGAGATAATTCGCCTGGTGGACGCCCCCAATCTCCAGGTTTGCCTGGACGTGGGCCACCTGTTCGCCTTCGGCGGCGGCGACCTGCCCCACTGGCTCGACACCCTGGCCCCGGTCATCGGGCAGTTGCATCTCCACGACAACTTGGGCGACCAGGATGCCCACCTGGCCCTGGGCGCCGGGACCATTCCCTGGCAACAGGTTCTGAGCTTCCTGGCGGACCGCCGTTCGCGGCCCCTCATCACCCTGGAGCCTCACCAGGAGGGCAGCCTGCAACCCTCCCTTAATGCCCTGGCGCAAATTTGGCCCTGGGAAGACTGATAAAAGCGGTTTGCAGTCTTCTGTGAGAGCCCGGGTCAAAGGCCTTTAGCAGAGACCGGAAACAGATATCCTTTACAGCCTGACCCCTTATCGTTACAATAGGCGCCAGGCAAAATCGCCAGGCCGGCGGGCGGCAAGCCGCGGCGGGCGATTCCCATGAGACAGGCGAGGGCTGGCGCACCCTATGAAGCGATTGTCCATCCTGGGTTCCACCGGGTCAATCGGCCGCAGCACCCTGGCGGTGGTGGCGGAACACCCTGATAAATTTGCCGTGGTCGGGCTGGCCGCCGGTAAGAACGTCGAATTGCTGGCGGAGCAGGTGGCTCGTTTCCGCCCGGCCCTGGTATCGGTGCAGGACGAGGCCGGGGCGGCCCGGCTGCGCGAGCTGGTGGCCCCGGGCCTGGAAATCCTGGTAGGGCGCGCCGGCGCCCTGGCGGTGGCCACCGCTTCGGTGGAGCTGGTGGTTTCCGCCATGGTGGGGGCGGTGGGCCTGGAACCCACCCTGGCGGCGATTCGGGCCGGTCTGCCGGTGGCCCTGGCCAACAAGGAGACCCTGGTGGCCGCCGGCCCCTTGGTGATGACCCTGGCCCGGGAGCGGGGCGTTCCCCTGGTTCCGGTGGACAGCGAACATAGCGCCATCTTCCAGGCCCTCCAGGGGCAACGCCGCGCCGATATCCGCCGCCTGTGGCTCACCGCTTCCGGGGGACCCTTTCGCTCCTGGGAGGCGGACCGCCTGGAACGGGCCACCGCGGCCCAGGCCCTGAAGCACCCTAACTGGAGCATGGGGGCCAAGATCACCATCGACTCCGCCACCTTGATGAACAAGGCCCTGGAGGTGATCGAAGCCTCGGTATTATTCGGACTGCCGGTGGACCAGATTGGGGTCTATGTCCACCCGCAGAGCATCGTCCATTCCCTGGTGGAGTTCGTGGACGGATCGGTGATTGCCCAGTTGGGAGTGCCGGACATGCGCCTGCCCATTGCCTATGCCCTGAATTATCCCCGCCGCCTGCCCCTGAATTCTCCCCCCCTCGACCTGTGCCGGATCGCCCGGCTCACTTTCGAGACCCCCGATCAGACCCGCTTTCCGGCCCTGGCCCTGGGCTATGCCGCGGCCCGCACCGGCGGCACTATGCCCGCGGTGCTCAGTGCCGCCAACGAGGTAGCGGTGGCCGCCTTCCTGGACGGCCGCCTCAGGTTTCCGGAGATTCCCCGGGTGGTGGCCCGGACCATGGAGGCCCATGAAGCCTGCGAGCTCACCGATCTGGCTCAGGTGCTAACGGTCAATCGCTGGGCCAGGGATTTTGCCGCGGGCCTGATATCTCCCCAGGCTGACGGCTAGGGAGATGGGCTTCCTGGCGACGGGCCAGGCCCCCCGGCCTCCCGGCCAACGAATGCCAAGAAGGACCGATCCAGAAAAATTTAAGGAGCACCGCCGCCCAACATGTCCATCCTAATCACTATCCTGGCGACCGTTTGCGTGCTGGGGGTTCTGATCTTCTTCCATGAATTCGGGCATTTCCTAATCGCCAAGCTCTTGCGGGTTCGGGTCGAGGCCTTCTCCCTGGGTTTCCCCCCGCAACTGATCCATAAACAGATCGGGGAAACCGACTACCGCCTGTCGGTGGCGCCCCTGGGCGGTTATGTCAAGCTGCTGGGGGAAAACCCAGGCGAAGAGGTGCCTCCGGAGCTGCAACCTTACTCCTTCATGCACCATCCCCTTTGGCACCGCATCCTCATAGTCATGGCCGGGCCGGTCTTCAACCTGATTCTGGCCTTTCTGGTCTTCTTCCTGGTCTTTGCCTTCAGTGGCATACCGTACCTGACTACGGTAATCTCAGACGTGGAGCAGAATTCCCCCGCGGCGGCGGCGGGCCTGCAGCCGGGTGATCAGGTGCTGGAGCTGGCTGGCCACCCGGTGGCGCGCTGGGAGGACCTGCCCCCGATAATCCGCGGCACGGGGGAGCACCCTCTGGAGCTGACCCTGAAGCGGGGCGAGAAGACCATCACGCTGACCGTCACCCCCCGGAGCCAGGAAATTCCCGATATCTTCGGCGGCAAAACCTCCGCGGTGATCATCGGCATCCTCAACAAAAAGAACCTGGCCGTTGACCAGGTGGGGCCGGGAGTGGCCTTGGTCGAAGGCGCCACCGCCACCTGGAGGGTCGCCTACCTCACCGGTCTCAGCCTCTATAAACTCTTAGCCGGCCAGGCGCCCTTGAAGGGCCTGGGCGGGCCCATTCTCATCGCCCAGGTGGCGGGCCAGCAGGCGAGGGTGGGGGCGGCGGCGCTCTTGCAATTTATGGCAACGCTGAGTGTCAACCTCTTCCTTCTCAATCTGTTGCCCATCCCCATCCTGGACGGCGGCCACCTGGTCTTCTGCATCATAGAGGCGGTGCGGCGCAAACCGGTGGAGATCAAGCACCGGGAAATCGCCCAGGGGTTAGGCCTGATGCTGATCCTGGCCTTGATGATCCTGGTATTTTACCAGGATATCCTGCGGCTGCTGAACCCGCCCCACTGAGGCGCATGCTGATCCTGGCCCTGGATACCGCCACCGACACCGGCAGCCTGGCCCTCGTGGAAGACGGGGAGCCCCGGTGGGAATCTTCCCTGGAGGGTGCCGGCTTCTATCTGACCCGCCTGCTGCCCCGGCTGGCGGCCCTGTTCGCGGCCGCCGGGCGGGAGCCTGCCGACCTGGGGGCCATCGGCGTCAGCGTCGGGCCCGGTAACTTCACCGGCTTGCGTATCGGCTGCGCCACGGCCAAGACTCTGGCCTGGTCTTTGGGCTGCCCCCTGGTGCCGGTCCCCACCCAGGAGGTGCTGGCAGCCCAGGTCCCCTTTCAGACCCGGACCATCGGGGTGATCATGGACGCCAAGAGGGGCGAGGTTTACTGGGGCCTGTACCGCTGCCCGGCAGACCAGCCCCTGGTTGAGGCCGAACCCGTCCGCCTGCCCCTGGCCGAACTCTACCGCCGCCTGACCCCGCCCCTGATCCTTAACGGCCCCTGGGTGAGTTCCCTGGAGGGCTTGCCGGAGGGGGTGGCGCTGGCGCCCCTGGAAAGCCGCCAGCCCCGGGCGGCCACGGTGGCCCGCCTGGCCCGGCGGCGCCTGGAGATGGGCCTGGCCGCCCCGCCCCAACAATTGGCGCCCTTCTACCTGCGGCCGGCCCTGTGATCCGCTTGGCCCGGTTCCCTCTCAGCCCCAACGGCCCGCGCGCCTGGCCAAAGATAGTTGACATTCAGGCCGTAGCATGATAATTATAATATTTAACATATCAATATTTCAGGACTTTTATGCCTCTGGCTTTAACCGGTGCAGCCGCTTGCGGCGCCGATGACCACTATATCTCTACCTGCCTGGCCCTGGCGCAAGAGAAGTTGGGCCACTTCTCCTCCATTGCGGAAATCGCCGCCCGGGAACGCCTGGTGAACCGCTATCCCCGCCTGGAGGTCCTGGAGGCGCCCCGCCGGGTGCTGGTCCTGGAAGACGGCGACGGCGCCGCCCGGCTGTCCCGGGCCCAGGCTGCGGTCCTCCGGGGCGAAGTGCTCTTCGAGCACGCCGCCGCCGGGGAAGGCACCCGCCTGATGCTGGGCCCCAAATATTTCCTCAATCTCGCCCGGGAGCTCAACATCCCGCAATTGGCCCATCTCCTCAGCCAGGAAAGCGGCCAGGTGATAACCCCGGAGGCCGTGGCCGCCAGCCTGGAAGGCCCGCCCCAGGAGCTGCTGCCCCTGTCCCTCGGCACCCGCCACATGCTGCAACTGGCCTTCGATCTGGAAAGACTGGCCGCCGGGCTGGGCGAAGACCCCAGGGAGATCCTGGAGCGCCAGCACCTGCTCCTGATCGTTTCCGAGGAAATGCTGGCCCACCTGGAAAAAGAGTTCTATCAATGGAATTTCTTCGGATTTCGACCTTCCCAGGTTTTTTTCATGGTGCAGAACAGCTACCATGGCTTGAGCCTTAAAGAAGGAAGGTTTTTTTACGACCGCCAAAGCCCCCGGCGTCTCCATAACCACGGCCAGATGGTGATGCAGCAAACCCTGGACCGGCAGCTCTTTTCCCTGGCGGGGGACCACCCCCGGGAAAGGATCTATCACTCCCGGGAGGCGGTGGCCCAGTGGCTGCAGAGGTTCTCGGACAAGATCTCCTATAATATCGAGGACCTGGACTATCTAACCGGTTCGCTGGATCTGGCCGGCCTGGGGCTGGCCCTGGAATTGGGGCAACAGGGGTATCGGATGGTCATGGAAGTGGTGGCCAACAACCCCCAAAAGCCACAAAAGGGCGGCATGCTGGCCTGGGACCCCGAACTCTGCCGGGATGTGATGGTGGAGAGTTTTCAATTGGGGGAAATCTCCCCGGAAGACATCCATTACCTGAACCGGAATTTCAATCACTACCCCCAGCCCGTGGAGAGCTGGCTGCAGGTGGGTGAGGCAGGCCTGCCCATGCCCATTGCGGTCAAGGACGGCTTCCTCCATTTCCAGCCGGTGCAGGGGGACATCAATTTTCTGGTGCAAACCACCTATTTCCGCCGCCGGGAGCTGCGTCCCATCAGGAGCTTAAAAAGCCCCGCCTCTCTGCCGCTGGCGGTCAATCGCATGCATGCCCAAGACCGCCAGCCGGGATTCAGGGAATTCCTGTGGCGCGGTTTCCTGAGGAACCCATGACCCAGCCTCGCAAGATGTTCATTAATGTCGCGGACCCGGAAGAGTTCCGGGTAGTCATCGTGGCCGAAGGGCAGTTGGATGAGTTTGCCCTGGAGACCTCGGCCCGGGAGCAAACCAAGGCCAACATTTACAAGGCGGTGGTAGTCAACGTCGAGCCCAGTCTCCAGGCCGCCTTCGTCAACTACGGCGGCGAGCGCCACGGATTTCTACCCCTCTCCGAAGTGCATCCCGACTATTACCAGGAAAAGGTCCAGAGCAAAAGCCAGACCAAGATCCAACGGGTCCTGCGCAAAGGCCAGGAGATCATCGTCCAGGTTTACAAGGAAGAGACCGGCAGCAAGGGGGCCTATCTCAGCACTTACATCTCGATGCCGGGACGCAACCTGGTGCTCCTGCCCAAACAGGCGCACCTGGGGATTTCCCGCAAGATCGAAAAGGAAGATGAGCGCCTGCGCCTCAAGGAGTTGGCCCAGGAAATCGGCCTGCCCGCGGAGATGGGTCTCATCATCCGCACCGCCGGGCAGCAGGCCAAGACCAAGGACCTGGCCAAGGACCTCCAGTTTCTCCTGCAGCAGTGGGAAGACCTGAACCGCACGGCAGCCGCACAGAAGGCCCCTTGCCTGCTCTACCGGGACCTGGACCTGATCACCCGCACTGTCCGGGATTATCTCACCCCGGATATCAACGCCATTCTGGTGGACAATCCGGAGGTCTATCAGCAATTGCGCGGCTGGCTGCAGATGGCGGCGCCCCGCCAGGTCCATGCCCTGAAGCTTTACAAAGACCCGCTGCCCATCTTCAGCCGCTTCCAACTGGAGGACCAACTGGACCGCATCTATGCCGACCTGGTCCCCTTGAAATCCGGAGGCAGCATCGTCATCAACCCCACCGAAGCCCTGGTGGCCATCGACGTCAACTCCGGCCGCTGCACCAGTCAGAAAGAGCTGGAAGAGACCGCCCTGAAATCCAACCTGGAGGCCGCCCAGGAAGTGGCGCGCCAGCTCCGCCTGCGGGACCTGGGGGGCCTGGTGGTCATAGATTTCATCGACATGCGGGACAAGAAACACCAGAAAGATGTGGAGGCGGCCCTGAAGCAGAGCCTGAAAACGGACAAGGCCAGGGTGTCAGTGGGCCACCTGTCCAAGTTCGGCCTGCTGGAGCTCTCCCGGCAGCGCCTGCGCCCCACCGCCGAGGCCAGCGCCTATAACCCCTGCCCCGTCTGCCAGGGGCGAGGCCGCTTCAAGACGGTGCCCTCCCTCGGTCTCAGCCTGCTGCGCCAGATCAGCGTCCAGGTGGCGCAAAATCCCATTCAGGAAGTCCGGGCCCTGGTGCCCCTGGAGGTGGGCAATTTCCTCCTCAATCAGAAACGCCGGGAAATTCTGGCCCTGGAAAAGCAATATCACCTCCGCATCGTGCTCACCTCCTCAGTCAGCCTGGCCCCGGAGGAGGTCCAACTCGAATTTATCAAACAGGAGGCCGAGGAACCCAAACGTGAGACCGCGGAACCCAAGCGTGGGGTAGTGGAGGCCAAACCCGAGGTCGCGGAGATCAAACCCGAGGGCACGGAGGCCAAACCGGAGCCTCGCAAGTCCAGGCGGGGGCATAGGCGGGGGCCCAGACGGGGGTCCAGACGCGGCCCCAAGGAAGCGCCCCAGGAGGCCCAGGCCCCGGAGCCGCCAGCCGGGGAGGCGCCCCCAGCCCCGCAGCCGGGCCCGGCCACTCAGCCGGAGTAAAGAACCTGTAACCCTGGAACCCCGGAGCCCTTTGGGCGGCTCGGTCCCGGGGCGTCCCCCCGAATTGCGATTAAGGAGCCAGGCATGCGCAGCAACCTGATGAAGTTGGGTCTGGAAAAATATCCCCACCGCTCCCTCTTCAAGGCCATGGGGCTCACCGACCGGGAGATCGACCAACCGCTGATCGCGGTGGCCAATTCCTATAACGAATTCATCCCCGGCCACCTCCACTTGAACCAGATCACCCAGGCGGTGAAGGCGGGGGTGCGTCTGGCGGGCGGCACGCCCCTGGAGTTTGGGGTCATTGGCGTCTGCGACGGCCTGGCCATGCACCACCTGGGGATGAAATATTCCCTGCCTTCCCGGGAACTCATCGCCGATTCCGTGGAGGTGATGGCCACCGCCCACCCGGTGGACGGCCTGGTCCTGGTGGCCAACTGTGACAAGATCATTCCCGGCATGCTCATGGCAGCCCTGCGCCTCAATATCCCGGCGATCCTGATCTCCGGCGGCCCCATGCTGGCCGGACGCTACCAGGGGAAGGAAGTGGACCTGATCTCGGTGTTTGAGGGAGTGGGGGCCGTCAAGGCCGGAAAGATCTGCGAAGACGAATTGAATGACCTGGCGGAGTGCGCCTGCCCGGGTTGCGGCTCCTGCGCCGGCATGTTCACCGCCAACTCGATGAATTGCCTCAGCGAAGCGCTGGGGCTGGCCCTGCCGGGCAACGGCACCATCCCCGCGGTACACGCGGCCCGCTTCCGGCTGGCCAAGGAGGCCGGCTTCAAGATCATGGATTTGGTGAACCGCCAGATCCTGCCCCGGGAGATTGCCACCCTGGAGGCCTTTAAAAACGCCATCGCGGTGGACATGGCCCTGGGGTGCTCCACCAACACCGTGCTGCACGTTCCCGCCATCGCCTGGGAGGCCGGCCACGATCTTTCCCTGGACCTCTTCAACGACCTCTCCGACAGCACCCCGCACCTCTGCTCCATGAGCCCTGGCGGCCCTCATCACTTGGAGGACCTGGACCGGGCCGGCGGCGTCCCCGCGGTCATGAAGGTTCTCCTGTCGGCGGGGCTGGTGCAGGGCTCGCCCCGCACCGCCACCGGCCGCAGCGTGGCCGAAAACCTGGCCGCGGTACAGGTATTGGACCAGGAAGTCATCCGCCCCCTGGCCAACCCTTACCATTCCCGGGGGGGCATCGCCATTCTCCGGGGCAACCTGGCCCCGGATGGCGCCGTGGTGAAACAGTCGGCGGTGGCCTCCCAGATGCTGGTGCATGAAGGACGCGCCCGGGTCTTCGACGCCGAAGAGGATGCCACCCGGTCCATCCTGGACGGCCGCATCAAGCCCGGCGACATCGTGGTGATTCGCTACGAAGGACCCAGAGGCGGCCCCGGCATGCGGGAGATGCTTACCCCCACCTCGGCTATCTCCGGTATGGACCTGGACAAAGAGGTGGCCCTGGTCACCGACGGCCGTTTCAGCGGCGGCACCCGGGGGGCGGCCATCGGCCACATCTCACCGGAGGCCGCGGACGGCGGCCCCATCGCCTTGGTTCAGGAGGGCGACCGCATCCGGATTGATATCCCGGGCAAGACCCTGACCTTGCTGGTGGAGGAAGCGGAACTGCAGCGGCGCCGGGACGGCTGGCAGCCGCCGGCGCCCAAGATCCAGCACGGCTACGCCGCCCGCTACGGCCGCATGGTCTCCTCCGGCAGCCGGGGCGCGGTGTGCAAGTAAAGGGGCGGCAAACTGCCTGCCGCGGGGCGGCTCGGAAACGGCATATTCGGGCCAGGGCTTTTAGGTTTTCGTCTGAATTCAAGGGAGAAGATAGCCGACCGTGCCGCTTTTCGACATTCCCGGCGGCCTGCTTCCGGGTGTGGGTCCCATAACTGGCAGGCCAGCGCGGTATCGGTCACGCGGACGGTTCATAATAAACCTAACAAAATAAATAACTTGACCAAGTTGTCGACAAAACCCCAGGCGCTTATTAATACTCTTAAAAATTCCTATTACTATTTTGGGAGAACCTTGACATGCAGGTGAAGATGGATCGGGAAACCTTGCTGAAGGGAGTGGGACGGACCCTGGGAGTAGTGGACCGCCGGGGCACCATGCCCATTTTGGCCAATTTTCTCATGCAGACTGAGGCCAACCAGGTGCGCATCGCCGCCACCGATTTGGAGGTGAGTTTTCGCGGCTTCTACCCGGCAGAGATTCTGGAGCCCGGAGCGGTCACCATCCAGGCCCACTACTTCTTCAACCTCATCAAGGAGCTTCCGGGCGACACCCTGGATCTGAGGGCCACGGATAAAGGCGGTATGAAAATTTTGTCCGGCGACTCCCGGTACCAACTGAACGGCTTGCCCGCGGACCAGTTTCCCCCGGTGCCGGAGATCGCCGAGCAGAACCTGGTAGAGGTGGAGAGCCACATGGTGAAGGAGATGATCGAAAAGACCATCTTCTCGGTTTCCGCCGACGATCTGCAATATCATCTTTCCAGCATCTTCTGGGAGCGCCTGGAGGTGGAGACCGGCTTCCTGCTCCGCCTCATCTCCACCGACGGCCACCGCCTCACCCTGATCGAGCGCCCCTTGCCCGGCAGCGAGCACCTCGCCATCGAGAAGGGCATTCTGATCCCCCGGAAAGGCATGGCCGAGGTGATCCGCTTTCTGGCGGAAGAGGAGAAGGTCTCCCTGGGCCTGAGCACCCAGAGTCTGGCCCTCAGGGCCGATGACCATTACCTCTTTATCCGGCTGCTCCTGGACAAGAAATTCCCGGAATACCGCCGCATCATCCCGGAGGCCTTCGCGTACCGCTTCGCGGTCAACCGCCGGGAGTTCTCCGAGGCCATCAAGCGCATCTCGCTCTTGTCCAGCGAGCGCTTCAAAGGGGTGGTCCTGAAGCTCTCCAGCGATCAGATGGAGGTCTCTTTCAACAATCCGGAGGTGGGGGAAGGCCAGGAAATGGTGCCCGTCTTCATGGAGGCCGGCGACCCGGCCGGCTTACCCCTGGAGGTGGGCTTCAACGCCCGTTATTTCCAGGAACCCCTCAACGCCATGGAGAGCGAGATGGCGATCCTGGAGCTCAACGACAAGGACCGTCCCTGCCGCCTGGTGGACCAGGGCGACCCTCACTATTTCAGCATCATCATGCCCATGAGCCTGTAAGGCGCGGCTGGCAGGGTGGGGCGGGCGTCCCTGCCCACCCTGCGGGAATTGAGATGGGAGACGAAATCCTTGTGCGGCACTCAGGCACTTTGATTTTACAGATAACTCGCAATTAAAATATTCCTGAGACCCCCATGCCGAACATTGATAGGGATATGTTTTCCGGGGTGGTGCGAGATATGGAGGAGGCCCCGCACGGTCGCAAGGGCGCGGTGCTGGAAAAGCACCTGCCGGTCCTGGGGATAAGCGAGGGGACCTTTTACCGAAAGCGCCAAAAGCACTTCGGCGAGTCTGGCCGCAAAACCCCTACAACGAAGGGGCAGCGCAAGCGGCCGGAATACGTGGACGCAGTCAAGAAAATCATGTTGGAGAAATCCCTTTCCATGAAAGTGGGGCAGCGCCTGACCACCGCGCAGGCCCAGGCGCTGGCGGCCCAAAAAGGCTGCGAACTCGCGGCTACTATCCCCGAGGGTACCGTCAACCGTCTAGCTCGGGAGATGTGGCTGCAACCCCGGGCGCGGCGCCGACAGTTGAGCCCCAAGATGGCAAAGGACAAAATCTTCAGGCGTTACTCCGACCGGGTGGGATATCGCGACGCCGACACGGAACAGATCCAGGAGGGCGACCCGCGGCTGCGGCAGATCCGGCAGTTGGCCCGGGCCGCAGCCCGCTATTCCATCGCTGCCGAGGTGGTTGCGGCGCGCCACTGCAACTCCGGCTACCGGGTGGGCGATAAGTTCATCCTGGACCTGGACGGCAATTTCCTCGCCAAACTGTGCCCGCCGCGTCTTTGCGTCTACCTGGTCTCCCAACTGACGCTGCCGGTGGCCCTGATCAACGAACGCCTGGGCGAAGGCTTGGACCCCAACCAGTTCCATTTCATGCACCAGGTCCGCTGCCTGGACGTGGGGATCGAATGCGCCGGCTATGGCGAGGTGAGGCTGGAAATTAAAGTAGTGCCCCGGATTAAAGGCAGGCCAGCCACTATTCCCGATTGATTAAAAGGGCCTTTCTTGATATAAAATCAACCATGGGGACACAGCAGCCCACCGAACCGGAGCGGTTCCGGAAGGGCGTCAAGGTTCTTTGTCAAACCATCTCTCCCCCCCGACCATGAATGACCTGATTACAGGGACCGGCAAGCCTCCCGGGGGGTGCGGAGTTTGTCAATCCTGGCGCCGGAACGGCAATTTTCAGCAAACCAGATTCTTCGTTTTCGCTTAGGATAGCAGCAAGATCAGCGCTTAAGGAAAACTGGCCAAACGCCTCAAGGATCTCCTTTTCAGGAGGAGCATGACATTGCCCGACCAACCCCTGCCACCCGAACCCGCGACGGTGCATGAGTACGGCGCCGAACAGATCCAGGTCCTCAAGGGCCTGTCGCCGGTGCGGGAGCGCCCGGCCATGTACATCGGCAATACCGGCCTGGATGGACTGCACCACCTGGTCTATGAGGTGGTGGACAACTCCATCGATGAGGCCATGGCCGGCCATTGCAACGAAATTAAGGTAAAAATCCATTCGGATCAAAGCGTCACGGTGGAAGACAACGGCCGGGGCATCCCCGTGGAGCCGCACCCCACCGAGAAGCTGCCCGCGGTGGAGGTGGTCATGACCCGCCTCCATGCCGGCGGCAAGTTCGACTCCGGAGCCTACAAGGTCTCCGGCGGCCTCCACGGCGTCGGGGTCTCGGTGGTCAACGCCCTGTCGGAATATCTGGAGGTGGAGATCCGGCGGGACGGCCAGGTCTACCACCAGCGCTACGAACGGGGCCAGACCGCCACTGCGCTGGCCAATACCGGCAAAACCAAGCGCCGGGGCACCACGGTGACCTTCAAGGCGGACCCGGATATCTTCCCGGAAACCGTCTTCAGTTATGATATCCTGGCCCAGCGCCTGCGGGAGCTTTCCTTCTTGAACGGCGGGGTGCGCATCTTCCTGGAAGACGAACTCTCCGGCCGGAAAAACGAGTTTCACTATGAAGGGGGGATCGTCTCCTTCGTCGAATACCTGAACCGCAACAAGACCCCCATCCATCCGGAGCCGATCTATCTCACCGGCGACAAAAACGGCATTCAGTTGGAGATTGCCTTCCAATATAACGACACCTACAATGAGCAGCTCTTCACCTTCGCCAACAACATCAACACCCGGGAGGGCGGCGCCCACCTGAGCGGCTTCAAGGCCGGGCTCACCCGGGCCATCAACCAATACATGGCGATCAGCGACCTTCCCAAGAACCTGAAGAATAGCCACCTCACCGGGGAGGACGTGCGGGAGGGCCTGGTGGCGATAATCAGCGTCAAGCTGCCGCATCCCCAGTTTGAGGGGCAGACCAAGACCAAGCTGGGCAACAGCGAAGTCAAGGGCCTGGTGGAAAATCTCTTGTATGAGCACCTGCTCAGCAATCTGGGTGAGAATCCGCGCATCGCCAGGGATATCCTGGCCAAGCTGCTGGATGCGGCCCGGGCCCGGGAAGCGGCCCGGCGGGCCCGGGACCTGGTGCGGAAAAAGGGAGCCCTGGGGGATATGACCCTGCCTGGCAAGCTGGCTGACTGCCAGGAGCGCGATCCCGCCCGCCGGGAAATCTACCTGGTGGAGGGCGACTCCGCCGGCGGCTCCGCCAAGCAGGCCCGGGACCGGCGCTTTCAGGCCATCCTGCCCCTCAAGGGCAAGATCATCAACGTGGAAAAGGCCCGGCCCGAGAAGATGTTTGAGAATTCCGAGATCCGCACGCTCATCTCCTCCCTGGGTTCGGACCTCTCTCTGGAAGAACTCGACCTGCTGACCCTGCGTTACCACAAGGTTATCATCATGACCGACGCCGACGTGGACGGAGCCCACATCCGCACCCTGCTCCTCACCTTCTTCTATCGCCAGATGGAGGCCCTGGTGAAGGGCGGCTTCCTCTATATCGCGCAACCGCCCCTGTACCGCCTCACCCGGGGCTCGGAGAAGACCTACCTGAAGGATGACGGCGAATTCAATAAGCACCTGCTGAAGCGGGGTATGGAGAAAAAGCGCCTCCGCCTGGGAGCCGGCCGCACCCTGGAAGGCGAACCCCTGGGTCAGGCCCTGGAAAAGGTCATCGCTTACCAGGAATATCTGCAACGCTTTGCCAAAAGGGGCCTGGACCGCAAGGTTTTGGAGTTGCTGCTGCATAGTGGCATCATCTCCAAGGAGAGCCTGCGCCAGGAAGAGCTGTTACAGGACTTGCTGGCTTCCTGCCAGCGCGCCCAGATCGGCGGCGCCCGCCTGGAGCCCGACGAGGAGCACCTCGCCTGGGCCCTGGTCATTACCTCCAGCTCCCGGGATGGGGGCGAGATGCGCCTGGACTGGGACCTCTTGGGCAGCAGCGACTTTCAGGCCCTGGTCCGCCTCAGCCAGGGGCTCCAGGACTTTCACCACCCGCCCCACCTGCTGGAAGGCAAAGATCGCACTTGGGAATTCCCGTCCCTGGATGGGATGGTGGCCTTTATCCTGGAGGAGGGCCAGAAGGGCATCAATATCCAGCGCTTCAAAGGCCTGGGGGAAATGAACCCGGAACAGCTCTGGGAAACCACCATGGACCCGGAAACCCGCACCCTCCTTAAGGTCAACGTCGAAGACGCGGTGGCCGCGGATGAAATCTTCACCATCCTCATGGGGGACAAGGTGGAGCCCCGGCGCGATTTTATTCAGAACAACGTCCTTGAACTGCATGAACTCGATATTTAACTTTACAGGGGAATGAGCCGTGTGGACGAGAGGCAGAACTCCTGCCGACTCGAGTTAATTCACTTCTGAGGAGGAAAGATCATGGAGCGCAAAGCCAGCTTCAAAACGCGCATCACCCGGCGGGAGGCCCTTTATGTGGGTGATATACCGGACCATTGCCTGATGCTCACTGAGATGGAGGGAGAGCCCGTCAATTATGTCCCCGGCGTGGCCGGAGCCTTCGTCTCGCGGCGCAGCGTCGGAGTCCATGACCGCATTAAGGGCGACGGTCCCATGAATGGCTATGCCACCACCATTTATGAGCACGGCGCGGTCTACTCCCGCTTTCGGGGAGAGAAATCCGGGGCGCTGACCAAGGGCAAATGGGAGGTTTACAAGGGGATCGGCAAGTTGAGCACCCTGAAGGGGAGCGGCACCTTTACGGTGGCCGCGTCGAAGCAGGCCGGCGAGTTTATTCTGACGATGGAAGGCGACTACACCTTGTAAGGCGCGGCTGGCAGCCAAGCATGCCAGCCCTGATTCCAGATGCCGAAAGGCTCCTTTCCCTGCCCGGCGGGGCGGGAAAGGGCCTGGAGTTGAAGATACCTTGACGAGCCAGGATTTTTGCACCAGGTGCGGCGCCGGGTTGCAGGAGGAGGAGCCCCGGAGCTATTTCGACCAAGTCCTCTGCGAGGACTGCTATGTGGAGGCCCTCAGCCCGCTCCGCACCTGCGACCCCTGGGCGGTGCACTGCGCCCGGAGCCTCAAGGAACTTGCCGGGGGCCTCACCCTCACCGCCCGGCAGCAGCAGCTCTATGACCTGGTCCAGGAAAGGGGAGAGGTCTCTTTTCCGGATGCGGCCTCGGCCCTGGGGCTCAGCGAAGACGAAATGCGCCGGGAGTTTGCGGTTTTGCGACACCTGGAAATAGTCCGGGCCTGCAAGAAAGACCAGGGCATCTTCCTGACCCGGTTTTGAGCCCAGACCCCATCGATCTCGATTATGCCTTGCTCCGGCGCCTGGCGCGGGGAGAGGCTGAAGCCCTGACGGAGTTCGTCCGCCGCCACCAGCAGCGGGTCTACCAAATAGCCTACCGTCTGTTGCGGGACCATCTGGAAGCGGAAGACGCCGTCCAGGAGGTTTTCCTCAAGGTCTATGAGAACGCCCACCGCTTTGAACCCAAGGCGAAGGTTTCCGCCTGGCTCCATCGCATTACCGCCAATCACTGCCTCAACCTGCTGCGCCGCCGGCGTCCTCTGGTGGGATCCCTGGATCAGGAGGAGGGGACCGGGCCTCCGGACCCCGGGGCCAATCCCCTGGAGCTCCTGGAAGAGCGAGACTTGCACCGCCGTCTGGAAGAGCTGCTCGAGGAGCTGCCGGAAAACCAGCGGCGGGCCCTGATCCTGAAGCGTTTCGCGGGGCTCTCCTATCAGGAGATCGGCGAGTCCCTGGGACTGAGTCCCCAGGCGGTGGACGGCCTGCTGAAGCGGGCCCGCCAGTTCCTTAAAAAGGCCCTTAAGGAGTACCTCGACTGAATGGTTCACCAATCCAGCGCCGGGCCGGGGCTCCTGGGAGAAGCTCACGCCTCAGTTAATGCAGCAAGCCGCGCAAATTTGTGCTATAGGTGCTATAACAGGGCTATATTTGGGTAGAGGACCGCTGCGCCACTGCCGCCATCAGGAGCAAAATTGTGCATAACCGCCGGCTAGCCCCATTAATGCTTTCCTGCCTGTGCTTCCTCCTGCTGGCTTCCCCGTGCTGGGGGGAAAGAGGGCCCAGCCTGGCGCAATTGCGCCAGACAGTCATCGATAACCCCCAGGACCCCGAGGCCAACTACAAGCTGGGCTTGAAGTATGAGGCGCTGGGCCGCTCCCGGGAGGCGCTCAAGTACCTGCAGGCGGCCGTCCAGCTAAGGCCCGACTACGCCGACGCCCTCAATGAGCTGCAAAAGATAAGGGCGGGAAGGGGGGAATATGGAGAGGCCGCCAGGTACCTGGAGCAATTAAGCAAGCTCAAACCCGATTCCCTCGAAATTAAAGACGCCTTGAGCGATGCCGGCAACAAACAGGGGCTGGGTCTGCTCCGGGAGGGGAAATTCGCTGACGCGGCGGCGGCCTTCACGGCGGCTGCCCAGAGCAGCCCCAAGTCCCCCGGCCCCCCCAACAATTTGGGGATTGCCCAGTTAGAGGCCGGCAAAACCCAGGAGGCGATTGCGGCCTTCCAGGAGGCCATCCATCGCGATCCCAGGGATGTGGCCGCCCACTATAATCTGTCGCTCACTTATTTTGCTATGGGCGACAAATGGAAGGCTCGCATGGAGTTTCTGTCGGTTCGCACCCTGGACCCGGATATGGCCCGGGAACTGGGGACCCTGGTACTGCCCGGCATTCCCCAAGCGCCGGAGGCCCCCCCAGCGCCGCCTTTCTTGCCAAAATCCTCCGGCCCCGGGGAGTGAGGGGGCAGGACCGCGGCGCCTCCTGGAGCTGGCGGCCGCGCCGGTTTTGGCGATTTTTGGTGTTATGTTATTAACGGGATTATTATGGGCGCCATTATTTATCAGACTATGAGGCCCTTATTGATCCCCGCCCCCCTGATGGGGGAGAGAGTCAGGGTTAGAGGGAATTTAATCCCTTTCCTTCTCTCATTATTAAATGACGATAAGGTTTCGGGGGAGATCAGGAGATGGACATGAAGTGCCCCGAGATTCAGGATCACCTTTCCGCCTGGCTGGACGGCGAACTGGCCCCGGAAGTGGCGGCCGGAGTTGCCCGGCACCTGGAAAGCTGCGCCGGCTGCCGCCGGGAACTGGCCCAGTTGGAGGCCCTGGAGGCCGCCCTGGGGTCCTTGCCCGACGTGGCGGTGCCCCCGGGCCTGCCGGAAAAGGTGAAGGCCCGGCTGCCGCGGCCGCGTCGCCGCGGCTGGCAGTCCCTGGCCCTGGCCGCCTGCCTGGTCCTGGGAATCTTCCTGGGGGGCACGATGGGCCGGGATTTTTATCCGCTGACCCAGCCAGCCAGGGTCGAACCCGAATTGGCCAGCCTGGATGCCTTTTATGACTTTCCCCAGGGGTCCATGGGAATGGTTCTCGCCTCCTATCAGGGAGACGAGGTCAACGGCAACGGCAAGTGAAACTCAACTGGCTTCTATATCTGGTAATTTTTTCTTTGGCCTTGAACTTCGGGACCATAGGGGCCTTTGTCTATCTCCACCATCAAAGCCGGGCCCATAGGATGTACCACGAAATGCCACCCCCTCTGCCCATGCGGGCCCTGTGGGGCGCCCTGAAGTTGGAAGACTCCCAGCGGCAGGCCCTGCGCGGCCTGCTGCCGGAGCACCGGGGGAAGATTGCCGAAATCCGCAGTGCTTTGTTCATAAAGCGCCAGGAGCTGTTCGATCTGCTCAAGGGTGAGACTCCGGAAATGTCGGAAGTGCGGGCCAAGATCGGAGAGATCAGCACCCTCCAGGGCAAGCTGGAAGAGGAGCAGATGCGCTTTTTGCTGGAGATCCGGAAAGGGTTGAAACCCGAGCAAAAAATCGCCTTCCTGGATCTGATTCAGGGCCGCCTGAACCAGGCCCTGGCAGGATATTGCGTTCCCCCGGCCTGGCCGGGCCCCAAGATGGGCCCCGGTGCCGGCCCTGGCCTGCCGGCTGGCCCCAAGGGGCCGGGCGCGCCTAATTAATCTTCGGGGCTGGGGAATACTTCGAGAAGGAAGGGAAGGTTATGAAGACTGGATGGTGCTTTGCCAGCGTCTGGGCGCTGGCCGCGGTTGGGGTGATGCTCCTGGCTGGGCCCGCACTGGCCCAAAACCAGAGCGGCGGCCCAGCGGGCAAACCGGCTGGGCACGGTGAGTTGTGCACGGGTGGGCCGGGTGGGACCTGCGCGGTCACCCCCCCGCCTAAACAGGGCAAACAGAATGGCCCTGCTTCGCAACAGAAGGGTTGTTCCCAGGCGCCCCGGGGCGCCGGCAGCGGCAATCAGCCCAAGACCCAGGCCAATCCTGCGGCAACCAGCCGCTAAGGCAGGCTGGCGCCCCCAAAAAATTCCTGCCAATGCCAAGGGGCGGGTTTATAACCCGCCCCTCTCTTTTTCACCGCTTGATTCATGTGGGCGCGTCTCACGCCCCCTACGCTTGCTTTTTAGGGCGAGCCCCCGCGTTGCCTCCCAGCTGGTCCCTTATTTATCCCCTCTCCCCGTTGGGGGGAGAGCGTCAGGCACGGGGAATTTATTTAGCCGCCGCAACCGGAGCCGCAGGAGTCGGACCCGCAGGAATCGGGGCCGCAGGAGTCGGGACCGCATGAACTGGAGCCGCAAGAGCAGGCCGACTGCTGGGTCGGATGGTCGGTGACTCCCAGGACCTTGATCTTGAAGACCAGGGTCTGGCCTGCCAGGCGGTGATTGAAGTCCACCACGAATTTATCGGGCTCGATGGCCAAAACCGTTCCGGCCACGGGGCCATGGGGGCTGGTGAACCGGAGTTCCTGGCCCACCTCGATCTGCTGGTCCCCCAGCATTTCCTTGGGAAATTCCCGCTTCAGGTCATCCCGCAATTCGCCGTAGGCCTGATCCGGACTCAGGGTCACCTCGTTTTCGGCGTTCACTTCCATACCGATGACCGCATCATTAAAGCCGGCAATGATCCCGCCGGCGCCCACCTGAAACTCCAGGGGCTGGCGATCGACACTGCTATCGAAAACGGTGCCGTCTTCCAGGCTACCGGTATAGTGCAGCTGCACAAAAGCGCCATTTTTTACTTTGGGCATAGACTCTCCTTGGGCTCGACGGCTTTACAGGTTTGCCGCCTGCCGCATTTATTGATCCATGATTATTACGGGGAAATCGTCTGGGCATACCAGCCCGTAGCCCGCGGGACCGGGGCGGGGGGCCTGGACAAAAAAGCCTCCCGAGTCTCCGGTCCCCGGACCCACCGGCCGGCGCTGGTATGGAAACGGGGTTAGACCTTTTCCACGTTCTGGGCCTGGGGGCCCTTCTTCCCCTCTACTACTTCGAACTCGACTTCCTGGCCTTCTTCCAGGCTCTTGAAGCCTTCACCCGAGATGTTGCTGTGGTGCACGAAGACATCGGGACCGTCGGGCTGGGAAATAAAGCCGTAACCTTTGGAATCACTGAACCACTTGACCTTGCCTCTTACTCTCATTACAACCTCCAAGAAATTCCAGGCAAAAAATAGGGGGTACGACCGGTAAAGGCCCCTTCTGGAACAGCCCTACTGGCCCCGCAATTGCCTGAATAACTAATTTTACAAAAACACTGCACCGGTTGTCAAATCTTAGGGCCGGCCAGGGCTGGAAATTTTCCTGAGCCGGGGCAGCTCGCCGCCCCGGGCGCCGGCCGCGCCCTGCCATAAACCGCAATAGAAATCCCTTACTTCCCCGAAAAAGCAAGGAGCTGGACCTGAAGAAATTTCTTCGGGAATTCCAAGATTAACCAGGATCTTCTGCCTTCTGGCCGCGGTGACTCATCAGGCTGGTTAGCAAGACCGCCAGAATGCCGCTGAGAAAGATGCCATCGAAGGTCCCGGCCCCCCCGATCGAAGCCACTGGCGCTCCAAGTCCCTGAATTTTTCCCAGGTTGGTCAGATCAGCGCCGATCAGCGTGCCCAGGCTTCCCACGATATAAGCCAGGGCGGGGGCATCCCGCCAGGAAAAGAGCCAGGCTAGCACCAGGGCGACAAACGCAGGGAGCAGCACCGGCACGGCAATGCCCACTCCGGGCACCGGATGGGACAGGCGGTGAATAATTGCCGCGGCGATCGCCACCCCGGCCAGGCCCTGAAGAAACAGCCGGTTTTTCCAGAGGAGATAGATCGATAGGATAACCGGAATAACTGCGCCCCCGAGGTTAACGGCAATCACCGTTCCCGGCCATGCAGTGGCCGGCGGTATTGCATAAGGCACCCCAAAAAAGTAAGCCAGGCCTCCCGATCTAACCGTTTCCGGCGGCAGGTGATAGATGGGCAGGTTCACATAGCTTCCCAGGAGAGAGAGCAGCAATAAGGCAAAGATATAGCGCCGGTTGATGCCAATCTTTTGATAGGCGTATACCAGAACATCGATTTCAATCAGGATGAGTAAGGTTATGAAGAGAAAAATGAGAAATATGAAAACGGGAATGGCGAAGGGAAAATAATACATGCCTCTCCTCTGGCCATCCGGGCCGGGCAACCCTGGCGGTCGGCTCAAGGTGAGATGGATTCCTGTCCCGCCGCAGCCCTGGATGGTTTTCTCAGGCCCGGCTCCCGGGAAAGGCGAAGACAGAATTACGTTCATAAAAACATAAGAAGATATCAAAGAGGGTCAAGGCCGGGTCAATAAAATAAGCCTGGAATCGTAGTCTCAACGGACTCTATCTGCAATCCCCCCCCATAACCCTGAGAAATAACCTGAGATACTGACGCTGGTTTTTTGACTTTAAAGTTTTCGGGTATCCGGGGCGAAACCATTTGCAACTCTGTTGCATCTGTGTCTATACTTCCTTGACCCGGGCCTCTTCAGGGCCCGGGGGCCAAGTCCGCAAAGGCCCTGGCCCCAACGACCTCCTGAAATGCCTGGTTTGCGACGCCGGGCATTGAGGGCCGGCAGGTCGAATTGCAAATCTATTCCATAGCATAGGAGAATGGCAATGCGATCAGTAAAGGTTTTAACGGCCTTGGCACTGGGGTTCGCAGCCTGTCTCATAATGGCGGCCATGGCTTCTGCTGCCCCGGGAGCTACTAACAAAATCCAGGGAACGGTCAAGGACGCCCTGGGAAGACCCCTGTCCGGGGCAAATCTGGTACTGAAAGCCCCCGATGAAACTATCATTGCCAGGACCAGGAGTGACGCCGACGGCAATTTCGGGTTTTCGGGCCTAAATCCGGGCACCTATGCGGTCCTGGCGGAAAAACCCGGGTTCGAAGCAGGCACCGCCATTGTGACGGTGGAGGCCGGCACCACAGGCACTGCGGCGTTGACCCTGGCCGCCCAGGAAGCCCTGGAGGTGAAACTAGCGGCGGAGCGTTTGAACCGGGCGCAAAACAGCCTGTCACCGAAGACGGGAGGCAGCATCTACAATTTCAGCCAGCAGGATATCACCGCCTTGCCTCTGGGGCAAAACACACCCTTCAACCAGGTGCTGCTCCAGGCGCCCGGCGTGGCCAATGACTCGTTCGGCCAGTTGCATGTGCGGGGTGACCACGCTAATCTTCAGTACCGCATTGATGGTATTATCATGCCCGAGGGGATTACCGGTTTCGGCCAGGTGCTGCAGACCCGGTTTGCCAGTAACATCGACCTGCTGACCGGCGCCTTGCCGGCCCAATACGGCCAGCGCGAGGCGGGAGTGATAGAAATACAAACCAAGACCCTTTACGAGAACGGAGGGCGCGTCGATTTCTACGGAGGCAGCCAAACCACCTTGAACCCGAGCTTTGAGTACGGGGGGTCGGAGGGGAAATGGAACTACTTTGTGACCGGTGCCTATTTGGGGGACAACCTGGGCATCGAAAACCCCACCTCCGCCCAAAACGCCATTCATGACCATACGGACCAAGCTACGGGCTTCGGGTACGCCTCGTACCTCCTTGATCCCACGTCGCGGGTATTCGTGATGTTCGGCAACTACAACGGTTCGTTCCAAATTCCCAATAATCCGGGACAAACTCCGCAATTCCTGCAGGCGGGCCAGCCCAACTTCGCCTCCAAGAACTTGAACGAGAACCAGTACGAGACCAATCGTTATGCGGCCCTGGCCTATCAAAGCACCATCGGGAAGGACTTCGATTACCAAATATCTTATGTCAACCGTTACACGAGCGTTCATTTCGTGCCCGACCTGGTCGGCGACCTGGCCTACAACGGGGTCTCCTCGAATGTTTCCCAAAGCAGTTTTATCAACCAATGGCAAGGCGACGGAAGTTACCGGCTGAATGACGCTCACACGATCCGCATGGGCTTTTCCACGAGCTATGAAGATACCACCAGCATCAATTACTCCACGGTTTTCCCGACGAGCGGCGGCAATGTTTCCGGGTATCCTTTCACGATCAAGGACAACGAGCCGAAGAACGGCAACATCCTCTTGGGAACGTATATCCAGGACGAGTGGAAGCCTTTTGCCAAATGGACGGTGAACTATGGCCTCCGGTTTGACTATATGAACGCGTTTGTGACCGTCGACCAACTAAGCCCCCGCTTCGGCCTGGTCTACAAGGTCTTGACGGATACCACGCTGCACGCCGGCTATGCCCGATACTTCACCCCGCCGCCCACCGAGCTGATCTTGACCAAGTCAATTTCACTCTACCAGAACACCTCCAATGCGCCGGCAATCAATCAGAATTCAGCCGTTTTGCCGGAAAGGTCCAATTATTATGACGCCGGCGTCATCCAGAAGATCACCCCCGCCGCGCAAATTGGCCTTGATGCCTTCTACAAGACCACCAAGGACCTGATCGACGAGGGCCAGTTCGGCCAGGCTCTGATCTTTGCGCCTTTCAATTATGCGCAAGGGAAAATCTGGGGGTTGGAGCTGACCGGCAACTACCACGCCGGGAATTGGGCCGCGTATGCCAACATTGCCCGCACCGTCAGCCTGGCCAGAGAGGTGGTCTCAGGGCAGTATAACTTCTCCCAGGATGAGTTGAACTACATCGCCCAAAGTTGGATTCATACCGACCACGACCAGCTCTATACCATTTCCAGTGGGGTCTCCTACCGCTGGTGGGAAACCCTGTTCAGCGTCGATCTCACCTACGGCAGCGGCTTGCGGTCCGGTTTCGCCAACCGGCAAACCGTGCCGGACAATGTCCAGGTCAATCTGGGGGTGAAGCGGAAGTTTGAGTTGGTGGGCATCGGTCCCGTCGAGTTGCGGCTGGCCGTCCTCAATGTGTTTGACCGAATCAATGAAATCAGGACCGGGACCGGAATCGGCGTGTTCGCGCCCCAGTACGGGCCGCGGCTTGGGTTCTTCGGCGGCCTTACCAAAATATTTTGATGGTTGACGGATAGGACATCTTTCCCCTTCACCACCATCGCTTTGGAGACTTACGATGCAAGAAATCCGCTTGGCCTTGGAAGCATTGAAATTCGGCGGCCCGATGGTCTATCTCTTGTTGCTGCTCGGGATCGTGGCCGCAGTAGTCATAATCGACAAGGCGTTCGTCTATTGGCGCTACGTCCGTCTCCCAGGGCCAATACTTGATCTCGTTGAAACTTACGGTTTTCCCTGGTCGGATTTGGAGCAACAGTTGCAAGGGCTCGACCCGCGCAACTATTTCCAACAGTTTTTCCGGGATGTCATGGATAACCGCAGGAATCCGGTCTGGTTCGTGGAATCGCGCGCCGGCGATAAGGCCCAATTAATTGAGAATGACTTGAGCCGGGGGCTGTGGGTGCTCGAAACCATCGTCACCGCGGCCCCGCTCTTAGGACTGCTGGGAACCATCACCGGGATGATGCAGGCCTTCAACCTGATCGGCAACAACGGCCTGGTGGATCCAACCGGGGTGACCGGCGGGGTGGCCCAGGCCCTGATCGCCACCGCGCTGGGTCTCTTCATTGCCATCATCGCCCTGTTCGCCTTTAATTTCTTTTCGCGCCGGCAGTCGCAGGTGCTGGACGAAATGGAACGGCTGGGGACGCGGCTGGTGGACAACATCCGCATGGCGGAAGTTTCCCGGGAGAGCACCCATGAGACTGCGTAAATCCCGCCAACACCGGCGCGGCCGCATCGAGGTCATCCCGATGATCGACGTGATGTTCTTTCTTCTCGTCACCTTCATGCTGGCCTCCCTGTCCATGCAGAACCTGCATTCACTGGGGGTCAATCTCCCTAAGGGGCGCGCCGCCGCCATGCAGCCCAAGACCCCGGTGACGCTTACCGTCACCCTGGACGGCCGCATCCTCTTGGACGAGACCCCGGTGACGCTCCTGACGCTTGCCGCGACCTTGAAACCGATGCTCAAGGGCGAGGACGCGAGTGTCATCGTGGCGGCCGACAGTGGCGCGCCATACGGCGTCATTGTCCAGGCGATGATCCAGTCGCGCGCCGCGGGAGCACAGCATTTTCTTATTGCGGTCAAACATGTCGAGTGAGGCTGCCTCTGTGAGGAGGCCCCCTGGTATGGATAGCCCCTGGCGCCGCCTCCCCTGGACGCTGCCGGCAGCCCTGCTGATTTGGGCCGCGGCGTTGGCGGGGCTCTCGTATTTTATGGGAAAGCCCAGCCCGCGGCCGGCGGCGCCCCCGCCCGTCGAGGCCCAGTTGCTTGAGCAGTACTATCCGGCCCAGGGCAGCCACCCGGAAGCACCTGCCGCCGCGGTCCAGCCCCAGCCCGCCCCTGTGCAGCCTCAGGTGAAGCACCAGGTCAAGAAGAAGCCGGCAGCCCCAAAGGAGGAAGTGGCCCCCGTGGCCATTCCGGCGGCGCCCGCGCCCGGCGGCGCCCGGGCCACGCCGGGGCTGGGGCAGGCGGGGACTAAGCCGAGCCCCTCCGGGAAAAGCGGCGCCCAGGCCGGGTCACCCGCGGGACAGGGCCCGCCTCGGGGTAATATGTATGGGAGCAGCGGCGCCCGGGCCATCATCCATCCCATGCCGCAAATCCCGGAAGACCTGCGGGGGGAAGCCTTTAATGCCGCGGCGCTGGTGCGTTTTCATATTGCCGTGGACGGCAGCGTAGAGGTGGAACTCGTGAAGCCGACTCCGAATCCACTTCTTAATAGATTATTGCTGGATAGCCTCAAGAAGTGGCGGTTTATGCCGGCGATCCGGGGCGGTAAGCCGGTGGCCACGACCGAAGAGATCCTGGTCAAGATAGAGGTCAAGTGACTTGAAAATGAAGGGCAGCCAGGTCTCCAGGGATAACCAGTAAAATCTAGTTGACAATAATCGCTTATCCGGTTATATAAAATTTATGAAAAACGAGGCCCAACTCTTTAAATCCCTGGCTGACGAAACCCGGCTGCGGATCTTCTGGCTCCTGATGGCCCAAGAGGAACTCTGTGTCTGCGACATCATGGGGGTCCTGGGCATCACCCAATCCAAGGCCTCCCGGCACCTGCGCCATCTCTTTCATCTGGGCTGGGTCACGGATCGCCGGGAGGGGGTATGGATGAATTATCGGCTGCACGTCGCACCCGGCAGCCCGGAGGACAAACAGCTAAAGTTGCTGGCGGAGATCTTGAGTTCCCGGCCGGAGGCCCAGGCCCTGCGGCAGCGGTTGGAGCAGTGGCTGGCGGCCAAAGGGCAGGGCCAAGAAGGCGCCGCCGCCTGTTCCTGCTCCTGAGCCTTTTAGCAGTTTTTACTTTTATCTTGGCATACCCGGATAACCGGTTATAAAGAACTATTATGAGCACCGCGGCCCCCTCCGGTATATCACTGGCGGACTTGACCCGGCTGAAAATTTTCGGGTTCTGGTTCCTCAGGGGCTGCCTGACTCCGGACTGGCTGCCGGAAGGCTAAATTTTTTTTGACCAGACAATACCCATGAAAACGGTTATCCGCTTATCTAAGAACTAGGAGCGCTTATGGCCGCCACTATCGCCAAACGCCTGGGTTTCGTGGAACGCTTCCTGACCCTGTGGATTTTTCTGACTATGGGCCTTGGGGTTTTCCTCGGTTATCTGCTGCCCGGCTTCACCAAAGCTTTAACCTATTTCCAGGCGGGCACCACCAATATTCCCATCGCCATCGGCTTGATTCTGATGATGTACCCACCGTTGGCCAAGGTGCGCTATGAGGAACTGCCCCAGGTCTTCAAAAATATCCGGGTCCTGGCCCTGTCGTTAATCCAGAACTGGGTGATCGGCCCCATCCTCATGTTCCTGCTGGCCATCACCTTCCTCCGGGGCTATCCGGCGTATATGGTAGGCCTGATCATCATCGGCCTGGCCCGCTGCATCGCCATGGTCATCGTCTGGAACGACCTGGCCCAGGGAGACACGGAATATTGCGCGGGCCTGGTGGCCTTCAACTCCATCTTCCAGATGTTGTTCTTCTCCATCTACGCTTATATCTTTGTCACCGTGCTGCCCACCTGGCTGGGAATCGCCTCGGGTCTTGAAGTCAAAGTCACCATTCTCCAGGTGGCGGAAAGTGTGATGATCTACCTGGGCCTCCCCTTCTTTGGCGGCATGTTTACCCGTTTTCTCCTGGTCAGGCGCAAAGGGCTTAAATGGTATGAAGAAAAATTTATGCCAAAGATCAGCCCCATTACCCTTATCGCCTTGCTCTTTACCATCCTGGTGATGTTCTCCTTGAAAGGGGAATACATCGTGGCGCTCCCCTTCGACGTGCTGCGCATCGCCATTCCCCTGGTCATCTATTTCGTGGTGATGTTTTTCATCACCTTTTATATGTCGGCCAAGGCCGGGGCGGGGTATCGCATTTCCGCCACCCTGTCTTTCACCGCAGCCAGCAACAACTTTGAGCTGGCCATTGCCGTAGCCGTGGCGGTCTTCGGGATACAGTCCGGCCAGGCCTTCGCCGCGGTCATCGGCCCCCTGGTGGAGGTACCCGTGCTTATCAGTCTGGTGGGCGTGTCCTTAAGGTTCCGGGAAAAATATTTTGCGCCCCAGGTAAGCGGCGATTGAGGCCGGGAGGCCGGCCGCGGTGTCTTTTTGACGAGGCGGCAAGCGATCAAACCTTGCCCTGACTGCGCCCAGGCCATTAGGCGTCCTCGGGCTGATTAATCTTCAACTTTTAGGTCTAGTATAATAAAGGAGGTATGTACCATGGTCGAAGAGGATTGGAGGAGCGAGGGTATGAGCAACCAGAAATTGCAGGATGTCATCAAGGATCGTTACGGCAAGATTGCCCGGGGGGAAGTCAAGACCTGCTGCTCAAGCTGCGGGCCCACGACCACCGACCACTGCCTGGCCGTGGGTTATAGCGCCGAGGACCTGGCCCTGGTGCCGGAGATGGCTATTCTGGGAGTGGGGTGCGGCAACCCCGCGGCGCTGGCGGACCTCAAGGAAGGAGAGGCCGTCCTGGACCTGGGCTCCGGTGCCGGCATCGACGTCTTTCTGGCGGCCAAGAAGGTCGGGGAGCGCGGCCGGGTGATCGGCGTGGACCTCACCGAGGATATGGTGGCCCGGGGGCGGCAGCTGGCCCGGGAGCACGGCTTCGGCAACGTGGAATTCCGCCTGGGCGATATCGAGCATCTGCCCGTGGATTCGGCAAGCGTGGATGTCGTCATCAGCAATTGTGTGATAAACTTGACCCAGGATAAACTGGCGAGCTTCCAAGAGGTTCACCGGGTCTTGAGGCCAGGCGGGCGCATGCTGGTTGCCGACCTGACGACCGTCGGCGAACTGCCGCCGGAAGTGCGGGCCAGCGCCGCGGCCTGGGCCGACTGCCTGGCCGGGGCCATGGAAAAAGAGGTTTACCTGGAAACCATCCGGCGGGCCGGTTTTGTGGAAGTGGCCATAGTTTCCGAGTCTCCTTACGAGGGTCCGGGGATGGACGAGCGTCTGTCCGGGAAGGTTATCAGCGTGAAGGTTCGCGCCATTAAGGAGTAATGACGGCCTGAGAGAGTCACTTGATCTTCTTTACTCCTTATATCAATTAAAGGTTAGCCAGTTCGCCGGCTATTAATGAAGGCAATATGAACGATGGATAATGGGGAACACGCAAAACCGGTGGTTCTTTTCCTTTGCACCGGCAACACGGCTCGCAGCCAAATGGCCGAGGCTTTTCTGAAAAAGTATGCCGGGGAGCGCTTTGAAGTGCACAGCGCCGGCTATGAACCCAAGTCAATTAATCCTTATACCATTAAAGTAATGGAGGAAGCCGGTTTCGACCTCAGCGGGCAATATGCCAAGGGAGTAAGAAATTTCCTGGGCAAGAGGGATATCCGGTTTTTGATCATCGTCTGCGACAAGGCTGAAAAAACCTGCCCGAAGGTTTTTCCAGGCGTCTTAACGCGGCTGTTCTGGCCTTTTGAGGACCCGGCGGCCTTTTCGGGGACGGAGGCGGAAAAGCTGGATAAGTTCCGCGCCATCAGGGACCAAATAAACCACCGTATCCAGGCATGGCTGCAAGAACTGGATTAAACTCCCCGCCCATGCTGCATTAACCAGCCCATAGGATGAAAAGAAATGTTTAAGGTGCTCTTTCTCTGCGCTGAGAACGCCTGCCGCAGCCAGATGGCCGAAGCTCTGGTCAACCACGATCTGGCCGGTGAGGCGCAGGCTTTTTCCGCCGGGGTGCGGCCCAGCCGGGTCGATCCTCGGGCCATTCAGGTCATGGCTGAGCTGGGCATCGATATCCGCCAGCAGCGGTCCAAGTCGGTGGCTGATCTGGCCGGGGAACGGTTTGATCTGGTAATCACTCTCTGCGATCAGGCCCAGCAGCAATGCCCCTTCTTCCCCGGAGACACCGAGGTCAGGCACGTTGGCTTTCCGGATCCGGCCCAGGCCACCGGCAGCGAAGATGAGATCACGGCGGTCTTTCGGCAGGTGCGGGATGACTTGCGGGGCAAAATCATCCCGCTGCTGCGCGCCAAGGCTAAGGCGCACCAGGAGCACTAAATCCGGGACGCCCCGCGGCCGGATTTTACTAAAGTTCGAGGATTACATGGCTGATCGGCCAGAATCACCGTCTGCGGACGCCGCCCCAACTTGTCTCAATCACCAGGTTGCGGAACAGCAACCAGGGCCGCCGCGCCCCGGGAAGCTCTATCAATATCCGGTAATCGGCCGTCTATGGCGTTTTTTCTCCTGGTGGCTGGTTTTTTTCGGCATCTACGCCAGCTCTGCCGCCCCCTGCCCCTTTTGCGGGCAAGCCGGCTGTCCGGTGGGTGTGGCGGCCGCCGGAATCGTGGGCGGCTTCTGCGCGGCCCTCTGGACTTACGGCAAAGCCTGGCTCGAGCGCTTCAAGGAACTTAGCAGGCGCCTGGGCAGCAAGGGCGGGCACCACGTTACTGGACCGGAGGAATAAATGAAATCCATAAAATTAGTGATTTTCAATATAGCAATGATGATTTTGCTGGTGCTTTTTGTATTGCCTTTAACCTATGTAAATGGCGAGAAAAAGCCCGAAGACTATTACCTTGAAGGGAAGGATTGCTATATAAACGGCCATTATGATGAGGCCATTGAATCATTCACCAAGGCAATAAAGCTCAATAATAATCTGGCCGATGCTTATATAAGCCGAGGTCATGCCTATGCGATAAAGCCTAATCCGGATTTAAACCAGGCAATAGCCGATTTCAATCGCGCCATACAAATTAATCCCCTGGAAGATAATGCCTTTACCAGTAGAGGACTTGCTCATGCCAGGCAAAAAAAGCTGGATGAAGCTATCGCCGATTTTAATCAGGCCATCAAACTTAACCCGCAAAATGCCCTGGCTTATTCATTTAGAGGAATGGTGTATTGTAATAAAAAGGATTTTACCAAGGCCTGGCAAGATGTGCATAAGGTACAAAGTTTGGGGTTAGAGCCGCCTCCTGAACTTCTGGAATTACTTAAAAAATATTCCGGTCAGGGAAAATAGCCGCAGAGCTTGGGGATTTAAAATCGATCCAGTTATTCATGCCTGCCATAGCGCACCAAAGAAAAAGGAGGCCAAAAATTTTGACCTCCCATCCCCGCAAAGTATTGGCGGAAGTGCATGGGAATCGAACCCACCTACCCCCTTATTCAGAAGGTACACCGGATTTGAAGTCCGGGGGCCCCACCAGTGAGCCTCGCACTTCCTCAGGAAACCGCCGCCGCGCCTCAATGCCTTTCCGGTCTTCTCGAAAGGGTTGCCCACGGGAAGTCCAGAGGCCGAGAATCCGAGCCGGCCTGACCATCTGAATATATCACAGCCTCAAGTCAAAGCAAAACACCCGAGGGCTCCCGTTGGGTTTGGTATGGTCTATAAGGGAATCGCTTCGGATAGTTACCCCTTGCGCCACCGCCCCTACCTCCTCTCCTTCCCCTGTAATAAGGCCATCACTTCCTCATCGGAGACCTGGGTGAAGTCATCGTAATAGTAGCCGATGGCCCCCCAAAAGGGTTCGGGAATGGACGCGGCTACGAACTCATCGACCTCTTTGGCAAACTGGCGGGCCGTATCCCTGGGGGAGACCGCCACCGCCACCACAATCCTGGCCGGTTTTTCCCGCCTGACTTTTTTGACGGCCACCAGCATAGTGGAACCGGTGGCGATGCCGTCATCCACCAGGATGGCGATTTTGCCGGCGGCGCTGAGCGGCTGCTTGCCGCCGAGATAGAGTTGCCGTCTTCTGGCGGCCTCCTGCAACTGTCTCTGCTTTTCCGCGGCGAACCAGTCCTGGTCCAGCCGGGTCAAATCTTCCTCCTGGACCACCAGGAGGCCGTCCTCGGCGATGGCCCCCAGGGCATATTCAGGATTCCAGGGATGGCCGATTTTCCGGATAATGATCACGTCCAGAGGGCAGTTTAGGGCTTTGGCGATCTCTTTGGCCACCGGCACGCCGCCCCGGGGCAGGGCATAAACCACGGCATCCTGGTTCTTATACCTGGACAACAACGCGGCCAGGCGCCTGCCGGCGGCGGCGCGGTCGCGGAAACGAAGGCCTTCCGGATCCATAGCGGGTCTTCCCAATGGTGTTGTCTGATGCCCGGGAAAAGACCAGGGCCTACATTCTTCTAAGGCTCCCCCGTTTACCTGTCAAGCCGGTTCGCCTGGTTCTTCCGGGGGAGAAGTCCTGCGGGCCCGCCCACCCCGGCGACGAGCCGTTTTCACCGAAAATCCGCGGGTTGGATATCTCCCTCAGCGCTCTCCTCCGAGGAAAAGACCCTAACGAAAATTTAACATTGCCAATGATGAGCATTTGGGTTATTATTGTTAATAATTCGCAATTGCATAAGAGCGGGGGTGGCCACCGGAGCCCAGTAATCAGTGATTAGTGGACAGTAATAAGTAATCGCTTTTGCCTTTACTGATCACCGGCCACTGGCCACTGATTTGTCTTTGGATTATGGACCTGCTAAAATCATGATGTCTGCATAATAATGGGGAGCTCTCTTTTCCTGGGTAGGTTGCCGTAAATCTTTGGGAGATATCGCATGTCCATCTTGAATCACGATCCTCGAAAACGCCTGGCCCTGATAGGTGCCGCGATATTGGTTTTCGTGTTGGGTATAGGGTTGGGCCTGCGCCTGTCCAGTTCGTCCTTCCAGGCCGGCGCCGAGGACACGGCGCCGCCCCCCTTAATTCATCAAGGCGAAAAAATCATCATCCCCGAGGGCTCCCCCTTGCGGTCGCATTTGCTGGTGGAGCCGGCCACCGTGAAAAGCAGTCCGCACACGTTGCAATTGCCCGCGGCGGTGGAGGCCGACCCGGCGCGCACGGTCAACGTCCTGCCGCCGGTGGCTGGCAAGGTGGTACAGCTTAAAGTCTATCTGGGCGACCATATTACCAAAGGCCAGCCGCTGGCGGTAATCGACTCGGCCGACCTCGCCCAGGCCTATGCCGATGACGACAAAGGCCGCGATGCGCTGCAACACGCCAAGAGCACTTTGGAGCGCGTGCGCGGCGTCTACGCAGCCGGCGGCAGCGCCTTGAAGGATCTGGAGCAGGCCCGGAGCGATTACGCCCAGGCCCAGGCCGAGTTCAACCGGGCGGAGGCGCGGCTCAAAGAAATCGGGGTCTCTTCCCAGGCCGCCAATAAGTCGCGTCTCTTGACGCTTACCGCACCCATGACCGGGACCGTCACCGCCCTCACCACCTCAACCGGGTCTTACGCCAACGATCTGACTGCGCCGCTCATGACTATTTCCAACCTCGATTCGGTTTGGGTCACCGCCAACGTGCCGGAAAAAGACCTGGCCTTCGTTGCCAAAGGCCAATCCGTCGAGGTGACCTTTCCGGCCTACCCGGGCAAGGTCTTTCACTCCACCGTGGCCTTCGTGAGCGATGTGGTGGACCCGGACACCCGCCGCACCAAGGTGCGCATGGTCTTCGCCAATCCGGACGGCAAATTGAAACCCAATATGTTCGCCAATGCCATATTCAACGTACCGCAAAAATCGGCGGTATTCGTGCCGAATTCCGCGTTGGTCATGGAAAACGACAGCACCGTAGTGCTTCTCGAGGTCGAGCCCTGGGCCTTCGTCAGACGCGCCGTCCTCCCCGGTTATGGGGAGGGTGACGGCGTCCGCATCGAACAGGGGCTGAATCCGGGGGATCGCGTCGTCGTCAAGGGGGCAGTGCTGCTCAATGATTAATCACCTCGTTAGCATCTGCCTGCGCAAACGGCTCATCGCCATAATGGTGGCGATCCTGTTTGCCGTTTGCGGCTACTACTCCTGGACTCAAATGGCGGTGGAGGCCTATCCGGACATCGGCGACGTCACTGCCCAGGTGGTCACGCAGGCGCCGGGGCTGGCCGCCGAAGAAGTCGAGCAACAGATCACCATTCCGTTGGAGCGGGCGCTGGTTGGCACCCCCGGACTGGTGAACATGCGTTCCAGCAGCACCTTCGGTCTCTCCATCATCCCAATGGTATTCAAGGACGGCGCCGATGATTACTGGGAGCGCCAGCGCGTCTTAGAGAATATCGGCCAGGTTAGCCTGCCCCCCAACATCCAGCCGACCCTGCTGCCGTTGACCGGCCCCACCGGCGAAATCTACCGTTACACGTTGGAATCGGATACCAAAAACCTGATGGAACTTTCAGAAATCCAGCGCTGGATCGTCATCCCGGCCTTGGAGCAGGTGCCCGGCGTGGTCAGCGTCGCCAATTTCGGCGGCTTCACCATGCAGTACCAACTGGAACTCGATCCGGGCAAGCTCCAGGATTACGGCGTCGGCCTGAACGACGTGGTCACGGCGATCAACAACAACAGCTCGAACGCCGGCGGCAGCCGCATCTCCCGCGGGGAGGAGGGCTATGTCATCCGCGGCATCGGCCTGGTGCGCACGCTGGACGACCTGGGCAACATCGTCATCACGCAGCGCAAAGGCGTGCCGGTCCTGGCCCGGGACCTCGGCAGGCTGACCTACAGCCACCAGGAGCGCGAGGGCATCCTGGGCAAAGACAACAATCCGGACACGATAGAAGGCATCGTGGACCTGCTCAGGTATGAAAATCCGTCGCAAGTCCTGAAAGTCCTACACGCCAAGGTTGCGGAACTGAGCAAACAACTCGAGCCGATGGGGGTACGCATCGTTCCCTACATCGACCGGGACGACCTGGTCGGGGAGACGGTGCACAAGGTCTCGCACACGGTGTTCAAGGGCATCCTGCTGGTGTGTCTCGTGCTGATTCTCTTTCTCGGCAGCCCGCGCAGCGCCTTGATCGCCGCGGTGACCATACCTCTGGCCCTGGCCGCGGTCTTCATCATGATGCACATTACGAAGATGCCCGCCAACCTGTTCTCGCTGGCCGCCATCGACTTCGGCATCATCGTGAATGGCGCCATCGTGGTGGTCGAAGCCATTTTGCGCCGGCGCGAGGCGGATCCCGCCATCCCCTTGAGCGAGCTGGATGTGTTTTCGGTAACCACCCAGGTGGCGCGGCCGATCTTCTTCGCCACCCTCATCATCATCACGGCGTACCTGCCCCTGTTCGCCTTCGAGCGGGCCGAAGCCAAGCTCTTCCTGCCCATGGCTTATACCTTTGGCTATGCCCTGCTGGGGGCGCTGCTCTGTACCTTCACCCTGGTTCCCGGCCTCGCCTACCTGGCCTTCAACAAACCTCGGCGGGTCTTCCACAACCAGCCGCTCGAGTGGCTGGAGGGCGCTTTCCGGGAAGCCCTGAAGCGGCTGCTGGCCACGCCGAAAATCGCCTACCTGATCGGCGGCGTGGCGCTGCTGGGGGTGATCGCCCTGGGTATGACCACCGGCCGGGAGTTTCTGCCCGAGCTGGATGAGGGCACACTGTGGCTGCAAGTACAATTGCCCACCGGGCTGTCCCTGGACAAGGCCAGCGAAATGGCAGGAGAACTGCGGCGGACGCTGCGCGAATTCCCCGAAGTATCCTACGCCGTTACCCAGCTCGGCCGCAGCGATGACGGCACCGATGCCTGGACGCCGTCCCACATTGAAGCCCCGGTCGGCTTGAAGCCTTACAGCACCTGGCCCAAGGGCGAAACCAAGGCGGCGTTCCTGCGCCGCCTCAATGCCCGCTTGCAGCAATTGCCCGGATTCTCCATCGGCATCAGCCAGCCGATTATCGATAACGTCAACGATGCGATCAGCGGTGCGCATAGCCCGCTGGTAATTCGCATTGTCGGCGATGACTTCAAGGAACTGCGCCGCATCGGCGGTGAGATTGTCAGCGTGCTGCATGGGATGCGGGGCACGGAGGACGCCTCTATCTTTCAAGAACCCCCGATTCCCCAGATCGCCATCGACATAGATCGCGCCGCCGCGGCCCGCTACGGCATCAACATTTCCGACATTACCAATCTGATTCAGACCGGGGTCGGGGGAGGATCGGTGGGCAAGGTGTATGTGGCCGACCGCACCTACGACATCAGCGTGCGGTTCCCGCAAGATACCCGCAACAGTCCGGAGGCCTTGGGCAATCTGGTACTGACCACCGCGGGCGGAGCCCAGGTCCCCCTTTCCCAGGTTGCCCATATAAAACTGCAGACCGGCGAGAGCACCATCACCCATGAAATGGCCCACCGCGAGTTGATCGTGCGCATCGACTATGGGAACCAGCCCCTGTCCGATTACCTGGCGGAGGCCCAGAGCAAAATCAAGCAGTCGGTGCATTTCGATCCCACTAAATATCGCCTCGTCTGGGGTGGCGCCTTCGAAAACCAGCAACGCGCCCAGGCCAGGTTGGCCCTGATTATGGTGCTCGTGCTGGCCCTGATGACCCTGTTCCTGTTTGCCGAGTTCGGCAAAATGCGCCAGGCGGTGTTGATCCTCGGGGTGGTGCCGCTGGCGACCTTGGGCGGCTTGATCACCCTTCGTCTAACCGGAGATACGCTCAATGTCGCCAGTGCCGTCGGCTTCATTGCGCTCTTCGGCGTGGCGGTGCAAAACGGCATCATCATGATTGCCAATATCAACCGGGTGCGCCAGCAAGGGCTGGTGCTGGGCCCGGCCGTCCTCGAGGGTACGGTGGAGCGCTTCCGGCCGGTGCTCATGACCGCCACCGTGGCCACGGTGGGAATGCTGCCCGCGGCTTTGAATACGGGCGTCGGCACCGATGTGCAGCGCGCCCTGGCCACCGTGATCGTGGGCGGCTTGATGATCGCCACTCTGCTCACGCTGTTGATCCTGCCCACCTGCTACTATGCGTTGGAGCGCTGGGTGGAACGCCGCCAATCCCTGAAGGTGCCGGCAGTGGAGGGCAATGGATGAGCCAGCCAAGCTCATACTGGTTTTCGCCCGGCCAATATGCGTCCATGAGCGCAGATACCCGGCGCGGCTGCGCCAGACCGCCGGCCATCTTCTGGGGAGCGGTATTCACCGCCGCCATCTTCTTGAGCGGATGTATGGTCGGGCCTGATTTCCAGCGTCCGGCGGCGCCCCAGGCCGAACGCTACACGCCTGAACCCCTGCCGGAGCAAACGGCGGCGGTAAAGGGAACGCCCGGGGGCGAAGTGCAACGCTTCGTCAAGGATATGGACATCCCCGGTCAATGGTGGACGCTGTTCCATTCGCAACCGCTCAACCGCGTGATCGAGCAGGCGCTCAAGGCCAACCCGGACCTGGACTCCGCCCAGGCCGCACTCCGGGGCGCCTGGGAAAATGTCTATGCGCAGCAGGGCGCCCTGTTCCCCAGCGTCGAAGCCGGCTTCATCCCGAGCCGCCATAAGACTTCGGGCTCGCTGAGCAGTGCGACCTTCAACAACACTTTTACCTACAGCCTGCACACCGCCCAGGTCACGGTGGGCTACACGCTGGATGTCTTTGGCGGCACGCGGCGGCAGATCGAGGCGCTCAAAGCCCAGGCCGAGGACCAACGCTTCCAGCTCGAAGCCGTTTACCTGACGCTGACCTCGAACGTGGTCGCCGCGGCCATACAAGAGGCGGCCTTGCGCGGGCAGATCGATACGACCAAACAACTCATAGAGATCCAGAGCCATGCGCTCGAGTTGCTGAAACGCCAATTCGCCCTGGGCCAGGTTGCCACCGCGGACGTGGCCGCCCAGGAAGCTGCGCTGGCACAAGCGCAGGCGACCTTGCCGCCGTTGGCAAAACAATTAGCCCAGCAACGCGACTTGCTGGCCCGGCTCCTCGGCCGTTTCCCCATTGAGGAACTTGCTGAGAAATTCGATCTCGCATCGCTGGAACTGCCGCAACAACTGCCGCTGAGCCTTCCTGCCAGGCTGGTGGAACAGCGGCCGGACGTCCGCTCCGCCGAAGAGCAATTGCATGCCGCCAGTGCCGGGATTGGGGTCGCCATTGCCAACCGGCTGCCGAATATTACCCTGAACGGCGATTTGGGCACGAGCGCCCTGAAGATCGGGCAAATGTTCGCTGCCGGCACCGGCTTTTGGGACCTGGCCGCCAATATGACGCAGCCAGTCTTCCAGGGGGGCACCTTGCTGCACCGGCAACGTGCCGCCGAAGCGGCCTATGGTCAAGCCGCGGCGCAGTATCGGAGTACGGTGCTCACCGCCTTCCAGAACCTGGCCGACGCCCTGCACGCCATCCAAAACGACGCCGAGGCAATGAAAGCGGCCGTGGCCGCGGAGCGGGCGGCCGGCAAAAGCCTGGCGATCGCGCGGCGAACCTTGGAGCTGGGCAATATCAGCTATCTGGCCTTGCTGAATGCCGAACAGACCTACCTGCAGGCCGCGCTCAATCTGGTGCAGGCCCGGGCCAACCGCTACGCCGACACCGCGGCGCTGTTCCAGGCGCTGGGCGGCGGCTGGTGGAACCGGACCGATGTCACCGCCGGGGTTGGAGAGCCCCGTAAGGCGCCGCAGCCGCCTCCGTCCGGGTGACCGCGATGCGGGCAGGCTCGGAGTGAAATGACCGGGAAGAAAGCGGTTGACATTTTTCTTCCCTCGCCGTATTTTACTCAAGGACTTCGGGCATGAACCCCGGATGAGTTAAGCAACCCCAAAGTAGAAATATCAGCCACGAAGGCTCGTGGCGCCGGCAGGCGCCTGGTTTTCGTGGTTTTTTTTGGGCGTCTCACCTAAAAGGGAGGGGAAGAATGGGTTTCTTATATTGCAGAAGGGCAGCAATGCTCCTGATAGGCGCGGTCGTGGCCGCCAGCCTCCTCTGCCCGTGGTTGGGCCAGGCGCAAATGGTTAGCCCGACGCCGTCACCCCAAGGCACACCGGTCGCGTCTGCAGCCGCCGAGAAAGTGGTTCCGGAGGACTGGGCCATACACGGCCAGATTACCAACACCTGGGAATTGCAGCCGGCATTCTATTCCCCCTATTTTAAAGTAGGGCCGCATAGCCTCTATCCTAAAGCCAATGGCCGGGAAACAACTGATATGACGGCCTATCTCGGGTTGCGCCCGTGGCAGGGCGCCGAACTCTGGGCCAATCCATCTATGGACCAGGGCTTCGGTTTAAGCGACACCTTCGGGGTGGCGGGATACCCCAGCGGCGAGGCCTACAAGCTCGGCAGAACCACTCCGTACTTCAGATTGGACCGGGCCTTCTTTCGGCAGACGATCAATTTGGGCGGTGAGACTGAAAAAGTTGACCCGGATTTGAATGTCTTGGGCGGCACCCAGACCGCCAACCGTCTGGTGCTGACCGTCGGCAAGTTCTCCGTGGTCGACATCTTCGACACCAACAAATATGCGCATGATCCGCGCGGCGACTTCCTCAACTGGTGCATCATCGACCTGGGCGCCTTCGACTATGCGGCGGACGCCTGGGGCTTCACTTACGGAGCCGCGGCCGAATGGCAACAGGATTGGTGGACCGCCAGGGTCGGGCTGTTCGACATGTCGAGCGTCCCGAACAGCATATATCTCAGCACCAGGGGCTTCTCGCAAGGGCAGTTCATTGGCGAATTGGAAGAGAGGCATACCCTGTGGGATCAGCCCGGCAAGTTCAAGGTCCTCTATTGGCTGATGGGTGGCGATCTTGGCACTTATAACGAGGCGCTGGCCTGGGGCCGCGAAACCGGCCTGACGCCCGATACCGGCGCGGTGCGCAGCTTTCGCACCAAATACGGGATCGGCTTTAATCTCGAACAGCAACTGGTTCCCGATCTTGGTATGTTCCTCCGGGGCGGCTGGTGCCAGGGCGGCGTGGAGGAGGTCGACTTCACCGACGTAGATGTCTCCGTGTCGGGTGGGTTGTCGTTGAAAGGATCACACTGGGGGCGCGCCGATGATACCGTGGGACTGGCATTTGCAGTCGACCAAATTTCGAACCAGGGCAGGGAATATTTCGGGGCCGGCGGTCTCGGCGGCATTATCGGCGACGGCGAATTGACGCATGCCTCACCTGAACTGATATTCGAAACGTATTACAATATCGCCGTGGTCAGCTTCGCCTCGCCGCTAACCTTCGCACATCTGGTTCAGCCAGGAACAGGCACCCGCAACGGCGCACTGAACATCACCGCGGACTACCAGTTGATCATCAACCCCGCTTACAACGTAGATCGTGGTCCGGTATCGGTCTTTGGCCTGCGGGCGCACGCCGAATTCTAAAGGCGCCGGCACACAAATCCTTCCGGGCTGGGGGCCTGTCCTTCAGCCCTTTTTTTCTTCGGTGAACCCTGCGGCTCCCTCAGAATGACCGGGAATGACCTCGTATCGCCAACCGGGGAGGACTGGCTGGGGGAGGAGGATTCGAACCTCCATCGGCGACTCCAAAGGCCGCTGTCCTGCCATTGGACGATCCCCCAGGATGGGTGCAGTGCAGGGTGGAAATCCCGGGTGAGATGATGCGCAACCCTAGAATTATAATTTTAATTTTTAAGGCCGTGCAAGTCTTTTGTCCGGTTTGCTTCCGGGAGGGGTATTGTCCCTGGCCGGTTAGGCGGATCGTGGCCAGGAATATCGCCTCCCCCAAACTGGTGGAAAAGGTTAGCCTGCCCCCAGGAATTATCGGCGTTTCCGCCACCGCAGTTGCGTTTCCTGGCGGTTGGCATATAATTGTGAATAGTTTCACGCTCCCGGAGGAGGCAACCGTGAGTTTCCTGATCGCCATGGCCGGAAAGGGCGGCACCGGCAAGACCACCACCGCGGGCATGTTGCTGCGCTACCTGGTGGAACGGGGTAAAACCCCGGTGCTGGCGGTGGACGCTGACGCCAACAGCAATTTCAACGAGGTCCTGGGGCTAACCGTGGACCTGACGGTGGGCCAGGCCCGGGAAGAGATGAAAAAGGGCGGCGGCTTGGTGGACCTCACCAAGGACCAGCTCATAGAGATGCGCATCAACGAGGCCCTGGTGGAGTCCGAGGGCTTCGATCTCATCAGCATGGGCCAGCCCGAAGGGCCGGGCTGTTACTGCGCCGCCAACCATATGGTAGCCCGCTTCATGGACATCCTGGCCAGGAACTATCCCTACATCCTCATGGACAACGAGGCCGGCATGGAGCACATGAGCCGGCTGACCACCCATGGGGTGGACCTGCTGCTGCTGGTCTCGGATCCCTCCTGGCGGGGCATCCAGGCGGCCAGCCGCCTCAAGGGCCTGGCCCAGGCCTTGAAAATCGTGGTGGGCCGGACGGCGCTCATCGTCAACCGGGCCGCCAACGGCCTGAGCGAGAAGGCCGCGGCGGAGATTAGCGCGCAAGGCCTGGAACTGGCCGGCCGCATCCCCGAGGATCCCCTCATCGCGGCCTTCGACAGCCAGGGACGGCCCACCTACCAGCTCCCTGCCGATTCCCCAGCTTTAAGAGCAGCTTATGAAATCTTTGCCAGATTAATAGCTTGAAAGCGCGGCGCCGCGGCTGGCAAGGTGATTTTTTACTTGACAGGCAGGCCAATTAATTATTAATTTCACAATGTCTATACCTCCCCTGGTTTAAATAAAGTAACCTGCCGGCAATTCCGGAAAAATTAAGGAGGGAACTACCTTGGCCTTCGAAATTCCCAAGCAGATTTATTCGGGCACGATCAAAACCGTAACCATTGGCACAGGCGAAAAAGCCATGACCCTGGGGGGCGAAACCTCGTACCCCTTTTATATCTTTGAAGGGTTAATGCCTCACAAGCCCCGGATTGCCATGGAGGTGTGGGATAAAGACCCGGGGGAAGATTGGGCCGCTCCCGCCTATGCCGCCATCAAGGACGTGGCCAAAGACCCGGTGGCCTGGGCCCAAAAATGTATCAAGGATTTTGGGGCTGAAGCCATTGCCTTGATCCTGGCGAGCACCGACCCCAACGGGGACAACGCCAGCGCCGCGTCGGCGGCCGCCACCGCCAAGAAACTGGCGGCAGCCATCGACGTGCCCCTCATCGTCTTCGGCACCAGCAGCATGGAAAAGGATGCCGAGGTGCTGCCGGCGGTGGCGGAAGCCTGCGCCGCTAAAAGCATCGTCATCGGCCCGGTGCAGGATAAGAACTACAAAAAGATCGGCGCCGCGGCCCTGGCCTATAACCATACGATCATCGCCAACTCTCCCATCGACGTCAACCTGGCCAAGCAGTTGAACATCCTCCTGGGCCAGCTTGGGGTTCCGGACAGCCGTATCCTGGTGGATCCCACCACCGGCGGTCTGGGCTACGGCATGGAGTATAGCTATTCCGTCATGGAGCGGGACCGCATGGCGGCTCTGACCCAGGAAGACGACAAATTGCAACTCCCCATCGTCAATTATGTCGGCCAAGAAGTCTGGAAGGTGAAGGAATGCAAGCAGACCAATGAGGAGGCGCCGCAACTGGGTGACCAGACCAAGCGGGGCATTCTTATGGAGGCCATAACCGCCGTGAGCCTGCTGCTGGCCGGCAGCGACTTCCTCATTTTGCGCCATCCGGAAGCCGTGAAACTGGTGAAATCCATGATCCAGGAACTGGCCGCCTAAGGTGCCGGCGGCCGTTCTGGAAGAGAACCATTGCTGTCCAGGAGCCCGGCTTGGTGCACCCCGCTGGATATGGACGCACCCTGAAGGACGGGCTCTTTTGCCAAGAGGGGCCATGAAGGCCACTCTAAAAGAAGAAACTGGAGGATTATTGAATGGCTGAATTAGATTTGGAAAAACTGTCCATGGACGTGGCGGCCCAGGAGATGCTGAAGAAGGCCCAGGCGGAGGGGGTAGAGACGATCTTTGACCGGGCCAAGAGCATGAAACCCTGTCCCATCGGGGTCGAAGGGGCCTGTT
>JBKQLU010000060.1:0-40393 GCA_052326585.1 Desulfobaccales bacterium | reverse complement strand
GGGGGGCCACCAGCCACGGTGAGGCCCCCCTAATTTTTGAACTGCTCCTACTCCATCCAGTCTCCTTTTTATTCGGGTATCCGTTATCTTCGATCCGGAACTTATCAGTGCTTTGGCAGGACATAGTGCAATGGCGATGCCAGCTCGCCGGGCACCGCCCGCGTATTGATTAACTTGCTGAAAGTATTATTTAATTGACTGACTGGCGCAGGGCCCGCTCCGGGTTCTTTAAGGGGAAGTGTCACCCTCGCGGGTGACAGTCAGGGAAACCCACCCGAGGTGAAAAAGCGGGAAAGGAGTAGGAACAGGGGGGTTGCTAAGCAGAAGGAGCGTAGCCTGGGAGGGTTACAGCAGGTTACAAATGTTACTCAATTATTATGGATAAATTCTTATAACGCCTTAATTTCATATTTTTGCATTTTCCGGTACACGGTCATCCGGGACCAGTTCAATTTCTCGGCGGCCTTGCTCTTATTCCAGTTAGTGGCTAAAAGGGCATTCAGCACCTGCTCCCTCTCCTCCAAAGGCGCGCCCAGATTTTCTCTGAGTTTCCGGAAAGATTCGGGCAGGTCCACCACGGAGACCTGCCGCCCCGGCAGGTTGATGAACAAGGCTTCCACCAGGTTCTTCAACTCCCGAATGTTCCCCGGCCAGGAATAGCCCAAGAGCATCTCCATGACTTCCTCGCTAAAGCCTTCCACCTGGCGGCCGAAACGGCGGTTCATTTCCCGGAGGTAGTGCTCCAGGAGCAAAGGTATGTCTTCCCGGCGCTCCCGGAGGGGCGGCAGGTGGACCCGGGCCACGTTGAGACGGAAAAAGAGGTCCTTGCGGAAAGTTCCCTGCTCCATCGCATCCTCCAGTTCCTGATTAGTGGCAGCCACCACCCTGATGTCTAAAGGGATCTGTCTCTGGCCGCCCACGCTGTAAATTGCCTGGTTGTCGATGGCCCGCAGAATCTTAGCCTGCAGATAAGGGCTCATTTCCGAGACTTCGTCCAGGAAGACGGTTCCGCCTTCGGCCAGCCTCAGCTTTCCAGGACTGGACCGGACCGCTCCGGTGAAGGCGCCCCGCTCATAACCGAACAGCTCGCTTTCAAAGAGACCTTCCGGCAGAGCCGCGCAGTTGATGCAGACCAGGGGTTTGGCTTGCCTGGAGCTCAACGCATGAATGAGTTCTGCTACCCTCTCCTTGCCGGTCCCCGTCTCCCCGGTGATGAGCACGTTGCAGTCGATGGCGGCAGCCCTGGTAAGGTATTGTTTGAGTTGCTGGATACGGGGGGTTTCACCGATGAAGCCTGACCAGAGCCATGGTTTCACAGAGGCCGGTTGCTCTGCCGGGGCTTTTCCCGGGCGGCCGGGGAGATGGCGCCGGATGCTGGCCAGCAGCTCTGCCAGCGAAACCGGCTGCTTAAAGTAGTCATTCATCCCCAGCCGGAGGGCGGCAATCGCCTTGGCCTCAGAGCTCTCATGGACGAGGAGAATCACCGGGGTGCTGCGATCCTGCCGGCGTATCTCCCCGGCCACCTCTAGCGCGTCCCAGGCGGAGTTCCGGTTAGAGGTGATAATGGCCAGATCCGGGCTAGTTTTCCGGAAGAGGGACAAAAACTCGAGGTTTCGAAACGAGACGATCACCTCGGGGCCATCCTGGCGCAGGCGGTTCTCCAAATCTTTCAGGAAACTGCCTTCCTCTTCCAAGATTAGGATTACCGGCCCCTTCATGTTCCGCCTCTGTCTTTGGCTCGCACACTTTGTCAAAAAGGGACGAGATGTTAAGAGATTAAAAAACCGGATTGCCTTATCAGGCAACCCGGCTATCTCTCCCAATTTGAGACCCGTGGCTTTCCGTCCTCAGCTCACGCTGAGTTTGGCTTTATCCGGAATATGGTGCAATTTTGTAATAGCTATGGGGTCTTGCTATCGTTAGGAACTTCCTCCAACCTCGATTTTTAAAAGAAAAACCGGGTTGCCTTACCAGGCAACCCGGCTATCTCTCAGCATTGGAGACCCGTGGCTTTCCGTCCTCAGCTCACGCTGAGTTTGGCTTTTGTGGCCTCAATAATCTATGCATTTGCCTTAAAACGTCAAGCCCTTTGAGAAATTATTGGAAAATAATTTGGCTTATCATAAAAGATCTGCCACAGGCTTTGTGAGGTAAGTGGCGAGAGTTACAAAGAATTCCCCATTCTTACGGAGGTTATACCTAAATTCCAACTCCTTCAGAAAAAGAAAGAAATTTTCCGGGGAGATGCCGCGAAACCTGGGAAGCCTTTTCTTGGCGTAACCCCGAAACCCTTGCTGCTCGTGGATGATGGTCCTCTTCAGGGGGCAGGGCTGGGAATGATTCGCGTCCAGCGGTCCGGGGGCGCAAAAGATCAGGTTGTCATAGTCGTGATACCCATTGGTATAGGCGATATTGCTTCGCCCCACCTTGCGTACCCTGAGGCCCGAAAGAACGTCGGCACTGAGGTTAGGCACCAGCCCCACCTTGGCCTGCCCGGACTTCTCCCGGATGCCGAAAATCCACTCACGATCCGGGGGGGGCAGTCTCTCCTGGTCCCCGGCCGGACCGCCGCAGGCGGGCCGGTTCACCTTCATCCCGTCCGGGAGGGCTTGAAAATCCGGGTCTTGGCAGAGGATGGCCCTGCGGATGATATTAAACCCCTTGAGCACGGTGGGATAAGACAAGCCCAGTTCCCGGGCGGCCTGCCGGGCCGAAAAGTCGCGCTCGAACAGCTTGATGAGCCATAGCCACTGCCTGAATCCCACCCGCAGCAGGCCCAGGCAGGTGCCGGTAAAGTCGCCGAACTCATAACGGCAATCCGAGCAGAGCAGGCGATTCCTTCTGATCTGCACCACCATTCTGCCGGCACAGCGAGGGCAAATCTTGAGATCCCTCTTCCAGCGGTACCTGAGGAAGAGTCTCCTGGCCTTTTCCTCGTCGACCTCGCTAAGAAGAGGCTTCTTTAACGCGGCAATCAGTGCGTTATCTGCCCTCATCGGTAATGGTCCCTTTACGTAACATTCCTAAATAATGCACACCTAATATTATGCAATACCCATGCCGTGCATTCCCAACCCGTTAGAGCGCCACCTTGCCAATCAGCAATGGTCTCTATTACGTGACGCCCTTACATGATTCTCCCCTCGCAATATTATGCCTAGACCCGGCGACTATTTTCTGGCTTTACAAGAAAAAGAACACTTTTCCTCGATTTGGGATACAGAACCACAATTATCCAGAAGCCACTGCACCGCTTTTTATCTGATGGAGATAGATTTAATAATTCTGGCTCCAATTATGATGAGCTGCAGGTTAAAGACAATCGGGGCCTTCCTGGTTTTCGCCTAGGGGAATCCCTGATTTGCACGGTGGAATAAGGCGCTTAGTTGCGAGGCGGTGAAGTCAATGGTGCAGGGAAAGAGAAGACTTCATCCAGATCTTGATGAGAAAAACCTGACGGGCCTCTCCGGGATGGCGGGCCGGGCCCGCCCCACCCGGGCAGGCCTGGACTGCCCGGCCCGGAAAACCGGCCGGCCCCTGCCTTGACAAAGGGGGCCGTCTCGGATTAACTAGGGTGGCAAGACCTTGATTTTTGGAGGTTTCCGGATGGCTCGCCGGTAGCCCCGGCGGCCTCTGGGGCCTCGCCGCCGGCGGGGGGCTGGGGGCCGGGGGAACCGGCTCAGACTTCCCCGGGACTGCGAGGCGGTTTCTGGCCTGCGGTTTTCCACCTCTACCCAAAGCCCTTGACTTTGATTTTACCTTGCCCAAATTAAGGAGATAGCGGACAACCGAAATTAGGAGGCGATCATGGGAACCCGGGAACGGATGCTGCCGGGGGGCTGGTATCCCAACGGCGCCAGCGGCTGCCGGGCGGAAATCGAGCAATTTGTAGCCGGGGTGACGCCGCGGCCCGCGGGCGTCCGGATCTTTGGCGGCATTGTGCCCCACGCCGGCTGGTATTTCTCCGGCAAGGCCGCGGCCCGGGTGTTCGACCTCAGCGCCCGCGCCAGCCAGCCCCAGGTGGTGGTGGTGTTCGGAGGCCACTTGGGCGCCGACTCCCCTCCCCTGCTGGTAAGCGACGAGGCCTGGGAGACCCCCCTGGGGACCATCCCCCTGGCCACCGAGTTCTACCAGCCTTTGAAGCAGCGCCTTACTCTGGGCGCAGAATACCCCGGGGACAATACCATCGAGGTGCAGCTCCCCATGGTGAAATATTTCTTCCCCAATGCCAAGGTCCTGGCCCTCAGGTCCCCATCTTCTCCCACGGCCTTGAAACTGGGGAAGGCAGTGGCGGCGGTGGCCCTGGAGCTGAACCTCTCCCTGCTGGCCTTCGGCTCCACCGACCTGACCCACTACGGCCCCAACTACGACTGGGCTCCCCGGGGGATGGGTGCCGAGGCGGTAAAATGGGTCCGAGAGGTCAACGATCAGCGCTTCCTCAGCGAGGTTTTGCAGCTGGACGGGGCCGGCCTGCTGCGGGCGGCGCAGGAAGACCGGAGCGCCTGTAGCGCCGGTGGGGCTGCCGCCGCGCTGGCTGCCGCTAAAAGCCTGGGGGCCCAAAAGGCCGTTCTCCTGGACTACTATACCAGCTACGAGATCATGCCCGCGGACAGTTTCGTGGGCTACGCCGGGATCTTGCTGGAGGGCTAGCGAGACCCCTGGCCTGCAACCCGGCGGCTCCGGATTCAGGGCGGAGACGCAGAGCCCGCATTAAAACTCATCCATAGAGGATCAAATGCAGAGTATGTGGCCTGGTGCGCATCTGAATGAAGCTCTCCCCTGGCTGATCCTGGCTGCGGCGGCCGTGAACCTGGTCCTGATCGTCATTGTCCTGGTCCGGGGGTCAAAGGCCACCGCGGCCGCCGCCAGGGAGACGCGCGACGAGTTGCGAGCCGGCCGGGAAGAAGCCCGCAATGCCGGCAGGGAGCTTCGTGAAGAAGTATCAGGCGGCCTGAAATCGACCAACGAGGTCCTGACCAAGACCTTGGAGGGCATGGGCAAGCTCCAGCACGTACAGTTGGAAGGCATGTCCAGGCAATTGACGGGACTCACCGAATCAAATCAGCGTGCCCTGGATCGCATCCGCGGCACCTTCGATTCCCGGGTCAAAGAGCTGCAGGAGGGGAACGAGAAGAAGCTCGACGAGATGCGCAAGACGGTGGACGAGAAACTGCACGATACTCTGGAAAAGAGGCTCGGAGAGTCATTTAAACTTGTGAGCGACAGGTTGGAAGCGGTACACCAGGGGCTCGGGGAGATGCAGAATCTGGCCACCGGCGTGGGGGACCTGAAGCGGGTTCTGACCAACGTGAAGGCGCGGGGCACCTGGGCCGAGGTTCAGCTCGGCGCCATCCTGGAGCAGATCCTCACCCCCGATCAATTCGGGAAGAACGTCCGGGTGAAGGCCGACTCGTCGGAGAGTGTGGAGTACGCAGTGCGGCTGCCGGGCCCGAGGGATGATCCCGATGCTTGCGTCTGGCTGCCCATCGACTCGAAGTTTCCCCAGGAGGACTACCTGCGCCTTCAGGAAGCCGCGGAGAAGGCCGACCCGGTTGCAGTGCAAACGTCGATGGACGCCTTGGCGCGGGCCGTGCGCGCCGCGGCAAAGGATATCCACGATAAATACCTGGACCCACCCAACACGACCGACTTTGGCATCATGTTCCTGGCTACGGAAGGACTATATGCCGAGGTGATGCGGCAGCCAGGTTTGGTCGAAAACCTGCAGCACCGGTACCGGGTGGTAGTGGCCGGCCCCACCACGTTGGCCGCGATTCTGAGCAGCCTGCGCATGGGATTTCAGACCCTCGCCATAGAGCAGCGCGCCGTGGAAGTGTGGCGGGTCTTAGGGGCGATCAAGACAGAATTCGCTAGGTTCGGCGAGGTCCTGGACAGGGTCAAGCGCCAACTCCACACCGCCAGCCGGACGATTGAGGAGACCGGCGTGCGTAGCCGGGCCATAGAGCGCAAGCTCCGGGCCGTGGAGAAACTGCCGGAACCGGAAGCCTTGGAGGTCCTTGCCTTGCCGGCCGCAGGCGAGGCAGAGGCAGGAGAAGACCCGGCGCTGGAATCAACGGCCGCAGAGCCTGAAAATGAGTAAGGCCAGGCCCTGCGATAATGCCCTACGATCTTCTGGCAGCCGCAGGCCGCAGCCTGTACTGGCACCGGCGGCAGGCCCAGGCTGCCTTTGATGGCCCCTTATGGCTGATAAAGCGGCAGCAACGGAGATCGCCTTCCTGGGTCGCCTCTGCGGCATCGCCCCGGAATACTGCGACAACTTCGGCGGCCGCCACCCCACCCCGCCAGCCACTACCCAGGCCCTGCTTAGCGCCATGTCCATTTCCTGGAAGGACCCGGAGAAGCGCCGGCAAGAGTTGAGCCGGCGCCGCCTGGGGCCCTGGGGCCGCCTCCTGGAGCCGGTGCAGGTCCTGGCGCCAGCCTCTCCGGGAAGGGTGAATTTTTTTCTTTGGGCGCCCTCAGTCTCCCTTCCTTCGTCTCTCCGAATCGAAGCTGCGGTGCGGGGCGTGGACGATTCCAGCCGGGATTTGGATTGGCAGGAAAGATTAGCCTCCCCGGCCACCGCGGCTTCCCGAGCCGTGCCGGGCGGAGTCCGGCACCGGCTGGAGCTGCGCCTCCCCAGGGAGCTGCCCCTGGGATATTATGAGCTTGAACTGCGGGTGGAGGCTGATGGCCGGGCTGAGTCGGGGCGGAGCCGCCTGCTGGTGGCCCCGGAACGCGCCTATCTTCCTCACTGCCTGGCCGGCGGCCGGCGCCTCTGGGGGTTCAACCTGCCCCTGTACGCCCTGAGAAGCACCCGCAATTGGGGCATCGGCGATTTTCGCGACCTGGCGGCGTTGCTGGATTGGACCGCCACGCTGGGGGCCGCCTTCGTGGGGGTCAATCCCCTGCACGCCCCAACGCCGCTGCCGGCAGCCGACCCCAGTCCTTATGCCCCCACCAGCCGCCTCTTTCATAATTTTCTCTATCTCGATCTGGAGCAGGTACCGGAAATGGAGTTCTGCCCGGAGGCCCGGGAACTGCTGGCCAACCCGGAATTCCAGGGCAGTCTGGCCCGCCTGCGGCAAGGGCCGGTGGTTCCCTACTCCCAGGTCTTTCGCCTGAAGTTGCGAGTCCTGGAACTTCTGTTCCGTGCCTTTTGGGACCGGCAGGGCCCACCGGAGGCCCCCGGCTCCCGCCGGGGCGAGGAGTTCGCCGGCTTCCTGCGACAGGGGGGCGCGCTCCTGCAAAGGTTCGGCGAGTTTGCCTCCCTGACGGACCATTTTCAGGAAGGGGACTGGCGCCGGTGGCCGGAAGGGTATCGCCACCCCGACCACCCGGCGGTGGCCGCCTGGGCCCGGGAACGGCCGCGGCAAATCGGTCTGCATCAATATGCCCAATGGCTGGCGGCCAGCCAGTTGCAGGAGGTATTGGCCGCGGCCCGCCGGCAGGGGCTCCCGTTCACCCTGTACCAGGACCTGGCCCTGGGGGCCGCGGCCGGGGGCTTCGACACCTGGGCCCACCCCGGGTTGTTCGCCGGGGGAGCAGCCATCGGCGCCCCGCCGGACGCCTTCAACCCCCAAGGCCAGAATTGGGGCATCTCCCCGTTAATTCCTCAGTCCCTGCGGGAATCGGGCTACCAACTCTTTATCGACGCTCTCAGGGCCAACGCCCCGGCCGGCGGCATGTTGCGCCTGGATCACGTCATGGGGCTCTTTCGGCTGCTGTGGATCCCCTCCGGGGAAGGGGCTGGGCGGGGAGCCTACGTCTATTATCCGGCCCGGGAATTGCTGGCCGTCCTGGCCCTGGAGAGCGTCCGCCGCCGCACCCTGATCGTCGGCGAGGACCTGGGCACCATGACGGCCCGGGTGCGCCGGGAGCTGGGGCGCCTGGGGGTCTTTTCCTACCGGGTCTTCTACTTTGAACGGGATGCGGCTGGCCGTTTCCTGGCCCCGCAGTCCTATCCGGCCCAGGCGCTAGCCGCGGTCACCACCCACGACCTGCCTACCTTAACGGGGTTCTGGCAGGGCCGCGACCTGGCCTTCAAGCGGCAGGCCAACCTCTATCCCCAAGCCGGGTTGGCCGAGGCGGAGGCTGCGGCCCGGCAGCGCGACCGTCTGGGACTGCTGGAGGCCCTGCAAAGTCAGGGGCTGCTGGCCAAAGAGGGGAAAAGCCCCGAGCCGCCGGTTGAACCCCGGACGGCTGGTCCGGCTCCCGTTGAGGTTAGAGAAGGGGTGCTGGAGTACCTGGCGCAGAGCTCCGCCGCCCTTCTGGAAGTGCGCCTGGAGGAGGTCTTTGGCTGGCCGGAGCAGCAAAACTTCCCGGGCACCGAAAAGGAGCACCCCAACTGGCGCGGCCGCCTCCCCTGGAGCCTCACAGAGATGGCCCGGGATCCGGCGCCGGCCCGCGTCGCGGCGCGCTTAAACAAGTACCGGGAGCGATAATTTGAGGGATGACGGGGACTTCGAACCCCCTCCCTGAAAGGTTTCCTGACAGGAGAATTCGCCATGCCCGAGCCTGCCTTGATTTATAATCTCTTTCCCCTGCTGGTGGGGCCTATTCCCCGGTGGGAGGAGCACCTGGACCACATCGGCCGCATGGGTTTCACCTGGATCTTCGTGAATCCCATCCAAACCCCGGGCTTAAGCGGCAGCCTCTACGCGGTCAAGGACTATTTCAGCCTCAACCCCCTCTTTTATCCCCCGGGGGGAGATCCGGAGGCGGCCCTGGGCCATTTTCTTGAAGAGGCAGCCCGCCGCGACCTCAAGGTGATGCTGGACCTGGTGATCAACCACACCGCCATCGACTCGCCCCTGGTGTTGGAGCACCCCGCATGGTACGCCAAGGATGAGCAGGGGGCCATTAAGCACCCCGGGGCCATCGACCCCGCTGACGCCACCCGGGTCACGGTCTGGGGTGATCTGGCGGAGCTGGAATACTGGCCGCCCCCGGACCCCGAGGGCCTGCTTAAGTATTGGGAGGCGGTGCTGGCCAAATATCTGCAACTTGGTTTCCTGGGATTCCGGGCCGACGCGGCTTACAAGATTCCCGGAGACTTCTGGGGCCGCCTCATCGACAAGGCCCGGAAATTGGAGCCCCGGGCGCGGTTCTTCGCCGAGACCTTGGGCTGCCGCCTGGAGGAATGCTCCCAACTGGCGACGGCGGGATTTGACTTCCTGTACAACAGCTCCAAATGGTGGGATTTCCAGGAAGACTGGTGCCTGGAGCAATACCGCCGGTTCCGGCGCCTGGCCCCTTCGGTGAGCTTCCCGGAGAGCCACGACACCGGGCGGCTGGCCGCGGAAAGCGGCGGCGCCCCGGAGGTGGCCCGGCAGCGGTATCTCTTCGCCGCCTTTTTCTCCACCGGCCTGATGATCCCCATCGGTTATGAATACGGCTTCAGGAAGCGGCTGGACGTGGTGAATACCCGGCCTCAAGATTGGGAGGGGATAAACTACGATCTAAGCACTTATATAGCCGGGGTGAACCTGATGAAAAAATCCTGCCCGGTGCTCCTGGAGGAAGGTCCCATGGTGCGGGCCAACCCCCGGGGCGAAGCGCTGGCGTTGCTCCTCAAATCCCGGGAGCGCCAGCCGGGGCGGGTGCTGGCCATAATTAACCCTACCCGGGAAAACTCCCCGGTGCAGCTCGCCAACCTGTGGGAATTCCTGGGACCTCCGGCCCGGGCCTGGCGCGACCTCACCCCGGGCTTGAAGCCCCTGCGTCTCAAACGGGAGATGGCCTTCGATCTGGCCCCGGCGGGGATAAGGATCTTTTCCAACCCCGAGGCTCTGCCGCTTCAGGAGCAGGACAAGGAACCATCCGGGGGAGCGGCCGATTGACCCAGGCGCTGGCGGGCTTCAATGAGCACGGGGTGATCCTGGCCACCGACAGCCGGGCCAGCCGTTTCGATGCGGCGGGGCGGACGGCATATTTCCTGGTCAAGAAGCTGCTGCCCCTGGGCCGGCGGGCGGCCATCCTGAGCGGCGGCGCCGGGGTGAGCCTGCCGCTGTCCCAGGCCTTGCGCCGGGAGATCGGGCGCCAGCGGGGCCTCGACCACCTGGAAGACCTGGCCGACTTCGCCCTGGGTTTCCTCTCCCAGGGTTACCGGCGCTTTCTGGCGCGCCACGGACCCGAACCGGAGGGTTTTCGCCGCCTCTACTTCATCCTGGCGGGAGTGGTGGCTGGACTGCCGGGGTATTCGCTCCACCTTTTGGGCAGCGAAGAAGACGAATTGCCTCTCCGCGACCTGCCGGTGTCCAACCTGGTAGTCATGCCCCGGAACCTGGGGATGGAGATGCGCCTTGCCAAGGCCCTAAGCCGGGGGGCCGCCCCGGAGGAACTACTTAAGGAGAGCCGGGATTTCCTGGTGAAGATGGCCGCCACCAGCGCGGCAGTGGGGCCGCCCTTCTACTTCGCCACTATTACCGCCAGCGGCTACCGGGAGGTCGGGCCAGGGGAACTTAGCCGCTGAATGGGGGGCTCAGGATTGCGGCCAACCGGCTCCCTCACGGCAGGTGCGCCCTGGGGATGCATCAAAAAAAGGGGCGGCCAGGTCGCAGGCTGGAAGCCTGCGCAACTGTCGCCCCGAGGTTATTTCTCAATTATTGATGACGGGGGCGCACGGCGCCCCGCCAATCACCGGCGCCTTTAGCGGTAACCGCCGCCACCGCCGTAGCCGCCCCGGCCGCCGCCGCGGCCGCCACCACCGCCGCCGCGACCACCGCCGCCGCCGCCAAAGGAGCTTTTCTGCTGCGGCCGGGCCTCATTGACCGTCAGGGGCCGCCCTTCCACGGTGCGGCCGTTGATCATGGAAATGGCCTTCTGGGCCTCCACCTTGGTGTCCATCTCGACAAACCCGAAGCCCCGGGGCTGACCCGTCTGCCGGTCGGTAATGATCTTGGCTGAGGCCACGTTGCCGGCCTCGGAAAACAGGGTATTCAGTTCTGCTTCGGTCATGGCGTGGGGCAGGTTGCCCACATATAATTTGACACTCATTTCTTCTCCTTTACGAGTCTTGCCGGAGGCTGAGGTTGGCCAGCTCGGTCTCGGGCGCACTATTTTGGTTGAGATCGTCAACCGCCTCCGGATTTTCCTCTGTGGCCGGAGCCCCGGCCTTGCCCTGGCGGCGTTTCATCTTTTCGTCGTTTTTCTGTTTGCGGGCCATCTCTTTGGCCCGTTTTTCCCAACCGTACCGATTTCGTGCCAATTCTTTACCTCGCCAGTTGATAAGCAAATTTAGGAACCGGCTCCCCGCACTTCGCCAGGAAACGGCTTCCGTGGTCAGCCAGATTCCGAGCCCTTACCGAACCTTGGTAAATGGAGAGCTGGGTCAAAAAAAGGGGGACTCCGGTGCTCTGAAGAACGCCGGAGTCCCGGCCAATAGAGGCGGGAAACCGCCTAGAGTTTACTCACGTTCTGGGCCTGGGCGCCCTTGGGACCCTGGACCACCTCGAACTCCACCTCCTGGTCTTCGGCCAGGGTGCGGAAGCCTTCACCCAGGATGGCGCTGTGATGTACGAAGACATCGGGGCCGCCTTCCCGGGAGATGAAGCCATAACCTTTGGAATCGTTAAACCATTTTACCTTGCCAGTCTCCTTCACTAGAAACCTCCTACCGGTCCTGCTGAAGATATACCTGCCCAAGAGGCAGGGGCGCAGTAGTCAGGCAAAAAAAATCGGCGGGACTCGTTGTCCCCGCCCGTTCAGAGACCAGCATCCTGCGGCCCTGCTTTCAGTCTGACCTGCTAACCAATGTTAAAGATTACCATAGTAATCTCTCCTGTCAAGACCCGGCCCTGGCCAAACCCGGCGAATTTCCCGGCTAAAACCACAGGCGTTTCGCTTTCGCCTCATGCAATTTTGTTGCCGGACAACTACTGCTTAAACCCTGGCTTCCGGCCCTTAAAAGTGGTTTCGTAGGGCGCCTTGGAGAATCTGTCGCTGAGCTTCGCCATGAGCACGAAAAAGACCGGCACAAAGGGGATGGCCACCAGGGTCGAGGAGAGCATGCCCCCAAAGACCACGGTGCCGATGGCCCGCTGGCTGGCGGCCCCGGCCCCCCCGGCGGTCAGCAAGGGCACCACCCCCAGGATGAAGGCAAAAGAGGTCATGACAATGGGGCGGAACCGGCGCCGGGTCGCTTCCACTGCGGCCTCGGTAACGGACTCGCCGCGGTCGTGCAGTTCCCGGGCGTATTCCACGATCAGAATGGCGTTTTTACTGGCCAGGGCGATCATCAGCACCAACCCTATCTGGGTGTAGAGGTTATTGTCGAACCCGCGGGCGATGAGGCCCAGGAGCACCCCCACCAGGGCCAGGGGCACCACCAGGACGACCGCCCCGGGTCTGGTCCAGCTTTCATACAGGGCGGCCAGCGCCAGAAAGACCAGGGTGATGGAGAGGGCGTAGATGAAATATGCCTGATTGCCCACCCGCTTCTCCTGGTAGGAGGTGGCGGTCCAGTCGTAGCCCATGCCTTCGGGCAAGGTATTTTGGGCGATTTGCTCCATGATGTGGAGGGCCTGCCCGGAACTGTACCCGGGGGCGGCGCTGCCGTAGATCTGGGCCGCGGGATAGAGGTTGTAGCGGGTGACCAATTCGGTGCCCAGGACCTTTCGGACCTGCATGATGGCCCCCAGCGGCACCATCCCTCCCTGGGTGTTCCGGACATAAAGATTTCTAAGGGAGGCCTCGGGGTCCATACGATATGGTGCATCGGCCTGGATATAGACCTGGAAGACCTGGTTGAACTTGTTGAAGAAATTGACAAAAGAGGAACCCAGGTAGGTTTGTAGGGTGTCAAAGACATTACCCAGGGGGACCTGGAGCGATTCGGCCTTGATCCGGTCGATGTCCAGATAGAGCTGGGGGCTATGAGAACTGAAGGTGAAGGCCAGGTTGCGTAAACCGGGGTGGGCGTTGCCCGCAGCAACGATCTCCTGGGTGACCTTGAACAGTTCGGGATAGCCCAGGCCCCGGCGATCCTCGACCATCATCTGGAAGCCATTGGATTGGCCCAGGCCCCGGATAGGCGGCGGCACCGCCACAAAGATCAAGGCATCCTGAACCGCGCCCAGTTTGGGACGCAGGGCCGCCAGGATCTTATCCTGGCTTAGGGCGGCGCCGCGCTTGTCCCAGCTATCATAGACGATGAAGGTGCTGTTGATGTTGGAGACGTTGGCGAAGTCCAGAAAGGAAAAGTTGCCGATGGTCACCCAGGCCTGTATTCCCTTGGTTTCGTGGAGAATATCATTGACCTTCCGGTAGGCCGCCTGGGCGCGCGGCTGCGCGGCGCCTTCGGGCAGGATGCTGACAAGGGCGGCAAATCCCTGGTCCTCGGTGGGCAGGAAGCCGGTGGGGTGACGCAGGAAACCGAAGGCGGTGACCCCCATAATCAGCAGAAACACTAACAGCATCAGGAAAGGGCGGTGCACCATCCAGGAGACCAGGGCCATATAGCCATCCTCCAGGACCTGATAAACCCGGTTAAAGCCGCGAAAGAAAAGGTTGGGTGGTTTCTTCGACTTGGGGCGCAACCAAAGGGCGCACTGGGCCGGCTTCAGGGTGAGGGCGTTGACCGCGCTGATAATGGCGGTAGAGGCAATCACCAGGGCGAATTGCCGGAAGATCTGGCCGGTGATGCCCGGCAGAAAAGCAGCCGGCAGGAAGACCGCGGTGAGCACCACGGTGATGCCCATGACGGGGCCGGTCATCTCCTCCATGGCCTTGATGGTCGCCTCCTTGGGAGGCAAGCCCTGTTCGATATGGTAGGCGGAGTTCTCCACAATGACGATGGCGTCGTCCACCACAATGCCGATGCACAGGATCAGGGCGAACAGGGTCATCAAATTGATGCCGAAGCCCAGGAGGGACATGGCCGCAAAGGCGCCGATAACGGTGACCGGTACAGTGGTGGCGGGCACCAGGGTGGCCCGCCATTCCTGCAAAAAAAGCACGATGACGAGGAGCACCAGGAGGCCGGCTGCAAACAAGGTCATGTAGACATCGTGAATCGTCTGTTCCACGAACTTGGTGGTGTCATAGTGGCTTGACCAGGTGAGCCCCGGTGGAAATTGCTTGCTCATGTCCGCCATGGCGCTGCGCACTTCTTTAGCGACATCCAGGGCGTTGGCCCCGGGCAGGGTGAAGATGATAATCTCGGCTGACCAATGGCCGGTCTCCCGGGTGAAATTGGCGTAGCTCTGCTGGCTCAACTCCACCCGGGCCACGTCCCGGATGCGGACGATCTGGGCGGATTGGCTCCGCTGGCTCTTGATAATGATATCCTCGAATTGCTTGGCGTCGGCCAGCCGGCCCAGGGCGTTGACGGTGAACTGAAAGGCTTGATTGGCAGGCGCCGGCGGCCCGCCCATTTGGCCGGCCACCACCTGGACATTCTGACCGCTGATGGCATCCATGACATCCGCGGTGGTCAAACCGTAGGAATAGAGTTTCTTGGGATCCAGCCAGACCCGCATGGCATAGGGGCCGGCGCCGCGCACATAGACGTTGCCGACGCCGGGCAGACGGGCCAGGGGGTTTTCCAGATTTATGACCGCGTAATTGGAGAGGTAGGCTTCACTAAATCGGTTATTTTCCGAGAAGAGGCTGACCACCATCAGGATATCGGTGGAGACCTTTTTGACCTGGACTGCCTGGGCCTGGACGGTGGGGGGCAGTTGGGCGTTGGCGCCGGCCACCAGATTCTCCACCAGGGCCACCGAGGAATTGAGGTCCGTCCCCACATCAAAGGTGATGGTTAAAGTGTAACTCCCGTCGCTGCCGCTGACGGAAGACATGTACAGGGAGCGTTCCACACCGTTGACTGCCTGTTCGATGGGAACCCCTACGGTTGCCGCCACCACTTCGGCGCTGGCCCCGGGATAGCGGGCGGTCACCTGGATGGTGGGGGGCACGATGGGAGGAAATTGGGCTACCGGCAGGCGGTAGAAGCAGACCATTCCTATGATAATGGTGACGATGGCGATGACGTTGGCGAAGATGGGCCGCTCGATGAAAAACTTGGAGATCATTTAGGGCTCGCTCCCGGCTTGCCTTGGGGCGGGGCGCCGGCGGCGGCCGGAGCCTGCGGGGGGCCTTCCTGGACCGGGGTCACCGGCTTGCCGGGAATGGCATGCAACTGCCCGTTAATGACCACTTCTTCATCGCCGTTCAAACCGGTGTCGATTACCCTTTGCTCCCCGACCCGGGAGCCCTCCTTAACTGAGCGGCGTTCCACCACATTGTTGGCGCCCACCACCAGGACGTAAGAGCCCAACTGGTCGAAGGCGAGGGCCACCTCCGGCACCAGCCAGGATTCCTTGGCCGGACCCACCACCGGGGCCTGAATGCGGGCAAACAGACCCGGCAGAAGCTTATAATCCCCATTGGGAAAAATGCCGCGTAGCTGTAAGGTGCCGGTGGTGGAGGTGACGCTGATGGCGGCAAAATCGAAGTAACCCCGGTGCGGATACCCGGTCTCGTTGGCAAGACCGACATATAAGGGGATCTTATCTTTTTGGGCTGCTCCGGGGGGTTTCCCGATATCGCCCATGACCTTGAGCAGGTCATCTTCATTGATGGTGAAATAGACGTAAATGGGATTGATCTGATTGATCTGCACCAGGGAGGTGAATTCGCCGGCCCCCACCAGGTTGCCGGGGTCCACCAGGCGGCGGTCGACGCGGCCGTCGAAGGGCGCGACGACCTTGGTATAGCCCAGATTGAGCGCGGCCAGGTCCCGGTTGGCTTTCGCCCCCAGGATCTGGGCCCGGCTGGAGTCCCGCTGGAACCGCCAGTTATCCAGGTCGGATTGGGCCCCGGCCTTCTGTTGCACCAACTTGATGTAGCGGGCCACTTGGATCACGGCGTAGCGGTAATTGGCTTCATACTGCAGAATTTGCGCCGCGGCCTGGTTCAGTTGGTCCTCGTAAGTGTTGCGCTGGATGAGGAATAATAACTGTCCTTTTTTTACCCGGTCGCCATCCTGGAAAAAGACCTTATCCAAAAAACCCTGCACCCGGGCCCTGAGGGTCACCGTATTGATCGCCTGGGTATTGCCGGTGAATTCGAGATAACCGGTAATCAGGCGGCGCTCCGGCCGGGCCACCGTCACCTTGGCTGGCGGCGGCGGCTTGTAGACGTTGGACTCGCAGGCGGTGAGACTCAAGAGGAGGCCGAGCCCTACCCCGGCCAGGGGTTTCCGCAAAAAAGACGAGAGCTTACCGGCAGTCATGCCATAATCTCCAAAGGGTGCTCCCTCCAGTGCCCGGTCGGTTTACCAATCGGGGGCCCGAATCAACCTTTTTTGCTGCTCTGGCGTCGGGGGGGTCTGGGCCGCCGGGGTCAGCAATTTCCCCCAATTGGTCCTCTTCTCCATGGCTTCTGTGGTCTCAGGAGGCACAAAATCATGCCCTTCCCGGATTTCCCAACCGCCGCCCAGGGCCCGGTAAACACCCACCAGGCTGCCGGAAATATTGCCCCGGGCAATTGCCAGACTATCCTGGGCGCTCAGCAAATTCTGTTGCGCGGTGAGGACGGTGGTGAAATCGGTGATCCCCTCCCGGTATTGAACAACCGCCAGGTTCAGGGAACTGGCGGCGGCTCTCGCGCCCTCCTCCAAAAACCTGGCTTGGTCTTGGGTCCTCAAGAAGGCTACCAGATTATCTTCCACCTCTTTCTGGGCGCTGAGCACAGTGTTCTGATAGGTGATGAGCAACTCCTGAAACCTGGCGTCCTGAACTCGCACCAGGTTGGTGATCTGACCGTAGTTCAGGATATTCCATGTCGCCGTGGGGCCGATGGAACCCTGCCGGTTGCGCCAGTTGAAAAGATTGCCGAGCACATCTTTGCCCACGTCGGTGGATAGCATCCCGAAATTGCCGGTCAGGGAAAAAGCCGGGAATAGCTGGGCCTTAGAGACGCCGATCTGGGCGCATTGAGCCGCGGCATTGTATTCGGCGGCCCGGATATCCGGCCGCCGCCGCAGCAATTCGGCGGGGATGCCCACCGCCACCCGGGGCGGCGGCGCCGGGATCACCGCCCGACTCTGCCTCAGCTCCATCAGCCGCGCCGGCGGTATTCCCAGAAGCAGGCTGAGGGCATCCTGGGCCTGGCGCAGTTGGGTTTGCAGGACCGGGATAGTCGCCTGGGTGCTGGCCAAGACCGTCTTGGCCTGTTCCACGTCGCGCTCCGAGGTGGCGCCGTTTCCATAACGGGCTTCGGCGATTTTCAGGCTCTCCCTTTGGGTCTCGACATTATCCCGGGCGATGTCGAGGCGCTTTTCCAGGGTTCGGATGGAGATATAGTCGCTGGCCACGTCCCCGGTGAGGCTCACCAGGGCGCTGTCATAATTGGCGACGCTGGCCAGCAAGTCGGACTGGGCGGATTCAATGGCCCGGCGGAATTTGCCCCAAAAATCGACTTCCCAACTGGCCGTCAGGCCGACCTGGGATTCAAAGTAGCTGATGCCGCCGAATCTAGGAGCCGCCAGCCCAGTTCCGATAACCGGGGTTCCAGAGCTTTCCCGTTCTTTAAACACCGAGCCGGTGGCTTGCTGAGTCTGGGGATAGAGCTGGCCGGTGGCCACGCCCAGTTGGGCCCGGGCCTCCAGGACCCGCACCCCGGCAATCCGCAGGTCCAGGTTTTCCCGATAGGCGGTCTCGATGAAGCGGTCCAGGACAGGGTCCTTGAAGGCCTGCCACCACGAGCGGTATTCCGCCGGCTCGGTGCTGACCCGCGGCTGGCCCGCCTCCAGCCAGGCCTGCGAGACCTTGGTCTCGGGCCGCGCATAATCGGGTCCCACTTTGGCGCAAGCGCCGCTGAGCAGGACGACAATCATGAGGCTGAGGGGCCAAAGGCCGCGATACATGGGGACTTGCCCTTTCGGGTCGCCCTGCCGCCGGGGCCTTGGGCGAAGAGGTTCAAGGTCGTTAGGCCGTCTGGATTCTATGGAATTTTTCCTGAAAAGTCACTCAAAATAAACTGAAAGCCGGGGCTATCGGGGTCAACTCTTCTGAATTTTTAGTATAATGCGGCTGTGGATTTAATCACTTTCCTGCAGCAACTGATCAACGGCCTGTCCCTGGGCAGCCTCTACGCCCTGATCGCCATCGGTTACACCCTGGTCTACGGCATCCTGCGCCTCATCAATTTCGCCCACGGCGACCTGCTGATGGTGTCCGCCTACGCGGCGATCATGGTGGTGGGGATCTTTAGCTGGCCCTGGCCCGCGGCCTTCGGCCTGGCCATCGCGGCAACCGGCCTCCTGGGGGTGCTGCTGGAGCGGGGCGCTTACCGGCCCCTGCGCCGGGCCCCCCGCATCTCTTTGCTGATCTCCGCCATCGCCGCCTCATTTTTACTGGAGAACCTGGTCCTGGTAATCGCCGGAGGCCGGGCCAAGCCTTTCCCGGTTCCCGCGGCCTTCAGCGGCGCCATCTCTATGGGCGGCCTTTACATTCCCCGCCTCAGTTTTCTCATTCCCCTGATCACCGCGGCCTTCCTGGCGGGCCTCTTCGGGATCATCTACCGCACCCAGGCGGGCCGGGCCATGCGGGCCATCGCCCGGGACCCGGAAATGAGCAGTCTCATGGGCATCGACGTCAATCGCATCATCGCCTTCACCTTTCTGCTGGGCTCGCTGCTGGCCGGGGCCGGCGGGGTGTTATGGGCCATGAAATACCCCCAGGTCAACCCCTTCATAGGCATCCTGCCGGGTCTCAAGGCCTTCATCGCCGCGGTGCTGGGCGGCATCGGCAACGTCACCGGCGCGGTCCTGGGGGGTCTGCTCCTGGGTTTGCTGGAGATCATGATCGTCGCCTTCTTCCCCAGTTGGGCCGGCTACCGGGACGCCCTGGCCTTCGCCCTGCTCATCCTCTTCCTGCTGGTCCGTCCCACCGGTTTGCTGGGAGAGGCCCTGGGGGACGAGAAGCTGTAGAGGGATGCAGGGGGAGAGCGCCGGCGGGCCTCGCCGCTAAAGACCATTTCCCCCAATAACTCCGGAGGATTTTTCCCATTCGCAAGCCACTGCTAAACCTGGGCGCCATCGCGGTGCTCTTCCTGCTGCTCGGGGCGGCGAGTCGCTGGGGCAACGAATACCAGTTGCGGTTGCTAAACGACGTGGCCATCTTCATCACCCTGGCGGTAAGCTATCACCTGATCAATGGAGTGTGCGGCCAGTTGCACCTCGGCCCCAATGCCTTCATCGCCCTGGGGGCCTATACCGCCGCGCTGTTGACCATGACCCCGGCGGAGAAGACCCTCAACTTTCTGGTCACCCCCCTTTGGGGGCCTCTGAGCCAGCTAACCCTGCCCTTCCCGGCGGCCCTGCTGGCCGGGGGGCTGGTGGCCGCGGCTTTCGGCTTTCTCATGGCTTTCCCGGTGTTGCGGGTACGGGGGGACTATTTGGCCATCGTCACCCTGGGGTTCGGGGAGGTGGTGCGGGTACTGGCCAATAATCTCCAGGGGCTGACCAACGGCCCTTTGGGCCTCAAGGGCCTGGCCCCTTACACCAATCTCTGGTGGTCCTGGGGAGTGGCGGTGGCCACGGTGGCGGCGGTGGCGACCCTGGTCTCGTCCAGTTACGGCCGGGCCATGCAGGCGGTCCGGGAGGACGAAATCGCGGCCCGGGCCACGGGCGTCGATTCTTTCCGCCATCTGATGCTGGCCTTTGTCTTGAGCGCCTTTTTCCTGGGGGTGGGAGGCGGTCTCCTGGCCCATCTGGTCACCACCATTTCGCCTTCGCTCTTCACCTTTTTCCTCACCTTCAACCTGCTCATTATCATTGTCGTGGGAGGCCTGGGCTCCACTACGGGGGCGGTGGTGGCCGCGGTCTTCTTCACCCTGGCCGGCGAATGGCTCCGGGTGGTGGAGGAGCCGGCCCGGTTCTGGGGCCTTGATTTTCCCGGCATCCCCGGGCTGCGCCTGGTGCTGCTCTCCCTGGCCCTGCTGCTGGTGATCCTCTTCTTCCGCCGGGGCCTGTTGGGCCGCCGGGAGTTTTCCTGGGACCTCCTGAAGGGCCTCAGGAAATCGCGGCTGAGCCCATGAATCTCCTGAATATCCAAAATCTGGGCATGCACTTCGGCGGTCTCTCGGCCCTGGAGGATTTTTCTCTGGAGGTTCCGGAGGGTGGGCTCTATGGTCTGATCGGCCCCAACGGCGCCGGTAAGACTACGGTCTTCAACCTGATCAGCGGCTTTTTGAAGCCCAGCCGCGGCCGCATCTCATTGAACGGAGTTGAGATCACCAGGCTGCCGCCGCATCGCATCACCTATTTGGGGGTGGCCCGCACCTTCCAAAACATTCGCCTGTTCCAGGAGCTCAGCGTCCTGGATAACGTCCTGGTGGGGTTCCATTGCCGCAGCCGCGCCTCCTGGGGCGAGGCGATCCTGCGCCTGCCCCGCTACTGCGGCGAGGAAAGGGAGCACCGCGCCCGCGCGTGGGAACTACTCCGTCAGGTGGGCCTGGCAGAGGCCGCGGCCCAACCTGCCGGCAAACTCCCTTACGGCCACCAGCGGCGCCTGGAGATCGCCCGGGCCCTGGCCACCGGTCCCCGCTTTCTGATGCTGGATGAACCGGCGGCCGGCCTCAACCCCCGGGAAACCTTGAACTTGATAGAATTCCTCCGGGAGATCAAAGAGCGCTACCGCCTGACCATGCTGGTCATTGAGCATAATTTGCAACTGGTCATGAGACTGTGCCGGCGCTTGCTGGTACTGGACCACGGGCTCACCATCGCCAATGGTGAACCGGCTGAGGTCCGCCGCCACCCGGAGGTGATCCGCGCTTATTTGGGGCAATAGCGCTGGGCGGTGGAGGGTGGGCCCGGCCCGCCAATTCCTTAGCGATGTAGAGTGGGCACAGCCCACCAATTCGTGACCGCTATTCGGCCAAGGATAAGAAACTTGCTGGAAATACTTAATCTCAAAGTAGCCTACGGCGCCATCCAGGCCTTGGATGGCGTCAGTCTGGGCGTCCCCCAGGGGGCCCTGGTGGCCCTGCTGGGGGCCAACGGCTCCGGGAAGACCACCACCATCAAGGCCATTACCGGATTGGTGGCGCGCCAGGCGGGCCGCATCCTTCTGGAAGGCCGCGACCTCCAGGGCCTGCCCCCCCATGAAGTGATCCGCCGGGGGGTGGGGGTGGTCCCCGAAGGCCGCCGGATCTTTGCCAACCTTTCAGTTCGTGAGAATCTCCTCCTGGGAGGCTACAGCCGCCATGATTTTTCCTCCAAGGAGGCCCGGCGCCGGGACCTGGATGAGATTTATCAAACCTTTCCGCGCCTGGCGGAACGCCAGGGCCAATCGGCCGGCACCCTGAGCGGCGGCGAGCAGCAGATGCTGGCTCTGGGCCGGGCCCTGATGTCCCGGCCCCGGTTGTTGCTCCTGGATGAGCCCTCCCTGGGCCTGGCGCCGCTGCTAGTCAGGGAGGTCTTCAACATCGTCCGCCGGCTCAACCAGCAGGGGGTTACCATCCTTTTGGTGGAGCAGAACGCCGCCGCCGCCCTGAAGATCGCGGGCTACGGCTACGTCCTGGAGACCGGCCGGGTCATCCTGGAAGGCCCCGGGGCTGAGCTCCTGGAACATCCCCGCCTGAAAGACGCCTATTTGGGGGACGAGGCCGACGAGCCGGCGGGATAATCTCGTCCATATCAGGACGGTGCCCAAGGGTACGGCCTGGAAGGACGTGCCCACCCCGGAGATTTGAGGCTTTCTGCCAACGGCAATCCAATCATAGGACAATAGCGATTGACTTTTTGCGGCAGCCCTATAACTTAGAATCACCAGATCAGCTTCTATCTCCCAAGGAAGGAAGGCAGATGATGCAGACAAAGAGGATTCTTCTCAGTCTGGCGCTGGTGGTGCTCCTCTTGGCGGCGGTCACACCCGGAGACGCCCAGCAAAAGTACTACCCCATCGGTACGGTATCTATCGATATGACCAGCGTCTCCGTCGGGGTCGGCTTTAGTTCGGGGAGCGGCGTTTTGAGGTACAACGGCCAGCGTTATCCCTTCAAGATTGACGGCCTCAGCGTGGGCAGCGTCGGCTATGCCACCATCAGCGCGGTGGGCAACGTCTACAACCTGAATTACGTTTCCCAGTTTGCCGGCAACTATGCGGCCCTGGGGGCGGGCGTGGCCCTGGCCGGGGGCGGGGCCGGTCTGACCATGCAGAACCAGCAGGGCGTTATTATCAATCTGAATGCGGTGCAGCAGGGGGTGGAGTTGAACATCGGGCCCCAGGGTTTCACTATTACCATGCGATAGAGATTTGCTCCCCGGCGCCGGACCGCCCGCCGCCTGACGGCCCGGGGTGAGCCCTGGCGTTTGCAAAAAATCACTCCCGAGGTCATAATCTGAGCCAGGAGATTATGACCCATGTTGTCGATCCTGCCGCTCACCGACACCTTTAAAGGCTACACCTACGACCAAGACAAGCTCGTGACCCCGGAGGACACCATCCGCCGGGTGCGGGAGCGCCTGGCCGGCCTGGATCTGGAGATCCTGGCCGAGACCATGCGCATCGATTCCGGGCGCCTGGACATCCCGGTCCATATCAGCCTCCTGGGGGCCGACGCCCGGCGGGTAGTGCCCACCCAGAAACAGATGGGCAAAGGCGCCACCCCGGTGCAGTCCGAAGCCAGCGCCCTCATGGAACTGGTGGAGCGCTTCAGCTTCTTCACCTTTATCGAGACGGGTCCGAAGCACTACGGCCGGGCCCGGGACCTGGAGGGCCAGGCCCTGCCCTTCTCTTACCTGGCCCGCTCCCTGTTCGACGCTTCCCCGGACGTTCCCGCCGCCGCGGCCCTTTACCAGGATTGGCCCCTCCATTTCGTCCCGGCCACCAACCTCAGCACCGGGGCCCCGGTCTATCTGCCCCTGCACTGGTTCTACCTCATCGAGGAGTACAACGGCCCGGCGGCCGGCAACGGCTACGAGGAGGCGGTGCTCCAGGCCCTGTGCGAGGTTGTGGAGCGTCACGTGGGCACGGTCCTCACCCGGGAGCGCCGGCCCACCCCGGCCATCGACCCGGAGTCGGTGACCGACCCCGCGGCCCGGGAGTTGCTGGAGAAATTCTCCAGAAACGGCGTCAAAGTTTACCTGAGGGATTTCTCGATGGATACCGGCATCCCCACGGTGGCGGCCCTGGCCTACGATCCCGCCACCTTCCCGGAATCCAGCGAAATCGTCTTCGCCGCCGGCACCACCACCGACCCCGCCAAGTCCGTGATCCGGGCCTTGACCGAGGTGGCGCAACTGGCCGGGGATTTTCACCGGCGCACCTCCTACCGCCCTACCCTGCCCAAATACGAGTCCCTGGAGGAGGCCGCCTACCTCATGGCCCCCGGCCCGCTTGTCCCCCTGGACAGCCTGCCCAACCTGGCCCATGACAACCTGAAGGTGGAGATCGGCAACTGCCTGGGGGCCTTGGCCCGCCTGCGCCTGGAGGTCCTGGTGGTGGACGTCACCCATCCCCGGATCGGCATCCCCGCGGTCTATGTCCTGATCCCGGGCACCCACTTCCTGGACCGCACCCGCAACACCAACGTCGTCTTCCACCTGGCCAAGACCGCGGCGCTCTATGCCGAGCCCATGGATGGCCTCATGGCCTTGCGAGAGCTCAACCAGACCATTCCGGAGCGCTTCGAAGTAAACTTCTTCCTGGGCCTGGCCCTGGCCAATCTGGGCATCCCTGCCGAGGCCCTGGACCATTTCCAAAAGACCTTAACCCTGAATCCCCCGGCCCACGAAGTTCCCAGCATCCACGTGCACCTGGGCAACTGCCACAAGGACCTGGGCGACTACTTAACCGCTGCCGCCGCCTTCCGGCGAGCCCTGGAGCTGGACCCCAATCTGAAGGAGGCCCACCATTTCCTGGGATTCTGCTTCTTCAAACTGGAGGAATATCAGCAGGCGGTGGCCTGCTTCGAGAAGGTAATCGAACTGGACCCCGGCTCCGCCATCGACTATGCCAACCTGGGCATCAATTTGCAGCACCTGGGCCACCGCCAGGAGGCGGCCTACGTCCTGAAACAGGCCCTGGAACTGGACGCCAGCCTGGGGTTCGCGGCCCGGGCCTTAGAGGAATTGAGCTGTCGGTAAGTTCAAAGTTCAAGGTTCAAAGTTCAAGGTTCAAAGTTATGAAACAAAGCGCCATAAACCTCTCTCGCAACCGAATCACCGCTGGAAAGCCGTTAGGCTCCGAACTTTGAACCTTTAACTTTGAACTTTGAACTCTCCTTCAAGCGGCGGCGGCCCGAAGTTCTCCCGGTAGCGCTCCCAGAACTGGGAGATCTCCAACCGGTGTTCCTGGGTGCCTTGCTGCTCCACGCAAAAGCTGGCCAGGACCGCCCCCAGTTGGGTTGACTCCTCCCAGGAGAGCCCCAGAGCCAGTCCCTTGAGAAGCCCGGCCCGGTAGGCGTCCCCGGCCCCGGTGGGGTCCTGAACCTGGCTGGGGCGCACCGCCGGCACCAGGTGGCGGCCGGCGGCGGTTAAGAGATATGAGCCGGCCTCGCCCCGGGTGACGATCAGCAGGGGCGCCAACTCCTGAAGCTCCTGATCCGTAAGGCCGGTCTTTTCCCGAAACATCTCCAACTCGTAGTCGTTGACGATGAGGGCCTGGGCCCCGGCGGCCATTTCCAGGAGCCGGCCGCCCTCCCAGGCGGGGATGCTCTGCCCGGGGTCGAAGATATAGGGCAGCCCCATGGCCTGGTAGGCCCGGGTATAAACCAGCATATCTTCCAGGCCGCCCGGCGCCACGATGGCATAAGCGGCGGCCGCGTCCACCTCATCGAAACGGTAATCTGAGAGGTATTGCATGGCCCCGGGATTGAACCCGGTAATCTGGTTGTCGGAGAGGTCCGTGGTGATGTAAGCCCCGGCGGTGAGGTCCCCGGGGACCTCCTTGATCCCGGTCAGGGGCAGGCCCAGCCCGGCCAGCCATTCACGGTAGGGGGCGAAATCCTTGCCCGCGGTCGCCAGGATCACCGGCTTTTCCCCCAGCAGGGTCAGATTATAGGCGATGTTGCCGGCGGTGCCGCCGAAACGCTCTTTGAGGCCATTCACCATGAAACAGACGTTCAGGATATGGATCTTCTCCGGCAGGATGTGATCCACGAAACGCCCGGGGAAATCCATGATTCGGTCGTAGGCCAGGGACCCGGAGACGAATATTTGCATATAATGTACCTTTGAGTTTCGAGTTTTGAGTTTCGAAAAAAAAGAATCAGAGTTACCTGATTGCGAATATTTTAACCTTTAACTTTGCACCTGGAACCTGAGACTCCTGCGAAAACCAACTCTTTGTCATCCTGAGCGAAGCGAAGGATCTAGATTCTGCGGTCGCTCCGCTCCCTCAGAATGACAAAAATAGAGACTTTCGCAGAGGTTTGAACTTTGAACTTTGAATCTTGACCTTAACCGGCCGGCCCCCACCACCGGGCTGGAGCCTGGGCCATGAGCCGCCCTTAGCCGTGCCACTCAAGACCCGGAACCTTGAAAATACTCCTTGGCCTCCCCCACAGTGAAGAGGGAGCCAGTGATGACGATGCGGTCCCGGGGGCCGGCCAGGGCCTGGGCCCGGCGGATGGCCTCGCTCACCCGGGGAACCTGGAGCACCTCCAGATCGTAGGCCTGGGCCCTCCGGGCCAGGTCGGCGGTGGCTGCGGCCCGGAAGTACCGGGGTTGGGTGAAGATCACCATTTGGGCTAGGGGCAGGAGGCGGGCCAGGATGGTGTCCACATCCTTGTCGGCCATGATGCCCATCACCAGGAAGAGCCGGCCGTTGTCCCGGGAAGGTTTTTGTATCAGTTTCAAGGCCTGGGCCAGGCTCAGGGCGGCGGCGGGGTTGTGGGCCCCGTCCAGAAGGATGCGGCGGTCCTGGGCCACCTCTTCCAGGCGCCCCGGCCAGCGGGCCTCAGCCAGGCCCTCCCGGATGGCGGTCTCGCCGATGGCCCAGCCGCGCTGTTCCAAAAGCTCCAGGACCGCCAGGGCCACCGCGGCGTTGCGGTACTGGTGGCTTCCCTTGAGGTTCAAGGTGAGACCCTTCATGACCCGGTTCAGCCCCCGGTAGCCGAAGCGCCCACCGGAGGTCCCTCGGGTCCGGAAGTCCACCCCCCCCAGGTACAGCGGCGCCTCCAGTTCCTGGCAGCGGCGGCGGAAGAGTTCCACGACCGAGGGTTGCCGGGCATAGGTAATCAAGGGCGTCTTTTCTTTGATGATGCCCGCCTTCTCGGCGGCGATGGCCAACAGGCCCCGCCCCAGATAGTCCTGATGGTCCCGGGAGATGTTGGTGATCACCGCGAGAAGCGGCGTTACGATATTGGTGGCGTCCAGCCGCCCCCCCATGCCGGTTTCCAGGATGATGGGGTCGGCCCCTTCCTCCAGGAAATAGAGAAAGGCCATGACGGTGGCGAATTCGAAGAAGGTGGGAGGCTCGCCCTGGTCCACCACGGACCGCACCCGGTTGATCAGGGACAGCAGGCGGTCGGCGCTGATGTCCTGGTCGCGCAGGCGCAGGCGCTCCTGAAAGCTCACCAGGTGCGGGGAAGTGAAGAGGCCCGCGGGGTATCCGGCCCGGGTGAGGACGGCGCTGAGGATGGCCGCCACCGAACCCTTGCCGTTGGTGCCGGCAATATGAAGATAGCGGCCCTCCTGGTAGGGAAGGCCCAACCGGGCCAGCAGGTCCAGGGTAGAGGACAGGCCGAACTTGACGCCGAATTTCTGTAAATCAAAAACCCAGGAGAGCGCCTGGGCCAGGTCGGCGAAGACCGTCATCCGGCCACCCCGTTAAAATTCCTTATATTCGTGGCTCATCACGGTCACGTTGTCGGGTTTGAAGCGGATCACCAGGGTGCTGCGCAGGATTTTGCCCTCGGTTTTTACCGCCGGCTTCTTTATCTGCTTGGTATCCTCCAGCAAATAATCGGAGGTCGACTGCTCCTGGGGCTGGCGCAACTCGGGCCGATAAGGCATGGCCGGGGCGTCCTTATAGCTGAAGTACTTATAAACCAGACCATCAGAGGAGTGCTCGATCTCCTTGGGATCGCCAAAATAGAGAAGGATTTCCTGTTTGGTGGTCTTGCCGTCTTGAACCCGCTCCACGAAGCTGGGGTCGATGGTGATGCCGTTGGCCTCCTTCCATGACCACCCCAGGAGCACCGGGATGAGCAGGAGCAGCAGAAACGGCGCCCCGGGATGCCGCACCCGGGCCCTCAACCCGGAGAGGGCTCCGGTCTGCCGCGATTGCTCATGGCTGAATATTTGCCTCATAAATTTACCTCCCTAAAATCGAGAAATTTCTTAAACAAAACTATAATCGACTCTCTGGCATTGGGCCAGCCAGTCTTATTGCTTAACTCAGCAATACCGCGACGATCCCACCGAAGAAGATGGCATCGAAGGTGCCGGCGCCGCCGATGGAGGCCACCGGCGCCCCCAGCTTGGGGATCTCCCCCAATCTCAGGAGGTCGGCGCCGATAAGAATCCCCAGGGTGCTGGCGATGTAGGCGCAGGGCGCCCTGAGGAAGGGAGGGCACAGGAGATAGGCCCCCAGCGCCGCCAACAGCGGCGGGACCAGTCCGGGCACCGCGATGCCCAATCCCTTGATCGGGCGGGCCAGGCGGTTCACCACCAGGATCACCAGGACCACCAGGACCGGCAGATACCAGCCGAAGGGTATCCGGAGGAAGAGATAAAGGCAGATGCCCAGAGGGATCAAGGCCCCACCCACGTTGACGGCCAGCACCGTTTGGTGGCTGGCCCCCAGGGAGGGCGGCCGGAACCGCATGCCGAAATAGGAGATGGTCTCATCTCCCAGCACCTCCGGGCTCTCGAAGCGATAGACGGGAATGTTCACCATGCTGCCCACCAGCGTGGCGATGAGCAGCCAGAAAATCAGGCCGGGGGGGAGCCCCAGCCGCAAAAAGGCCTCCCCGATCATCCCCAGCAGCAGAAAGGGCAGCATGATCAGGGCCACCACGAAGAAGGCCAGCATCATCACAAAGATCAAGGGTGGAAAGAACATGGTAAATCCTTCTATAGCGTTTTAATAATTATACGCTAATTTAAGACCATTCCGGCACAGGTTGCCAAGCCCGCCTATTTGCCCACTCCATAAGATCGGAGCCTCAGCTCCAATTCTTCCAGGGATATCCCCAGGATCTCCGCGGCCGCCTGCCGCTGGCCATCCACCTTTTCCAGGGTGCGGCTGATCAACTGCCGCTCATATTCCGGCATCTCGGGTTCCACCAGGCTGTCGGGCCCGGCCCAGCCGGCCTGCTGCAGGTGCTCCGGCAGGTCCCCGCGGGTCAGGGTGTCACCCCGGCAAACGATCACCCCCCGTTCGATGACGTTCTCCAGCTCCCGAATATTCCCCGGCCAGGGATAATCCTGGAAGGCCTGGAGCACCTCAGGGGACATCTCGATTTTCTTGTGATTTTTCGCGCCATAGGTCCGCAGAAAATGATCGGCCAAAAGCGCCAGATCATCCAGCCGCTCCCTTAAGGGAGGCAGGACAATGGCAAAGACGTTGAGACGATAAAAGAGATCGTCCCGGAAACGCCCATCCCGCACCCTGGATTCCAGGTTGGCGTTGGTGGCCGCGATGATCCTGACATCCACCTTCAGGGTGCGGGCGCTCCCCAAAGGTTCGAACTCCATGCTCTGCAGCACCCGCAGAATTTTGGCCTGGGTGGTGAGGCTGAGCTCCCCGATCTCATCAAGAAAGAGGCTGCCCCGGTGAGCCAGGAGGAAACGGCCCTCCTGACGGTTGACCGCCCCGGTGAAGGCCCCCCGTTCATGGCCGAAGAGTTCTGATTCCATCAGGGGTTCGGGCAAGGCCGCGCAGTTGACCACCACGAAGGGTGCGGCGGCCCTGGGGCTGTTCAGATGGATGGCCCGGGCCACCAGCTCCTTGCCGGTGCCCGTCTCCCCCAACAGCAGGACGTTGGCATCCGAGGCCGACACCAGCTCCAGCAGGTGGAAGACCTCCCGCATGCGCGGCGAGGCGCCCAAAACCCCGGATTGATCAAAGCCGCTCATAGTCAACTGTCTTCTATTTTCGGTTTCTCTTTACTGGTTTGGCTGAAGCTTAAAGCTCCAGTTATCAGCCATTATTGGCAGGACCTATGAGCCCGTGCACCACCCCGTGGCAACGGCAGGCGGTGGCGATCAAGGTCCGGCCGCCCTGGCCGGCCAGGTCCCGGGCCAGGGCCGCCAGGGCCCGGGGCGGGTACCCCCCCACTCCGGGAGCCAATTGCCGGCTGGCCAGCACCTTGATGGCAAAGCCGGGCAGACTCACGGCCGCCAGTTCGTCCGACAGGGACACCGTCCGGGGTTCCCGGCTCACCGGGCAGAGCGACTCTGGCTCGGCGCAATCATCCGGGCAGCGATGGGCGGCCCGGCTCAAATACCATTGGCCCTCCGGGCCTCGCCAGGCCACCGGCGCCAGATCTCCCAATATGTCCGGCGCCGCCACCGGCTCCCAGCCTCGCAAGGGACCAGCCAACAGCCAGGCCCAGGCGAGGTGTACCGGCACCATGGGGATGAGCCAGTCCCAGGGGGAATCTTCTGCCAGGTTGGCGGCCAGAAAGGTGACGGCCTCCGCGGCCGCTCCCGCCACCCGGGGAATACCCAGGGCCAGGGCCGCGGCCAGGGCCTCCGGGCGGTGATCCACCACCAGAAAGGTGGCCGCCCCATCCTGGCGGGCCAGTCTTTCCAGGGCCAGGCAGCCAAATTTTCCCGCCCCGAGAATGAGGTAAGCGGCCATGAAGATCAGTCCTTACGAGGAAATACTCCCACTACGGTGGGTAAAATGGCGCTCTGCCTCTCTAACAGGCTGCCGATGGGGTTTTCCCACGCCGGCGGGGAAAAATATTCGAAGTTCTTGGTCTTGATCAGTAGTTGGGCTTCGCTGCCGCCATCCAGGTTCAGCGCGGAATCGATCTCGAATTTGCTGGCCTTGAGGAATCGGGCCATCTCCAGCAAGGTGAAATAGCGGTTGGAGGTGTTGAAGACCAGGATATTACCCACTCGGTCGGTGGCGATCACCGTGCGATTCGAATTTTTATCGCTATCCTGCACCCGGATGTTCCCTTTGTAGTCCAGGAGCAGGGGGAAGGATTCCACCGCCTGGGTCCAGGGCAGGTTCATGGGATTGATCGGGGTGGCCCGGAGGTCCAGGATGGTGGCCCGGGGGAGATCCGGGGAGATACCTTTGGGTTCCGCCACGAACATGCCGCGCATCTGGCGGTTATTAGCGGGCCCGAAGGCCTTGCCATCAGCGATAATCAGACCCACCGGCTGGTATCCAGGCCCATAGTAGCTGGCGTTGAAGACGATGGGGGCCTGCAGTTCCTGCTGCCAGGCAGCAAGGCCCTGGGGGGCATGGTGAAAGACCCGGAAGGCATTACTGGCCGGGTCGATCTTCACCACCGCCAGGGTGGTCACCACCTCGGGCTCCTCGCTCTCCTCACCCTCCTGGATAACCTCCACCCGGGCGAAACTGATGCCCCGGCCCAGGATCTGCCACTGGGGCGCGGTATGGGTGAGGTCGGCCGCCGCCAGGTTCGCAGGGGCCACCAGAAAAACCCAGCAGATCGTAATCCAAAAGAGGCTTGAGAACCAGGTGGACACCACCGCTCCTTGCAGACCTGGCAAATATCAGATATTTTACCATGCCAGGGAGGATTCGTCCATAAGCATAAAACATCTACCCCTGCGGTTAGCCGACTCTCACGCCCACCTGGACCTGGAAGAGCTTAAGCCCGACCAGGCGGAGGTGGTGCGCCGGGCCCGGGAAGCCGGGGTGGCTCTGCTGATCAACGTGGCTACCAGCCTGGCGGATGCACCCCTGGTGCTGGGCACCGCCGGAAAATTTCCCGGGGTGCTGGCAGCCCTGGGGGTCCACCCCCATGGGGCCGGAGCCATGACCGAAAAGGATTTGGAATCCCTGGCCTCCCTGGCGGCCCGGCCCCGGGTAGTGGCCATCGGCGAAATCGGCCTCGATTTCTACCGCCGGCGCTCGCCGGCAGAGGCACAGGAATACTGGTTCCGCCGCCAACTGGATCTGGCGCAGGCCCTGAAAAAACCGGTGCTCATCCATACCCGGGAGGCCACGGAGGTAACTCTGAAGATTCTTCGGGAATACCGGGGCCGCCTCTGGGGCGGGGTGATGCATTGCTTCGGGGGGAGTCGGGAGGAGGCCGCGGCCTTCCTTGACCTGGGGCTTAGCCTCTCCTTTTCCGGCACCCTCACCTACCCCAAGGCCGCGTCCCTGCGGGAGGTGGCCAGGACGGCGCCCCTGGACCGGCTCCTGGTGGAGACCGACTGCCCCTATCTGCCGCCGCAACCCTGGCGGGGCCAGCGTAATGAGCCCGCTTACGTGGTCGCCACGGCCCGGCAGTTGGCGGAGGTCCGGAACCTTACCCTGGAGGAGGCGGCCCGGGCCACCTGGGAAAATACCCTGCGGCTATTCGGCCTGGAAGAAGGGGAGATTGGGGTTTTCAGCCAAAACTGAAAAACCGGATCAGGCGGGACTCGCGGGTTGGGCCGGATCAACCGGTTTCCTGAACCAGCGGCTCGATTCCTTCTGGAACAGCAAGACCAGGGCGGCGACTTGCAATAGGTATTGCACGAGGGCGAACATCCCGGAAATCGGACGCGCCGCCAGGAATCTCCCCAGGCACATATTGATTATTTCTAGATATAAGGCAGGGCGGCCCGAAAATTAAAAAATCAGGGGTTTTTAGCCAATTGCCAAGGTCAGTTGAGCCAGCCATGAGCCGCATCGCCCCGAATCTGGAGGAGGTAAGAGGCCGTATCGCGGCCGCCGCCCGCAGGGCCGGCCGGGACCCGGCCCTGGTGCGCCTCCTGGCAGTGAGCAAGACGGTGCCCCTGGAGCAGATGCGGCTGGCTGTGGCCGCGGGCCAGCTCCTGTTTGGCGAAAATTACCTCCAGGAGGCCCGGCCCAAGATCGCCGGCCTGGGCCCGGCGCTGAGCTGGCATTTTATCGGACATTTACAGAGCAACAAGGCCAAGGCCGCGGTGGCCCTCTTCGATGTGATCCACGGCGTGGACCGCCTGAAACTGGCCCAGGCCTTGGATTCCGCAGCAGCCGCCGCGGGAGCCAGACAAGAAGTCCTCGTTCAGGTTAACCTGGCGGGTGAGGCTTCCAAATCCGGGGCCGCTCCGGAAACGGTCCCGGGTTTGCTCCGGGAGCTCGGGCGGTTGCCCCATTTACGGGTGCTGGGCTTCATGACCCTGCCTCCCTGGTTGGCCGACCCCGAGGCGGTGCGCCCTTATTTCCGGGCCTTGCGGGAGCTGCGCGACCGCCTGGAAGCGTCCTTGGGGCTACCCTTGCCGGAGCTGTCCATGGGCATGTCCGGGGACTTCGAGGTGGCGGTGGCGGAAGGGGCCACTCTGGTGCGGGTGGGCACCGCCATCTTTGGCAGCCGGGGCTAATCGATAATCCTTGCCGATTTTTTCCCCGGCCGCGACCGCGAGCCCTCTTTCAATTTTAGCCATGGCGGATATAATCCTATTACCTAACAGATTAGAAGGACTACAAAATGGGGACCGGCTGGCCCGCCTCCCGGGAGAATCAGCAGTCGGGCCGGGCCGCGGCAAATAGACATGACCTCCATTAAACCGCCCCCTGCCGGCGCCAGAGTGGGCTTCACCACTACCATCCCGGTGGAAGTGGTGCTGGCTGCCGGCCTGATACCGGTGGACCTGAATAACCTGTTCATCGCCGCTCCCGGGGCCCGGGCCCTGGCGGCCGAGGCTGAAGGCGCCGGCTTTCCCCGCACCATCTGCACCTGGATCAAGGGAATCTACGCCGCCCTGCAGCACCATCCGGAGATCGCCGCGGTCATCGTCGCCTGTCAGGGGGATTGCTCCTACACCCAGGCCCTGGGGGAGATCCTGGAGGCTGAAGGCCGCCAGGTGATCCACTTCAAATTTCCCTATCCCCGGAACCGGGAGCAACTGGCCCGGGAGATCGGCGGCCTGAGGGACCGCCTGGGTGCCAGCGCGGCCCAAGTGGTCCAGGTTCAGGAGAGGCTGGCCCCCTTGCGGCGCGCCTTGAAGCGCCTGGACCGGCTCACCTGGGAGTCCGGCCGGGTGAGCGGCAAGGAGAATTTCGAGCTTCTGGTCGCCAGCACCGACTTTGCCTCAGACCCTGCGGCCTTCGAACGGCGGATCGGGGCTTTCCTGCTCGAGGCGGAACAACGCCGCCCCCGGGACTACCGGGTGCGTTTGGGCTTTGCCGGCATCCCTCCCATCTTTACCGACCTGTGGGAATACCTGGAGGAGTTGGGGGCCGGGGTGGTATTCCACGAATTTCCCCGGCAGTTCAGCATGCCCCGGGCCGGCCCGGACCTGGTGACGCAATACTTCCATTATACCTATCCCTACGAGATCGCCGGTCGCCTGGCGGACCTGGCGGCCGCGGTGCACAACCGGCGCCTGGACGGCCTGGTGCACTATACCCAGAGCTTCTGCTTCCGCCAGATGTTCGACCAAACCATCCGGGAGCGCCTCAACCTGCCCGTCCTCACCATTGAGGGCGACCGCCCCGTGTCCCTCGATTCCCGCACCCGGATGCGCCTGGAGGCCTTTGTCGATGTCTTGCGGCCGTAGTGCCTTGCCGGGGTCGGCGGCCGGGAGGTCAGAGAGCGCCGCTCCCCGGCCCTCCTCTTCCGAACCTGGCCTTTCCGCCTGCGGTCTCGACTTCGGCAGCCGGTTTGTAAAGCTGGTTTATCTGGACCCCAAGGGAGATTGGCGGCGCCGCCGCCTGGACGCCATCATCTTTTACCGGAATTATCTCCTCCGGGGGAGGCGGGGGCTATCCATCGATTGGCCGCGGCTGGGCCTTCCGGAGCCGGCCGCCCTGGTGGTCACCGGCTACGGCAAGAATCTCCTGCAGCAAATTTTCCCGGCCATCACCGAGATTCGGGCCCATTTTCTGGGAGCCCGGCAGCAAACGGGCCTGGACCATTTTATCCTCCTGGAGGTCGGGGGCCAGGACACCAAGGTGCTTTACGTCCGGGACGGCCGGGTGTTCGACTTCCTCTCCAACGATCGCTGCGCCGCGGGCACCGGCCGCTACCTGGAGAACATGGCCCGCTTCCTGAAGATGCCCTTAGCGCAATTCGCCGCGGCCGGCCGGGACCCGGTGGAGATTTCCCAGACCTGCGCCATCTTCGGGGAAAGCGAACTGGTTGGACACCTGCTGGAAGGGGTGGAGCCGGCCCGCATCGCCGCGGGCGTCAACGCCTCGGTGGCCCGGCGGGCCTTGTCGATGGTGCGCCGCTATCGCTGTCCCACCCTGGTGTGCGTCGGCGGCGTGGCCCGCAACCGGGCGGTAATCAATTTCCTCAAGGAACCAGACTCTTTTCGGGTGCTGGTGCCGCCCTACCCCCAATATATCGGCGCCCTGGGATGCTGCCTGGAGGCCACCCGGTCTGTGATGACCCGGGGTCATGGAGACTAGCATGAAGACCGTCCTGATTATCGCCGGTTTCGATCCGGGAGGAGGCGCCGGCCTGCAGCAAGACCTGAAAGTGGCTACCCTGTCGGGCGTTTACGGCCTGACGGTGGCCACTGCCCTGACCATCCAGAACAGCCAGGGGGTCCGGGCGCTGCACGCGGTGGCCCCGGAGGTGGTGGCGGCCCAGCTCGAGGCGGTTATCAGCGACTTCCCGGTGGCCGCGGTGAAGATCGGCATGCTGGCCAACGCCGCCATAGTCGCCGCGGTGGCCGCTTCCTTAAAGAGGCTAGGCCCGGCGCCGGTGGTGCTGGACCCGGTACTGGCCGCGGGCGCTGGCTTCCCGCTCTTGGACGAAGCCGGCATCAGCGCCATGCGGGAAGAGCTCTTCCCCCTCACCTTCCTCCTGACCCCCAATGCCCCGGAGGCCGCCCGCCTCACCGGCCTGAAGATCAAGGCCCCCCAGGACCTGGAGGAGGCGGCCCGGCGGCTGCAAGCCCTGGGCCCCCGCTGGGTCCTGGCCAAGGGCGGGCACCTGGAGGATGCGCCGGTGGACGTCCTCACCGACGGCCAGAATAGCTATCATTTGGCCGGCCTGCGGCTGGCCGCCCCAAATCACCACGGCAGCGGCTGCGTGCTGGCCAGCGCCTGCGCCGCCGGCCTGGCCCGGGGCCTCTCCCTCCCGGAGGCGGTGGCCGAGGCCCGCACCCTCACCTTCCAGGCGCTGAAGTACGGCCTGCCCCTGGGCCGGGGGACCGGTCCGGTAAACCCTTACGCCCCCTGGGCCCGTGACCTGGGGCGCTTCCAGGTCCTGCAGGACCTTGAGGCCGCCGCCGCCCGCCTGCAAGCCGAAGACTTGAGCCCCCTCATCCCCGAAGTCATGAGCAACATAGCCTTCGCCACTCCCTATGCCGAAGGCCCTCAGGATGTGGCCGCCTTCCCGGGCCGCTTGGTAAAGAGCGCCGCGGGGCTCCTCATTCCTGCCCCGCCGGCCTTCGGCGCCTCTACGCGGCTGGCAACCCTCATCCTCCGCGCCGCGGCCAGCCACCAGGAATGGCGCAGCGCCATGAATATCCGCTACCTCGCGGATATGACCGAACTGGCCCCCTCCCTGCACCTGCGGATGACTTCCTGCGACGGCCCCGGCCAGGACTCCGAAGGAGATGAGGACCGGAGCGGCGGGACCCTGGAGATGCAGGACGTTTCTAAGCTGAAACCCGGGGAAATGCCCCCGGACCTCATCAGGGCCCGGGGCGCCCTGGGCCGGGAAGCCCTGGTCTACGTCCTGGGGCCCACCCCCATGGCCGTGGCCGAAAAGGCCCTGGCCCTGAAGTACGCCTTGCAGGCCGCGGGGAAATTATAAATATCCACATATGAGAAGCGCAGGACAGGTTCAGGCTTTTTAAGAGCCTCAACCGGGTCCCGAAGCTCCGGTGCCGTTATTTCACCCCTCTTCCTCTCTTGACAGGAAACTGCCCTCTTCTTAGCTTTGAAGCATTAACTTTAACTAAGGAGGTTTGAAGATATGAAAGGGAAATTGACCGCGTTGGTGATGGCGTTGGCGATGGTTTTGCTAATGGTGACCGCCGGACTGGCCGCCAAGGTGCTTTACGAGGATAAGTTTACCAGCCTGGATCCTTCCTGGGCGGCTCCCAGCCCCACGATAGACGCCAAGGACGGGAAGCTCACCATCACCCCCGACAAGGGCATGACCAATACGTACCTGAACCAGGCCAATTTCTTGCCCGATGACATGGAGGCCGACTACACCCTGGCCTTTGTCAAGGCTGATGACCCCACCTACGGCAGCGGCCTGCTTTTTTGGGCCTCGGGCTACGACAGCTGGTATAGCATCTTGATTAACGCCAACGGCTGGTTTGCGGTCCAACGGCTGGTCAGCGGCCACTACCTGCTGCCCGTGGCCTGGCGCGAAGACCCCTCTATCAAGAAGGGGGTAGGGGCCGAAAACCAGGTCAAGGTGGTCACCAAAGGCAATCAAGCCACGCTTTTCATAAATGGCAAACAGATTGTCAGCGTCTCTGGCCAACCTCCGCAAGGGGGCCAACTTATCGGGTTTAAGGTGGCTTCCGGATCGCAGGGGCAAAATTCTGTGGCCTTCTCTAATTTTCAGGTCTTGCAGCCTTAAAGACGACGAGGGATAATCAGGGTAGCTGGTGCATAGCCTTATAAGGGAGGGGAATAATGGAAAAAATACGGAGATTAATATCTTCCCGGCTGGGAGCCTGCATGGCAGGAGCTGCCGGGCTGCTGTTCCTGGCTATGGTGACTGTGAGCCAGGCGGCGACTGAACCGCCCAAAACGGGAACGGGAGAGCAGAAGCCCATTCAGAACCAGCAAATGTGCCCGGCCACGGGGGCCAAGGGACAGTGCCAGGTGCAGATCGACTGCCCGGGGCTCAAAACCCCGGGAAAGACGACCTGTAAGGCAACCATCGATTGCCCCGCGGTCCCGAAAAATAAGCAAAAGTGAAGCTCGCCGCGGCCAGGAGCTGAGCCGCGGTCATGGTTGGCGCTTGCGCCCGAAAAGGCAGGGAACCGCCTCGACAGCAGGAAGACGAGGTGAAACCCTGCCTTTTCTTCTGGAGACGCCTGGCAATCGCTGATTCGGCCCTGGCCTGGACCGGGAGCAGCCGCGGTTTAAAGCCGTTATCCCCCACTGCGCTGATCACTCTCCAGCAGCATCACCTGGTACAGGGCCAGGCCCACCATGAGGCCGCCCACCAGGATGGCGATATCCGCAAAGGTCGTCTGCAGCAGCCAGCCGAAGAAATCTACCCCTGGCATGACCTTAATCTTCCCGGCCAGGGTGGCGCTGATGGAGAAATCCGCCATCATGATGATCCCCAGATAGGCCAGGAAACTGTTCAGAATGACCCCCAGCAGGGCGGTCCGCCGGTCCAGAAAAAGCAGGCTCACCACCACCAGGTGGATCCAGGAGAAGAGGTTGGGCCAGAGATAGGTGAGCGAATGGGGCGGATGGATCCTGAGATGCAGCATGGTGGCGCCCAATCCCATGACGACCAGGGCTATCCAGAGGAGATGACGCGGAGTTTTCATCGGCTGCACCTAAAATTTCATCGAATATCCCAGGAGAAATAAGAGGACGACGGCAGTGGCGTGGAGGATGAACCACCCCAATCTGGGCCACCGGACGTAGGAGAAGTAGCGCATCATCTCTTCACCCCTTAAAATAGGCGGCCGTCAGGCGTCCGGCGGCATAGACCACGGTAAACCCCAGAAAATGCACCCACCACCAGCGCCGGGAAAGAAATTGCCAGCCTGCTCTCATGATCTAAGACCTTCCCAAGTTTCGTTCTCTGCAAGTTAAGCATGGGGTGAAGGAAAATCCAGGCGATTCGGCAGAGAAAACCGGGCGGTGCTAAGCCGCGGCACACTGCCGGGGGGCCGGCAGAGAGGCAAAACCGGCGCGGTTTCAGAAGGGAGAAAGGTTTAGAATCCGGAATGGCGGGCGATCTGCTCCATGAGGCCGGAGGTGAGAGGGGAGGCCTGCCCCGCCCGGGGAGCCATGAGGGCCGGGCCCAACGAGACCTGCACCCGGCAGCCGCGAGCTTGCGGCAGGTAAACCAGTCCCACGGGCACGAAGGGCAGCAGCCCCAAGCCATCCCGGTTCTGCAGCTTGAGGAGCAATTGGATGAGGCGGTGTTTGCCCGGCCCCACCCTGCCCCGGAAATAGGTGCCTTCGGGAAAGAGGACGACGTAAGCCCGCTCTCGCAGCAGCGGCGCCAGGCGCTTAAAAGAGGACAGGGTGGCCCGCGGCCGGTTGCGGTCCAGGGGCACCCCGCCCCAGGCCCCCAACAGTTCCCGGATTACCGGATACTGAAAAAGCTCCGCCTTGGCGATATAGTGCAGCGGCGGCGGCAGGGCCATGCCGATAAGGGGGATGTCCACCCAACGCTGGTGTTTGGAGCAGATGATGGCCGGCCCCTGGGCCGGCAGGTTTTCCAGGCCCCGGACCTCCAGGGAAAAATAACGCCCCAGGGTCTGGCGGCAAAACCAGCGGCTCAGGCGATAGAAACGGGGGGACAAGGTATGGCTCATGGGAGCAGAACGGCCGCCAGCAGGCCAGGATACCCCACTGGCCAGGCCCTTTTTATGTTAAAATAGCAAATTCTGAAAGGCGGTGTCAATCCAAGAAGGCCGCGGGCCAACAGGAGGATAGGCCATGATTTACCTGGACTACAACGCCACCACCCCGGTGGCCCCGGAGGTGGCCCGGGTCATGCAGCCCTTCCTGGGGCCGGAGTTCGGCAATCCGAGCAGCGATTATCCACTGGGGCTCAGGGCAGCCGAGGCCATGCGCCGGGCCCGCCAGGAAGTGGCGGCGCTCTTGAACTGCACCCCGGAGGAGATCGTCTTTACCAGCGGGGCCACCGAGGCCAACAACACGGTCCTCAAGGGCGTGGCCCTGGGCCGGGGGGCGGGCCGGATCATCACCGCGGCCAGTGAACACCCCGCGGTGCTGGCCCCCTGCCGGTTCCTGGAATCCCGGGGGTTTGACCTGACGGTGCTGCCGGTGGACGGGCAAGGCCGGGTGGACCCGGATGAGCTGCGCCGGGCCTTAAGCCCCGACACCATCCTGATCAGCATTATGCACGCCAACAACGAGACCGGAGCCCTCCAGCCCCTGGCCGAGTTGGCCGCAGTGGCCCGGGAGGCCGGGGCGCTGCTGCATACCGACGCCGCCCAGAGCCCGGGCAAGGTTAAGGTGGATGTGAGTGAACTGCCGGTCGATTTCCTCACCCTGGCCGGCCATAAGTTTTATGGACCCAAGGGGGTGGGCGCGCTCTTCGTGCGCCGGGGCCGGGAGTCCAGCCTCACCCCCCTGCTCCACGGGGCCTCCCAGGAAGGCGGACGCCGGGCCGGCACCGAAAATATCCCCTATATCGTGGCCTTGGGGGAGGCCTGCCGGCTGGTCCGGGAGGAGGGCGCAACCAACGCCGTCCACCTGCAAGGCCTGCGCGACCTGCTCTGGGCGCGGCTCAAGGCCGGCTTCCCTGGACTTGCCCTGAACGGCCCGGAGAGCGAGCGCCTGCCCAACACCCTGAACGTCTCCTTTCCCGGGATTTCCGGGGGCGAGCTGCTGGCCAGGGTCCCGGAGGTGGCCGCCTCCCTGGGGTCCGCCTGCCACGCCGGCCGGGAATCCGTCTCCCCGGTGCTGGCGGCCATGGGGGTGAGTCCGGAGAGAGCCCGGGGCGCGGTGCGCTTCAGCCTGGGCCGGCCCAACACCCGGGCCGAGGTCGAGGCGGCGGCGGCCCTGCTCCTTAAGGCGGGGCGAGCCCTGGCCGGCAAGAACTAGCGCAGCCGCCCTTAGCTGTTTAGCATCGCGATTATAATGTTCGGGAATATGCTTAATATATCTGACCCTAAAAATTCCCCCTCCCTTAGAGGGGAGGGGGATAAAATTTTGAGATCCCAAAAAAATAATCACCCCCACCCTGACCCTTCCCCCTCAAGGGGGAGGGGATGAAAGCGATTTCTTTTTTTCTCGTTCCCAGGCTCCTGCTTGGCCCTGCCAGCCTTTGGTGGGGCGGGCCGCAGTAATTGTTCCAGTTCACGGCGTGAGCGATCCAACTCATGTGCGATGATTTTTTCGTCGGGCAGGACGGTTTGGTACTCGGCGGCGAGAATCTTGTTGGGTAGGTTGTCGAGGGCATATTGCGCCTCCGCAGTACCCTTCTCCGCACAAAGGATCAGGCCGACTGACGGGTTTTCGCCGGGTTTGGCCCAGTGCTCGCTGGCGTAGTTGAGGTAGAGATGCATCTGGCCAGCGACAGCATAGCTGAACTTGAGTAGGTCTGTATGCCCTACACCTTCCGGCACCAAAAGATCGGAGTTGCACGAAGTACAGCCGCCAGCGGCGGCACGTGCAGA
>JBKQLU010000059.1:0-8442 GCA_052326585.1 Desulfobaccales bacterium | reverse complement strand
TGAAGACCCCCATCACCTCCATCAAGGGATTCGTGGAGACTTTACTGGCCGGCGCCATGCAGGAGCCGGAGAATGCCCAGAACTTCCTGGGCATCGTCTCCCGGCAGACCGATCGGCTCAATGAGATCATCGACGATCTTCTGAGCCTCTCCCGGATCGAACAGGATGCGGAACGGGGAAGGGTCTTTCTCACCACCGGCAGGCTCAAGGCCGTCTTGGATTCCGCCATCCAGATCTGTGCAGCCAAGGCCGCGGCCAAGGAGATCACGGTCCGGCTGAATTGCCCGGAGAAGCTGCGAGCCCGGATCAACGCGCCGCTCCTGGAACAGGCCCTGGTGAACCTGATTGACAATGCGGTCAAATATAGCCCCGCGGGCAGCGCCGTGCAGGTGGAGGCTCTCAGGGACGGCGCCGAGGTGGTGGTCCGGGTTCAGGACCAGGGGGTAGGCATCGAGAAGAATCAACTAGACCGCATCTTTGAACGGTTCTACCGGGTGGATGCGGGACGCAGCCGCAAGGTCGGCGGCACCGGCCTGGGGTTGGCCATCGTCAAGCACATTGCCCAGGCGCACCACGGCCGGGTGACGGTGGCCAGCACCCCGGGGGCGGGGAGCCTCTTCTCCTTGCACCTGCCGGCGGAGTAATCCGTGAGCCAGGCCGCGGGATCAGACTGCCGGTGCAGCAATTCCTGCCAGCGCTTCTCGAGCAATAAGTAATCGAGCGGCCCTTCTCCCGGTTCGGGGAGGCACACCAGACCCCGGGCCTAATGAAGAAACTGGCATGTTCCTGAAAAGTTTTGGACATGAGCCATTACTTTTGATTGGCGAGCTAAATCCTGGTCTGCAATCTCGATTGTGATGCTTAAGGTTCTTTAAGGTTGAAGCTTGTCTATGATGGTGAAATAATCTACGTGTTCAATGCCAGAATTTCTCCGCGCCCCGGGGTTTCAGAAAACCCTTTAATTATGAGGCTATGGTTTGAGCCTTATTGCTCTGGAGCCCAACGGAGGTAAGGGATACCTTGACGCCATACCGGGAGCCTCCCGACTCGCGGCCGGCTAACCTGCCGCACCTGCTATTAGTGTGCCTCCTTAGCCTGCCGCTCCTAACGGGGGCCTGGGGCTGTAAAGGCGGCCCTGGGCCTGCGTCCCGCGCCGTCTGCATCGCCGGTTCCACCTCGGTGCAGCCCTTCGCCGAGAAATTGGCGGAAATCTATATGCACCAACACCCGGAGATGCGCGTCGAGGTGCAGGGCGGCGGCTCCAGCGCCGGCATCCAGGCCGCCACTCAGGGGGCTGCCAACCTGGGGGCCTCCTCTCGGGAGCTGCTCGGCCCGGAAAAGCAGCTCATCGAGGTCCCCATCGCCTATGACGGCATCGCAGTCATCGTCCATCCTGCCAATCCCCTGAACGACCTTAGCGTCGCCCAATTGAAAGAGATCTTCATGGGCAAATTTACCAACTGGCGGGACTTTGGCCTACCACCCCGAGAAATTGACGTCATCAACCGGGAGGAGGGCTCCGGCACCCGGGAGGCCTTTGAACACCTGGTGATGGAGAAGGCCGAAGTGAGCCCCGCCGGCATGGTGCAGGACTCCAACGGCGCGGTGCGAGAGATCGTGGCTGGCGACCCCAACGCCATCGCCTATATCTCCGCCGGCCTGGTGGACCACCGGGTTAAGGCGTTGACCATCGAGGGCGTCGCTCCCACCCCGGAGAATATCAGGAATCATACCTATAGATTGCGGCGCCGCTTCCTGTTGGTCAGCCGGGAAGCCCCCACCGGCTCTTGCCAACAATTCGTCGATTTCGTCCTGAGCCCCGCCGGCCAGCAAATCCTGGAAAAAGAAGGCTTGGTAAGGGTCCAGTAATGCAACGCGGCAAATTCATCGAACGGGTGCTGTTTTTCCTTGCCCTTTCTTCCATCAGCTCCCTGGCCCTCATCACCATCTTCATCTTTCTGGAAGGCGCGCCCCTCATCTACTTTGCCGGCCTGAAAAATTTCCTGGCCTCCAGCCACTGGGCCCCCACCAAAGGCCACTTTGGCATCCTGGCCATGATCGTCTCTTCCCTGCTAGTGACCCTGGGGGCCATGGTCATCGGGATGCCCCTGGGTCTGAGCTGCGCCATCGTCCTGGCGGAATTCTCTTCTACCCGCCTGAAGCTCGTCCTGAAGCCCACCCTGGAGCTCCTGGCCGGCATTCCCTCGGTGGTCTATGGCTTCCTGGGGGTGGTTTGGCTGGTCCCGCTGATCCGGGACTACCTGGGCGGGCCCGGTCTATCGCTCCTGGCCGCGGCCATCATCCTCGGCATCATGATCTTGCCCACCATCATCAGTATCTCCATTGACGCCCTCAGCGCGGTGCCGGCCCTCTATCGGGAGGGCTCCATCGCCTTGGGGGCCACCCAATGGCAAACGGTACGCCGGGTAGTGCTGCCCGCGGCCGCTTCGGGCATCATGACCGCCATCATCCTAGGTATGGGCCGGGCGGTCGGGGAAACCATGGCGGTGATCATGGTGGCGGGCAATGCCCTGAAGCTGCCCGTCTCCATCCTGGACCCGGTGCGCACCCTCACCAGTAACATCGCCCTGGAGCTGGGCTACGCCACCGGCCGCCACCGGGAGGCCCTGTTCGCCACCGGCATTGTTTTATTTGTAATCATCATGATCCTCAACCTCTGCGCCACCCTGGTCACCCGCCGGAGGTAAACCGCCCATGCGCCTGCCACCCCGAACTGTCCAAACTTTGATGAAGACCCTGCTGTGGGCCTTGACCGGCTTTACCTTGCTCATCCTGGTCTTCATCATCTTGGACATCTTCATCAAGGGCCTGCCCCAGGTGACTTTCGGGTTCCTGTTCTACGAACCCCAGGACATGGGCCGGCATGGCGGCATCTTTTCCACCATTGTGGCTACCGCCTACATCACGCTCCTGGCCATCGTGCTGGCGGCCCCTTTTGGGGTGGGGACCGCCATCTACCTGACCGAATACACCCGGGAAGGCTGGACCACCCGTATCATCCGCTTCGGGGCCGAATGTCTGGCCGGGGTGCCCTCCATCATTTTGGGCCTGTTCGGCTTTGTCCTGTTTGTCATGAAGTTGGGTTTCGGCTGGTCGGTGCTCTCCGGCGCCCTCACCCTGGGGATCATGGTGCTACCCATCATCATCCGCACCTCGGAAGAGGCGATTAAAGCGGTGCCTCTGGAGTATCGTCAGGTCTGCCTCTCCCTTGGGATGAGCCAGTGGCAGACCGTCACCCGCATCGTCCTGCCCGTGGCACTGCCGGGAATCACCACCGGCATCATGCTCAGCGTCGGCCGCTCCCTGGGGGAGACCGCGGTGCTGCTGTTCACCGCCGGCGCCGCCCTGCGCACCCCGGTGACGATTTTCGACTCCGGCCGCACTATGGCGGTGCACTTCTACATCCTGGCCCGGGAAGGCCTCTCCATGCCCAATGCCTACGGTACCGCCGCAGTCCTGGTGATTTCGATTTTAGCCATCAACCTGACAGCCTATACCATGATGCACCGGCTGATGAAAAAATATTCGTGAGTAGGAGGCTAACACTTGAGTTCATCCCAAACAACAGTCAACTATAAGGCCTTCTGTGGCCGCCATAGGAGGCGGGCACGTACCCGCCCCACCTTGAACTCTTATGACTGACCAAGCCCAAGCCAAAATCCGGGTCGAACACCTCTCCCTCTACTACGGCGATTTTACGGCCATTGCCGACCTGTCGCTCACGATCCACTCCGGGGAGATTTTCGGCCTCATGGGGCCGTCTAAGAGCGGCAAGAGCACCTTTCTCAGGGTCCTGAACCGCATGTGCGATCTTATCCCCGGCGCGCGAGTGGAGGGCGGCGCCTGGCTGGACGACGAAGACTTCCTGGCCCCGGATTACGACCTAGTGCGCCTGCGCCGCCGGGTGGGGTTGGTGCTGAGCAAGCCGGTGCCCCTGCCCCGCTCCATTTTGGAAAACCTCACCCTGGCTCCCCGTCTGGCCGGCAAAAAGGACAAGGGGGAGCTCGCCGCTCTGGCGGAGGCCAGCCTCAAGACGGCCCAGTTATGGGAAGAAGTCAAGGACCGCCTTCAGGATTCCGCCCTGAAGCTCTCCGGCGGCCAGCAGCAGCGTTTATGCCTGGCCCGCACCTTGGCCATGGAGCCCGAAGTCATTCTGCTGGACGAACCCACCAGTGGGCTGGACCCCATTTCCACCGCGAGAATAGAAGAAACCTTGTCTCAATTGAAAAAGCATTATACTATCATCCTGGTGAGCAACAACACCAAGCAGATCGCCCGGGCCACCAACCGCGTCGCCTTTCTCCTGATGGGAAGCCTGGTGGAGGTGGGCGACACTCAGCGGGTCTTTACCGTCCCTGAAGATAATCGCACTGATGACTATATCTCCGGCCGCTTCGGGTAACGTCCCACTCTGCCCCCTCGAAGGGCTCATCACCCTCAGGCATCTCAACCTCTATTACGGCGACTTTCATGCCTTGAAAGAGATCAATGGCGCTTTTCAGCGCCGCACCATCACCGCCCTGATTGGCCCTTCCGGGTGCGGCAAATCCACCTTACTGCGCACCCTGAACCGCATGAATGACCTCATCGAAGGAGTGCGTATCGAAGGTGAGGTGATCATCGACGGGCAAGATATCTTCACCCCGGAGGTGGACCTCACCCAACTGCGCAAGAGGGTAGGCATGGTCTTCCAGCGGCCCAACCCCTTCCCGCTGTCCATTTACGACAATGTGGTCTACGGGCCCCGGCTGCATGGCCGGCCTAAGAAATCCGCACTGGACGCCATCCTGGAGCGCTCCCTGGAGGCCGTGCAGATGTGGGTGGAAGTAAAGGACAAGCTCAAGGTCTCGGCCCTGAGCCTCACCGAGGAGCAGCAGCAGCGCCTCTGCATTGCGCGGCTCCTGGCGGTGGAACCGGAGATTCTTTTGATGGACGAGCCTTGCTCGGCCCTGGACCCCCTGGCCACCCTGCGCATCGAAGCGCTGATGCAGGAACTCAAAAAGCACTACACCATCATCATCGTTACCCACAACATGCACCAGGCGGCCCGGGCCTCGGACGACTCGGGGTTCATGCTCCTGGGCGAACTTATCGAATTCGGCTCCACTGACCAGCTTTTCACCCGCCCCACGGATATCCGGACGGAGGATTATATTACCGGGAGGTATGGGTAAACTTAAACCGAGATTATGCCGCAGCCTTAGCTATTTCTGCTCAACGAGGCCTTTCCCAATTGTCAGGTAAGATTTGGCAGGTCCTAGAGGTATTTCCCCGGCGGCGGCTTATAGGTCCAGAGTGCGCCACAGATCGCGGCGGAGACAAATGCGGCGATAATCCAAAACCAGAAGGCCGCCACCCAGCCGAAGTGGTCGGTGAGCCAACCGCCGCCCACGCCGGCAAGTCCCGCGCCGAAATAGCCGAAGGAGTCGATGAACCCGGCGGCGGCGCCGGCGGCTTTTCTGGTGCCAAAATCCATGGGCGCAGCCCCCACCAGGAGGATCTGCGCCCCCATGTTGCAGAAACCGATCAACCCCAAAATAATGAAGCTTAATACCCAGGCCCCAGGGGGAACCGCATAGAAGAAAATAATGGCCAGGACCCCTAGGGTTCCCATTAATATGCAGGAGAGGGGGGCGCGGCGGTGATCGAAATAGCGGTCGCTCACCCAACCGGAAAAGACCGACCCAGCAATGCCAAAGGCGGGCACCGCAAGGGCCGTGTACGCCGCCAGGGCGATGCCGGCCTTTTGCACCTCGAAGAGATAGGTGGGGGCCCAGAGGAGAAAACCGTAGAGGATGAGGTCGGCGCAGAAAAAGGCCCAGGCCACTGCCCAGACCCGGGGATTGGCTACTGTCTGTTTAAGGGTGAAGGCAAAGCCGGCATGTTCATCCGTTTCCTTCTTGCGTTTGATTGTGGACTTGATCTGCTCCAGGGTCAGCCCCGCGAACTCCCCATAAGACTCATAGATTTCGATGGGGGGCAAGCCCACGTCTTCCGGCCGATTTCTGCCCCAAAATAAGTTTAAAAAGGCAAGGGCCGCAAAAATCAGGGCCGGCAAAATGAAGGCCGCACGCCAACCATAATTGGCGATTAAATATCCTGCCAGCAGCCAGGATGCTACATTACCGACCGGATAAGAGGCTCCATAGATTCCCATCCTTTTGCCCCGGGCCTTGGGAGGGAACCATTGGGCGAGGGTCTTGACGCAGTTGCACCAGCCTCCAGCCTGGAAAAAGCCATTCAGGGCCAACACCGACCCCATGGCCAGCATTCCCCCCACCGCCACGGCCGGACCCATCAGGAGATTCAGCAGCGCCGAGCTGATCATGACTATGAAAAGGTAAACCCGGGAAGAGTACCTTTCGGAAAGCTGGCCGTGGATAAGCTGACCCAGGGCATAAGACCAGAACATGGCGGTGCCGATGGCGCCCAACTGGGCCTTGCTCCAGCCGAACTCTTTGATAATCCCGGGAATGGCCACCGCATAATTTTGCCGGCAGAGGTAAAAAGACCCGTAAGTTATCCACAAGATAGAAAAGATTCGATTTCGCCAATAGCTATACCCCCGGTCCCATTCCGCCCACTGGGACTTTTCCTCGGCGGTCATTTCTAGTGGTTCTTGATTCATCGGAGATTATGCCGCAGCCTTAGCCATCGTGGTCCCAAAACGGTTTTTTGTACCACTTTCCCTGAAAAGAATCCCTCGGAATTTCTGTTGCTTGAAGCCTAATTCTCTTTTCGATGCCATGATAGCGCAAGTCTCCTGGAAAAGTAAATTTTTCAAAAATTTTAGCGTACCGCACCCATAGGACCAAAATGCCTTACTGCGATGGAGCTTAAGGGCCCTTGGCGAGCACCACAAGGGTATTGGTGCGATAGAGGAAAAGCGAATGCCGCTTCTTTGCTCGTGGGACTGAATATAGCTTGCCAGGAGCGAAAATTATCGGAGCAAAAATAGAAGTTCCAGATATGGAATGATAGGGGAAGTTTTCAGGATTTTGATAATTTCCCAGTCATAGCAGCGATCGACACATTGAAAATTTTCAAACTTTTGAGAAAAAAAGGCAGGATCGTAATTTGACCATGCCGGAGACCACGGCAATATCAAGTTACGGGAGCGCCCCCACCCTTCTGTTGCCCCGGAGGGGGAGGAGAAGCGCAAGTAATGAGTCAGGATTATTTTTCTATTTCCTTCATAATAAATCGACTCTTTTGACTCCGCTGAGTTCCACTATTTCCTGCATCAATTGACGATTGAGCGATAGGTAAGGGGATACGTCACGTCCCTGGAGGAAAAAGTTGGCAGTCACTTCTTTCTTTTCCAGATCTTTGGCGTACCCGAAATTAGATATGTTAATATCGTACTTCTCAATAACTTTCTGGATAGAGTTAAACTGGCCGGGAATATCCTCGGAGACCACAGTAATTTCTTTATACCAATCCTTCTTCAACTTTAGTTCAAAATGCTTCAGCATTATGAGAGAAAAGACCGTTAATCCGGTCACGAGCAGGCCGAATACATAAAACCCACCCCCAATGGCCAGCCCGATGGCACAGGCTACCCAGATACAGGCCGCGGTGGTCAACCCCCGGATGTGGTCTTTATAGCGCAAGATAACCCCGGCGCCGAGGAAGCCAATGCCGCTGATGGCCTGAGCCGCGATCCGCCCCTGATCATTCATTACCCACTTGGGAGGCAGCCCGTAAGAGATAGTGTAGTATTCGGAAATGAGCATTATGAGGGCCGATCCTAAGGAGATGGTGAGATAAGTTCTGATGCCGGCGGCCCGGCCGCGCACTTCCCGTTCCAGCCCCAAAATCCCCCCCAGGACGGCAGCCAGGACCAGCCTGAGAACTAGTTCTAGATAGTTGATCATCCCATTATCCTCCTGTTAGATCTAAGAATTAATGGCCGAGGGCAGTGAGAAACGATTTCACTTGACCGGGCCGGCTCAGCGGAAGAGGAATCTGGTGAGATGGAGGTTGTAATGGAAAAATCCCGGTTCGGGGAGGTCTCCATTCCAGTTGTAAATGATCAGCGGCACATCCGATTCGTACAAAGAACCGTGGGCGCGGTAGGTGTCTGGCAACTCCTCCTCCGGAGTTTCGAGGTCCCCGAAGACCGTGGCGCGGTCTCCCAGTACCATGAGATCACCGATATACTCTCCGGGAAGGCGGAATCTGGATACGGCCTCATCCCTGGTGATGACTTCCTCAACCCCTTGCAGGCTAAGGCAAATCCTGCGTACCGTTTCCAGGTCGGAGGGTTTCTTGACCCAGACCCATCCCGATCCGGCGAAATTCCTGTGGTGCTTGATATAATAGTCGCGCTCCGGTGACAGGGCAAAACGGACCGGCAGGCCTCGCCCCGCACAGGCCCGGCCCAAGTCCCAGCAGCGCCTCTTGAAGTTCATGCCATGG
>JBKQLU010000058.1:0-48693 GCA_052326585.1 Desulfobaccales bacterium | reverse complement strand
ATGAAGAGCCTCGGTCCCACTTTCAGCGCCCGGCGCATGGTGAGGGAATACACCCGGAAATTCTACCAGCCGGCCCTTAACGCCGCGGGCAGTTGAGGAGGGGGAAAAAGATCGTGGGGGGTGGGTCAAGATTTTTGGTAAGGCGGCCCTGCCCTCCCCCACCCCCCCCAGCCAACCCTCATAAGTAAGGGCGACCCGTCGGGTCGCCCTTTTTTTCATACGAGGTTGGTGGTCTTCCACCTATCTTAGTACATCCCTTCCATACCGCCCATACCGCCCATACCGCCGCCGGGCATGGGGGGCATCGCACCTTCTCTCTTGGGTTTTTCGGCCTCCATGGCCTCGGTGGTGATGAGCAGCGAGGCCACCGAAGCGGCGTTCTGGAGGGCGAAGCGGGTCACCTTGGTGGGGTCGATGACCCCGGCGGCCAACAGGTCCTCGTATTCGCCGCTCTCGGCGTTGAAGCCCATGTTGCCTTTCTCGGCCTTGACGTGCTCGGCCACCACGGAGCCCTCGAAACCGGCGTTATTGGCGATCTGGCGGATCGGCTCCTCCAGGGCCCGTTTAATGATATTGATACCCATGTTCTCGTCGTGATTTTTCAGTTTCAGGGCCGCCAGGGCCGGGGCGCAACGCAGCAGGGCGACACCGCCGCCGGGGACGATGCCTTCGTCCGACGCGGCGCGGGTAGCGTTCAGGGCGTCTTCCACCCGGGCCTTCTTCTCTTTCATTTCAATCTCGGTGGCCGCGCCCACGCGGATCACCGCGACGCCGCCCACCAACTTGGCCAGGCGCTCCTGGAGCTTTTCCCGGTCGTAGTCCGAGGTCGTCTCGTCGATCTGGGCCCGGATCTGTTTCACCCGGCCTTCGATGGCAGCCCGGTCGCCGCCGCCGTCGATCATGGTGGTATTATCCCGGTCGATATTGATGCGCTTGGCGCTGCCCAGCTCTTTCAAGGTGACGTTTTCCAGCTTCCAGCCCATGTCTTCCGAGATTAGCTGGCCGCCGGTAAGGATGGCGATGTCTTCCAGCATGGCCTTGCGCCGGTCCCCGAAGCCCGGGGCCTTCACGGCCGCCACCTGCAGGGTGCCCCGCAGTTTATTGACCACCAGGGTGGCCAGGGCTTCGCCTTCCACGTCCTCGGCGATGATCAACAGGGGTTTGCCCATCTTGGCGATCTGCTCCAGCAAGGGGAGCAGGTCCTTCATGGCGCTCACCTTCTTTTCGTTGATGAGGATGACGGCCTCGTCCAGGCTGGCCTCCATCTTCTCGGGATTGGTGACGAAGTAAGGGGAGATATAGCCCCGGTCAAACTGCATGCCTTCCACCACGTCCAGGGTGGTCTCCATGCCCTTGGCTTCCTCGACGGTGATGACGCCTTCCTTACCCACCTTGGCCATGGCGTCGGCGATGATGTTGCCGATGGAGGCGTCGTTGTTGGCGCTGATGGTGCCCACCTGGGCGATCTCTTTCTGGCCCCGGCAGGGTTTGGAGATCTTGTGCAGCTCCGCCACCACCGCGGCCACTGCCTGGTCGATGCCACGCTTCAGGGCCATGGGGTTGGTGCCGGCAGCCACCAGGCGGGAGCCTTCCCGGTAGATCGACTGGGCCAGGATGGTGGCGGTGGTGGTGCCATCGCCAGCCACATCCGAGGTCTTGGAGGCCACTTCCTTGACCATCTGGGCCCCCATGTTCTCGAACTTATCTTCCAATTCAATCTCTTTGGCCACGGTAACCCCATCCTTGGTGATGGCCGGGGCGCCGAAAGACTTTTCCAGGATCACGTTGCGGCCTTTGGGACCCAGGGTTACCTTCACCGCCTCCGCCAGGGTATTGACCCCACGCAGCATGGCCTCCCGGGCCTTGACGTCATATTTAATCTCTTTGGCAGACATATTGTTACCGTCCTCCTTTAAAAAAATCTGAATAGGTGCATAATTTATCGGTTCGGGTGAGACAAGTGGGCCGGGCGAACTTTAGGAGATAATGGCCAGGACGTCTTCTTCCCGCATCATCAGATAATCTTCGCCTTCCACCTTGATTTCCGTGCCGGCGTATTTGCCAAACAGGACCCGGTCGCCAGGCTTGACCTGGAGGGCCATGCGCTGGCCTTGCTCGCTCATCTTGCCAGGGCCCACCGCCTTGATTACGCCTTCGATGGGTTTCTCCTTGGCGGTATCCGGGATGAGGATGCCGCCTTTGGTAACCTGGATCTCTTCGGTCCGTTTGACCAAGACTCGATCATTCAAGGGTTTAACCTTCATGCAAAAAACCTCCTCAGGGTAAATTAAGAATGTCTGTTAGCACTCTGTAGCGGTTAGTGCTAATTCAGGACTAATTTATTAGTATAACCAATTATTTTGGAAAATCAAGGGAACTGGGAAATTTTTTTGGCAGGATTTAGAGATGGACGCCCTGCAGGCGCAGGCGACCCTGGCAGGCCCGGACGGTGCTCCGGCAACTCTGGGAAATTGGTATCAGCGTACCTGGGACACCTGCAAGGCCGGAGACTTAGCCTTGGAATACTTATCCCGGTCCTTGGGTCTATTGGCGGGGGCGCCGATCTTCCCCCCGGCCTTGGTCCGGGCGGCTACCTTGACGGACGCCTCACCCTTCCTGGACCCGGCCGGCGCCGGCTTCTTAGCCCCGGTCCTGGCCACCCTGGCCGGCGTCTTTTCCTTGGCCCGGCCCGCGGCGCTCGCCTGGGGGGCCGCGGCTAGCCCGCCAAACATGGAGGCCTGCACCAGGCGCGGCGCCTCTTTGACCCCCGGCTGGCCGCTCTTCCTGGCGCTGGCAGTTCCGGCCCGGGAAGACGGGGCAACCTTGGCGAAAGTCCTGGATTTCGGGGGCGGAGCCTTGGTCTCCGCCTGGTGGGAAGTCTGGCCTCGGCTCCGGGAATACTGGCGGTTGCTGCTCCTGGCGGTCTGCACCGGGCGGGAGGCCACCGCCGGATTCTCGATGCGGGCCAAGGTGAGGTTGCGGTTGAAGAGCTCCTTACTATTGACTGGCAGGTTCAAGGTATAGTGGGGGCTCTCCGGAGGCGTGACGCCCCGCAGCAACTCCGGGTTAAGGGCCTGAACGTCTTCCTCCGGCCGGTTGGTGGCAAAGGCCACGGCCTTCAGGGAGGTGGGCTCGTCCACCTGGACCCGGTCAAATTTTACCGCAGGTTGATAAGGGATTTTGCCGAAGCCGAATTTCTCGGGATTCTTGGCAATGATGGTGGCCGCGATCATTTGCGGCACGTAATTCTTCGTTTCAGTGGGGAGGCACATGTTGGCGGAGAGTTCCCAGAAATTCTTGTGGTTGCTCTGGTCCAACTCCCGCTGCACTCTTCCTTCACCGCAGTTGTAGGAGGCGGCCGCCAGATACCAGGAGCCGAACTGTTTGTAGAGGTCCAGGAGGTACTTGGCCGCGGCCCGGGTAGATTTCTCCGGGTCCCGGCGCTCGTCCACATAGCTATCGACGGTCAGACCGTAGCGCAGGCCGGTGCCCTTGACGAACTGCCACATACCCGAGGCGGCCGCGGGGGAATAGGCCTTGCAGTTGAAGCCGGACTCGATCATGGCGAGATAGGCCAGGTCTTCCGGGAGGCCGTTCTCATCGAAGACCTCTTTGATCATGGGGAGATACCGGGTGGAGCGGGCCAGATAATTTTTGGTGACCTCTTTACGCTCGGTGGAGAAATAGACCAGGTAGGCCCGCACCTGCTTGTTCATCTGGATGGGCACATCGAAATTGACCTGATGCTCCCACTGCTTCAACTCTTCTTCCAGACCCGGGTCCCAGCCGGGGATGCCGCTCTTGGCGTAGAGCTCCTCCAGGTGTTTGCCGTTCAACTCCTCGGCCAGGGACTCATCGGACGCAACCGGAGCCAAGGTCATCTGCTCCTGGGCCAGAGGTTCCGTCTTGGCCAGGTCGGTCTTGGGCCCGCCGCCGCAACCGGCCAGCCAGGCCAGACAGCCGAGGCCACAGACTACCCCGCTCAGGCGCAACAACCTCAGGCGTCTTCTCATAACCCTGCTCCGGGACTGCGGAATTTCCGGACTGATAACCTTTGCTCCCCCAGACGGTCCCCGAATATTTCGGGTTTTTTCCGTATAGCAGCATTTTTCCAGCAAATCAAGGAAAAATTAGGCCCCCGGGGCGGCCCGCCCCGGGCCCGGAGGGGTTTTCAAAATGCTAAAATGTTGTTATCATTAATATCTAAGACAACCCATGTTGATTAAAAGAAAATTAGCACATGGCGAAATTTTGCTGGCCCTGGCCCTTTGGGGGGCGGGGCTGGCTGCCGTGGTTTGGGACCGCCGGGAGCTGCTCCAATGGCTCTACTTCTTCTCCTGGTATCCCCTGATCCTGTTTTGGGATGGGTTGCTTTTTCACCTCCAGGGCGATTCCTGGCTGCTGTCCCGGCCCGGGGCCCTCTGCAAGATGGCCTTCTGGTCCGTGAGCTTCTGGCTCATCTTCGAGGCCAGCAACCTGGTCTTGAGAAACTGGGTCTATGTGGGAGTAGTGGCCACTCCCTGGCTGCGCTGGCCGGGCTACGCCCTGGCCTTCGCCACGGTGCTGCCCGGCGTCCTGCTCACCGCCCAGGGTCTCCAGGCCCTGGGGGCCTGGCGGGGAGTCCAGGGCCGGCCCCTGCGGCTGCCCTTCGCCTGGGAACCTTTAGCCCTGCTGGGCGGGACCGCGGCGTTAATCCTGCCCCTGATCCGGCCCGGGTTTGCCTTCCCTCTGGTGTGGGGCGCCTGGCTCCTGCTCCTGGACCCTTTCTGCCCTCTGCTGGGGGGCCGCTCCCTTATTCAGGCCTTTCTCGATGGAGAGCGGCGGGAGCACCTCTGCCTCATGACCGCCGGCCTGCTTACCGGCCTCTGGTGGGAGGCCTGGAATTGGCCGGCCACGGCCCGCTGGGTCTATACCCTGCCGGTCTTGAACTTCGGCAGGATCTTCGCCATGCCGGTCCTGGGCTACCTGGGGTTCCTGCCCTTTGCCCTGGAGTGCGCCGTCATGTATAATTTTATGCAGGCCCTGGAGAAACGGGTCCTTACCACGCCGCGGCGCCGGGGCTGGGCCTGCCTGCTCCAACTGGCCTTCTGGATTATCATGTTTGCGGCTATGGACGCCTGGACGGTGGTATCGTTTAAGTGAGCAGTGAGCAGCAGGAGTTTCGTGTCAATGAGCGGAGAGGTAGGTAGCCGCGGGCTTTAGCCTGCGTGTGGCAATCTATCGCATCCGGGGGCAGGGGTTAGACGTCCTGAACACCGAAAACCGAAAGCCGGAAAGCGGGAACCGTCCTACCGTCTACGCCGTCTCCCTGGGCTGCGCCAAGAACCTGGTGGACACGGAGATCATGCTGGGCCGCCTCAGCCAGGAAGGCTGGCAGGTCGTCGCGGCCCCGGAGGCGGCGCAGTTGCTCCTGGTGAACACCTGCGCCTTTATCCAGGACGCCTGCCAGGAGGGGGTGGATACCGTCCTGTCTCTGGCCCGCCACAAAGAGGCCGATCCCTCCAAACGCCTGGTGGTGGCCGGTTGCCTGGTGCAGCGCTTTGGGGAGCCTCTGGCCGCCGCGCTTCCCGAGGCCGACTATCTCATCGGGGTTCACAACTTTCCCGAACTGGTAAAGATTTTGGGGCAGAGGCCGGGGGCGGACGCCCCCCGGCTCTTTGACGATGCCCCGCCCTATGCCTACTCCGGCGCCGAGGCCCGCTACCCCGCCACCCCCCCGCACCTGGCCTACCTCAAGATCGCCGAAGGTTGCAGCCACCGCTGCACCTTTTGCGTCATTCCCCGGATCCGGGGCCCCTACCGCAGCCGCCCCCTGAAGACCCTGGTGGCGGAGGCCGCGGCCCTGGCCGCCGCCGGGGTCAAAGAACTCATCCTGGTAGCTCAGGACACCACCGCTTACGGGTCGGAGCTTCCGGGCCATCCCGGGCTGCCGGCCCTGCTCCAGGAGCTGGGAGCCATTCCAGGTTTCCGCTGGATCCGCCTCCTCTATGGCTACCCAACCCGCATCACCCGGGAATTGCTGGAAGTCATGGCGGCCGAGCCCCGCATCTGCCCCTATCTGGATATCCCCATCCAGCACGGCCACGATGAAGTATTACGGCGCATGGGGCGGGGCTACACCCGAGCCCAGATTATCGACCGGGTGCGCCTGATCCGGGAGGTCCTGCCCGGGGCGACCCTGCGCACCACGGTGTTGGTGGGTTTCCCTGGAGAGACCGAAACCCACTTCCAGGCCCTGACAGAACTCCTCGAGGAGCTGCGCTTCGACCATCTGGGGGTCTTCCTTTACAGTGCCGAAGACGGCGCCGCCGCCAGCCATTCTGCCGAGAAGGTGCCCCGCCGCCTGGCCCGGCGGCGGGCCCGGCTAGTGAAGGCCCTCCAGGCGGGGATCGTCAAGGCGCGCCTCAAGGCCCTGGTGGGCACAGTGCAGCCGGTACTGGTGGAAGGGGAGAGCCCGGAGTCCCAGTATCTTCTCAGCGGCCGTCTGATCAGCCAGGCCCCGGAGATTGATGGCCAGGTGTACCTCACCGCCGGTCAGGGCCGGGTGGGGGAGCTCCAGGCGGTGCGGCTGACCCGGGCCCTGCCCTATGACCTGCTGGGAGAAATTGTCGATTAGGGGGAGGTCAGGGCGGCAAGCGGCAACGGCCCCCAGCCTGGTAAGGGCGCCCCCATGGATTGCCCGGCGCCAGGCGGCAGTGCCGCACCCGACGGCTGCGTCTAATAAATTGACTTCCCAAGGGATGTCAGTTAATTTATTCACATGATCGCCTCCCCCAAAAGGTTGCTGAAAGCCGCCCTGGAGAAGGACATTGCCGCCATCGATGCGGCCCTTAAGGCCAATCTCCAGACCCACGTGCCTTTCATCGCCGAGGTGGGGCGGCACATCCTGCTCAGCGGCGGCAAACGGGTACGGCCCCTGCTCTTCATCCTGGCCGCCAGGATGTGCGGCCAGGAGAGCGACCACCTGGTGGACTTCTCCACTATTTTCGAGTACCTGCACGCCGCGACCCTGTTGCACGACGACGTCATCGACGCGGCCCGGCTGCGCCGCGGCGCCACCACCGCCAACACCATCTGGGGCAACCAGGCGGTAATCCTGGTGGGGGATTTCCTCCTTTCCAAGGCCCTGTCCATCGCGGTGACCACCGATCACCTGAAGATCCTCAAGGTCCTGGCCCAGACCACTACCCAAATGGCCGAAGGGGAAATCCTGCAGCTGATTCACACCGGCAACCTCAAGATCACCGAGGCGGAGTACTTTGAGGTCATCACCTGCAAGACCGCGATCCTCATGGCCGCGGCCTGCCAGATCGGCGCCATCCTGGCCGGGGCGCCGCCGGCCCAGGAGGAGGCCCTGACCCAGATAGGCTTGCATCTCGGCATCACCTTCCAGTTGGTGGACGACCTCCTGGACTACACCGGCGACCAGGGGGAAATCGGCAAAGAGGTGGGCGCCGATTTGCGGGAAGGCCGCGTCACCCTGCCCCTGATCCACGCCTTGGCCCAGGCCCGTCCCCGGGACCGTGAAAGGCTCCAGGAGATGGCTCAGGGTCTGACCCCGGAAATGGCCCCGGAGCTGCGCCACCTTCTCGACCGGTACGGCTCTCTGGACCATAGCCGCGCCCTGGCCCGCCAACACACCCTCAAGGCCCAGGAAAACCTGGAGATTTTCGGCCCCTGCCCCGAGTCCACCTATTTCCGGCTGATCACGGAAGAATTGCTGGCCCGCACTCATTGACCCCCAAGAAGCGCCTCAGATGACCTAAATCACCTGGAAATTTTCCCGGAGGTTGCAAATTTCTTGACATGCGGGGAAATCTGTTGTTAGATTTTCTCCGTATCTTTAGCATGTCGGACGAAGGCGGGGCGCGGCGCCCCGGGAGCCACTCGGCAGGGTATGCTAAATACCCTCCTTTTTTTTGGTCTGACTGCTTCTCAGTTGGTGCGGCCTTAAGGGCCGGACGGCTTTACCATTTCAGGAGGAAAAGGCACCATGAAGGAAAAAGGGAAGGTTAAATGGTTTAATGACGCCAAGGGTTTTGGGTTCATCTCCCGGGAAGACGGTCCCGATGTCTTTGTCCATTTCAGCGCCATCACCGGCGACGGTTTTCGGTCCCTGGCAGAGAACCAGGAAGTGGAGTTTGAGGTGGTCCAGGGCGCCAAGGGACCCCAGGCCCAAAACGTCATGAAGATTTAACCTTAGGGGGCGGCCCGCGGGGTCGCTAAAAAGCGGTTAGCGGTTTTCTGTTTTGGTTTTCTGTGGAGGGCCAATCAAGGTCAAAGGCCCTTTGGCAGAGGCGGAAAATAGACTATTGCCATCAATGCGGCGCATCCGGGTCCCTTCCAGGCAGGGTCCGCCAGAAATGCCGAATGATCCCCTAGCCGGCAGGATCGCTGATCCTGCCGGTTTTTCTTGGCAAAGGCCCGGTGGCCGGGATGGGGCCCGGCACTGGAATTCGGTATACTAAAGAATAGAGCCCAGGTGGGGCAGCCGTCTCGTCCGCCCGCAATTGGAGGTTAAAGACCATGAAGATCTGTTTTTTGGGGGTGGACCTCCCGGAAGGCAAGGTTAAATATCAGGATGAGCGGGTGATTGCCCTGGATAAGAAATTTGCGCCCAAGAAGGTCTCTCCGTTCTACGCGGAATTCATTAAAGAAGACTGCCAGCAGGCCGATGCCTTTCTAGTCTCCCGGGAGAAGGTCCTGGATCTGCTGATCCTGGATATGGAAAAGCTGGAAGCCCGGCGGGATAAAACCGCAGATGACCGGGAAAAGGAGTTGCTGAACCGCTGCCTGGGCTATTTGGAGCAGGAGATGCCACTCTGCGACCTCGATTTTTCTGAAGAAGAAGCGGCCCTTCTCAGATCGCTGGGTCCCCTGAGTCTGAAGCCCACCGTCATAGTCGAAGGCCAACCCGGGGTTCAGGAGGCCATCGAAGGGGCCCTGCACAAGGCCGGGATCACCTTTTTTTACACCGCGGACAAAAAAGAGGTGCATGCCTGGCCGATTAAGGAAGGCTCCGACATCGTCACCTGCGCCGGCAAGATTCATTCCGACCTGGCCCGGGGTTTCATCAAGGCCGATATCGTCAGCTACCCGGACTTAATGAAGGTCTTCAACTGGCAGGAGGCCCGGGCCCAAGGCCTGGTGCGGCTGGTGGACCGGGACTACATAATTCGGGAAGGGGACGTCATCGAGATTCGCTTTAATGTCTGAAAGCGGGGGGAGCATGGCATAGGCTTCTATCTTGGGTATTTTTATCCGTTTTTACCAACCTGAGCGAAATTCAGTATCTGCTCTATCAAAAACCGCGGCGCTTCCTCCGGCACAAAATGTCCACTTTTTTCGGCAATGGTACCCCTGAGATTGTCGGCCTTCGGCGTCATCGCCTTGAATAGATTATCCGAAACTCCATATCGCCCCGCAACCGTCAGTATCGGCATGGAGAATTTCCGATCTGCATAAGCCGCAAGAAACTTGGCGTCGTCAGGCAAGGTGCGATAGTAATTAAATCCGGCGGTCATCCCACCTGGGCTGGCGTAGTGCTTAGCATACTCATCGATTGCCTCTTGGGTTATTGCATCTTTCTGGTGCAGCCACTTCGTCATTTGCGCTGAAATATATTCCCGTTCTCGGCCTTTAGTCAGCATCTCCGGGAATTCCGCGGCCATATGAAATCCATAGTGCCACATCCCGCCTTTGGCGGGATCCATATTCTCCATTCCAGGCGGCATGCAATCCACTAATATGAGTTTCGTCACAAGTTCGGGGTGCAACAGACCCAAGACATAGGCAACTTTTCCGCCCATGTCGTGGCCTGCGACAATTGCGGATCTTTCTCCCAAATGCTTTATTAATGCTGCAACATCATTGGCAACAGTGTGCTTGTCGTATCCCGTCTGGGTCTTCTCTGAAAGCCCCAATCCCCGCAAGTCTGGAGTCACAACAGTAAGCTTGCTCGCCAGAGCCGGCATAACCTTGCGCCACTGATACCAAGTTTCCGGCCAGCCATGGAGAAGAATAAGTAAAGGGCCTTCTCCCATCTTTACGTAATGCATGCGAATGCCATTCACCTGCGCGAACTGGCTCTCTGCGCCTTTGGGCAGACCTGTAGCCTTAGCTGAAAGAGGCAGGCATGACAGAATCAGCGCAATTAACAATATAAGCGGCTTCATTTTATTTCGAATTTAGTGACCCGGAAATCATCGGGGCCCCTGCTCCCCCATCGGGGGAGCAGGGCTAACTGGGGGGACCCCAAGAGGCTCCCATTAATAGCTGAAATTCCCCAGGTCGGCGGCGCCTTTACTGCTCACTGCTCACCGCTCACTGCTTTTTAGCCGCAAAGATCTCTTCAAAGAAATCCTGCATGTACTGCCAGGAACGCCAGGCCGCCCGGGGGTCGTAAGCCACCCCGCTGGCCTTGTCGCCCCCGGCGGCGGGATTGGTAAAGGCGTGCACCGCACCGCCGAAATAGACCATCTGCCAGTCCAGGCCCCCTTTCCTCATGGCCTCCTGGAAGGCGGCGATGGCCGCCCCGGTGACGTGGGGGTCATCGGCCCCGTGCAGCACCAGGATGGCGGCCTTGATGGACTTGAGTTCCTCCGGGGTGGGCGCGGTCAGGCCGCCATGGAAGCTCACCACCCCTTAAGGCCGGCGGCGCCCGTATAAGCCAGCTCCAGGACCGTAGTGCCGCCGAAGCAGAAGCCGATGGCCCCCAGACGCTGGGGGGCCACCTCCGGGGTCTGGGCCAGGGCCGTCAAGGCCGCCTGGGCCCGGGCCCGCAGCAGGGCGGGGTTGCCCCGCAACGCCCCGGCCAGTTTGGCCGCCTCCTGGGGATCCCGGGTGACCAGACCGTGGCCATACATATCGGCGGCCAGGGCGACGTAGCCCAGGCCGGCCAGTTGCTCCGCCTTTTGCCGGGCAAAATCGTTGAGGCCCCACCACTCATGGACCACTAAAACCCCGGGACGCCGGCCCGGCAAGGCGTCGTCATACGCCAGAAAGCCCTTAAAGACGGTGCCGTCATATTGGTATTCCACGCCTTTGGTCACCATTGCCGCCTGCACCTCCATACCTGAAGTTAAGGCCAGGATCATCAGCAGAAGATATCCAAAAATCAGGCCGTTTCTCATAGCATCCCCCCTGTGAGCGGTCAGCCAGGACAAAGACCCCCAGCGTGGTCGTCCGGGCGGCCCCCTCGCAGGCTGGAAGCCGGTGCCACACGGCCCCTGCGGCTGACCACGGACAATCTAACGCAGCAGATACCCGCCATCCACATACAGGGTGCTGCCGGTAGTGAAGGAGTTGCCCATCAGGTAAAGGACCGCCTCGGCCACGTCTTCCGGGCGGCCGACCCGCTTGACCGGCGCCGCCTCGGAGAAGGCCCGGAACCTTTCCTCCCGGCGGGCCGGGTCCAGAGCCGCGAAGATGGGGGTATCCACCAGGCCCGGGGACACGGCGTTGACCCGGATGGGGGCCAGCTCCACTGCCAGGGCCCGGGCCAGGGACTCGATGGCGCCATTGATGGCGGCGACCGTAGCCACCCCGGCCGGGGGCCGCTGGCTCCACATGCCGGAGAATAAGACCATCGACCCGCCGGGCCGCAGCCCGGGAGCCCCATATTTTGCCGCCAGGTACTGGCCCCAGAATTTGCTCTGGAAATCGGCCCGGGCCGAGGCGCTGTCCAGGGTCAGGAACGGTCCCCCGCGGAGGGTGCTCCCCGGGGTGGTGAGGTGGTCGAACTTGCCCACCTCTGCGAAAAAAGTCTGGATCTGCGCCTCCTCACCCACATCCACGGCAAGGCCGGTCACCTGGCCGCCGATTTCCTGCCTGGCCCTCTCCAGCTTCTCGGAGGAGCGGCCGCCGATGACCACCTGGGCTCCCAGGGCCGCCGCGGCCTTGGCGGTGGCCAGGCCTATGCCGGAGGAGCCGCCGATGATGACGATGCGTTGGTCCTTTAGAGTCATAATTGCCTCCTACCTCCGGCCGGCGCCGGCCAGGGCCTAGGGCCGCATCAGGCAGCTAATCTTGCCCTTAAAGCCGACGATGTTGGCGGTCAGGCGCTTAACCCGGGCCATGAGTTCTTCGTCTTCGAACTGGGGCTTTTTGAGGTATATGAAGACCTCGCCATCCTTGACCTCCACCTCCACCGAGGGGACCTCCTGGATCAGGGTCGCCTCCACCCGGGCCGCCAGGGACTTCTCATCTATCAACCTCTGGGTGTCGGAGGTAGGCTGAAAGCAAGGGGCTTTCAAGGTGCATTTGATGATGTCCACCGCGTCGTCCACATGGATGCACTGGATATGGATCACCAGGTCATAGAGGCTGGGGTCCCAGGTGTCGATCCCATAAAGGTATTTGCTCCATTTGCGGCGCTCTTCGTCGTCCTTCTGCAAAATCCGCCGGGCTTCCTCGGCGGAGATCTTCTCCCGCTTCATCTCCTCCTTGACCCGATCCTCCATAGAGGCAATGATCCGCACCTTGAGAATGTTGGGAATCCCCTGCAGCAGGAAATGCCCGGCCAACCCATGGTAAATCACATTGCCTTTCTGGACCTGGCGCAAGAGGGCCGCCCGGATATAGGCCACATAAGGCTCTTTGCGGTAGGTGAACCGTTCCCAAATTGAAGGTGCATCGTGGATGGCCCGGACCAGCTTGAATTCCGGGATATTGTAGCGCTCCGAGGCTTCCAGCAGGATATCCCGGGAAATGAGTTGATAGCCCAGATCCTTGGCCAGTTTTTCCGCAACTTCCTTGCCGCGGCTGTAAGATCCCCTGGAAATGGTAATAATCGACACGTTGCTGACTCCTTTCTCAATGGCAGAGGGTTATTTAACTGCGCGGCAAGTTAGGGTTCAATGCTACACCGGCTCGAGAGCGCCGCCTCTTCTCAAGGCGCATAGGGTTTCACCAGGCAGGCAATCCTGATCTCGGCACCGGCGATGCTGGTGGCCAGGCGCTTGATCCGGGATATGAGTTCTTCGTCTCCACACAAGGCCTTCTTGAGGTAAATGAAGATCTCGCCCTTCTTGCCCTCCACCCGCACCGAGGGGATTTCCTGGATCAAGGCCGCCTCAATCTGGGCTGCCAGGGATATCAACTTCACCAACCCCGGGTTCTCGGGATTGGGCCGAAAGCAAGAGCCTTTCAAGGCGTATTTGATGAGGTCCACCGCATCGTCCACTGTGACGCACTTGACCCGGATCACCAGGTCATAGAGGCCGGGGTCCCAGGTGTCGATCCCATAAAGGTATTTGCTCCATTTGCGGCGCTCCTGGTCGTCCTCCTGCAAAATCCGCCGGGCTGCCGCGGCCGAGATCTTTTCCCGTTTCATCTCCTCCTTGACCCGATCCTCCAGGTCGGCAATGACCCGCACCTTGAGCACGTGGGGAATCCCGCGCAGCAGGAAATGGCCGGCCAAACCGTGGTAAATCACGTTGTCCTTCTCGACCTGGCGCAAGAGGGCCGCCCGGATGTAAGCCACGAAGGTCTCTTTTTGATAAGAGAAGCGTCCCAGGATTGAAGGCGCATCGTGGATGGCCCGGACCAGCTTGATTTCCGGGATATTATAGCGCTCCGAGGCCTCCAGGAGAATATCCCGGGAAAGGAGTTGATAGCCCAGATCCTGGGCCAGTTTCTCCGCAACCTCCTTGCCGCGGCTGTAAGATCCCCTGGAAATGGTAATAATGGGCAACTCTCTCACCTCTGGCTCAATTGAGCCGATTATTCAACTCTTCGGCTCATCTGGCAGTTCATTCGGCGGATTGCCGATTTTAGCCCACTTAGTAAACAGAAAACTATTTCGCCCCGGGCTGGGAAAATTCCTTGGCCACCACCTTGCCATTAACAAACTGCACGGTGATAATCGTGTCCCCCTGGGTCCATTTGGACATGGTTCCCGAAAACACCGGAATCTCAACGCCGCTGGCTTCGCTGGGCGGTCCCAAGATACCCTGCACCTCTTCCTGGGTCATGCCCAGCTTGATCTGGTCGAAATTTTGCTTGCTGATCTTGGAGCCGCAGCCAGCCAGGCCGGCGATCACCAGGACCACCAGCACCAGTCGGCCCAGCCCGCGCCGGGTAACGCACTTCGCAGCAATCCTCACGGCCACCACCCTCAGCCCGGGGACTCCGGCATCCCGGCAGCCTCCGGCCCCTTCCCAGTGATCTTCTCAAACTCCTTTATATAAATCAAGTTTCACACCCCGGCACAGGGATTAAGCCTCTGTCTTACCGGGTTGCCAGCCCAAAATCGGAATAAATTTCCTGAGAGCCCGGGCTTCCCGTTGACGCCCGGGACCGGCTGAAAACCGGCGTTCCCCAGAACCGCCGCAGGCGCTGCTCCCATCTGGTTTGCTCTAAGGGTGAGCCGTCTCGGCCCCCAGCGCCCCTGAACCGTAAACTCATGGGCAACCCTAATTTTCCAAGTCAATCCTCAAGCCATCCTCGGCCCGGAGGATCTCCCCGGAAAACTCCCGGGACGCCAGGGCCGCCACGTCCACCTCGTCGCACGGGGGATAAAAGTGGGTCAACAGCAAGCGCCGGACCCCGGCCCGGGCCGCCAGACGTCCGGCCTCCGCCGGGGTCAGGTGGCCCGGGATCTTGATGGGGTTGGCCGCCTCCAGGACCAGGAGGTCGGCCCCCCGGGCCAGGCCCACCAGGGAGTCGCTTTCGTCCGTGTCTCCGGAATAGACCAGGGAACGGGACCCGGCCTCCAGGCGGAAGGCCAGGCTGCCATCAATGTGGTTGGTGGGGGCGCTCTTGACCCGCAAACCCTCCCAAGCCGCTTCATCGGGGCCGTCCGGGGAGAGCTCCCGGAGTTGTAGAAGACCCGCCGGCGGCTCCAGCCAATCGCCGAAGGCGGACTTAAGCCGCTCCAGAAACCCGGCAAAACCCCGGGCCGCCAGCACCCAGAAGGGCTCCCGCCGGGTATATCCCAGGGCGTAGCGGGTGGCGAACAGAAAGGGAACCAGGTCCCCCACGTGGTCGGGGTGGCGGTGGCTCAGGGCCAGGATGTCAATCTGGTTGAAGTTGAGGCCCTGCCGCAGCATGGACCGCAGGGTGCCGGCCCCCAGGTCCAGGAGCAGAACCCGGCCCGCGGCCTTCACCGCCAGCGCCGGCGAACCCCGCCGCAGCGAGGGCACCCCGGTGCCGGAGCCGATGACGATCAGTTCCACCCGGTTATCTTCCTAAAGCTTCCGCCTCTGGCCTCCGGTTTAATCACTGGCCATCCACATTGCTCATCTGCTTCACGTAGAACCAGTCTTCCGGCAGGGTCAGGTAGTTGTGCATATCCATCAGGGTGAGGTAATGGCCGCGCTCTTCATGGGCCACGCTCATGAAGAAGCGCCGGGCCAGAGGGTTCTTGCTCTCCCGGGCCAGTTTGGTGTAGTAGTCGATGGAGCAGTCCTCCATCTTAATGCCGGTGCGCAGGGCCTGGAGATCGTCCTTGCCACCCGTTTCCTGGCCCGCCTGGGCCATGCCCAGGACGCAGATATAGGGTTCGTGGTGGGGCGGGTTGAAGGCGGCCATGGACTCGGTCCAGGCCGGGTCCTTCTCCAGGTCCCGGTAGATTTCGTTGAACTTGTCGATATGGTACTTTTCTGATTCCGCCAGATACTCCAGGATCTGGCGCACCCCGGGGTTTTGCACTTTCTTGGCTGCTTCCAGGTAGAACTGCCGGCCCTCCAACTCCATCTGCAGCGCATCTTTCAGGGCCTGGAGCATGTATTCCTGCATCTTCATGGGGCCTTCTCCTTGGAAATTTTGAGACGGCTCAGGGATTCAGACCGGAATCGGGCTGCGGTGAAAAGAGCCTTGACGCCGTCGGGTTTCCCTCAACATAAGTTTCACACCTGCCATTGTCAATCAGCCCGGCCCCCAGGCCGAGGCGGCGCGGCAGTGGCAGGGCTTCCAGCCGGCGGCTCCGGAAGCTATCGGGCCACCCGGTCGGCCCGAAAATATCATCCCGGGCGGAGTGAAGCATCTCGAATTTTAAGAGCCGGCCGCTCTCTTGTCTGCCGGGAATTTCCGTGATAAGTATGGCCATGGGCCGCTCCCTGGTCTCTCTGTTGAAATCCCGCCTGGCGCCGCATCCGCCTGAAGCTGCCGCGGCGCCTAACCTGGTGTCCGCCGCAGTGCTGGCGCCGCTCTTTTTCAAAGAGGTGGGAAAGGCTCATCTGCTCTTCACCCAGCGCACCCTTACCCTCAGAGATCACCAGGGTCAGATCTCCTTTCCCGGGGGGGTGCGGGGCCCGGAGGATCCGGACCTGCTGGGCACCGCCCTGCGCGAGACCCGGGAAGAGATCGGCCTCGACTCCGGGGTGGTGGAATTACTTGGGGTCCTGGCGCCGGTGGCCACCATGACCGGCTATCACATCACCCCCTTTCTGGGCCTGATCCCCCACCCTTACGAGTTCCACCTCAATCCCCAGGAAGTAGAAAGGTTGCTGCTGCTGCCTCTGGAAGGCTTTTTTGACCCGGCCGGCTGGAGCAGCAGAGCTTACCAATACCAGGGGCGCAACACCAGGGTCTGTGACTGGCGCGGGGACGGGGAGCTGATCTGGGGGGCCACCGCCCGCATTCTCTTGAACTTGCTGGCCCTGTTGGACCAGCATCCCATTCCGGGAGACCGCCATGCCACCTGTCTGGACTGATCTGGCCGGGGCCGCGGCCCTGGTGCAAGACCGCGACCTGGTAGCCCTGACCGGCCACACCCAGGCCGCCCCCATGGCCCTGATCCGGGAACTTATCCGCCAGGGCCGCCGGAACCTGGGACTGGTCACGGTGCCCACCGGGGGCCTCAACGTCGACCTGGCGGTGGGGGCCGGCCTGGCCGACCGCCTCCATTTTGCCCAGGTGGTCCTGGAGGAATATGGCGTGGCCCCTAACTTCCGCCGGGCCGTGGAGCAGGGACGGTTGGCGTGCCGGGAGTATCCCTGAGGCGCCTTGCTGCGGGCCCTCCAGGCGGGGGGCATGGGCGTCCCTTTTCTGCCGGTGCGGGGGATCCTGGCATCGGTCTATCTGGAGGTCAACGCCAATTTCCGGGTCCTGGCGGACCCGTTCAGCGGCGAAGACCTGGTGGTGGTCAAGGCGCTGACGCCGGACGTCACCCTGGTGCACGGTAGTAAAGGCGATGACCTGGGAAATCTGCTGATCCCCCGGCTGGCGGACTGGCCGTTGGCCATCAGGGCCTCCCGCTTGGTGATCGCCACGGTGGAGGAGCGGGTTCCCGGCCCTTTGCAGGAGGACGCGGACTGGCGCCTGATCCCGGCCATTCATTTGCGCGCCCTGGTCCATTGCCCAGGGGGCGCGGCGCCCACGGGCTTTCCCGGTTACTACGACCAGGATGAAGAGGATCTATCTCTTTATTTAAGGAATTCAAAAGATCAAGATGCATTCACCAATTATTTAGCAAAATCTATCTTTAATAGAATAAATTAAGGAGGTAAATAATATGCAAGATTCTAGGGAATATTCTGTTTACCCGTCGGATCTGAATATTCTAGGATGTTTTATTAATCTAAGAAAATACCTAGAGAATTCATCCCTCGTAGAAAGTAGCATAAGCGACCGCGAAATTTCCTATGGTATAAAAATTGACGATACACGTAGACTTTATGCCGAAAATTATAATGATTTTATAATCAATCTTGAGGAACATCCTCATTCATTTCCAATCAATATCCATTCTCATTGGATAAAAAATAAAGAATTAATTTGTATAAAGATGGAAATTTACCGATCGAATATTGAAGTATCAATTTATTCTAAAGATTCCCATGTAATTAGTGCGTTGCATGATAAGATAAAAGATATATTTAAAGCAAGTAATCCGCTAGTTGATAGATCAACCAGAGTCACGCGTTCGTCTTTAAAAAAATCAGTATTCATAGCGCATCGATTCGATGAATGTGGAAATAAACTCGCGGCCATCCTGTCAACATTTTTAAGACGATTAGGATTCGATATACTTGAGGGCACAGGTTACGAAGCCAGAGATATTCCTAGCAAAGTAGCAGAAAAAATAAATTCACAAGATATCTTCATTTGTCTTGTAACACCAGGGGATGGATCATGGATTCTAAGTGAAATATCATATGCAAGGGGTATTAAAAAATATATAATTATTTTGTGCCAAGAGAATATTGAATTCAAGAGTGGAATAGTAGGCAGTGATTACGAATATATTTCATTTCCGGAAAATAATTTAGAGAAATGTTTTAGTGATTTACTTTATGCATTGCCTACTTAAAAAGCCTATAAAACAAGTAATAAAATAATGGGGCGAGCCAGCAGGTCGCCCCTGCCTCACCCCACCGCGGCGCCGTTGACCCCGCCGTTCAGCAGGCGCACCACCGCCAAGTCCGGAAAGTAATCGATGATATTGAGGCAGCCGTAGTTCTGCTCCAGCCGGAAGATGTGGTTCAGGGACAGGCCCAGGGCCTCGCAGAGGATGACCCGGTTGACGCCGGCGTGGGCTACGATCAGGAAGGCGGCCTCCCGGTGGCGGGCCAGCAACTCCCGGAGCCGGGGCAGGGCCCGGGCTTCCAGGTCCTTGAGGCTTTCGCCCCCGGGGATGCGAAAACTGGAGAGGTCCCGGAGGCGGGCCTCCAGTTGGCTGGGGTACTGCTCCAGGATCTCTGTGAAGGTCAGGCCCTCCCAGACCCCGAAATTAAGCTCCCGGAGCTCCGGGATTACCAAAGGGGCCAGTTCCCGGCCCCGGCTGATGATCTCGGCGCCCTTGATGGTGCGGCTGAGGTCCGTAGAGTAGATCCCTTTAAGGGGTACGGCGGCGAGCTGGGCCACCAGGGCTTCAAACTGCTGGACGCCGCCAGGCGAGAGGCCGATGTCGTTGTGGCCGTGGTAGCGGGTGGTGTGGCCCTCGGCCACCTGGCCGTGGCGCACCAGGTAGAGGCGGGTGGGGGTCAGGGAACCTTGGGCGCGCATGACTTGCAGACGCATAATGCCCAATTAATACATCTTGCCGGAAAACCTTGCAAGCGCGCGAGCAGTAGTCAGTAGTCAGTGAAAAAGAGCGTGCCCAAGCTAAGCCTTGGCGCGAGACGAAAACGGGGTCCCGGTTTTTTCCCCCCTCCCCACGGTGGGAGGGGGTTAGGGGGAGGGGGGCGACTTAAAGCTACTCTTCCAAGATGACGTTGTTGGGGACCACTACGATGCCGTTTTCGGTGACATGGAAGCGCTGGGCGTCCTGCTTGAGGTCCTTGCCGATGGCAAAGCCGGGAGGCACCTTCACCCCATCCTCGATGATGGCCCGGTTCACGGTGGCCCCGGCGCCGATTTCCACCCCGTCCCAGAGGATGGCCCCGGAAACGGTGGCCCCGCGCCCCACCCGGACCCCCGGCGAGAGCACCGCCTGGTTCACCGTGCCCTCGATGGTGCAGCCGGCGGCAATCAGCGAATCGCCCACGGCCAGGCAGTCGCCGGGGGAGAGGTACCGGCTGGGGGGATAAAGCTGCGGCCGGCAGCGGATGGGCCAGGCCGCCTCGAAGAGGTTGAAGGTGGGCTCTCTGCCCAGCAGGTCGGCATGGGCGTTATAGTAGGCGTCCAGCAGGCCGATGTCCCGCCAGTAGCGGGGCTGGCCGCCGCCGTCCCGGAAGTTGTAGGCGAAGACCTTTTTGCGCCCCACCAGCTGGGGGATGATGTCCCCCCCGAAATCGTGTTTGCTGCTCTTCTTTTTGGCGTCCTTGATGACCTCCTCCACCAGGGTCCGGGCCCGGAAGATGTAGACCCCCATGGAGGCCAGGGAGAAGTTGGGGGCGCCGGGCAATCCCGGCGGCCGGGCGGGCTTTTCCAGAAAATTCTCCACTTCGTCGGCGGCGTTCACCTTGAGAATGCCGAAGGAGCTGCCTTCCCGGCGGGGCACCATCACCGCGGCCACCGTCATGTCGGCGTCCCGGGAGAGATGGAAATCCAGCATCTCCAGGTAGTTCATTTTGTAAACGTGGTCCCCGGAGAGGATCAGCACCTGCTGCGGGCGTTCATGCTGCAGCAGGTTAAGGTTCTGGTAAATGGAATCGGCGGTGCCCCGGTACCAGCGGCTCACCATAATCTGCTGGGGCGGCATCGAGTAGATGAACTCCCCCAGGTCCGGGTGCATGATATCCCAGGCGGCCCGCAGGTGCTGGTCCAGAGAGAAGCTGCCGTACTGGCTGAGGACGTAGATGCGGCGAATGCCGCAGTTGAGGCAATTGGACAGGGTGAAATCGATGACCCGGTAGAGGCTGCCGAAGGTGATGGCCGGTTTGGCCTTGTCCCGGGTCAGGGGAAAGAGGCGCTCGCCCTTGCCCCCGGCCATGATGATGGTGGTGAGCTCTTTCAGGCCGTCCATTATCTGTTGATCAATTCTTTGACCTTGGCCTTGAGTTCGCTGAGGTCCGAAGATTTTACCACATAGGCGTCGGCGGCCCAACTCATGAAACTTTCCTGGTATTGGGTATAGGCGCTGTTCAGAATCACCGGCAGGCCTTCTTTGAGACCGAGGATGCGCGGCAGCGCCTCCAGGCCGTCCATGCCGGGCATGCGAATGTCCAGGATCACCAGGTCCAGGGCCTCTTCCTGCACCATCTTCAAGGCGTCCCGGGCATTGCCGGCGCTGACCACCCGATAGCCTTCGTCGCTAAACTCCTCCTGCAACAGGGTGCGGATGGCTTCGTCATCATCCACCACCAGGATGGTTTGCATCAGTCTCTGCACCCTGAACGCCGCCAGACGGCTTATCCAGATTTGATTAAATTAACATCACCAGATTGCGCTGACTCGAAATGGGCTCCAACCCATGCGATGCGAGATTGAAGCCCTTGATTGCTGATATTTATACATAATATATGGCCTGCGCGGGTCTGGGGCAAGCTCCCGCGCAAAAAAAATCCGTACCTGCGGGTATCCGGCCTCAAGGAACCACCGCGCCCGGCGGCGGCTGCCACTGCTCCCCCAGGAACAGGGGCAATTCGGCGGCGCAGATGGGCCCCGGGCGGATGGTCCAGCCGGTGTAAGCGGCCAGTTCCTCCTTAAGGGGCGCCAGCACCCCGGGGATGATGAGCTGACGGAGGCTGAGCCGCCTGGCCAACCGGTGCGTCTCCAAGGCCTGATCCAGGCGCTGCGGGGTAAAGCTGCGGTAGATCATGGCCATATCCGCGGTATCTCCCCGGGTGTCCACCAGGAGCAGGTAGAAGGAGCTGATGGTCAGGGCCAGGAGACCGCTGAGCACCGTCAGGGTCAATTCGCTGTTGCCGCTGACCAAGAGTGGCGCCTCGGGGCCCGGCTGGTTGAGCTCGAAGAGGTCCGGCGGCACCGGCCGCGGCAACTCCAGGGACGGCACCGGCGGCAGGACCTCCTGGGCCCGCAGGGCCAGGGACAGGGCATAGCGCTTCCCGGGGGCCAGGTTGGGGCAGTCCTCCGGGCGGACGTCCCCCGCCTTGAGCCTGGCGGCCAGCCCGGCGCAGTCGGAGGCGCCGGCGCGAAAGCATTCCTCCGGGGTCAGGTACGGGCGGATGTCGATCTTATCCAGGTAAAGATTGGCATAAAGCATATTAAGCGCCAGAAAAACAGAGTTAGCCCCACCCTAACAGGAATGGCCTTCCGGGTCAATGGACCCGGGGACGCGTCGTTTAGCCATGCCGTCTCCACGTGATGAGGCCGGCGCTTCCCGGGGACAGCCGCCGGGGCTCATCAGCCCGTTGAAGGCGCTCTCGGCCCCAAAGAAACGTTTTCCGGAGCAAGAGCCGGGAGCCGATCCCGGCGCCGGCGAACCGGTGATCCAGCAGTTGCGGCGAGTGCCACCCCACCCGGGCCGGACCCCGCAAAAACTCTTGCGTTTTTAAGCCAATTGCTGTAAATTATATTCGATAGGCAGTATTCCAGACGAGACTTTGGCAATAAAGGAGTCTTTCCCAAGAGTAACCGGCTAATTCTTAATAAAACTAGGTGAAGGAGCAGTCCCGGCCCGAGGTCAACGTGGCTTCGGGGGTACGGGTTTGGCCCAAAATTTCGGTTTTACCCGCGCGCCCAACGCCCATCCCGGTTCCCCTTTTACCCCAGACCCCGGCAAACCTTGGTCTTAACCCCATATGGCAGCCAATAACCCACTCACCCAAATTCTGCCACACCTCACACAACTGACGCCCTACCAGGCCGGCAAACCCCTGGAAGAACTCGAACGGGAATTGGGGCTGACCAACGCCATCAAGCTGGCCTCCAACGAAAACCCCCTGGGGCCTTCGCCCAAGGCCCTGGCCGCCATCAGCGCCAACCTGCAAGGCATTCACCGCTATCCCGACAGCCACGCCTATTACCTAAAGGAGGATCTGGCCGCCCACCTGGGGATCTCTCCGGGGCAGCTCGTTTTCGGCAACGGCTCCGATGAGATTCTGGACCTGCTGGTCCGGGCCCTGGTGCCCGCTGGCGGTGAAGTCGTCAGCACCACCCATACCTTCCTGATGTACGGTCTCTTAACCGCGGCCGTGGGCGGCATCTTCCGCCCGGTGCCCCTCAAGAATTTCCGGGTGGACCTGCAGGCGGTGGCCGGGGCCGTCACTCCCCAAACCCGGCTTATCATCCTGAACAATCCCAACAACCCTACCGGCACCACCTTTTTGCGGGAAGAATGGGAGGAGTTTCTGGCCGCCCTGCCGGCCCAGGTCACCGTGGTTCTGGATGAAGCCTACCTCGATTTCGCCGACGACCCCCAGGTGCCCTCCGGGCTGGCCTATCTGGCCGAAGACCGGGCCCTGGTGGGGTTGCGCACCTTCTCCAAGGCTTATGGCCTGGCCGGCCTCAGGGTCGGCTACGGCTACGGCCCCAGCAAGTTGATCGATTGCCTGAACCGCCTGCGCATGCCCTTCAACGTCAATCGGCTGGCCCAGGTGGCCGCCCGGGCCGCCCTGACCGACACCGACTTTCTGGCCCGCACCCGGGAACTGGTGCAGGCCGGCAAGGCGGAGATTTGCCGGGAACTGGGGCGTCTGGGCCTGGAATACATTCCCAGCCAGGCCAACTTTATCCTGATCCGGGTACCCAAACCGGGGCGGGAAGTTTACCAGGCTATGCTGCGCCAGGGAGTGATTATCCGGGCCATGGACGCTTATGGCCTGCCGGACCACATCCGGGTCAACGCGGGGTTGCCCCAGGAAAACCGGCGCTTCCTCCAGGCACTGCAACAGGCGCTGGGGATCATGGGCTGAGTGGCGAACCGGGCCATCATCACCATCGACGGCCCGGCCGGGGCCGGCAAGAGCACGGTGGGCCGGGAACTGGCGCGATCCTTAAATTATCTGTACCTGGACAGCGGCTCCCTCTATCGGGCCGTGGCCTGGCAGGCCCGGCGCCTGGGTCTGGAGGTAAACGACCCCACGACCCTGGAGCGTTTGCTGCCCGGTTTTAAGCCGGGGCTCCGGGCCGACGCTTCCGGTTTTCACCTGTGCATCGACGAACGGGAGGTCACCCAGGAACTGCGGACCCCCGAAGTGAGCCGGGCCGCCTCTCTGGTAGCCAAAGTGCCGGCAGTGCGCCAGTGGGTCAAAGGGCGCCTGCGCCACCTGGCCCGGGACCGCGGGGTGGTGGCCGAGGGCCGGGACCAGGGCACCGTGGTCTTTCCGGAAGCCGGGTTTAAGTTTTATCTGGACGCCACCCTGAGTAGCCGCGCCCTCCGCCGGCAACGGGATTGGCAAGGGGACCATGATCCGCCTTCCCTGGAGGAGATCAGAGGCGATCTGGCGGCCAGAGACCGTCAGGACCAGACCCGGGAGGAGGCGCCCCTGCGCGTGCCGTCCGGCGCCATGGTCATCGACACCAGCGATTTGACCGTGGACCAGGTAGTGGAACTCTGCTTGCAGAAAATCGGCGCCAAAACCGCCGGCGCAGCCTAGGGGCACTCCGCGAAGGCTGCAGGGCTTGCTCCTGCGCAACCAGGGTGACAGTGGCACCGGCTTCCAGCTGTAGTGGGGTCGCCCGGCTCACCGAAAGTCTAATTGGTAATTTGGCAGTCTGCGGCCGGGAAACCGGCCGGTGGGAAAATAACCGAGTAAACCTGTTTAAGGGGGACAACCTGACATGGATGGTATGGAAAAAACCGAGATGCCCAACAACACCCAGCCGGAGGGAATCGAGACCCGGCCACAATCCGAGGACGAAGCTGCCACCTCGGCGCCGGCGGCTCCGGTAGAGGCGGCCCCGATGGAAATTTCCCAGGGGGAAGCCGCCTCCGAGATGTCGGACATGGAATCGATGAGCGACCTCTACGAAGAGAGCCTCCGAAGGGTTCAGGAAGGTGAAGTAGTCAAGGGCCACATCGTCTCCATCACCAAGGACTTCGTCATGGTGGACATCGGCTATAAATCCGAAGGCCAGATACCCATCCACGAATTCACCACCCCGGAAGGCGCCATCACCGCCCAGGTCGGGGATGAGGTGGAGGCCTTGATGGAGAGCCGGGAAGATGAGGAAGGCGCCCTCATGCTCTCCAAAAATAAAGCCTCCAAGATCAAGGTCTGGGAGGACGTCAGTGCCGCTTACAACCACGATGGCGAGGTGACCGGCACGGTGGTGGCCAAGGTCAAGGGAGGGCTTTCCGTGGACCTGGGGGGCATAATCGCCTTTCTTCCCGGCTCCCAGGTGGACCTGTCCCCGGTCCGCCATACCGACCACCTTATTGGGGAAAAGTTCTCCTTCCGGGTGCTGAAGTTCAACCGCAAGCGGCGCAACGTCGTGTTGTCCCGCCGGATCACCCTGGAAAAGGCCAAAAATGAGGCCAAGGCCACCTTGCTGGCTACCCTGGAAGAGGGCAAGACCCTGGAGGGGGTGGTGAAGAACATCACCGACTACGGCATCTTCGTAGACCTGGGGGGTCTGGACGGCCTGCTCCACATCACCGACCTGTCTTACGGCCGGGTGCGCCACCCCGGTGATCTATTCAAGGTGGGGGATCCCATCAGCGTCAAGGTGCTCAGTTTTGACCGGGAAAAGGAACGCATCTCCCTGGGCCTGAAACAATTGGCGCCGGACCCCTGGACCACCGTGGAAGAAAAGTATCCCCTGGGCGCCCGGGTGCAAGGCAGGGTGGTGAGCCTCACCGATTACGGCTCCTTCGTGGAGCTGGAACCGGGAGTAGAGGGCCTGATCCACATCACCGAAATGTCCTGGACCCGCAAGATCCGCCATCCTTCCCAGGTGCTGGCCGCCGGCGACGTGGTGGAGGCCACCGTCCTGGAACTGGAGCCCAACCGCAAGCGCATCTCGCTCAGCCTGAAACAGGTGGAACCCAACCCCTGGGAAGTCATCGGCGAGAAATACCCGGTCGGGTCGGTCATCGAAGGCAAGATTAAGAACATCACCGACTTCGGCATCTTCATCGGCATCGACGAAGGCATCGACGGCCTGGTGCACATCTCCGACATCTCGTGGACCAAGCGTTTCAAACACCCCTCGGAGATTTACAAAAAGGGCCAGGTGATACAGGCCAAGGTACTTTACATCGATAAGGAAAATGAGCGCTTTTCCCTGAGCATCAAGGATCTGGCCTCCAACCCCTGGCAAACCATCGATCAACGCTTTCCGGTGGGCTCCATCGTCTCCGGACCGATTACCAACATTACCGACTTCGGTCTCTTCGTGGAAGTGGAAGAAGGCATCGAAGGCCTGATCCACATCTCCGAGTTAGGAAGGGACAAGATTGCCGGCCTCAAGGAAGGGGATACCATCCGGGCCAAGGTGATCCATAGCTCGGCCACGGAACGGCGTATCGGCCTTTCGGTCCGCAAGCTCGAAACCGACGAGGAACAGACACATTACCGGGATTACCTCCATTCCCGCACCGAGGCCACCACCAACATTGGCGACCTGATTCGGGAAACCATGGAAGAGAAGCAGACTAAGGATAACGGAGAAGAGCCCGGGCAATGAAATCATCAACCCTGTTGAACGCCATCCTGATCGCCGTGCTGGCGGTCCTCTTTCTGGTGGGCGCCACCGTCCTCGCCTCTCAATTTCTGGGGAATGGCGCCAAAATGGCCTGGGGGACCAGCCAGGAGAAGGTGGGCGTGGTGGAAATCAAGGGGGTCATCACCGATTCCCGCACCATCCTTAAACAACTGGACGACTTCAGGGATAACCCGAGCATCAAGGCCATTGTCCTGCGCATCAACTCTCCAGGAGGCGCGGTGGGCCCCTCCCAGGAAATCCTCGGGGAAGTGGAAAAGATCCGCAAGAAGAAGAAGGTGGTGGCCTCCCTGGGAACCGTGGCTGCCTCGGGAGCCTACTATATCGCCTCCGGGGCCGACCTCATCATGGCCGATAGAGGCACCGCCACCGGCAGCATCGGGGTGATCATGGAGTTCACCAACGTCGAGGGCCTCACCAAGAAGATCGGCCTCGATTTCTTCACCCTGAAATCCGGGCGCTATAAGGATGTGGGCTCCCCCTTCCGGACTATGACCCCGGAAGAAAAAGAATATATGCAGCACCTGCTGGATAACATCTACCAACAGTTTTTAAGCGACGTGGCTCGCAATCGCAAGATACCCCTGGAGACGCTGAGGCCCCTGGCGGAAGGCAAAATCTACACCGGGGAGGAGGCCAAGGAGATAGGCCTGGTGGATGCGTTCGGGAACCCCGAGGACGCCATCGAAAAAGCCGGACGCCTGGGCGGCATCCGGGGCAAGGTGGAGGCGGTCTATCCCCCCAAGCAAGGCAGCATCATGAATTACCTGCTGGGCAATGACACCGAAGAAACGCTCTCCAACCTGATGGCCTTCACCTACCCCCAACCGGCCTTCCTGCCAGCGTGGTTTAAGTAACAACCGCGTTAGGATCAGGCAACCGTCCGCCATCTGCAAAGATCAGACGACCAGCAAGGGTGGGCCCCCTACCCTGCCGCCGCGCCTAAATGCGCCCAGGCCTTACCACGGTTAATCCTCATCTCTCCACCCTTGGATGACCACCGCGGTCTTCCCTGCCTCGACCCAATCAAATAGCCGTTCAATATAGGGCTCCTCCACGTGCACGCAACCGTGGGTGGCCCATTCGGCTCTTTCGGCGGGCGGGGGTACTTCCCCTCCGTGAATGGCTTTTCTCTCCCTAAGATCGAAAAATATGGAATAAGGCATGGCGGTTTGGTATTTTTTTGAATAATAATCTTCAACTTTCAATTTTACCAAATAGATTCCCGGATCAGTGGTCGTTTCATCATCGCCGGTGATTACGGGAAATTCAAAAAGTTTTTTGCCGTTTTCATAGGCGGTCCCCACCTGCTTGTGTTGGTTAATCCAGATTACTTTCTCATAGTGCTGCAATACATCCATTGCCGCAGCCGGCGCCATGGCCAGATGAAGCAAGATAGGAAGGCTCAGGAGATAAAGATATTTTCTCATCAGGCATTATTAATCAGAGCATTAAATGGATTGCACTATTGAAGCGAGTGGCCGCAAGCTCAACTGGCGCAGGGGAACTGATTTTTTTTGCTCTGCTTAATAACTCTCCTCGGATGGAGACCGGCTCGCCGGGTCCCGGTCTAAATCTTTTCAAGCGAAGAGGCCTACCGGCCCCTTGCCCTCCCGGATGATCTCCGGGGCGTCGTCAATCAAGGAGACGATGCTGGAAGGCGCGGGCAGGATGATGCCCGCGTCGATAACCAGAGCCAGGTGCGGTCTGAACCTGTCCTCGATCTCATAGGGATCGCTCTCCACCGGACCGTCGGGGAGGGAAGCGCTGGTGCTGATGATGGGATGCCCGAGCAGGCCAACCAGCGTGAGGACAATGGGGTGGTCCGGCACCCGGATGCCTACCGTGCGCCGCTTGGTCTGGAGAATCTTGGGCACCTGCCGGGAGGCCTCCAGCACGAAGGTGTAGGGCCCGGGAAGCAGGCGCTTCATCATCTTGTAGGCATAGTTGCCCACCTGGGCGTATTCGCTGATATGCTTCAGGTCATGGCAGATGAAACTGAAGGGCTTGCTGGTGGGCCGGCGCTTGATTTGGAAAATTTTGGCGATCCCTTTGAGATTGTAGAGGTCGCAGCCCACCGCGTAGGTGGTGTCGGTGGGATAGGCAATGAGGCCGCCTCCCAGGAGGGCCGTCACCGCCTGCCGCAACAGGCGCTCCTGGGGGTTTTCGGGATTGATCTTGATAATCATTGCTTACCTGCTGTTTTTTTCGGTTGGCGCTGGTGCCGCTTGCCGCCTGGCTGCTTGCCGACCCGTTTCTTGCCTTTACTCTCCTGGGCCGCGGCTGCGACCGGAACCGTCTCCGGAGCCGCCGGGGAGGCAGTCTTGAGCCAGACCCCATCCACCTGGTCCTTGAGCCAGTGGCCGTCCCACCACTCTATGGGGTCCACGAATTCCCCCTGGAGGGCCACCCCAAAGTGCAGGTGGTCGCCCCCGGCCAGGCCGGTGGTGCCGGTCTGGCCCAGCACCGTCCCTTTCTCCACCGGGTCACCCACCTTCACGGCTATCTGGCTCAGGTGGCTGTACATGGAAAAGACCCCCAGGCCATGGTCGATGATCACCGTGTTGCCGTAGATGCCCAGGGGCTCCGCCATAACCACCACCCCGCGGTTGGCCGCGGGCACCGGGCTGTGCACCACTGAGGCCAGGTCCACCCCCACGTGCACCTCCTGATCCACGGCCTTGTTCTGATAGACATAGGTACGCCGGTCCCCGAAACCGGCCATGGTCTTGCCCAGAAAACGCTGGAAGGGGCCGGACCACAAGGGCTGGGAGCTGCTCCGGGAGCAGATCTGGCGCACTTGCGCATGGTTCTGGCGCCGCGTCTCCCGATTGAGCTCCAAGAAATTTCCCAGAGGGTCCCCCGGCTTGGCCACCGGCAAAGTCGCGGCCACCTTGGCCAGAAAGGCATCCGAGAGCTTGAGCTGGTCGTGGCGCCATTTCCGGGGCTTCACCTTCAAGGGAATCGTCTGCTTCACCTCCTGGCCGGCGGCGCGGGCCACCAACTCCAGTGGCAGGATGGCCGGGCCCTCCTGGGGAACCGGGAACAGCACCACATAATCCCCGCTGGTCCCCTTGGGATTGGCAAAGCCCCGGTATAAGACGCCCCCCACCAGTACCCCGGACTCCTGGACCGGCTTGCTGAGGTGGTAGGCCATGGCCCCAGTGCCCCCGGCGTAAAGCAGGCGGCTCACCGACTGCATGGAGACCGTGGCCGGGGCCAGGTCAATGACCACCTCCCGGCTCAAGACCGCCAGGCGGCCCCGGAACATCTCCCACCAGGAGCGATCCCGCACCGAGGCGGTGAGAGTAGCCTTGCCGTCCTTAAAACCCATGGCCTTGGGCTCCAGGGTGAAGGGGATCTCCACCTTCTGCCCCGGTTCGCCGCCGGGGGGGAATTGGCGCTCCAGCACCACTTGCTCCCGGCCGGCCTGGGCAAGGCTGATCCGAACTTCGCGCAGGCCGCGGCCTCCATCCCCAGCCTCCAGGGTGAGGTCGGCCTTGGGACCCACCACCTCCACCGGGGTCTTAAGCCGCACCCAGGGGGCGCCGGAGCCCAGGTGCAAATAGAGCAGCCATCCCAGGGCCCCCAAGAGCAGCAATCCCATGAGGCCCCAGAAGGACAGGCTCAGCTTTTTTCCGAAACGTGGAGTAGCAATCGGGTTCATGCCTCTAATAGTATCAGGGAAGCACCAGCCAGGCAAGGCGGCAAGGGATCGCTCCCCCCCTTCTTGCCATTAGCCCCCGGGCGCATTATTCTACTAGCAGGCCACTCGGGGAGAGAAGGTGGACCCGTACTTTTGACGCCGGGTGGCCGCCTGGTGGTGAAGTCCGCCTTAGGGCAGGAGACAATAGCCGTGCCAGCGAAGACCGAAGAAATCACCCTGACCCTGGGAGGGCTGCACTGCGCCGCCTGCGTAGCCCGGGTGGAACGGGCCTTGAGGGCGGCTCCCGGGGTGGAACTGGCCCTGGTCAACCTGGCCACCCGCCAGGCCCGGGTGCGTTATCAGCCCCAGGCCACCAACCTGGAGGCCCTTACCGCGGTGGTCCGTGAGGCAGGCTATGAAGTGGCCGACTCGTCCCGGGATCCCCACCCGCCCCGCTCTCCGGAGGCCGAGGTCCTGGCCTTGCGTAACCGCTTCCTGGCGGCCCTGGTCTTGAGCCTGCCGGTATGGGCCTTCATGATCCCCCCGGTGGCGCAGGCCATCGGTTTGGGCCGCCATTCCCTCCACTTCCTCCTGCTGGCCTTCTCCACCCCGGTGATGTTCTATTCCGGGGCGCCGTTCTTTGCCGGCGCGGCCAGCGCCGCCCGGCACCGGACCACCAACATGGACACCCTGGTGGCCCTGGGCACCTCCGCCGCCTATCTCTATTCCGCCTGGGTCACTCTCTTTCCGGCGAGCGTCGCTGCCGCGGCCCGGGAGGCGGTTTATTATTACACCGCCCTGATGATTATCACCTTCATTCTGCTGGGGCGCTGGCTGGAGGCCCGCACCCGGGGACGGGCCTCGGAGGCCATCCGCCGCCTCTTCGCCCTGGCCCCGCCCACCGCCCGGGTGCGCCGGGACGGCGTCGAACAGGAAGTGCCCCTGGCGCAGGTCGAGGTGGGGGATCTGGTGCTGGTGCGCCCCGGGGAGAAGATTCCGGTGGACGGGGTGGTGGTCGAAGGGAGTTCCGCGGTCGATGAATCGATGCTCACCGGGGAGAGCCTGCCGGTGGCCAAAGGGCCGGGGGCCGAGGTTTGGGGCGCCACCCTGAATCAGCGGGGTTTTCTGGTCTTTGCGGCCAGCCGGGTAGGTGAGCAGATGGTGCTCTCCCAGATCATCCGCCTGGTGGAGGAGGCCCAGACCAGCAAGGCCCCCATCGAGCGCCTGGTGGACAGGGTGGCCTCCGTCTTCGTGCCGCTGGTCATGGCCCTGGCGGCCCTCACCTTCCTGGCCTGGCTGCAGTTCGGCCCGCCGCCGGCCATCAGCCGGGCCTTGATCAGCATGGTGGCGGTGCTTATCATTGCCTGCCCCTGCGCCATGGGGCTGGCCACCCCCACCGCGGTCATGGTGGGCGCCGGCCGGGGAGCCGAGCTGGGCATCCTGATGCGGGGCGGCGAGCCCCTGGAGCGGGCCTACCGCCTTACCACCGTGGTCTTCGACAAGACCGGCACCCTGACCCGGGGCACCCCCCAGGTGACCGACATCCAGGCCTGGGAGAACTGGAGCGCCGACCGGGTTTTGGCCCTGGCCGCGGCCCTGGAGGCCAGGTCGGAGCACCCCCTGGCCGAGGCGGTGACCCACGCGGCCGCCTTGAAAAACCTGGAACTGCCCCCGGTGGCGGAATTTCGGGCGCTGCCGGGCCTGGGGGTGGAGGCCCGGGTCGAGGGCCAGGAGGTGCTCCTGGGCTCGCTCGCCTTCCTGGCGCAAGAGCAGATCAGCAGCGACGCCCTTAGCGCCCGGCAAGAGGAGCACGTCCGGGAAGGCAAAACCGCCATCTTTCTGGCGGTGGCCGGGAAGCCGGTGGGCCTCATCGCCGCCGCGGACACCCTGAAGCCCGGGGCGTCGCAAACCGTGCGGACCTTGCAGGAGATGGGCCTGAAGATCGTACTCTTAAGCGGCGACCATCGCCTCACCGTGGCCGCGGTGGCCCGCAGCCTGGGCATCAATGAGGTGCTGGCCGAGGTGCTGCCCGGCGACAAGGCCCGGAAAGTGGCGAAACTGCAGGAGGACGGCGAAGTGGTGGCCATGGTGGGAGACGGCATCAACGACGCCCCGGCCCTGGCCCAGGCCGACGTCGGCATCGCCCTGGGCACCGGCGCCGACGTGGCCGCGGAGGCCGCCGACCTCACCCTGATCCGGGACGACCTGGCCCTCATTCCCCGGGCCATCAAGCTGTCCCGGCAGATGATGCGGATCATCCGCCAGAACCTCTTCTGGGCCTTCTGCTATAACGTGGTAGCCCTGCCGGTGGCCGCCGGGGTCTTCTACCCCATCTGGGGCTGGACCCTGAACCCGGCCCTGGCCGCCGCCGCCATGGCCATGAGCTCGGTGTCCGTGGTCAGCAACTCCTTGCGCCTGCGACGCTTTAAGGCATAAGATGATGTGGGGGAGGGCCAGGGGCCGACGGCCCATATTGCCGCCCCCAATCTTTTATGAAAAAATTGGGGTTACCCAACAAATCACTCAATTGGCATTGGGGTTGTTCTCTTGCATAGTCGAATTAAAAAGAAGAGGATTTATCCATAGGAACACCATAGGTATGGATAAGATCGAGAAAATCGGGCGTGAGATTCGGGAATTTTCGCCGTCGGAAATGGCTGCTTTTCGCAAGTGGTTCCACGAGTTCGATGCCGAGGCCTTGGACCGTCAGCTAAAAGACGATATCCAGGCAGGCAAATTAGACGCCTTGGCAGAGACAGCGCTCAAAGCTTGGGAAGGCGGCAGGTGCCGGGAGATTTGAAGCACTTAGCCTCATATTATGTTAAAAGAAAGGGGCGACCCGCTGGGTCGCCCTTTTCAGGTTTGGTGGCACCGGCATCCTGCCGGTGCAGCACAGGCTGGAAGCCTGTGCCACCACCACTGACCTCGGGCCCCTCTGCCCTCCCCTCCGCCAGCCTCACACCAATTGCCGGTACAGCTCCAGGTAGGCCTGGGCGCTCTTGGTCCAGGAGAAGTCCTGGGCCATGGCGTTCTGCATGAGACGCTGCCACAGTTTCTGATCTTTGTAGGCCTCCAGGGCGGTGTGGATGGCCTTCAGGAAGGCGTCTGGGTCATAGTCCTCGAAAACGAAGCCGGTTCCCGGTTCGATGGGTCGGCCCACCGGGATGACGGTGTCCGCCAGGCCGCCGGTAGCCCGGACCACGGGAATGGTGCCGTATTTCATGGAATAGATCTGGTTGAGGCCGCAGGGCTCGAAGCGCGACGGCATGAGAAACATGTCGGCCCCGGCCTCTATGAGATGGGCCAGCTTGTTGTCGAAGGCCACCAATACCCCCAATTTCCCGGGATACTTGGGGGCCTCCGCCGCCAGCCAGCGTTGGTAATGTTCATCGCCGGTGCCCAGGATGACCACCATCAATTCCTGGTCCATGAGCTGGGGCAGCACCTGGGCCAACAGGTCGAAGCCCTTCTGGTCCGCCAGGCGGGAGATCATGGCCAGGATGGGGGCCTTGGCCAGCTTTTTGGAGAGTCCGAAGGCCTCCATCAGGGCCGCCTTGTTGGCAGCCTTGCCCTTCAGGTCGTCCCGGCTGTAATGGGCCGGCAGCAACGGGTCGCTTTCCGGGCTCCATTCCCGGTAATCCACCCCGTTCAGGATGCCGTGCAGATCCGCGGCGCGCTGGCCCAGCACCCCTTCCAGGCCGCAGCCGAACTCCGGGGTCTGGATCTCCTCACTATAGCGCCGGCTGACGGTGGTGATGGCGTCTGCGAAGACGATACCGCCCTTGAGGAGGTTGATCTGGTCGTAATATTCCAGGCCGTTGATCCCGAACAGGGACCAATCCAGGCCCAGCCGGGGAAACTTACCCTTGGCAAACAGACCCTGGTAGGCCAGGTTGTGGATGGTCAGCAGGGACTTGGTCCCGGACAGCGCTGCCTCGTTCCCCCAGAGATTTTTCAGATAGACCGGAACCAGGCTGCTTTGCCAGTCGTGGCAGTGAATCAGGTCCGGCTTGAACTCCATAGCCCGGCAGATGGGCAGCACTGCGGCGCTGAAGAAGGCGAAGCGCTCCAGGTTGTCGAAATAATCGCCCCGGGCGGTGCCGTAAAGCTGGCTGCGCTCGTAGAACTCGTCCCGGGCCACGAACCAGAAAGGATAATCCGGGGAGCTGGGGGCCATCAGGTCGAAGCCCAGGTTGAGGGGTTCCGGCAGGGGCGCCTCCAGGTCCTCGGCCAGCGCGAGGGTGGGGATCTTGCCCTGTTTCACCGCGCCGTAATAGGGCAGCAGGATCTTGACCTCTACCCCCAACTTCTGGAGGGCATAAGGCAGAGTACCCACCACGTCCGCCAACCCCCCGGTCTTGGCGAAGGGTATTCCTTCGGGGGCCACGAACAGCACCTTCAACTTCTTAGCCATAGCCGCTCCTCCAGTTAACCATTTTCTGACTGCCTAAGTGAAGCATATCGGCCTTAACACCGAAAAGAGCAGATCGTAACCAGCAAAAAGTTAGTATTTGTGGATCAGGTCGATATTCGCGGCGACGAAGCCTTTCTCCCCTTCGTTGATGGTAAATTCGAAGATGAAGTCCCGGCTGGGCAGGTTATCCGCATGAATTCCCCGGGGCAGGTCCTTTTCCATGAAGAAGACCGAGGCATAGGGCGATTCTTCCAACCGGGTGTCGGTCACCCAGACCTTGCCGAAGCTCTGCATAAATCGGAAAAAGCCATAGGACCGGTCCAGGAAGTACTTGGTGCAGACCCCGCGCACCCGGCTGCCCACCTCGCCCCAGGGGGGCGCCCCGGCATAGGCCTGCGAAGTGGGCAGCAAGCCCGGGACCAGGTATCCCGGGACAAACAGGTCCACCTCGCGGCGCAGCCGCCCGGAGACGTTGGCAAAGGCGATCAGTTCCACCCGGCAGCCCTTGTTTTGCACCATGGTCACCACGCTGCAGAAATCGCCGTCACCGGTGAACAGGTAGAGCAGGTCCAGGCGCTCCGACTGCGAAACGATATCCAGGGCCATCTCCATATCCAGGTTGGCCTTGCCGTAGGTGCGCCCGGAGTCGTCGGTGTACCAGCGGATGGGCTTCTCCACCGCTTTAAAGCCCAGGTCCCGCAGGGTAAGGATAAAATTCAGGGTAGTTTTATAGTTGGGATCGGAGATGGCCCGGTCTTCGTCGATGGCCACGTAGGCGTTGAGGCGCATCACTTCGTCGCCATCCCGGCCGACAAAACGGCGGATAACTTCGTAGCGCATACCGTAGCCGCCGCTGCGCATGATATTCATGGAATCCACATAGACGCCGATTCTTCTGGTCATGTAAACTGGCTCCTTTGCCGCTTCACTAAAATTGGGGAATACCTTTGCTGCTCAAAGTAGAGGCTCCGGCAAGCCTGGCCCTTCCCCGCCAGGCTGACTAAGTGCTTCATTTATTTAATAAACCGGTTACCGGATCAATGCATCTCGGATATTGAGATACCGATGGACGCCGGCATCTGGGCCAGCGGCCCGGCCCGGTGATTTTAACCTTCAAATTTTAGAGGAAAAACCACCGGGCCGCAAGTCGCCTGGACGGAAAGCGCGATTTCTTCTGGCGCCGCGGCCGGAGCCTGCCGCGACCGCGGCCGCAGGGTTTTTGGGCCGTCGGGGCGCCCCGGCTTGAATCAGAGAGACTTCGCACCAGGCTAAGTCTGCCCCAGACTTGCAACTCCGGTCAGGTCTCCTTAATATTTAGACTGCAAGGGTGGTCCGTCACAGCCTGGAAGCCTGTGACGCTGCCGCCCCGATATCTGAACGATGCAAAGGATGGATTATGGGCGCTCACCAGGTAGATCCGCACCTTTTCGTGGTCTTCGGCGCCACCAGCGACCTGATGCGCCGCAAGCTGCTGCCGGCCCTCTATAATTTTAGCGAGCAATACGGCTGGGAAAACCGCCTCCTGCTGGTGGGGCTCTCCCGCCGGGACCTGGATGACCAGGCCTTTCGGACTCTGGCCCGGGAGGCCCTGACCGAGGCCGGACTGCCCCAGACGGGCCATGCCGACGCCTGGTGCGATCAGTGCCTCTTTTTCCAGTCCCTGGGGAGGGAAACCCGCGAAGATTACCGGGCCCTGGCGGACCGGCTGAAGGCCCTGGAAAAGGTCCATGGGTTTCCGGGGAATCGCGTCTTTTATCTGGCCTTGCCCCCTGAGGGTTTCGAACCGGCGATTACCGGCCTGGGCCAGGCCAAATTGAACCGCAGCCCCGGCTGGACCCGGTTGGTGGTGGAGAAGCCCTTCGGCCGGGACCTGGAGTCGGCCCTGCAGCTCAATCAACGGCTGCACCGCTATTTCGGCGAATCCCAGATCTATCGCATCGACCATTACCTGGGTAAGGAGACGGTGCAAAACCTCCTGATTTTCCGCTTCGCCAACGACATCTTCGAACCCCTCTGGCACCGGAACCTGGTGCAAAGCGTGCAGATCACCGTGGCGGAAGCCAGCGGGCTGGGCCATCGGGGCGCCTATTACGAGCAAACCGGGGCCTTGCGGGACATGGTGCAGAACCACCTCACCCAGCTCCTCACCCTGGTCAGCATGGAGGTCCCGGTGACCTTCGAGCCGGAGGCCATCCGCGCCGAAAAAGCCAAGGTCCTCCGGGCCGTCACCCCGGTGCGCCCCGAAGAGGTGATTTACGGCCAGTATACCCGGGGAACGGTGGCTGGCCAGATGGTGCCCGGCTATCGGGAACTGCCGGGAGTATCTCCCGATTCCGCCACCCCCACCTTTATCGCCCTGAAGCTGGCCATCGAGAACTGGCGCTGGAGCGGGGTGCCTTTCTACCTGGTCACCGGCAAGGGGCTGCCCTCCCGCTTCACCCAGATCGCCGTCACCTTCCGCTGCCCGCCGGTATGGCTCTTCCAGCCTCTCAAGACTTCCTGCAGCCCCAATGTCCTGGTGTTCACCCTGCAGCCGGATGAGGGCTTTGACCTCCATTTCCAGGTCAAGGCGCCGGGGGAACCCCTGATGCTGAAAACCCAGCGGCTAAGGTACCGCTATGCCGAAGCCTTCGGGCCCCTGCCGGAGGCCTATGAAACGTTGCTCACGGACGTCATGGCCGGGGATCCGACCCTGTTCGTCCGGGCCGATGAGGCCGAGGCGGCCTGGCGCATCTATGCCCCGCTCTTGGGGGAGCCTCAACTGCCGGCCCTCTTCTATCCCGCGGGTACCTTCGGGCCGCCGGCTGCGGCCCGCTTCATGGAATGGCCCGACCCGGCTTTGCTTTACCGTTGAATCTGTGATCCATTAGATATGCAGCAAGTGGCACAGGCCTCCGGCCCATGAGCGCCGGCTAAGACCTGCGGCCACCGGGGCAAAAACCGACCGCCCTAAGGGGCGCCAGGCCGGGGCGGCCCTTCAGGAGTCCAACTGCATGCCGGAAAGACCTGACGGAAAAGGCGCAAGATCCAAATCCTGGGGCCGGGCCCTGTTGCACTGGTACCTGAGCAAATTCCCGCTGCGGGATGGCAAGGTTTTTTTGTACGAACATCTCCATCAAGCCCTGTTGCCGCCAGAGCGCCTGGTCACCGCCACCCTGGATCCAGGTTTCCGCATGCGCCTGGACCTTGAGGACCCCGAACAGCGGAAGGTCTATTTCTTCGGCCATTACCACGAACGCTACGAGGCTGCCCTGGTGGCCCGAGTCCTTAATCCGGGTGAAGTATTTTGGGATGTAGGGGCCAACATTGGCTATTTCTCCCTGGTGGCGGCCACCGCGGTGGGGGAGCGCGGGGAAGTGGCGGCCTTCGAGCCTGGGGGCGCGGCCCTGGCCCGTCTTCAGGAAAACGTCTCTCTGAATCCTCACGGAAAAATCAGGATATTCAACCTGGCGGTGGCTGCCACCGACGGTGAGGCCGTGCTCTACCGCCGCGACGGGATCGCCGACAGCAGCGCCAGTCTTTACGCCGGCGCCGCCGGGGCCGCGGCGGGCGAGGCTTGCGTCACCGTCACCCTGGACCACTTTCTAGGCCAGGAGGGTTTGCAGCCCCCTGACTTCATCAAGCTGGACGTGGAAGGGGCTGAACTGGCGGCCTTGCAGGGCGCCGCCGCCATTCTCGCCGACTTCCGGCCCCTGTTGCTGGTGGAAATGGAAGAGAAGAACCTGCAGGCCGCCGACGCCTCCCGGGCGGCCATCCAGGCCTTCCTGGGGGCTTACGGCTACCAGGCCGCCCACCTGAGAAAGGGTCGCTGGCGACCCCTGGACGACGTCCACCACACCCGGGGCCGCAATCTCTTCTGGTTCAATGCCGATTTTCCCAAACACCGGGAAAAGGCGAGGCTGTTGGGGATAACCCGGCGCGCCCCGGTGGAGGGCTAGGGCAACTCCGGCAATTCTCCGTGCCTAGCCTTCTTCTTATTTGGCAGGACTCTCCAAAAAAAAGGGCGGCAGGATGAGCTCCTACCGCCCTGAACATTTTTTTAGTGAGAAGTTCTTAGCGGGCCGTGGCCTTGGCCAGTTTTTCCCGTTGGGACATGCAGCCGCGGCACAAGGGCGCCTCCGGCATGATCTCCAGACGCCGGGGTTCGATGGGCTGGCCGCAGACCTCGCAGAGGCCGTAAGAGCCGGTTTCCAGGCGCTGCAGGGCCTCCTCGATGGCCTCCAGTTCCTGGCGCTTGGGTCCCAAAAGGGTGAGGCTGGTTTCGGCCATCAGGCTGACCGTGGCCTGGTCTTCCTCATCCCGGGCGGTGGCCAGCATCTCCTGGTAACCGTCGCCGATGCTGCTCTTGAGCTGGTCCTTGACCTCCAGCCAAAGGAGCCTTTTGCGTTCCAGCAGGCGATCCTTTACCTCCGCCAATTTCTCGGGGGTCAGTCCTGCCATCCTTGGTCCCTCCACAGGATCGGTGGCCGCGGCCGCCATTAGGGGCCGGCCCCGGCGGTTACTCCAAAAAATCTTCCAGCGCCGCTTTGCGGGTGGGGTGTTTCAGACGCTTCAAGGCCTTTTTCTCGATCTGGCGGATGCGCTCCCGGGAAACCTTGAAGGCCCGGCCAATCTCCTCCAGGGTATGCTCCACCTCTTCCCCGATGCCGAAGCGCATCTTCATGATCTTCTCTTCCCGGGCCGTGAGGGTGGTGAGGATGGACCCGGTCTTCTCCCCCAACTGGGAATCCAGGATGGCCTCGTAGGGCGAGACCGCCTTGTCGTTGCGGATGAAGTCACCCAGGCGGTCGCCTTCGTCCCCCACCGGGGTCTCCAGGGAGATGAGCTCATCGGCCAGGTTGGTGACCAGCAGGATCTTGTCCTCGGGCACCCCGGAGCGCTCGGAGATCTCCCGCAGGATGGGCTCCCGGCCCAATTCCTTCAAGAGATCGTAAAAGGCCCGGTAACAACGGTTGCGAATCTCCTGCAGGTGCACCGGAATCCGGATGGTCCTGGTCTTGTCGTAGATGGCCCGGGTGATGGTCTGCCGGATCCACCAGGAGGCAAAGGTGCTGAGGCGATAGCCGGTGGTGTAGTCATAGCGGGTGACCGCCTTCATCAGCCCCAGGTTGCCCTCCTGGATCAGGTCGGAGAAGGTCAAGCCCCGGTGCAGGTACTTTTTGGCGATGCTCACCACCAGACGCAGGTTGGCCTTGATCATCTGATCCCGGGCCAGGTTGACCTCGGTTTCGGTGACCTGGATGCGATTGGCCAATTCCTCCACCTCATTGGCCTCGGGATGGTGCTTCTGAATCTGGACCAGTTTTTGATGGATAACCTTAAAGAGCTTCTCTTTGCTCTGTGCGGTCTTATCCAGGGTCTTGAACCATTCCTGGACCTTCTTTTGGAGATAGTTCATCTCTTCCAGGTCGGAGGTTGCCTGGGAAACCAGGTCGAAGATGGCCTCCTGTCCCTCTTTGATGATGCGCCCGAGATGGCGCTCCTCTTCCGGGGAGAGGATGGAATAACGCAGCATCTCCCGGAAATAGGCGGCCACCAGGCCCTCATGTTCCGGGATCTCCTCCACCTCCACGTCTTCCAGTTCCTCCTCCAGACCTTCCTCCGGCGCACCGCCATAAGCGGTCACGTCCAACTGGTCGGTCACTTCCAGCTCTTCATCGGCCGGACTTTCGTACGGGGCCCGGAAATCCAGGGGATCGTTCTCTTCCCCGGGAACTATGAGGTGAAATTGATCATAGGCGACCAACTGTTCATTGGCGCCACCCAGATCAAGAAACTTTTTCAGGTAGTCTTTTTCCATATATTGCTATTCCCCTGTGGTTGCCCAGTTCCAAGAGGTTAAATGTTATATTTTACCATCTAGTTAGCCGAAGTCAAGGGAAAATATTAAACTGCCATTTCGTCCGGCGGCCATAGATGGCCCAACTTTTAATCGGCTCACTTCTTTACGGGTTTCCCGAAACAGAATCCATCTCCCACCCCGGATGGCACCCGGGGGTATCGATTCATGGGCCTACCGCTATAATTCCAGACCCTCAAAAAACGGCCAGACTTCCCCTAGTTTACCTCCGCGGGCCAGGGTCTTTATTAGCCCGCCAAACACCTGCCAAGCCAGGTTGATATCGGTAATTCCCTTATTATTTCAAGATAATTATCCCTAAAAGGTTGTCAAGGGGCCTCAAGGTTTTATCTGTACTTTATTTTTTCCAGATACCCGCCCTTGACCCGGCCGCGACCCGGCGGTATGATACGCCACCCCCTAATTGCGAGGCCCCCAATGCCCCATCACTTTATCGACCAATTGCAGGAAGGCATGACAGTGCATCAATTTTTCCTGGTGCGCCAGGTGGAGAGCCGCACCGACAAGACTGGCGCCCCTTACCTGTCCCTGGTGCTGGGCGACCGGAGCGGCACCCTGGTGGCCCGGGTCTGGAGCAAGATCCTGGCCAAGTGTCCCGGTCCCTTCGCGCCGGGGGATTACGTGGCGGTCCAGGGCCAGGTGGATTCCTACAAGGGCGAGCTCCAGCTCACGGTGCAATACCTCAATACCGTTGCCGCCTTGGCGGCCCTGGGCAAGGACCTCAAGGACTTCGAACCGGAAATCCTGCACCTCTCTACCCCGTATGACCGCCAGCAGTTGTGGCGGGAGTTGCGCCAATTGGCCGAGGCCCATATCCAACCGCCCCTGGGGCAGTTGGTGCTGCGGCTGCTGGACCGCTACCAGGAGCAGTTCCTGGTGTGCCCCGCGGCCCGCCTCTATCATCACCCTTACCTGGGGGGGCTGCTGGAGCACACCTGGTTCGTGGCCCGCCATGCCCTGGCCTCCCTGGGCGTCTACCCCGACCTCAATCCCAGCCTGGCCCTGGCGGGCGCCATCCTCCACGATCTGGGCAAGATCAAGGAAATCGCCAACCCCGCCGCCCCGGAGTTCACGGTCCCGGGCCAACTCCTGGGCCATATTGTCCTGGGCTGGGAGATGGTGCGGGAGGAAGCCCGGGCCATGGAATTCTCCGACGCCAACCTTCTCATACAGCTAGAACACATCATCCTGGCTCATCACGGCGTCCTCGAATTCGGCTCCCCGATTCCACCCAAGACCCGGGAGGCCATGCTGGTTTACGCCCTCGATGACCTGGACGCCAAACTCAAAATGATGTCCCAACACCTGGAAAGCGACCGGGCAGAGGGCGATTTTACCGCCTACCACCGGGTCTTGCAGCGGGGGCTCTATAAAGGCGGAAAAGCTGAGGAGCCCGGCAGCCAGGAAAAAAGTGATTGAGTGATTGACATTTTTGTATCTGTTCTTATTTTAAATCTAAATCGAGCGGGCCGCGGCGAGGTGTGTGTATAGGCCAGCCCCCGGGACAACCAACCAGGAGGGTTATATGTTCAAAAAGATTTTAGTTCCATTGGACGGTTCGGAAATTGCCGCGAAGATTCTTCCCAAGGTAGTGGAGCTGGTCAAGTGCAGTCAGGCCAAAGTGACCCTCTTTCACGTCTGCTATAGTGGCGTGGGGGCCTTCAGCGGCGAGGCCTCCCCCGGAGTGATCAAGGCCGCCGAGGCCCAGGAACAAAAATTCTGCGACACCTTCCTGGCCCAGGCCGCCCAGAACCTTCGGGACCAGGGCGTGGAGGCCGACACGGCTTGCGAGGACGGGGTGCCGGCCCGGGACATCGTCGCCTTCGCCCAGGATAAAGGTTACGACCTCATCGCCCTGGGCACCCACGGGGCCGGGGAAGTGGCCTGGTATATGGGCGGGGTCGCCGACCGGGTGGCCAGCCATGCCACGGTGCCGGTTCTCTTGTTCCGGACCCTGGATATCAAACCCCCGCTCCTGAAAGAGATTTACTCAGCCGTGCCAGGGGTTAACTTCCCAAAATAATTACAATTATAGGTTAATAAGCAAATCTTCGGGACCGCCGGGCTGAGCCCGGTGGTCCCGTTGCGCTTCAGGGCAGCGGTCCAGGCGAGCCGGCTGGTAAGGGGTCCGGTGACCGGCAACTCTATCCGGCCACCGGATTCAGATTTACGCCTCTGCGGGGGCAACTTCCGGGTGCGAAGTCTTGATGAACGAAGCCCCGATGATGCCGATCACCACGCAGAGGGCAATGAATACCCAGGCCGCGGTGTAGGTCTTGGCCCCGCTGGCCTGGGTAACTACCAGCATGCCGAAAATTTTGGCCGCAAAGGCGGCGACGAAATAACCGACCCCGTTAACGAAGCCCATCGCCTTGCCATAGACCTCGGGCGAAAAAATTTCGGCCGGCACGGCGAGAAACGGTCCCCAGGCCATGTTGGCAAAGAAACCCATGCCGCAAAGGGCCAGGGCCAGGATGGAATGGTCCGCCTCTTTCAGCGAGGAGAGCAGCAGGATAAAAGGTATCAGGCCGATAAAGCATACCAGGATCATGATCTTCCGGTCATTACGGAACAATTTGTCCGAAAGGTACGAGGAGGTAAAGCTCCCGACGGCCCCGGCCAAAAAGTAGAGCGAACTCCACATACCCATCTTCGCCAGTGAGAACTTGAAGACATCCGACAGATAGAGAGGGACAAAGACCAGGGTTCCCCAAAACGCTATCTGCATGACAATGTCCACTACGATGACGGCCACATAGCTGCGGTGCTTGAACATGGACAAGAACGAGAATTCCTTCTGCGACAGGATTTTGGCCTGGGTGTCGTGTAATTCACCCTTCTTGAGGATGCCCTCCGCCAACTCCTCCTGATACGAATCTTCCAGTTCCTCCTGGGTGATATACTTATATTCCTCCGGCCGGTCGAAGACCAGGAACAAGATCAGAAACAAGGGCACTATGCCGACGGCCGCGGTAATAAAGAAGACGATGCGCCAGCCGCCGAAAAAGACTGCCATCTGGGTGGCAAGAATGCTGGCCCAGGCCGGCGTCAAGATCCAGGCCCAGGAGAGCAGAGCCTGCGCCTTGGCGCGGCCACCCTTGTTAAACCAGCGCATCAGCACCCTGGCGGAGGGGACGTATTCAGTCCCGACCAGCAGTCCGAACAGGGCCATCCGATAGTAGTATTCCATCGGGGTGCGGAGGAACCCCATCCAGGCGGTCATTATGGACCAGGAGATTACCGAAAAAATCAGGACCTTCTTCGCCCCGTATTTGTCGGTCAAGATTCCGGAAATATACTGGGCGGGGGCGTAAAAGATCATCATCAGCATGGCGCCGGTGCCCACCCCCGAAGCAGTCAGCCCGATATCCTTCATGATCGCAGGGTTCAGGACCGCGGTTTTTACCCGGTCCAGGTATTGGATGCTATAGCAAAAGAACAGGGTGACCGCGATTACCCAGCGATACGGAATTCTCCTCATTTCAGCCTCCTTTTCCCTGCTTGAGTTTTTAAGATAATGTCCCCGTAAGCTCACTGCAACAGGCGCTTAACCAGGGTTACCGCATCGCCGGCAGGCTCAGGACCAGGAAATCGCCTGGGAATTCAGCGAGCTGACTCGCTTTCGAGGTCGGCCCGCTCCGGGAAATTCATGCCAAGGATGTATTCCATTTGAAAGTCGGGCTCCTCCGCCAGTTCGACGAAGCGCACCATCCCCGCCAGCGCCACCGCCTCCAGCCGCCTTTTCCGGTCCAGCAAGGCCAGGATCGCCCCCATTCCCGCGGCGTTCTCCGCCACCTTGACGTTGCCCCCCAGATCATCGGGAAACATGCCTATCGAGACGGCGTTGGCCCAATCGAAGCGCGCCCCAAAGGCCCCGGTAAGGACCACCTGGTCCACCCGGCTGAGGCCGGCCCGGCGTAGGAGAATTTTGATCCCGGCGCACAAGGCTGCCTTGGCCAATTGCACCTGCCGGACATCCTGGATGGTGATGGCGATTTCCCGGTTGGCATCTCCAGCCGGCGCCAGCACAAACCGCTGCCCGATATGACCCCCGTCGGTCGAGACCCCCGGCAGGCCCTCCACGATTCTGCCGTTTGGCCTGAGAAGGCCCGTCCGCCTCATGGCGGCCACCGCGTCAATGATTCCTGACCCGCAGATCCCCTGGGGCTGGACACTCCCGGTTGCGCCCAGGACTTCATAAAATGGCCGGAGGGTTTCCGGATCGATATCGACTTTGTGGATCGCGCCCGGCGCAGCCCTCATGCCGCGGGAGATGTGGGCTCCTTCGAAAGCGGGGCCGGTGGCGCAGCTCGTGGCCCAAAGCGCCTTGCGGTTGCCCAGCACGAGTTCCCCGTTGGTGCCGATGTCAATGATTAACAGCACTTCGTCTTTATGGTGCGGCTCCTCAGCCAGGATCGCAGCTACCGTGTCGCCGCCCAAAAACCCGGAAATGACCGGGAAGACATGGATATTGGTGCCGGGATTTAGATCGACCCCGAGGTCTCTGGCCCGGAAATCTCCTGGCAGACGCCGCGGCGGCAGGTAGGGGGAGACTCCCAGGCTGTGGGGATGAAAACCCGCAAAGAGAGTCTCCATGGTGGTGTTACCCACCACGACCATCTCGTCAATATCTTCCCGGCGCAACCCGGCGTCAGAGATGAGAGGGCCGGTCAATTCGTTTATCCTGTCGACCAGCAATTTCTGGAGCAGGCCGGCGCCTGACTCGTTATCGTTGGCATAAGCGATCCGGCTGATGACATCTTCGCCAAAGGGGCGCTGGGGATTGCCGGCCCCGGCCGCGGCAATTACCTGACCGTTTTGCAGATCGCAGAGATAGAGCGCCAGGGTGGTCGTGCCCAGGTCCACGGCGACCCCGACGGAGCGTTGGCGCGCACCGCCCAGGACCGCGGTTACCCCCCGTTCCCGGTGGCACACGAGAGTCAGCGGCCCGCCGCGCCCGGCAACCCGGCTCAGTTCCGCGATTGCGGTCACCTCCGTGAAGCTCACCTCTTTACCGAATAATGACCGGGCCCCGGAGGATGCCGCCGCGGCCAGGTCGCCACAGTTGGCTGGCAGCTCCAACCTGGGAAGAATGAGGCGCGCCACGGCCGCATCCGCCGGAAAGGCGCCGGAAATTCCGGTTTTGAACGACACGTCGATTTGCTCTGAGGCCAGAGAATAAATTACCCCGGAGCCTCTAATGTGCGCCTGGCAGGCCAGCCGCTCCCCACTGGCCAACTGATCCGGGGCCAGCAATTCCCGCTCTGCCCCGGAAACGGGCCCGAGGCAATTGCCCGGATGTGCGGTGATGATGCATTTGCCGCAGGTTCCCTGACCCCCGCAGTCTGACTGGAGCTCGAGGCCATGAACCCTGGCCGCCTCGAGAACGGTTTGCAGGTCCTCGACCTCGCACATTCGGCCGTCAGGCTGAAAGAGAATGGTGTGCAAAGATTCGTGCCCTGGGGTTTCCATAAACGGGTCAAAGGCGCATTTGGGTTATCGGGTGGGCGCAGGCATTGCCGGACTCGCCCCGGGCCTCATTCAGGGAGTGAGAGAAACATTTCCTGGGTGATCTGCTGACCTTGGGGAATAGAGAGAAATTCCTCCGGGACTAGGCCTTCGTCCCCAGGGTCCGGACAGGCCATTTTCCTGAAATAATCAAGAGTTCCCGTTAGTTCGAGGTACTCCTTCCCGAAGAAGGCGGCGTTTTCCAGAGCCCGGCGGCGGTAGGGTTCAATGTCGGTCAGGCCTGAGCTGATCAGCGCTATATGGGTATAATGCTTCAATTCCTCCTGCATGGCCCAGATAGCGGTTTCAGAGCCGACCCGGGGAGTGTACTCCACTTCGACTATACTGAGCGGGTCCTTTTCTTCTTCGATCCATCCCGGCGTCAGATAATAGGTGCCGGGGATTTTGTGGAACAGCTCGTCGTAAGACGCCCTGGATCCCAGGAAAAGCGCAATGCAGTCGTGGCACCGGGGTACGATGATAGTCTGCTGCCGGGCGGCCACTCCCACTATGCCATTGGAGCAGAGGCCATATCCCAGTACGATCCGGCCGGCATAGCTGGCCACTGCATCGACCTCGGCCTGCAGGCGGCCGGTCATCAGGTGCGGCGTGCGGTGCAAGGCCTGCTCCAGGTAGCGCACCTCAATATCGGTATCCGGAGAGAGCACCTCCTCTATCTCCGCCCGCATCACGCTGCATGCCAGAATTACGGTTTTCATGCCTGCATCCGGTTCCGCGGCAACGCCTATCCCAGCCTGCCGGCCCTGAAGGCCTGGATGTATTCCATGCAATATTCATCCTGCCCCGCGACTGCCACGGCAGCCCGCAGCGAACCGTAAAGCTCCTTGTCGGTCGGGTCCATGATGGCCGCGTCGAGGCCGCGCATAATCGCGGCAATGAGGAAGGTGCGGTTGATCAGCTTGCGGCTGGGAAGGCCATGGGAGACATTGGTAAGCCCGCAGACCGTGTGGACCCCGGGGAATGCCTGCATTATGGCCGCGATGGCGTCCAGGGTGGCTATTGCCGACCCGGTATCGGTGCCGAGAGGATAGACCAGGGCGTCTAGATAAAGATCATCCAGGGGGATTCCGGCCAGCTTGACCTTTTCGACGAGCCGGCCGGCCAGCTCCACCTTGGCCGCGGTAGAATCCGCCATCACGTCTTCGGATTGGCAAAGCCCGATCACTTTGGTCTTGGCAGCCGCCACCAGGGGCAGGATCCCCTCGAGCCGGGCGGGTTCAAGGGTGACCGAATTGACCATCGGGGTAATCCTGGCCAGGGGCAGGACCTCCTGGATCACTTTGGCATCCGGACTGTCCAGGCAGAGCGGCAGGTCACAAACTTCCTGGACCGCCGCCATGGTCCACTTGAGATATTCCGCCTCCCGGCCGATAAAGGCCCCGGCGTTGACGTCGATATAGTGCGCCCCAGCCTCGGCCTGGGCCTGCGCCTCTCCCTGGATAAAGCCCCGGTCACCGGAGGCGATGGCCTCTGCTATCCTTTTGCGCGACGAGTTGATCCTTTCGCCAATAATCAGCATAAGCAATCCTTCCCGGGAATGGGCAGAGTGCCGCCCAGTCTCCGGAACTACTAATAACCTTCGTGCACCGCGGCAACCAGCGCCTTGAGGTTCCGCATCGGGGTGGCCAGCGGAATGGCGCACTCAGGAGCAATTATGTTGACTCCGGCCTCAACCGCATAACGGACCTGCTCACGGACATCTTCCGGGGTACCCTGGAAGAGGGTCTGGGCATTATTCACATTGCCGACCAGGCAAAGGCGATGTCCGACCTTGGCGACGGCAACCCTGGAGTCAACCTGCCATTCGAAATGATAGCCGTCGAATCCGGCCTCCGCGAAGAGTTCGAGCCGGTCCAGACAGTTCCCGCAAACATGCAGGATGAGAGGCCCCTCGATCATGGCCGTCATTTCCTGGTGGAGGGGCAGCAGGTATTCCTGGTAGTGATAGGCCCCCACGAGATTTCCAGTGGCATGGTCCGCCAGAATGACTACGTCGGCCCCGGCCTGAAATTGCGCCCTGGCAAAGGCTACGGTTACCGGCAGCAGTTGCCGGAGCATCCTGGATACTTTATCTTTCTCGCCCATGCCAACCTGCAAGAGCAGATTCTGGGTTCCGGCCATATGGTAGGCCAGGGTCCACGGACCCATGACCTTACCGACTATGGCTGCCTTGCCGCCGACATGGCGGCGCAGGATCGTGAGCGCTTCCAGAACCACGCGCATGGAGGGTTTTTCGAGAAGGTTTTCCGGGACCACGACCTCCGAAAAATCCGCATAGGGGAAGTTCCGGCTGTCGGGCATCCGGTCCCGGTCGCCCCAGTCCACTTCGCACCCCAAGGCGGCAGCCTCCTGATGGACGCTGTATTCGGGCATTACGGTATCAAAACCGATCAATTCATGCCCGGCCAGGGCCAGTTCGGCCATGGCGCGGGCATCGACGTGGGCCGCGGGAAAAGATACTCCCGCCGCCTCCATGAGATCGTGGCAGACTATCGAGGTAGGATTGCCAGCCGGAGGGCGGGTCCCCTTTCTGCCATTATAGAGAGCCGACATGATCAGATTGTACGGAGTCGACTTCATTTCTTTACGGCCTCCATTTTAATCAGCGCTTCCGGCAGCCGGGCGCAGCCAACGAGAGGCGTCCAGTGCCGGGCGCCTCTCAGGGAATCCCGGTGGCGCCGGGAAATCCGGTCAGGCGTTGGCAGGGGCGCTCACTGCCGTCTGGTCCCGCCTTTTATCCACCAACTGAGACGAGGCCACCACTCCTATCAGCGCGGTGCAAGCCACCCAGATCCAGGCCCAATAGTAGCTGGTAGTCTTGGTCAGCGAGTTTTCGATGATCAGCCAGCCCATTATATAGGGGCTGGCCGCGGCCACCATGTAAGCAATGCAGTTAACGAATCCCATCGCCTTGCCATAGGATTCCACCGGGAACATATCCGCGGGCAGGCTGATTGCCGGTCCCCAGGCCATGTTGGAGAAAAAACCGGCGCCGGTCAGGGTCAGCAGCATGATCCAGGGGGAGACGCCCTTTTCCAGGGTGGCCAGGATCAGCACGAACGGGATCATGCAGGCAAAGCAGACCACAATCATGGGTTTTCTGCGGCCTCCCAAAATCTTGTCGCTCACATATCCGGAAAGGAAGGCCCCCACCATCCCGCCGATAAAATAGACCGAGGCCCAGAAGCCCATTTTCATGACGCTGAACCCGTGCACCTTGGTCAGATACTGGGCGGACCAGGTCATAACGCCCCAGTAGGCAAGCTGCGACGCGATGTAAACGAATACGAG
>JBKQLU010000057.1:0-20243 GCA_052326585.1 Desulfobaccales bacterium | reverse complement strand
TCCGGCCTTCGGACCAGAAGGCCCCTAAAAAGGTGGCCTTTGTCCAATGCGCCGGTTCCCGGGACGAGAACCATCTCCCCTATTGTTCCTACATCTGCTGCATGGCCTCCCTGCAGCAGGCTCCTTATCTCCGGGAGAAAGACCCGGAGACCGAAGTCTATATCTTTTACATCGATATTCGCACGCCGGGCCGCTATGAACAGTTTTATTGGAAGGTGCGGGACGACGCTTCGGTCCATCTCATCCGGGGCAAGGTGGGCAAGATCACCCAGGCCCCCGGGACCGACGACGTGGTGGTGGTGGCGGAAAATACCGCGACGGGCGACAAACAGTCCCAGACCTTCGATATGGTGGTGCTGGCGGCGGGCATGGTGCCCTCCACCAAGTCCTCCCCCTGCCCCCTGCCAATCTCCTACACCCCCGACGGTTTCATCATCGAGGAGCTCCTGCCGCCGGGTGTCTATGCCGTGGGCACTTTGAAAGGCCCCCTGGATGTGACCAAGTCGGTGCAGGACGGCACCGGGGCCGCACTTAAGAGTCTCATCGCCCTGGGCAGGAGGTCATAATGGAAAAGAAATACGGTGTCTATCTATGCAAGGGTTGCGGCATCGGCGCGGCCATCGATTTCGAGAGCCTGGCCAAGGTGATCAAGAAAGAGGGCAAGATCCAGTTCATCAAAGAGCATGATATCATGTGCTCCCCCGAGGCCCGGGCCATGGTCATGGAAGATATCAAGCCGGAAGGCGAGGCCATTAACGCCCTGGTCATTGCCGCCTGCTCCCCCCGGGTGAAATTCGAAGAACTCGATTTCCCCAACGTGTTGGTGGAGCGCTGCAATATTCGGGAGATGGTGGCCTGGACCCAGGAACCCAAGAACGAACCTACCCAGGCGCTGGCCGAGGACTACCTGCGGATGTACTGCGCCAGGGTCAAAAAGTCCGAATTGCCGGAGCCTTACCAGAGCGAATGCGACAAGACCATCCTGGTCATCGGCGGCGGCGCGGCCGGTCTGAGCGCGGCCCTGGAGGCCGCCAATAACGGCTATGACGTGGTGCTGGTGGAAAAGCAGGCGGAGTTGGGTGGCTATGGCGCCAAGCTGCACCGGCAGACTCCTTCCAGCTATCCCTTCATCACCTTGCAGGAGCCTACGGTCTTCAAGAAGATCAGAGAGGTCCAGGGCCATCCCAAGATCAGGGTCTTCACCAGCGCCCAGATCGAGAAGATCGACGGGCAGCCGGGTCTGTTGGATACCACCATTACGGTCAACGGCAGCGAAGAGACTCTTCGGGTGGGCGCGGTGGTGCTCGCCGCCGGCTGGCGGCCTTACGACGCCAGCAAACTCACCAAGCTCGGTTACGGCCTCTCCAAGGACGTGATCACTAACCTGGAGATGGAGGAGTTGGCCAGGCAGGGCAAGATCGTGCGGCCCTCCGACGGCAAGCCGGCCAACACCGTGGCCTTCATCCAGTGCGCCGGTTCCCGGGACCCGGAGCATCTGCCCTACTGTTCTGACTTCTGCTGTCTGACTTCCCTGAAGCAGGCCCTCTACGTCCGCCAGCAGAATCCCAACGCCCTGGCCTATATCCTCTACAAGGATATCCGCACCCCGGGGCAGACGGAGCTCTTCTATAAAGAAGCCCAGTCCGACCCCGGCGTCATGCTTACCAAGGCGGAGATCGACGGCATCGCTTTGGGGGGCGACGGCAGGCTGCAAATCTCCGCCAAGGACACCCTCCTGGGCGACCAGGTGCTCCTGGAAGCTGACCTGGTAGTCCTGGCTACCGGCATGGTGCCGGTCACCAATGATGAGCCGGTGCTCAATCTCAGCTACCGCCAGGGCCCGGGGTTGCCGGAGATCGAGCCTTACAACGGCTTTGCCGACTCCAACTTCATCTGCTTCCCTTATGAGACCCGGCGCACCGGGGTCTATGCCGCGGGCGCAGTCCATCAGGCCATGACCATTCCCATGGCCATGAACGACGGCATTGGTGCGGCCTGCAAAGCCATCCAGGCAGTGGAGCACGTGGCCGCGGGCATGGCGGTGCATCCCCGGGCCTGGGATGAAACCTTCCCGGACCCCTTCATGCAGCGCTGCACCTCATGCAAGCGTTGCACCGAGGAATGCCCCTTCGGCGCCATCGAAGAGGATGAAAAGGGCACCCCGTTCTTTAAGATCAACCGCTGCCGCCGCTGCTCCACCTGCATGGGGTCCTGCCCCGAGCGCATCGTCTCCTTCAAGGACTACAGCGTCGATATCATCGGTTCCATGCTCAAGTCCCTGGACGTGCCGGAAATCGAGGATGAAGAGGCGGAAGACGCGCCTTTCCGAATCATCGGCCTGATCTGCGAGAATGACGCCATGCCGGCCCTGGACGCGGCCGGCTTGCACAAGCTGAGGTTGGACCCGCGGGTTCGCTTTATCCCGCTCCGCTGTCTGGGGTCCTTTAATATGGTCTGGGTCTCGGATGCCCTGTCCCGGGGGGTCGACGCCATGATCCTCCTGGGTTGCAAATTCGGGGACGACTACCAGTGCCACTTCGCCAAGGGCAGCGAGCTCTGCGACTACCGTTTGGGCAAGCTTTCCGAAACCCTGGACAAGCTGGGACTGGAATCCGACCGGGTGCAGCAATACCAGATAGCCCACTCCGATTTCGATAAGCTTCCGGAAATCGTCAATGATTTCGTCAAGCGGATTTTGGAGATCGGCCCCAACCCCTTTAAGGAATTTTAGGAGGTCTGATCCATGGCAGGCGAAACTGTTATTAAGCCGGACCTGCAATTCGTCAACCGGGTCATTGCCGCCGGGGGGGACACGGTAAAGAAATGCTACCAGTGCGACACCTGTTCGGTGGTCTGCAATCCCACTCCGGATAACAAGCCCTTTCCCCGCAAGGAGATGCTCCAGGCCCAATGGGGGCTGAAAGAGGTGGTGCAAGACCCGGATATCTGGCTGTGCCATCAGTGCAGCGATTGCACCGTCTATTGCCCCCGGGGGGCCAAACCGGGCGAAGTGATGAACGCCCTCCGGAAACTGTGCATCGAGGAATACGCCGCCCCCAAAGGGTTGGCCAAGATGGTGGGCCACCCCCGCTATCTGCCGATGCTCCTCGCCTTCCCGGTGGCGCTGCTGCTGGCGGCCCTGGCGGCTATCGGCCATCTGCACCTGCCCGCCGGCCCCATGGCCTACCACAAGCTCTTCCCCACCCTGATGGTGGACTTCCTCTTTGTTCCCGCCTTCTTCTTTGCGGTGGTGGTATTGGGCCGGGGTGTCCTACGTTACTGGGGGGACCTGAATCGCAGCAACCCCTGGAAGGTCCGGGTGGAAGGCAAGCTGGTGGGCGACCTGGTGGCAACCATCAAGGATATCTTGCTGCACAACCGCTTCAGGCTGTGTGAAACTACTTATAGCCGCTCCATCAATCACCTATTCCTGCTCTTTGGCTTCATCTTCCTGGCCGCTGTCACCAGTTGGGGCTTCCTGAATGAATGGTTCTTGCATCATGAATCCCCCTACGCCATCTATGAACCCATCAAGCTGCTGGCTATCCTGGGCACCGCGGGCCTGCTCTACGGCATCTATCGCATCATCCAGGAACGCCAGGCCAACGCCGAGAAGGCGGGCTACGGCGGCTATTATGACTGGCTGCTGGTCTATGTGATCTTTGCCGTGGGGGCCACGGGCTTGCTCGCCTGGCTGTTCCGGTTGATGCATCTCCGCATCCTGGGCTATCCCACCTACTTCCTGCACCTGGTCTCGGTCTTCTTCCTGTTCTTTTACGCCCCCTACACCAAGATGGCCCACATGGTATACCGCACCGTGGCCATGCTCTATGCCCGCATGTCGGGCCGGGGCTTTTAGGCGGCGGCAGCGGCGCCGTCGATTGGAAGCCGGCCCCAGAGGCGGGGCCGGCTTTTTTTGGGTCGGCGGGGGGCGGTAATAGGGTCCATTTTGAGAATGGAGCCCCGGTACCCCACAAAACCCATTTTTCTGACTTGTGGGGTATAGCCGATATACCCCACAAGCTTGCTTTTTGGCAATTTGTGGGGTATGGTCTTTGTGAAAGGTTTAGACAGTGGTTATTGAGCAAATTTGGGACGAAAGCCGGGATTATTACCTCGACTATCAAGCGAGATTGATCGGGGAATTGTTAATTTCCCCGGTGGGCTCCATCAAGCGGAAAAAAGGCTGGGGGGGAGGGTTCTTATACCTGCATAAGAGGAAAGGTCAGAAATTGGTTGATGTTTACCTGGGTGGCGAGAATGACCCGATGGTACTGCGGCTTGCTGAAAAGATTAAAAATCGGCAGAGGTTGATTGGCGAATTGCGCTCTACCAAGAAAGCCCTAAAACTTTTGAAGGCCGGAAAAATGGCACAGGGGTTAAGAGATTTTACGGAACCTTTGCGGAAGCTTTTGACTGAGATGGCGCGGCTGGGTTTTTTTGAAGCAGGCATAGAACTCGTTGGGAGCTATTGCTTTAAAGTTTATCAAAGCCATTTCGGGGTCGAATGGTTTCCGTTGCGAACCTTGGATGTGGATTTTGCCATACCCCTGCCATATAAAGGACCTTCTGCCGATTTGGCCGCGGTGCTCAAGGAACTTGGTTTCAGGCAGGAATTTAAAGGGGACGGCACAATTTATTTTGAAGGCAATGGTCTTATTGTAGAATTTCTACAACAAAGAAAGGGCAGCGGCTCTGGAAAAACGGTAGTAGTTCGAGAATTATCGACCGTACCGGTTCCCCTACCTTATCTAAACTTACTCATAGATAATAAGGTCGAAGTTTCATTGCGGGATATCGGCCGAATTACTTTGCCTTCAATGTCCGCCTTCATGTTGCATAAGCTTTTGATAGCTTCTCTGCCCACTAGAAAGAAGAAAAAGGAAAAGGACCTTAGCCAAGTATGCGCCGTGGCAAAAAGAATAATTACGGAAGAAAATCTAATGGCAGAGGTCCGCAGTTTATTGAAAAATATGCCACAATCCTGGCAGAACCAGATCAATGCCTCGGCCCTCTCTATATCTGATTACGTCTCCGACTGTAAGGTAGATTTCTCGACCCTCTTAAGCCATCCTGAACTGATGCAACCTTAGCATTATCGGAGGAGCGCCGCATGGATATGAGTCAAATAATGACCCTGCTCATCGGCCGGGGCCAGAGCTGGGTTAAAGAGCAGCGACTGGCCTTCCGGAGCCGGGGACAGGCCTTGCCGGCCACCGCTTTGGCCCAATTTCTACCATTCTTCGAGGCGCCGCTGCTCCAGGAGGTCCGCTTGGTAGCGGTGCCGGCCCTGGAGAATCCTGGGTTCCTGGAGGACTACCGGGAGGATTTATCGGCCCAGGGCATCCCTTTGCTCGATTTTTCCAGCATGGCCGCCATCACCTTTGTGGATACCATTCTGGTGGTGGATTCACTTCTCAGCAACCCCGCCGGCGGCCTCATTTTCCATGAACTGGTGCACGCCGTGCAATATGGCCTCCTGGGGGCGGATAAATTCGTCGAACTCTATATTTTGGGCTGGGTCAATCAGGGTTTCAATTACGCCGCCATCCCCCTGGAAATGGACGCCTACGAGTTACAGAACCGCTTTGAAGCCGATCCCGCCGAGCCATTTTCGGTCTCCGCCGAGGTCTCCCGCAGCCTGGAGCTGATGCTGGAGGACTAAAAGCCGCGGCAAGCCAAGCTTGGTTTATAACGACGGAATTTTTGGTACAATAGAGTAATGAATAAGGAATCCCAAAAGGAGTAATCGCATGGTTGACCTGAACATGAAGGTGGTGGAGCCCCGCAAGCTCACCCCGGAGAGCCGCTTCAAATTCCGCTGTCACCCGGGAGTGTCCTGCTTCACCGAGTGTTGCGGCGCCACCACTATCATCCTCACCCCTTATGATATCCTGCGCCTGAAAACCCGCTTGCAGATTCCCTCCGGCGAGTTTCTCCGGAAGTATACCCGCACCGAGCCCCACGACAAGTCGGGCCTGCCCCTGGTCATCATGGACATGCCCCGGTTTGAGGGCAAATGCCCCTTTGTGCGGCCGGTTACCGGCTGCGAGGTCTATAGCGACCGCCCGGCCGCCTGCCGCTATTACCCCATCGGCCAGGGGACCCTGATCACCGAGGAGGGGGTGGATGAGTTTCACTTCTACGTCCGGGAGGAACATTGCCGCGGCTATGAAGATGACACGGAGTGGACCGTGGCCTCCTGGCGCCAGGACCAGGGGGTGGACCATTACGACACCATGAACCTGCCGTGGAAGACCATGATGCTGCGCCGCGGCGCGGACGGCGGGCCGGTCGCCGAGGAGAAGGGCAATCGGCTGTTTCACATGGCACTGTACGATCTGGACCAGTTCCGCCGCTTTGTCTTCAAGAGCCGCTTCCTCCAGCTCTTTCAGGTGGACCCGGATACCCTGGAGAAGATCTGGGATGACGATGAGGAACTGCTTAACTTCGCTTATCAGTATGTCAAGACGGTCTTGAAGTTTGAAGAGGCCTTGAAACTTCAAGAGGCCCAGATCCCCGAAGGGACCACCCTCACTTTTTAGTCGGCAGGGTGATAGTGGCAGCGGCTTCCAGCCTGTGGCGGGGGCCCCGGCCAGCGTCGCCCCTGAACCCGGGGCCCGCCCGGGAACCTGAAAAGAAAGCCAGGGCGGGCCGCAACCAGGAGCCGGAAAGATGACCGAGAAACCGCAACCGGAAGCCCCGGCCGACCCTCGGGATATCAGCGCGGTCCTGCATGACTACCGGGTGGTGGCGGTGGTGGGGCTCTCCGAGAATCCCCAGCGCCCCAGCTACCAGGTAGCCCAGTACCTGCAAGATCACGGCTACCGCATCATCCCGGTGAACCCGGGCTGCAGCCAGGTACTGGGAGAGCCCTGCTACCCCAGCCTCAAAGAGATTCCCTTTCCGGTGGAGGTGGTGGATATCTTCCGGCAGGTGGAGGCCATTCCCGCCATCGTGGACGAAGCCATTGCCGCGGGGGCCAAGGCGGTGTGGATGCAGCTCGGCCTGGAGGAGCCCGGCTCGGCCCGCAAAGCCAGGCAAGCCGGGCTTAAGGTAGTCATGAACCGCTGCCTGAAGGTGGAGCATGCCGCATTGGCGGCGCCAGACAAAAATTTCAGGTCATAAGGGGCGCCCGGCGCACCCTTAACGAGCCATTCCCAAAGGGGAGAGGAGGGCCAGCATGGAAGCCAGCCTGTTTGACCAGGACGGCAAGGCCGTGGCCTACCTGGCCGCGGACCGCGAAACCATCTATCTCTGGGACGGCCGGGCCGCGGCTTACCTGGTGGGACCGCGGGTCTTCGGGGTCAACGGCAGGCAACTGGGTTGGTTCGACAACGGCACCTTTTTCGACATTTACGGCCTCAGGGCCGGTTTCCTCAAGAGCAAGTCCCCCATCCCCACGGATATCGAACCGGTAAAACCCGGCAAAAAGGCCCGGTCCATCAGAAAGCCCCGGCAAGGCGGCCTTGCCAAACCCACCCTGTGCTACGGCTATGCCGATCAATTCCTGGAAGAAATCTTGCTGGAGGGATTGGAGGGTTGACCTCCGGGGCCGCGCCGCGGTAGGGCGCGTCTTACGCGCCATTATCGGGGTGAGAGACTCACCCCAAGGGCGTCAACCGGGTCGCTCCCGGCCCGGAGCCGGGCCACATCCAGGATAAGTTACTATCCTTTCTCCTATTTTTCCGGTAAAATCTCCTTTATACCAGTTGTCGCCAACGTACTAGAAATGACCAAATAGAGGTATGTAACCTGGCCGGAAGAATTACCGGGGAACCGTCATGCTGGCGCGAGTGAAGAGCGGCGCCCTCCAGGGGGTGGACGCCTACCTGGTGGAGGTGGAAGTCGACCTGGCGCCGGGGTTGCCGGCCTTTATCACTGTGGGCCTGCCCGAGGCCGCGGTCAAAGAGAGCAAGGACCGGGTCCGGGCCGCGGTCAAGAACTCCGGCTACAAATACCCCGGTAATCGCATCACCATCAATCTGGCGCCGGCGGACGTGCGCAAGGATGGCACTGGCTTCGACCTGCCGGCGGCGGTGGGCATCCTGGCGGCCCAGGGTCTGCTGGACCCGGAGTCCCTGGAAAGGTATCTGCTCTTCGGGGAGTTGTCTCTGGACGGCCGCTTGAAACCCACCCGTGGGGTGTTGTCCATGGCCCAGGCCACCCGGGAGGCGGGTTTGGCCCTGATCATCTCCAGGGACAACGGGCCGGAGGCCGCGGTGGTCCAGGGGGTCGAGGCCTATGCTGCGGAGAACCTGGCCCAGGTGGTGGAGCACTTAAGCGGCCGGCAGGTCCTGGCCCCGGTGCCGCCGGCGCTGCCGGACCTGGCAGGCGAGCCTCCCCGCATGGAGGCGGACTTTCGGGAGGTCAAGGGGCAGGAGCCGGCAAAACGGGCCTTGCTCCTTGCCGCGGCGGGCAGCCACAATGTCCTGATGCTAGGGCCGCCGGGCGCCGGCAAGACCATGCTGGCCCGCTGCCTCCCTTCGATCCTGCCGCCTCTCAGTTTTGAGGAAGCCCTGGAGACCTCCAAGATATACAGCATCATGGGGCGCCTGAGCCCCGGCCGGCCCTTGCTCACGGCGCGGCCCTTCCGGAACCCGCACCACACCATCTCCGACGCCGGTCTCATCGGCGGCGGCACCAACCCCCGGCCCGGCGAGGTCAGCCTGGCCCACCACGGGGTCCTCTTCCTGGACGAGCTGCCGGAGTTCAAGCGTTCCACCCTGGAGGTGCTGCGCCAGCCCCTGGAAGAGGGCCGGGTCACTATCTCCCGGGCGGCCAGCTCGGTTACCTACCCGGGCCGGGTGATGCTGGTGGCGGCCATGAATCCCTGCCCGTGCGGTTATTTCGGCGACTCGCGGCGGGCCTGCACCTGCACCCCCAAACAGATCCAGCAGTACCGGGGCCGCATCAGTGGGCCGCTGCTGGACCGCATCGACATGCACCTTGCGGTGCCCGGGCTCGGTTTCCGGGAACTGGCCGCCAGCGATGCCGCGGAGGGCTCCGCGGAGATGCGCATCCAGGTGCTTAAGGCCCGGGAGGCCCAGTCCCGGCGCTTTGCCCGGGGCCGCATCTTTGCCAACGCCCATATGCCCCCCCGCCTCCTGAAGCAGCACTGCGTCCTCTCGCCGGAGAGCCAGCGCCTCCTGGAGGTGGCCATGGAGCGCCTGGGGCTGAGTGCCCGGGCCTACCACCGCATCCTCAAGATCGCCCGGACCATCGCCGACCTGGAAGGGGCCGCCGGGCTTTCCCCGGGCCACGTGGCGGAGGCCATCCAATATCGCAGCCTGGACCGCCAGTTCATCAGCCCGCAAGGCGTCCAGTTCGTCAAAGAGGTTGTGAAGCAGTACCTGGTTTGAACGCTGGAAATTCACTGCCTGATCCCCCCTCTCCTTGCTCAGGGGTGGCAGGCGACCTAATTTTAATGGAGGCCCCGGGGGGCCCGGCGGCGCGGCTCAGATCCCGCCGCCCATTTTGCGGACACGGAGGGATGGCCATGGGTTATACTATCGTAGGTTTGAAGGAAAAGATTTTGGAGATGTATCCGGAGCTCGCCAAAAGGGGGGTTAACTCCACCCTCTCCTACGACGACGGCAAGAAGGCCTATGTCCTGAAATTGAAGAAGGGAGCCCACGAGCTGGCCACCTATATCGACCAGCCCGACGCCCAGCGGTGCATGGACGGGCACGTGTGCATCGCCCTGGGCGTACAAATACGGCAATTTCTTGATAATTTTCAGGATGGGGAGTAAAATTGATTAGATGCCGGGAGCCGAAGGCGGCTGGGACACATTCTGGAGTGAGCCGCGGCGGAAGCGCAAATGAAATTCTTCAAAGCCAACCCTGACCGGATGGAGCATTACCACCGGCGGCGCCGCTGGGTCAGGCGTCTGAACCGGATCATCCTGGGCCTGGCCCTCACCGCGCTGCTGGGAGGCGTGGCGGCCGGGGGCTACGTCTATTATCATTTCCTGAGCGATCTGCCGGACTTCACCTCGATTAAGGATTTCCGGCCCCCGGTGGTGACCGAGATCTTCGCCCGGGACGGCCAGCGCATCGGCGAATTTTTCAACGAGCGGCGCATCGAAGTGCCCTACAGCCGCTTGCCCCGGCATCTGGTCCTGGCCTTTGTGGCCGCGGAGGATGCCCGCTTCTTCGAGCATCCGGGAGTGGACATCTCCGGCATCATCCGCGCCTTTTTCCGCAACCTGGAGGCCGGCCGGGTGGTCCAGGGGGGCAGCACTATTACCCAGCAGGTGGTGAAGCGCATCCTCCTCAACTCGGAGAGGAGCTTTGCCCGGAAGATCCGGGAAGCGGTCCTGGCCTATCGCATCGATAAATACCTGAGTAAGGAAGAGATCCTCAACATCTATCTCAACCACATCTTTCTGGGTCACGGGGCCTATGGGGTGGAGGCCGCGGCCCAGGAGTACTTCTCCAAGCACGTGGAGGATCTGAACCTGGCCGAGGCCGCGGTGCTGGCGGGCATCCCCAAGTTCCCCAGCCGCTACGACCCCTATCTCAACCCCTCGGCGTCAAAGGAACGCCAGGCCTACGTGCTGCGGCGCATGGCCGAAGTGGGCTTCATCACCAAGTCCGAGGAAGAGGCGGCCCTACAACAGCCCATCAAGCTGAAGCCCTACCGCCCGGAATGGATCAAAGAGTGCGGCTATTTTAATGAATACGTGCGGACCTTGCTGGAAGAGCGCTTCGGCAAGGATTCGGTTTACAATATGGGCCTCAAGGTCTATACCACCGCGGACGTGGAGCTGCACCAGGAGGCCCAGAAGGCCATTGGAGCAGGAATCGATGGTCTGGTGCAGCGCAACGGCTACCGGGGCCCCCTGCGCCACCTGGGCGGCAAGGAGCTGGCGGCCTACCTATCCCGGCAGGTCAAGTATTACAATAAATACCCGCCCCACCAGGGACTGTCGGTTGCGGCCCTGGTGGCCTCCGCGGACAAGAAACGCCAGGGGTTGAATCTGCACCTGGGGGGGCTGTGGGCCTTCCTGCCGGATAAGGGCAAGGGGAGCCAGGGTCCCGCCACCGCCGGCCTGCGGCCCGGGGACGTGGTGCAAGTGCGCCTGTTGAACCGGGACCGCCGCAGCAAGATTTGGAGCGCGGAGCTCATTCCCGCCCCCATGGTGCAGGGGGCCCTATTCTCCATGGAGTTGAAGACCGGCAAGGTGCGGGTGCTCATCGGCGGCAAGGACTTCGGCGATAGCACCTTCGACCGGGCCACCCAGGCCCAACGGCAGCCGGGGAGCGCCTTCAAACCCGTCATCTACGCCGCTGCCGTCGAGAAGGGCTACCGGCCCGATTCGATCCTGCTGGATGAGCCCATCTCCCTGCCCGGTGGGCGCCGCGGCGAGCTTTGGTCTCCCCAGAACTACGACCATCACTTCGATGGCCCCATCTCCCTGGCCTCCGCCCTGGCCCATTCCCGCAACGTGCCCGCAGTGCGCCTGATGATGGCCATCGGGGTGCCGGCCACCCTGCGAATGGCCAAGACCCTGGGTATTACCAGCCCCATCTTTCCCAACTATGCCTCGGCCCTGGGGGCCTCAGATGTCACCTTGTTTGAGCTGACCCGGGCCTACTCGGTCTTTCCCAACGGCGGGGCCTTGGTGGAGCCGGCCTTCATCGATCGCATCGAAGACCGGGATGGCCGGGTGTTGGTGAATTATCAGTTGCAAAAGCGGCAGGTGTTGGCTGCCGAGACCGCCCAAACCATGACCCAGCTGATGTTGGGGGTAGTGGAGCGGGGCACCGCTACCCGGGTGCAGGTGCTGGGCCGGCCCATCGCCGGTAAGACCGGCACCACCAACAGTTTTAGGGACGCCTGGTTCATAGGCTTCACCCCGTCGCTGATCACCGGGGCCTGGGTGGGGATGGACGATGACCACAGTCTGGGGCCCAAAGAGACCGGATCTCAGGCTGCTGCGCCCGTCTTTATCAACTATATGAAGATGGCCTTGCGGGGCCAGGCGGTGGAGGAATTTCCGGAGCACGCCGCCCTGGCCCGGAAGGGCAATGAGCCGGCCGCCAAGGATGAGGAAGCCACCGAGGGCGATGACACTTTTTATCCCGAGGAGGAGGTCATCAAGGAGAAGGCCCCTACCCAGCCCCGGGCCTCCAGCCAGCAGTTCTTTAAGAACGACCTGGATGAAGAATAGGGGCAGTTGGCTGTAAGTCTTTTTAGGCCAGGTCACAATTCGGAGCAAGGGCCGGTTGCTTAAGGCTCGGATGAGATAAAATTTGCGGCGGGGCGTGATTCAGCATGCCGCTGCCGTTCCAGGCACGATCTGGGTCAGGAGCGATTATGCGGGAAATCGAGGTGGCAAAAGTCACCCAGGGGGTGAAGGAGGCGGCCATTGCCGCCAATTATGAGGCCTCGGCAGACCTGCTGCAGGCCCTGGCCCGGGGGGCCGCGGCAGAGGAGTCGGAAAGCGGCCGGGAGATCTTTCGGCAGTTGCTGGAAAACGCCAGTATCGCCCGGGAGGAGCACGTTCCCATGTGCCAGGACTGCGGCCTGACCGTGGTCTTCGTGGAGCTGGGCCAGGAGGTCCATCTGGTGGGCGGCTCATTCGAGGCGGCCGTTCAAGAAGGGATACGCCAGGGCTATGGCGAGGGCTACCTGAGGAAGTCCCTGTGCCATCCCTTGACCCGGGCCAATACCGGGGACAACACCCCGGCGGTGATCCACACCGAGATCGTTCCCGGGGACCGCCTGAAACTCACCGTGGTCCCCAAGGGCGGTGGCAGCGAAAACATGAGCCGGGTGCACATGCTGAAACCGGCGGAGGGCTGGGCCGGCGTCAAAGAGAAGGTGGTGGGCACGGTGCGGGAGGCCGGCCCTAACCCCTGCCCGCCCATTATCGTGGGAGTGGGCATCGGCGGCAGCTTCGAGCAGGCCGCCTACTTGTCTAAAAAGTCATTGCTCCGGGAATTGGGCCTGCCGAACGCCGATCCGGAACTGGCCAGGCTGGAGGAGGAATTGCTCCTGGCCGTAAATGACCTGGGCATCGGCCCCCAGGGGCTGGGTGGCCGGATTACCGCCTTGGTGGTCCACCTCCTGATGCAGCCATGCCATATTGCTTCCCTGCCGGTGGCGGTCAATATCCAGTGCCACGCCTCCCGGCACCGGGAGGTGGTCTTATAAAGGTGGAATATGCCCAAAACCGTGAAATTGACGCCGCCTCTCAGCGATGCAGACGTCTGCAACCTGGAGATCGGCGATAAAGTACTGATCAGCGGGGTCATCTACACCGCCCGCGACGCGGCCCACAAGCGTCTCATCGACCTCCTGGAGGCTGGCAAGCCGCTGCCCATGGAGGTTCGGGGGCAGATCCTCTACTATGTCGGACCGTCGCCAGCCCGGCCGGGAAGGGTCATCGGCGCCGCCGGACCCACCACCAGTTACCGCATGGACTCTCATGCCCCAACCCTGTTGCGCCTGGGCCTGAAGGCCATGCTCGGCAAGGGCAAACGCTCTCCGGAGGTCATCGCCGCCATGAAGGAAAACCAGGCGGTTTACCTGGGGGCCACCGGCGGGGCCGGGGCCCTGATTTCCCGGTGCATCAAAGACGCCCGGGTTATCGCCTTCCCCGAATTGGGGCCGGAGGCCATCCACCGCCTGGAGGTGCAAGACCTGCCCGCCATCGTCATTAACGATTGCCAGGGCCGGGATCTCTTCGAAATCGGGGTGGCCCGGTACCGGCGGAGCCCCGTTCCCAAATAACTGCGATCCCGCGGCTCGGGTGGGGCAGTTCCCCATCGGCAAGAGGAGGTCATATGAACGCCCCCATGGACCTGGCAGAGGTTGCCAGCCGGGTGACGGAAAAATGGCGGAGATTCAGGGAGTATAACTTCGGCACCCTGAAGGACGACGCCATCATGACCTTCTACGACCTGGCCCAGGAATATGAGACCATGGAGAACTTCTACCGGGTCTCGGTATGGGTCGTCAAAGAATTTTTTAATCTGGACTGCCGCCTCTATTTAATCTGCGTCGAGGACCGGCTGGAGCTGGTGTGCGACAGCCTGCGGGGGGTTTACCCGGAAAAGGCCGCGCCGCCGCCCCATATCCGGCTGGAAAGCGAGGCCTACGCCGCCTCCGACTCCTGGATCATCCCCATCCGGGGCAATCAGCTCCTGGTGAGCCAGCTCCCCTTTTACGCCAAGGATCGGATCATCGGTTTGCTGGAGCTCTTCCCCGGAGACCGGATCTCCCAGAACGACAAGTTTTACTTTGAGAAGTACGCCAATCGGCTGGGCTACAATCTGCACGTCAAGATCATCGGCTGGCAGAATATCCAGCACATCCGTTTCATCAACAGCCTGGTGGCGGACATCGAACACAACGTCATCGTCCCCAACATCAGCCTCGCCCTCTACCTGAGGCATCTGCGGGAAAAGATCAAGACTCTGAAAAATCTGGAGTGTCTCTGCCAGGTGCGGGAACCGGGATGTCCCGCTCATGAGGATGCCCAGGGGGATTTTCGGGGCCTGGTTCAGGAGATGGAGGGTGATTACCAGACCCTGGAGCAGCATTATCGCGGGGTCAGTCTGTTCATCGAATCCCTGTTCCGGCTGCCGCATTTCCAGAAAGGGCACTTCGTCCTGCAGCGCCGCACCTGCCGGGTCCACAGCGAAATTATCCAGCCGCAATTGCAGCTATTTCTCCCCAAGCTCCAGGAGCGCGGCATCGCCATCGACACCCGGGCCGGAGTGATGCCGGACGAGGACCTGCCCCTGTCGGTGGATAAGGGCCTGATGGCCCAGGTCTACGCCAATCTCTTTTCCAATGCGGTGAAGTACGCCCGCCGCAACGAGGAAGGCCTTAAATACATGGCCTATGGCCGGGACCTGCTCCCAGACTATTTTGGACCGGGAAAAGACGGGGTCAAGTTCAGCGTCTTTACCACCGGGCCGCACATCCAGCCGGAAGACCAGCCGCATATCTTCGACGAAGGTTATCGGGGGGCCAATGTGGAAGGCGAGGTGGGCACCGGCCGGGGCCTCTTCTTTGTCCGCAGCGTCATCGAGACCCATGGGGGCGAGGTGGGCTACCAGGCCACTTCCGGGGGCAATAATTTTTACTTTGTCCTGCCCCTGGTGATCACCCCGGAGGTGCCCCTTCCGGACCCGTTGGCGGCCCCTGAGGCCGGACAGGGATGAGCGTCCGCCATCTGGCCCTGGAGCTCTACCGCTGGCTCAAGCGGCTGGAAGAGTTGGAGCAGGCCCGGGCGCGATTGGGACCGGAGGCCCCCCTGTCGGAACGCAAGCGCCTGGAGGCCGAAATCTTCCAGGCCAGGAATTCGGCCGAGCACTACCGGGTTCTGCTGGAGGGCCAAAAAGAGAGACCACAGATTTAACCCATAAATCCGACTTATCTCAAAGTTCTTTGGGTTGGATTGTGATTGAAGGACCTGGGAAGAAAATCTAATCTTAAAAAAATGTCATTTAACCCTTTATGCCAATTTAGTGACAAATTTATTTTAATGGCTTAAAATCCTATTATTCGTGGATGCCATGGATCTCTCTTCTGTTGAGCGTTCTAAACTTTTGTCAGTGGCCAAGGAGGCGTTAAAACGCGCCTATGCTCCCTATTCTAAATTTCGCGTAGGTGCGGCTGTCCTGACCAAAAAGGGAAATATATTTTCTGGCTGCAATATAGAAAATTCCTCATATGGTCTCACAGTTTGCGCTGAGCGGGTGGCCATCTTCTCAGCGATTGCTCAAGAAGGTGGAGAGAACATGGAGATTCGAGCTCTTGCCGTCTTTTGTGAGCAAAATTCTCTCTGTTCTCCTTGCGGGGCTTGTAGACAAGTAATTTATGAATTTGGGCCGAATGCCATTGTTCTTTTTCAAGGCCGTAATGGTATGCAAGAGGCGCGAATAACGGAGCTTTTGCCCGAAGGATTTTGCTTGCCATGACTGATCAAGACGAAAATTCTAACTCTGCGGGCTCCTTTAATGCAGTGAGTGACATTGGAAAGATTCTAGCCAGAGCCCTTCTTAAGAAACCAGTGCTGGCTGCAGTTGTTCTTGTTATGTTAATAGCCGCTTTGGTAATAATTGCGGCAATAGTATCTAATCTAAAAGAGGCATTTTATTCAATTGTAGCGTTTTTGATTTTGGCCCTTGTTATTGCCATTCTATTAATTAGAATGGAAATTCGTGAGCAAAAAGAAACGATTCGATCCTCTATAGGAGATAAATTAAGTATGGGTAATGATACGACAAGCATTATTGGGCTACTAAATACTGACCAATGCCAAGATATTATTAATATTCTTAGTGGTGCAGCTAAAGATGTGGCTGACGCATTAGGAATCCCAATTGAACTAGTAAGGTCAAATTTGTTTGGAGTGGTCAGCGATGGAACGATGAGAATGCTTAAAAATTTCACATTTAATATGAATCGGGAAGAGGAGTTGACCATCTCAATGCCCGTTGGATATGGCAGTACGGGCCGATGTTTCAAGAATAGGAAGCCAAATATCGCTATCTTTCGAGAAGGATGGGGGGAAAATGTTATTGAAGGTGAGGAATTATCTAAGGTTCATCCTGACCTTCAATGGATCATTTCCGTGCCAGTTCCACCAGGGGGTGAGAAGTCACCCCCCATTTGGGTTCTGAATGTGGATGGCTTAAAGGAAAGGTTTGGGGAAGAAAAACTTAGGGAAGCTTTGCGCCCCCTTTTCTATTGGAGCCAGATGATTTATTCTGTAGTAAAGGAGTCGCGAAGTAATCAAGGAGGAGAAATATGAAACTGATAAAAATTCATACCGACGCTGAAAAGCATGTTGAAGGTATGTACACTGTCGAGGAAATTTCGCCAGATGACATAGCCTCTCCCACTGCTAATTTCCTTGAAGTTAGTCGAAATCTAAGGAGTTTCCCATTGAATACATTCACGATTGGTGAATTTAGCAAGGAAGTTCAAAGGGGTTTTACAAATCACAACCGGTGAGCGACCGCCTATGACCGGGGGAAACCCCGCTGCCCGAAGGCAGCGGCCACCATGGCGCTCCGCAGTGGCGGACAGCCAGGGCTTCGTACATCTCACCTTGGAATACACTTCTGGCAGACTTTAACTGTCACCTTGTCGCAACTCAGCGCTTTCAGGAAAATTCTCTCGTCTAATCCTTCCGATTGATCAGGGCCGCCAGGAAGCCGGCGCCGAAGCCGTTGTCGATGTTCACCACCGCCACCCCGGTGGCGCAGGAATTGAGCATGGCCAGCAGGGCCGCCAGGCCCCCAAAGGAGGCGCCGTAGCCCACGGAGGTGGGCACCGCGATCACCGGGCGGTCCACCAAGCCGCCCACCACGCTGGGAAGCGCCCCCTCCATGCCCGCCACTACCACAAAGACGGTGGCCTGAGCTAGCAACTCCTGGTGAGCCAGCAGCCGGTGCAACCCGGCCACCCCCACGTCGTAAACCGGTTCGGCCTGGTGCCCCATGGTCCTGGCGGTGAGCAGCGCTTCTTCCGCCACCGGGATATCTGAGGTGCCGGCGGAGAGCACCAGGATCACCCCCCGGCCCCGGTCGGGGAGTTCGCCGCGGATGATGGTCAACACCCGGGAGTCGGGGTGGTAGCGGGAGTGCTGGAATTCCGGCAACAAGGCCTCGGCCCGGTCCGGGGCCAGGCGGGTCACCAGGATCCGCTCGGCCCGGGGGCTGAGGGCCTGCAGAATGCCGCGGATCTGCGCCAGACTTTTACCCTCGGCAAAAATCACCTCCGGAAACCCCTGGCGCAACTGCCGGTGATGGTCCACCCGGGCGAAACCCAGGTCCTCGAAAGGTAGGGTCCGCAGGCGTTGCAATGCCTGCTCCACCGACTGCCGCCCGTCCTTCACCTCGAGCAATAATTGTTCTAGGACCTTAACATCCATAGGCCACCCCGCCACTATTTATCGTTAATTATATTTCACCAATTTTCCCTCCCGGCTGACCAGGTAGCGCCGGTGGCTCCAGGTGACCCGGCTACCCAGAAAGCTCAGGGTCCAAAGTGCGAAGGACACCAGGTCCTTAAGGGGCAGTAGCCAGCAGGAGCGTCCGGGCAGATGGCCCCGAAGGCAGAAGCGCTCGGAAACGACGGCGAGGGTTACCCGGAGGGCCAGGGTGGCCAGGGTGAGAGCCAATACCCAGGGGGCCGCGCCGGTGATCCAGCAAAGGGCCAGGGAGAAAACCAAGGCATGGGTAATGCCGTAAGCCAGGTAGCCTTTGGGGCGGCAGACCCGGTAGGTGCGGGCCCAGCGAAGCTGGTGAGCCAGGTAATCCTTGAGGCTCATCTCTGGGGTTTGGCTTTCCACCACATAGGGGAGGAGACGCACCTGGAGTCCGGCTGCCGCTACCCGCTGGCCCAATTGGAAGTCATCGGCAAGGTAGTCGGCCAGGGGGGCAAAGCCGCCGCTGGCCCGCAAGGCCCTACGGGTCAGGGCCATGGCGGCTCCCAGGGCGAAGCGAATACCCTCCACATAGTGGGCCGTGGCCACCGCGGGGATGAAATCCGCGGCGATGGTCAGGGCCTCCAGTTGCGCCCCCAGGGTTTGGGCCGGGCCGGAGCGGTAGGGGCAGCTCACCAGGCCCACCTCCGGCTCCTGGAAGGCCGCGGCCACCCTGGAGAGAAAGTCGGAGCCCACCTTGACATCGGCATCGGCAATGACCATAAGATCGTAGCGCGCCCGCGCCTCCATCTGGCGCAGGCTGCTGATCTTGGGGTTCAGCCCCAGGAGTTGCGGGCAAAAGATGATCTCGATTTCCGGTCCGGTATGGGTCCCTTGGAGTTCCCGGAGCAAGGTAACCACTGGGTCGCCTTGATCCCGGACTCCGAAAATTACCTGGCAGGGGCGCCAGTCCTGGACCAGGAAGCTCTCCAGACACTCCCGGGTAGTGGCTTCCAGCCCTTTCAAGGGCTTGAACACGGTGATCCCGACCCCTGGAGGCGAGGGCAGCGGGGCGGCGGCCGCGGCGAAGAAGCGCCACAGGGAGGCCAGGGCCAGGAGTTGGTAGCCCCAGGCCCCCGTAAGGAGCAGGAGAAACAGAAAGGCTAATATTCCCATAGTGTCTAAGGCACGGCGGGCCGTGCCGCCCTCAGGCTTCTAGGCTTTTAAGGGGCCGCCGCCCGGGCGTTTTACCCAGAAAGATAATATCATCTCCCCGTAAAAAGGACAGAAAATTAGCGGTCCATCCTCTGGTTAGGCGGGCACCCCTTGCCTTTGGGCGGAGGCGGCTTATCTTTAGAATGTCTTGCGCTGGTGGGGCAAGAAGGACTGCAGGCGGCTGCGGACCAGCGGCGGAGCGGCGATCAACCGAGCCTAAAGGAGAAGAGCACATGGCGGCAGTAGTATATTGGCGGGACAATTATGAGGCGGCCCTGAAAGAGGCCAAGGAGGCGAACCACCCCTTGGTGCTGGAACTCTATATGGAAGGCTGCCCCCATTGCCAGCGGCTGCACCAGGAGACCCATGCCGACCAGGCGGTGGCCACCGCCCTGAATACTCGCTTCATTCCCGTGCGGCTGGAAGGGCGCGCCCACATCGAGGTGGTGCGCCAGTTCAACGTCACCGGGGCGCCCACCACCCTGATTTTCTCCCCCGATGGCCGGGAACTGCATCGCTTTTCCGGATTTTACCCGCCTGCCGATTACCTTAAGGAGCTGGAAAAGTACGGTTAAAAGCGGGCGCTGGAGACCTGGCGGCCGCTCCCCCCGGTTATCTCAGGACGGATTTTTCTCTACCCCGGTGGCTCCCTCATTGCCAAGCGCCGCAAATTTTCATATGATAATGGGCAATGTTGGCCGCCCTGTGTCGTTGGGGCACCAGGGCAGGTGAGGGGGAGGGTTCATGCGATCCAACTGCAAATGGGCAATGGTGATTTTCGGCGTGCTGGCGGGTGGCTGGCTGGCTCTGGCGCCGGTGGCCGCCGAGGAAGCAGTCCTTCAGGTGTCGGCCAAGTCTTATGTCATTATGGACGCCAAGAGCGGCCAGATTTTATTGTCCTGCAATCCCCAGCTCTTTTGCCCCCCCGCCAGCACCCTCAAGGTCATGACCGCCATGTCGGTGGTGGAGCACCTGAAGCTGGACGACAAGGTTCCGGTGAGCGCCTATGCCGCCTCCGCCCCCGCTTCCAAGATCAAGATCAAGGCTGGGGAGACCTATACGGTGCAGGAGCTGCTCTATGCGCTGCTGCTCTCCTCCGCCAACGACGCGGCCCGGGCCCTGGCCGAAAGGG
>JBKQLU010000056.1:0-40502 GCA_052326585.1 Desulfobaccales bacterium | reverse complement strand
ATTTTACTACTAATATATATTTATCTGAGTTAATGATTGATGAATTAGGTCAAAAAGTAGCTTTCCATATTTTGGGAAATATAACAATTAATTTTCCATTCGGTAAAGAATTTAGGTGCTTATCCTCAGATATAATTACAGATTTCCATTTTATTGGAGACACTAAGGTTATAGGACGCTTTCGTTGTGACCAAAACGGCAATAAAGTCGACAATATTACTGACTGGGCACTGAAAAAGTTCCAAGCTTATTATGAAAAAGGTACGCGGACCAGAAAGCAGTCTATTAGCAGGGACGCTATCTTCCATTACGTTTATGGTGTGTTGCACGATTCCATCTATCGGGAAAAATACGCCCTCAACTTGCGGCGAGAATTTCCACGGATTCCCTTCTATGCCGACTTCTGGCAATGGGCCTCCTGGGGGGAAAAATTAATGGACCTGCATATCGGCTATGAGAAGGTCAACCCCTGGCCGCTCAAGCGGGTTGATGTTACCGATGCGAAATCCCGCCGGGCAGGATTGCCACCCAAGGCCATGCTGAAAGCTGATAAAGACGCGGGCCTTATCGTTCTGGACAGTGAGACGAAACTTACTGGTATTCCCAAGGTCGCCTGGGATTACAAGCTGGGCAACCTTTCGGCAATGGAATGGATTCTTGACCAGTACAAGGAAAAAACCCCTAAAGACCCCACCATTCGTGAAAAATTCAACACCTACCGCTTCGCCGATTACAAGGAGCACGTGATTGACCTTCTCTTGCGCGTCACACGCGTAAGTGTCGAAACCCAGAAAATTGTCGAAGCGATGAAAACCATAAAGAGATAACAGGCCCGGCAGGGGTATAGAGAGGAATTGGGATAGACTGAGAGGGGAGGGCCGGCGGCGGCCAGCTCCCCCCGCCGAAACCGATCCCTAGATCTTTTGCAGGTCTTCAAGAGAAACGGGGATACCAAACTCGCGGCATAGAGCCTTAATCTCCGAGATCGTTTCAGCGCCGATGGGGATGCCGAGCCTGCGGTTGGCGCGGCTGGTTTTGAGCGAGCGCTCGCCGGGGACCAGGATCTCCTCAACTCCTGGGAGCTTCTCGCCGCCCTTGATCCGGTCCACCATGCCATCCAGGCGCTCTTTGAAGAGGTCGATATCCATGAAGGCGGCGATATTGAAGAGGCTGAAAAAATGGCCGATATTCTGCGTGCGGGAAAAATCCCGGTAGAGGGAGCCCACCGCCGGTCCGATATCCGACCCGGAGAGCACCCCTGAAAGCACCTCTATCATTAACGCCAGGGCGTAACCCTTATGGCCCGCCATGGTGAGGACGGTCCCGGCCATGGCCTTATCGGCATCACTGGTCGGATTCCCTTGCGCGTCCAGGGCCCACCCGAGCGGAATGGCCTCGCCCTTACGCTGGGCGGTGATGATGTTGCCCCGGGCCACCACCGAGGTGGAGAGATCGATTTTTATGGGATAGCCTTTGCCGGTGGGGAAAGAGATCGCCAGGGGATTGGTGCCGAAAAATGCCGAACGCCCGCCCGTGGGCGGCATGGACGACTCGACGTTGGTCATCGCCCAAAGGATCATGTCATTTTCGGCCGCCTTATTGGTGAAATAAGAGAGCGCCCCGCAATGGTTGGAGTTGTGGATCGTGGCGGAGGCGCAACCCGATTCCCTGGCCATGGGAATCAAGAGCTGGAGCGTCTTGTAAGCCTGGACCTGACCCAAGCCGTTGTTGGCATTGACGGTCAACACCGCCGGCCACTTCTTCTCGATGGTGAGGTCCGCCCGCGGATCGATGAGACCTTGGCGCAGCCGCCGGGAGTAGATGCCTACCCGGGAAACTCCATGCGTGGAGGTTCCCTGCAGATCGGCCTCGACGAGCGACTCGGACAGAATCAGGGCCTCGGCTGCCGGCACGCCGGTGGCCGCGAAGATTTTTACCAGCAATTCTTTAATCCGCTCCGGATTGAACCGTTCCATTACGAAGTCCTCGCTCTCAGTTTGGATTGATGGCTTCCCCTGATCAAAAGGAAGACAAAAAGTAAGCTCAACGCGCCATGCCCCGAGGGCACAGAGGCGGCTTGGAACCAGTAGTATCCGGCAAGGTTTTTGCTAATCTGCCGTTAATCTAGGCTGCCAAATCTCCATCTATTTAATTAGCTTATGGAGTTCTATTGATTTTTCCCCTCTCCCCTCGAAGGGGAGAGGGGGTTTTGGTGCTTCAGAGCTGGCGCCGTCACCTCTGGCTAAGGAGCTAAAGGTTTGCGGCTAGATTTTCTAATTTCCAATCGCCAGCCCTTATGCAAAATCTCTGCCGGACATAACTGGCTTGGAACCCGGCTGCTGAAATTTAGTCAGCCCAAAATATTTACCATCCCCAGGTTTCCCCGGCAACGAGGCGAGAGGGAGGCTACAAATTTTCCGGGATGAGCGTCTCCCGTCTCGCCAGGCCTGGAAAGAGGCGCGTCCACACCGCCACCACGACTAGGGTGCAAATACCTCCGATTACCACCGCCGGCACCGTGCCAAACCAGGCAGCAGTGACCCCGGATTCGAATTCCCCCAGTTGATTGGAGGCGCCGATAAAGATGAAATTTACTGCACTCACCCGTCCCCGTTTTTCATTAGGGGTCTCCAACTGCACCAGGGTAGAGCGAATTACCACGCTGACCATATCGGTTGCGCCCATGACCGTGAGTGCGGCCCAGGACAGCAGGAAGGAGCGGGAGAGACCGAAGATAATGGTGGCCATGCCAAACCCGGCCACCGCGGTGAACATGATTTTTCCAACCCCATGTTTGAAGGGCCGCCGCACCAGATAGGCCGACATTACCAGCGCGCCCACCGCCGGCGCCGCCCGCAGAAATCCCAGGCCCCAGGGACCGGTGGCGAGAATGTCCCGGGCATAGATGGGCAAAAGGGCCGTAGCGCCTCCCAGTAGTACTGCGAACAGGTCCAGCGAAATGGCGCCGAGTATATCAGGATTGCGGCGGATATAGGCAACCCCTTCGAATACCGATCTAAGGGTCGGTGGGGCGCGGTGCAGCGCAATCAAGGTGGAGGGAATGCCGCAGCAGAAGAGCGCCGCCAGACAATAGCAGGCGGCAATAGTGGCGTAGGCTGAGCCGGCGCCGGCGATGTAGATGATGCCGCCCAAGGCCGGGCCCAGGATATTGCCAAACTGCCGCCCCGTAGCACTGAGGGCGAGGCATTGCGGCAATATGGCCGGCTCCACCAGCATCGGCAAAAAGGCTTGCAGGGTCGGGGACTCGAAGGCTCTGGCCGCCCCGAACAGGAAAACCGCGGCCAAAATAAGCCTGGGGCTAAGGGCGTGGGTAAAGCTGCCAATGGCCAGCCCGGCAGTCATGGCGCATTCAACAAACATGCAGATGGAAATGATCAGCCGCCGGTCATAGCGATCAGCCACATGTCCCACCACCAGCGCCAGAAGGAATTGCGGCAGGAAGAGCACCAGGCCGATGAGTCCCAGGCTGAAGGCGCTCCGGGTTAAGTCGTAGATCTGCCAACCCACGGCAACCGAGAGCATTTGATAGGCGAGCACGGAGGAGGTTTGAGCAGCCACAAAGCGCTTGAAGGCAGGAATGCTGAAGAGATGACGGTGGCCCGGCTGCATTTTCATGTGGCGCCAGCCCCCTCTGCGCCAGCAAAGCGCGAGCGCGGGCTCAGCGATCTATCTAACCCAAAATCACCCTCAGGACAAGGAGGAATTTGGGCGACCCTATACAGGTTAGCCCGGGAGAATTTTTTATCAGACCATTCTGGAGAGGTGAAGGGGCCTTGCGGCGGAGCAGGGTGAGAGCGGGTAGAATCTTTATTTTCAATGACTTACAGGCACCGGACAATGAGCGCGGCCGCGGTGACTCAGGTCACCGCCCGGCAGGCATGGAGGTCACTTTTTCATGGAGGCCTCCAGGCGGCTCAGACGCTCCTCCAGAGAGGAAAAGGAATCGCGCTGCGGGGCCCCTATCTGGGAAGGCGGCTGGAAGGCAGGATTGCCGGCCCACCAATCGATGCCGATTTCCCGGGCCTTATCCACCGAGCAGATTACCAGACGGATCTGCAAACTGAGCAGTTCCACGTCCACCAGTTTAATCTTGATATCCCCGGCAATGACGATGCCCCGGTCCAGGATGCGTTCAAGCAGGTCCGCCAGGGTGCTGGATTGCATCGCGTGGGTGATGGCTGCCTGGCGTGCCATAGTTTTACTCCTTGAATAGCCGGCCCAGGGGACCCAGGTCGAGTGAGAGGTCTGCTTCTTCCAGGCCAAATTCCCGGCGCAGCCGGTCAATTTCCTGAGCCTGGCGCCTTAGGGTCTCACCCAGCCGTTCAATCTCAGCGGCGGTGAGGATGTCGGCTTCCATCTTGCGAATGGCCTGGCGTTCCAGGAGTTCATGGAGGAGTTTCACCAGGGCCAGGACCAGCCGGCCCAACCCGTGTTTCGCCTGGTCTTGGTCCAGGTTAAGGCGGGACGAGTCGGTTTCGGCTCCTGGCAGCCATTCGCCCTCCCGGGGTTCCAGCAGCCGGGCAAAGATGCCGGGAGAGTCGCATTCCACCAAAGAAGTTCCAGAGGGTCTGGCCGGCCGGCGCTTCAATGGATCTGCTCCTTCGGGAAGATCTGCCGCCGGGTTTCCTCAATGGAAGTGATCACCAGTTGCAGGCCCAGGTACAACAGATCCACGTCGGCTACGGAGACCAGCACATCCCCGGAGACCACCGCGCCCTTGGTGAGAATCCGATCCAGGGCCTCACACAGGGAGAGATGCTCCTCTTCTTCCTCCCAGGCGCCATCAGAGCGCGACCAGCTTTGCGGTCTCAATGATCCTCCTCGCCGGCCCCGATAAAGGCCCCCTGCTCGGGCAGCTGCTCCAGCCGGGCCAGCAGTTGCTTCTCCCGGGTATCGAACTCCGCTTCGGCAATTTGGCCGGCCTCCAGCATAAGATAGAGTTCCCGCAACTCGGCGCTGATCTGGTCGCCTTCCCGGGCCAACTCCTCCTGGCTGGCGTCGCGCACCTTCTCCGCCAGCCAGACGATCCCCTTGATCGGCGACAACAAAATATCATCCAATAAAAACATGGGCTGGCCTCAAAGTTTGAGATTAAGGTTGGCGAAGCTGGCCGCGGGCCAGGGACCGCTGTAATCGAAGGCGTAATTGTGATCAAACCGGGAGGCGGCCGCGAAAACCCCGGCCTCGAACCGCTCCTGGGCCTCGGGTTCGCGCCCCACCAGGCAGGCCAGGTTCAGAACTTCCCGTTCTTGCCGGCAGCGGTTGCGCTTGCTCTCAAAGCAATAGGGAGCCATAATCTCTTCCACCTGACTGGCGCAGGCTTCCCGATCCTCCTGGAGGAGACGTTCGAAGAGACGGCCAATCTCGATTTTGTTCTCCTGGGTCGCCTCCCGGTTTCCCCCAAAAATCTCATCTCGCAGGGCTCGCAGTTCAGAGTGTCTGCTGACAAAATATTCGAAGATGTTGGGTACATCCCAGACGACCCGCAGCCCCATCTCCACCTTGCCGGCCAGCCGGTGCAACTGTCTTGCCAGGACCGCCTGGTGGCGGGTTAAAATTTTGCGAATGGCCCGGTCCCCGTCCGCGATGATGCCGAAAGAGACGGGCAGCATGGCTCCGGCCTCCTGGAGGCGCCTGAGTACCGTCTGGTGGGCGGCCAGGTTGGCGCGTTCCGGGCGAATCCTCTGAGGGGGGACATCGCTGACCACCGCGGCCAGGGGCCCCTGGACCAGGGGGTAAACCAGGCCGCCGTTGATCCCCCAGGGCCCGTAATCCATGGCTGTGGCCTCGGGGACCACCGCATAGAGATATCGACCCCGCAGACCTCTATCTGGGGGGGTGGCTTCCTGGGGCCGGTGGTTGCGAATCTTCCGGGCCGTGGTAGACTCGGCTTTCATGGACGAGCTCCTCTTCGGGGTGGCGGCCGGGTTAGACCCTGGCCTCCTGAAGGTGGCTACCTGCCGGGGGAGTCAGGATCGCCGATTTTACGCATTTGATGTGGCCTTGCACCGTCTTGATCATCAGGAGATGGTGGCAGACGTAGCACTTGATCTCCCCTTCATAGTCCTCATAGGCCTCGTCGAGCTCGAAGTTGAAACCGCACTCCAGACAATTGATCTTCATGTTCGTTTCTCCTTGTTTTTAACGATTCAAATGATTCCCTGCCCCTTACAGTGTTGACAGTAAAACAATCCGGTTTGCCCGGTCCCCCGGCAGCGCAGGCAAGGCCCGGCCCCGGGGCGTACCGCTACCACTCCCACCCCGCCGCAGACCAGACAGCGCAGCTCGCCACGGGAGCAGCCGCTGCCGCCACATTCGCGGCAGGTGACCACCGGCGGCTGTACCTTGACCCGGCCGGCGCCGGCGCAGGCCGGGCAGCGGCCCGGCTCCCCGTATTTGGGGTCGAAACCGGTGCCCCGGCAGTAGCCGCAGCTGACCGTTTCCAAAAATAGCAGTCGCCGGCCCTGGCGGCCTTCAATCTTGGCTAAACGGGCCAGGACCTCCCGGGCGTATCCCATGCACACCTCGCTGCCAGGCGCAGCCTGGCCTGGGGCGGCAGCACCCGGCACGGCCCCGCCGCCCAGAGAAAGTGACTTTGCCACTCCGCCTGCCGCCGCCGGCGCCCTTCCCGGCGGCCGGCCAGCCTGGCCGCCTGCCGTTGGAGCCGGCAGGCCTCCTGCCCCACCCCGGAAACCCCGGTGGCAGAGGCCAGGGAGCGGAACCCTTTGACGTTGAGACTGCAGCGTATCTGGCCGGAGTCCTTCACTGTTACCATCATTCTACCCCTCTTGGCCGGTTGGCTATCCTTAATACCTGAACTTCTGGCCGCCCCGCATCCTGGCGATTGTGAGGGGGACAGCCACCCCGGCCGGTTGTTCCATGGTCAGCAGCAAGGCCGCCTTCTCCTTCTCGATCTCCTGGAGGCGGGTATCGATCTTTTCCATGGTCTTCTGGGCCGCGACTCGCTCCCGGGCTCGCCGGACCTTCTCCATCTCCAGGCAACTGATCTTGAGGTAGGCCCGGTAAGGCAGGGAAACCCGGTCCACCCGTCCCGACAGGGTGGGAATGTCTCTGAGACCCCTTCTAGCATCGGCCATGTCAATTTCCTTTTCGGTTTATTGGCTCGAACCCTTTAATTTCCCAGGCCTAATTGCGGCCCCGGGACTGGCAGACCCGCTGCACCACTTCCAGGACCTTGTCGGGCATGAGGGACTGGCCGGCCCGGGTCACCTTGGCAGTGTCGATATTCAACACCTCCAGGCAGGTCTGGACAAAGATCTCGTCCGACAGCCGGGCCTCGGACTTAAGGTAGACCAGCATCTTGGCGATGGCGATGGCCGTGTCCAGGCTCAGCAGCAGCAGGTCCCGCACCGGCTGGTTCGCCGCCAGCAAGGGGCGCTCCAGCTTGGCCAACAGCCGCAGCCCATCGATAATCTTGGCGTCCGCCGCCCGGATCAGATTCATCGCCGCGTCCACCGGGGTCTCGGCCGGCACCTGGGCCTCCAGGTCCCGGATGCGCTCGGCCTGCGCGGCCAGCTGCTTGGCGCTCTTGGCGCCGGCGCCCTGGGCCTTCTGCTCGGCGTATTCCCGGGCCCGCCGCAGCGCCTTCTTCAGGCTGAGCACGCTCATGGCGTCGATCTGGTCGTGGCTGTAGCCCAGGATGACGCCGGTCTCGTCGAACTCCTGGACCTGCTCCTCGCTGGCCGCCTGCAACATGGTCAGGCCCTTGGAGTAGCCGCCCCGCTCCAGGCAGAAGGCCCGGAAGTTGGGCAGCGTCGAGGCGGCGCGGGCGAATTGCATGTAGCATTGAGCCGAGCGCTGGCTGATGCCTGGAAAGAATTTCTCTAAAATGAGCGCAGACGTCTGCGCCCCTTCGTGTTGGAAAATCAAAATCAGCCCCAAACCCGCCTGGTAAAAGCCCTGCACCCCCTGGCGCAAACCCTCCTGGGTGCGCTCGATCACCCGGGCCTGGTCGTAGGCCAGGCCCCCGCTGAACTCCGCCAGCTCCTTTCCGAGCTGCGCTTGCCCCTGCTCCTCACCTGGTGGCACCGGCATCTTGCCGGTGGCCTTTACTGCCCGCACCACTCGCATGTCTCTCTCCCCCTGGTTATTTGGCCGGCGCAATCGCCGGCCGCCCCGCGGTCTGGGCCCCGATCCAGTCCTCCTGGCTCATGATCGCCGTGGGCTTGAGCCCGGACCGCTCCCGCTCCAGGTTCACCTGCGCCAGGCGCACCCGGTAATCCGTGTAGGTGCGCAGGTCCGCGGCCCGTTCCGCCTTCTCGGCGCTCTCCGTCCGGGCTTGGCTCAGCTTGTAGCCCATATAGCCGATGGCCGCCGCCGCGCAGCCCTGGCAGCCCAGCAGTCCCACCAGCACCATGACGCCGATGCCTCTTTTCATGGCAATCTCTCCTTCAGGCCGAAGCGTCCTAGCTCGGCATAAAAATATTCGTTCGCCTTCAACGCAAAGCGGACCAGCTTGGGGCTGATCCGCCAGCCCTTGTCGCTCTCCTCCACTCGCCCTGCCGCGGGCGTCGCCAGGGTCTTCAAAATCCGGAAAACCTTGTCCTTGCTCACCAGCACCGCCCCCGAGATTTCCTCCAGGCCCTTCCACTCCAGCGGCTTCTCGGACACCAGGAACTCCTCCACCGCCAGCGCCTGGGCCACCGCCTGGATTAGGTATTTCCCGCTCATGCCGCCGCCTCGGCGGGGTCAGTGGCACCGGCTTCCAGCCGGTGATTTTCCTTGCGCTTGAACAGGCGCTCCGGCACCCCGGCCGCGATCAGCGCCGCCACGATCCGCGGTGACGTGGCGCAGCCCTTGGAAACCGCCATCTCGCTGACGCCGAGCGCCGCCGCAATATCCTTGCCTTTGATGCCGCGCTTCACCATCTCCCCCCGGATCAGACGGCGCTGGATTTTGCGCTGTGTAAATTTATCCTTGCCCATTTGCCTTCCTTGCGGTATGTAGGGTTTATTCCTAAACTGCTTTCTCCCTATATAGGGATATTCTGCTACCATGTCAAGGAAAAAATCTCCTCAATTAGGGATTATTTTAGGGACAGGGGCGCGAGTCCGCAAAATACGCGGCCCGCTTACTCAAGAAGAGTTTGGAAGACTCCTCGGAGTTAAGGGAAATACCGTTTCTCGATGGGAAGATGGGCGGCTTTCTGATGAAGAAACCCTAAAAAAAATTGCGGATCATGGCGGTGTGACGGTAGAATGGCTTTTAACTGGAGAGGGCGGGGAGCTGCCGCCGCCTGGCGAATCCTACACCATCGCAGCGCCGGCCCGGGCGTCGCCCTTGGTCTCGCCTTTTGTTTATGGCGCCCTGGATATCAATGTCATGACCGGCATCATCGAAGCCGTGGAGCAGCTCCTGGGCCAGCGCAAGAAAAAGCTGAAGCCTGTCCGCAAGGCGTTGCTCATCTCGCTCCTCTACGACCACTTCCAAAATACCGGCCAGCCGCCCGACCAGGCCGACCTTAAAGAATTCCTGCGGCGGGTGGATTAGGGGGATCGATCCATGAGGAAGGTTTTTCTTGCGGTCCTGGGAATCTTCGCAGTTATCGCAATTTTGGCCTTTATCGGCTCTCTTGTCGGCCCGACGCCATCCGCCACCAATGATCCAGAAGCCTACCTTAAAGCCGCCGCCACCTTTCTAGTTAAAGACCTGCAGAGTGCCAGGGAAATCGCCCAGACCATGAATAGTATAAATTCTGGATATGTCACCCTTTCGGAAATCCGTGATACGATTGACCACGCCAAAGGGTTTCATGCCTCCATTTGGGTTGACACTCTCATGGGGCGAACGCCTCCCTCTAAATATGCAGCCCTCGATCAGCAGATCCGCACCGCGGAACGTCTGCGCTACAACGCCCTTGGAGAACTCTTGCTTTACTGGGACGACCAAAACATGGCGCATATTGATAGCGGCATGAAGGTCTTCGCCCGCTCCATCGCCCTTGAAAATGATTGCCTCAATAAATTGGACGCGTCCATCCTGTCGTCGCGCCCCAAAAATTCCCCTCCCCACTAAATCCAACGCTCATTTGATTTTTCTCACCTCTCTCCACCCCATCCCCACCTTTTCCCCATCTTTTTTATTCCATTTCTCGCGTTTCCAGCCACTTATTCTCTCATCCCCCTATACCGCCCGGATAGTGGGCCGGTGGTTGTTCACCCCCACGTCCCGCAGCTCCCGCACCACCTCCACGATGATTTCCGCCTCATCCCGGGAAATCCCCGATTTGGCCGCGGTGATCTGGACCTCCGTCTCCCGGTCGAAATGATGCAGGCTGAGGGTGATGAGCCGGTCCATTAAGGCGTCCTGGGTCTTGTGGATGCCGGCGTACTCCTCGGGATTGGAGGTGAAGACGGCCCGAAAATCGGGATGGACCTCCAGATAGCCCTCCCCGGAACGGCGCAGCCGCGGGAGGTTGAGGATCTTTTCCGACAAAATGCTGAGCAGGGCGTTATTGGCCTCCGGGCGGGACCGGGTAAACTCGTCGTAGATCAGGGTGTCACCATTCGCGCAGGCGGTGGTGAGGCGGTTGTCCACCCAGATGGACTTCATCTCCTCTTCGGTCTTCATCACCGAGCGGATGTAGTTGTCGACCAATTTAAATTTGCGGTAGCCCGCGTCCCGGCCCACCAGGTCGGAGCTGCCGAACTCGGCGTCCCCGTGGAGCAGGGTGACCGGGCGGCCCCGCAGGGCGGCGACATGGAAGGCCAAAGTGGTCTTGCCAGTGCCCGCCGGGCCGCAGAAATGCACGGGATAGCCAACCTCCAGGTAAGCCAGGGCCCGTCGGCTGAGCTCCTGGACATATGGGGTCTGGATAAACTCCTCGCTCGCTTCCGGGACTATGGTGTCTTCCTGGGGTTGGACCCGCACCACCGGCGCCAGGGCCAAACCCTGTAGTTCATCCCTACTCATGGTTACCGCGCTCCTTTAAGGAAATTTAAGAACTCCGGAACGGCTCAGGCAGACGAGCCAGCACCGCCCCGGTCCAAATCTTCCTGCCAACCGCGACCTCGACAGGCAAGGCAGGCCATGGCGGGCGCCGCGGGATCGTCTCCCGACCCCCGGCAGGTGGGACAGGGGAGGGTGGGGCCCCGGGGGGCCGGCACCCTGCCTTTGCCGCCACAAACAGTGCAGGTAAGGGTCTTCACCGCGCCGGTCCCCCGGCAATGGCGGCAGGGGCGGGAGGGTGCGTCCACCCGCACCCGGCCCCGGCCCCCGCAGACGCAACAGGTGGACTGCCAGGACATGATCCCGAAGGGATCCTTACCATGACCGCCACAGAAGGCGCAGGGGTTTCTGGCTCTAACACCGGCGCCACCTCCTTCCCGCGGTTATTTTCCCTTTACCGGTTTCTTCGCTTCCTTGGCCCGGTGTTCGGCCTCGGCCAGGGAGGCGGCCCGACGTTGGGCTTCCTGCTTTTCCTGATGCAGGCGCTCCGCCGCGACCTTGACCTTGGCGGTCTGTTCTGCCGGTGACGGCCCAAAAAAGGCCCGGCGACACCCGCTCAAGTCGGCGGCGGCTTCCTGCCGCAGGCCGCTGACAGTTCTTTCCAGCCGGGAGAGGAACTGCCGCCGCACCGTCCGGCCCTTCTTGGCCATGTCGGCTTGACTGCGCCGGTAAGTGGCCTGCAGATTGGCCACCTGGCCCTGCAAGTCGGCCACGAAGGCCCGCAGCCGCGTCTCGATTTCGGTGCCCATCTGCGCCAAGGCCTGACGATGCCCATGCCGCAGATAAAAGACCCGGGACTTGAGACCGTTTACGAAACTGAGGCGGTCCGACCGGGCCACCTTGGCCAGGTGGGTCTGCGCCTTTTTATTCTCCGTCCTCAGATGCTGCACCATAACCTTCCGGGTCTTGGTGTCCCGGGCCAGCTTCTGGCCCAGATCCCAGCGCTCCCGGCGCCAGTCTCCGATCTCCTGGCAAAGCCGGGTCATGTCATTGGTAAGATTACCCATAGGGGGCTCCTTTAATAATTTACTAGGGTCGCTTCCGACAAGAGATGAACCCTTTCCCCGGGAGGGCGGCAGTCGCCGCCCCCCCCCCCGGGATTGGGGCCAGGCCCTCCTTAAGTAGGAGCAGCCGCACTGGCAGTCAGGCCGATGGCTTCGGCGTACTTCAAGTAAGTCTCCACCGACGCGATGACCACGCGGGCTTCGATGGAAAGCAGTTCGATCCCCACCAGGGCCACCTTGGCCCAAACGTCGATGACGATACCCTTGTCCAGAATGCGGTCCACTACCTCCGCCAGACTTGAAGAATTAGTGGATTTCTGTACCTTTGCCATGTAGAAGTCCTCCTTCCTTAGATTTTGCCGGCAACCCATGCCGACTTGCTTCTAGTGGTTGCTATTTCCGTGCCAGCCGGTTAAAAAAAGCTGCTGGATAACACCCTGTTATTACAGGATAAAAGTGACAGGAAATCACTACCCCCATTTACAGGCCCGGTTTCTATGGCGGGCGCTCCCTAGTTCAGGGAATCTTTACCATACCTTCCAGAAATTTGAGTATCTCCTGATGGTCAAAGGGCTTGGCGACAAAGCCGCAGATGAGCCCGGCGGCCATCGCCTCCTGCACCGCCACATCGTCCCGATAGAAATATCCGGAAACCATGACGATGCGTATCTCCGGGACTAGCTGGCGCAGGCGCCGGGCCAGTTCCAGGCCGTCCAGGTCCGGGAGCTTGGCGTCCACGAAGGCCAGCCGGTAGGAGGCGGCCTCCCCCAGGTATTCCAGGGCTTCCCAGGCGCCCAAGGCCTGGCTCGAAGAGATGCCGTATTTATCCAGGAGGCGCGCCAGGGCCCAGCACATATCAGGCTCATCGTCCACGATCAGGGTAAGCGCCGGGGTTGGCACGGCCACCATCATTCTCCCGCCTCAGCCAGAGGCAGCCGTACCAGAAAGGTGCTGCCGCGGCCCACCTGGCTCTCCACCTCGACGGCGCCGTGGTGTTGCTGCACGATGGAGTAGGTGATGGACAGCCCCAACCCGATGCCGCGCCCCACCGGCGACCGGGTATAGAAGGGGTCGAAGATCTTGCCGAGGTCTTCCGAGGCTATGCCCCGGCCGGTATCGGCCACGCCTACCAACGCCTCTCCCTCCCCTTTTTCCAGGGTAACGGTTATAGTTCCTCCCTGGGGCATGGCGTGGAGGGCGTTGAGGTACAGGTTCATGAAGACCTGCTGCAGCAGGCTGGCAACTCCGATGGTGACTAGATGTTCCCGGGGCAGGCGCAGTTCTATGGCCACCTTTTGCAGCCGGGCCTGGTTTGCCACCAGCGCCAGGGGCTCCTGCAAGGTGGGGGCCAGCTCCACCGGGGCGGTCTCCAGAGACTCCGCCGGCCGGGCAAAGCGCAGAAGATTTTCAATAATATTGGAGGCCTTGTGAATGCCACTCTGAAGTCTTTGGGCGCATTCCTGGATAAACTGCGGGGTAAGGCCCTCCTCCAGGAGGAACTGGGCGGCAGAGGAACAGATGGCCAGCGGGTTGCGGATTTCATGGGCGATGCCCCCGGCCATGACTCCCAGGGCAGCCAGCTTCTGGGATTGCGTCAGTTGCGCCTCCAGCTTCCGTTGCTCCGTCTGGTCTCGGCCCAACGCCACCATAGCCACCGTCTCGCCCAGGTCGTTTTTCATGGGTGAACAGACCCAGGAGACCTGCAGGCGGGAGCCGTCCTTTTTCAGGAGTTCCCAGGACCCCAACCTGGTGCTGCTGGTATAGTGCAGGTGGGATAACGTCTGCCGCACCTCCTCCTGGTGGTCCCCGGCGAAGAACTGGGAAAAGGGGGATTCCGACACCTCAGCGAAGGCGTATCCGGAGATTTTTTCAGCGGCTGGATTCCAGGTGAGGATTCGCCCTTCGATGTCGGTGGACAGCACCATGTCGCTGGCGCTCTCCACGACGCTGGCCAGGTGCCGCTCCACCCGGCGCACCTCTTCACTGAGCCGCACCTGCTCGGTGATATCCTCCATGAGCAGCATGACATTCTCCACTTTCGCCTTCCAGGTGAAGGGCAGGATGCGGTAATAGTAGATGCGCAGGGGAATTCCGGGCGCCCGGTAGGTCAGGCGTTCCTCGCCGGGGGGCTCCCCCCCCAAAAAGACCTGCTGTATGCGCCGGGAGATGTCCATGAAATCGAGAATCACCGGGGGGAAGACCTCTTGCAGGCGTTGGCCGATGGTATCCGCCAGGGAGCGGCGGCCTCTCTCCAAAAAATTGCGGTTGGCGGAAACTATGCGAAGATCGCGGTCGATGAGGAGCACCGACGAGGGGATGGCATCCAGCAGCATGGCATAGAGCTTCTGGTAGCGGTCTGTGCAGGGAGCGCCGGTGGCCCCGGACATCATATCAATGCTCCCCCATAGCGGCCGCGGCCTTGGTAAGCGGCGGGGCCGGCGCCACGAAGTTGTAGGGGGGCCAGGGGCCGCTGAGCAGAAGCGCGCCCCGGCCTGGAGCGCTCAGGCCGCGGGCGGCCTCCTGAAAGGCGCCCTGCGCCGGTTTGGGGACCAGGAAATACAAGGACAGCAACCGGCCTTGGGGCAGCGCCCGGGATTCCCGGCAATGGCGTCGATAGAGGCCAGCCAAATCCCGGCAAATCTTCTCCGCCAAACGATCCGCATCCCGGCCCTCCCGGTCTTGCCGGGCAAAACCTCGCCGGCACGCCTTCAGGTAAGCGAGCCCCGGGGCGGCGCTGGCCGCGCCGTCTTCCGCGGCAGCTCCTGCGGGGCTTTCCCGGGGCAGCCAGATGCGGATCCCCATCTCCAGGCAGCCCTGGAGTTCTTCCAGGAGGGTCTCAAAGCGGGTGCGGCCCTCCCGCAACAGGCCCTCCACCCGGGCGGCGTCCGGCAGCAGATAGCCAAAGCGGAAGGGGATGGCGGTATAATGGTGGTGGCACCATTCTATGATGCGCCCGTAGGTCTGCAAGGTCTGGCGGTCCGGATTCAGTTCGGCGCGGCAACAGGGGGAGAGCGCGGCGCTGAGAGGGCCGCGCTGGACGGTGATCAGGGGGCGCCCGCCCACACCGGTCAGGGAAGAGGGCACGGTCAACCCGGCCCCAGGAAATATGCAGTAGAGTAATAGTTCCATAAGGTCGATATCAGGCGGTCTGGCGGCGGCCCCTAGTCGCGGCTAAGGGCCGGGGCGAAACTGAAGGGCGCCCAGGGACCGGTGCTGGTGAAGGTCAGCCCGAAGGCGGCGGCCTGGCGGTTGGCCCGGTGAAGCCGCACCTGGAAGTCGGCCAGTTGCGTGCGGTCCACCAGAAAGGCCCAGTTGGCCACCATTTCCTGGTCACGCCCGGTAATTTCCCGGGGCTGCAACCGGCGTGGGCACGCGGCGGCGGCGCCCTCCCGGAGGCTGTTCCGGGCGCGCCCCAGCGCCTCTTTAAGCCAGGTCCGCATTTGGCCTTCCAGAGCAGCCCGGAGCCGCTGCTCCCGGAAATAGCGGGTCCCGGCCGGCAGGGAGTCCAACTCCGCGGCCTCCCGGCTCCGTGCCTGGGAAAAGAGGCGCTGCCTGGCCCGGTCCCGATCCAGGAACCCTTTGACCGCCCATTCCTCGCTGCCAGCGGCCACTTGCCAAAAGCCGCGGATGTCCTGGCGGTGTTGCACCAGGCAGCGGGCCAGACTGGCGCGGCAGGAAAACAGGGTGCCGAAAGGGAGCGGCAAGACCGGCAAGTGGCGCAGCAAATCGCCGATGACCTCTTGATGGCGTGCCAGCCGGGGCGCCAGCCAGGAGAGGTTCTGCAGGTTGGCCTCTCCCCTGGGCCCGCAAAATTCCTCCAGAGCCACGGGGCTAAAAATGGCCGTGCCCTCGCGGAAACGCTCTGCCGTCAAGGCGGGCGGCCAGTTCACCCCGCCGCCTTTAAGGGACGGCAAATCGCTGCCGGGAACCAGGCAAAAGAGGTACAGGGCCTGGCCGCTGAATTTTTGGTTAAGGGCCGCCGGCGCCCGCTCCGCCGATGCGGCGCGGCGCCGGCTTTCTGCGCCAGTCGTCTCCACGCTATTGGACCTCGCTCAGAGCGGCCTCCAGATCATCCGGAGTAATCAGGACCGCGGGGGCAGCCGTTTTTCGGCTCGGAGTCGCGGCCACCGCTCGCCGCACTGCCCTGAGGGCGGCCCGGTGGCAGACCGCCCCGATTTCGGCGCCGCTAAAGCCTTCGGTACGAACCGCCAGTTTGGCCGGGTCAATTCCCGGAGTCAAGGGTTTGCCCCGCAGGTGCACCTGGAAGATCTGGCGGCGATCCGCCTCGTCGGGAGGGGAGAGTTCGATGATCTCATCGAAGCGACCCGGCCTTAAGACCGCCGGGTCCAGAATATCGAGACGGTTGGTGGCCCCCAGCACCAATACCCCCTTCAGCTCCTCGATGCCGTCGAAATCCGCCAGAAACTGGCTCAGCACCCGTTCCGAGACATGCGAATCGGTGTTCCCGGAACTTCGGGTGGGCAGCAGGGAGTCGATTTCGTCAAAGAAGACGATGCAAGGGGCCGCCTGCCTCGCCTTGTGGAAGACCTCCCGCACCCCCCGCTCCGATTCCCCCACATACTTGGACATTAAGGCCGGTCCCTTTACCGACATGAAGTTCACCCCGGACTCGTTGGCAAAGGCCTTGGCTAGCAGGGTTTTGCCTACGCCCGGAGGCCCTGAGAGGAGAATGCCCTTGGGAGCCCGGATACCCGCCTGCTCGAAAAATTGGGGATATTTCAGGGGCCACTCGATGGCCTCCTGGAGACGCTGCCGCACCGTCTCCAGACCTCCCACGTCCTGCCAGCGGACGTCGGGGACTTCCACAAATACCTCCCGGATGGCCGAGGGCTCCACGTCCCGCAGGGCCGCCTGGAAATCGTCCCGGGTCACCTCCAGTTTGGCTAGCAGTTCATAGGGGATGCTGGTCAGGGCAAAATCGATGTCCGGCATGATCCGGCGCAGGCAGATCATAGCGGCTTCCCGGCACAGGGCCTCCAGATCGGCGCCCACATAACCGTGGGTGATTTCTCCCAGATGCTTCAGGTCCACGTCCTGGGCCAGGGGCATGCCCCGGCTGTGGATCTCCAGGATTTCCAGGCGGCCGTGGCGGTCGGGGATGGGGATGGAGATCTCCCGGTCGAAGCGGCCCGGCCGCCGCAAGGCCGGATCCAAGGCGTTGGGAATGTTGGTGGCGGCGATGACGATGACGTTCTGGCGCTGGTTCAGGCCGTCCATCAAGGCCAGGAGCTGGGCCACCACCCTCTTCTCCACGTCCCCGACGGTTTGCTCCCGCTTGGGGGCGATGGCGTCCACTTCATCCAGAAAGACGATGCTGGGGCCCTTGCGGGAGGCTTCTTCAAAGATCTTGCGTAGATGGGCTTCGCTCTCTCCATAAAATTTGTGAATCACTTCGGGACCGCTCACCGAAAAAAAGTTGGCCTCGGTGGCCTGGGCGATGGCCCGGGCGATGAGGGTCTTTCCGGACCCGGGCGGGCCATGGAGCAACACCCCTTTGGGCGGGTCGATCCCCAGGCGCGCGAAGACCTCCGGGTAGCGCAGAGGCAGCTCGATCATCTCCCGGATCCGCTGCAACTGGGGTTTGAGCCCCCCGATATCTTCGTAGGCCACGGCCTGGGGCCGTTCTTCCCCCCGCGCCTGGCCCACTACCAGGGTGGTGGTGGGGTTGATCATCACCGGCCCCTGGGGGGCGGTGCTCTCCACCTGGAAGTCGGCCCAACGGCTGCCGAAGAGCACCGCCCGGATGCGGTCCCCGACCACCAGGGGCAGGCCGTCCAACAGACTGCCGATGTATTTCAGATCCCGCTCCCCGGGGGTAATGGTCATGGGGGTCAGGACCACCCGGGCGGCGGCTTTAAAGGGAACCGGGCGGACCTGGACCGATTCATCGATCCCCACCCGGGCGTTTTCCCGACTCAGCCCATCCAACTGGATACGGGACTGGCCTCGGAGTTCCTGGTAAGCGGGCATGGCCTTGCAGACGGTCTGCCTCTTCCCGGCCACCTCCACCAGGTCTCCGATGGCCCCCCCCAGTCTCGCCAGATCTTCCGGCCCCATGCGCGCCATGGCCCGCCCCACATCCTTGCTCAGGGCTTCAGTCACCTTTAGTTTTAGGGGAGTCTTCCTGACTTCGGGCATCCATCTTCTCCTTGGTGAAGCGGCAGCAGTTGTATAATCGTCATGGGAATGATTCCGCACCCGGTAATGCCATGACCCTGGCCGGGCCTGAGGCCGGCGGCGGTCAAGCGCGGCTGCTTAAGCGGCTCCGGCGAGCCGACCCCGAACCCCGCCAGGCTCCCTCACTTCCGGCACCTGATCTCCAGGATGCCGTTATTGCAGGTGATCTTCATCTTCTCCCGGGGATAGGGCTCGGGTAGCAGCAGTTCCTTGCGGTACCTCTTCCCGTCTCTCTCCGCCATCATGGTCAGGAGATCGCCCTGCACCTCGAGCCGGATGTCCCCGGCCCGGATGCCGGGCATCTCGGCGATGATCAGGAGGTGGTCCTGCTCTTTAAAGAGATCCACCACCGGCTCCCGTACCTCCTGAACCTCGGTTTCGCCGGACCTGACATCCTGGCGCAGGTTGCCAAAGGGCTCCACATGGACTTCCTCGCCCTTGAGCCCTCCCATCCGGACGTTGAAACCATAAGTTCCCCGGAGGCCCTCCTTGGTCTCAAATTGACCGGATTTTTTTAGTTGTTCCCCTTTTTCAGCCAGGTCTCCCAGCTTTTCCACCAGGTTCGCCAGGCCCTTGAACATGCTGCCGACGCCGGCGCTCCATTCCGCCTCTCTTTTCGGGCTTTCTACTTTTTTGCTCATATTTCACCTCAGTGGCAATTGATGCCGTGCTGTTTGACTTTCAGGTGCATGGTCTTGTAGTCGATGCAAAGCATCCGGGCGGCTTTGGCCTTGTTGCCATGGGTCTGCTGCAACGCCTGGGTGAGAACCTCCTTTTCCACCCGCTCCACATTGAGGCGCACGATCTCCTTGAGGGAGCTCTCCCGCCAGGAGGCCTCCGGGGTGCGCGGCGGCAGGGGGGGCGCCGGCGCCCCGGCCCCCTGGATATTAAGATGGCCCGGGGTGATCAGGTCCCTGGCCAGGAGCACCGCCCGGCGGATGACGGAGCGCAACTCCCGGACATTGCCCGGCCACAGGTAAGAGGAGAGGACCTCCAGGGCGCCCTCGGAGAACCTTTTCACCTCCTTGTGGAGTTCGGCGTTGGTCTGGTCCAGAAAGCGCCCGGCCAGGTAGGGAATGTCTTCCTGGCGGTCCCGGAGAGGCGGCAGGTGGATGCTGAATTCATTCAGGCGGTAGTACAGGTCCCGCCGGAAGCCGCCGGCCGCCACCACCTCTTCCAGGTCCTGATTGGTGGCGGCCAGCAGCCGGATATCCACTTTCAAGGGGAGGTTGCCCCCCAGCCGCTGGATCGTCTTTTCCTGCAAGACCCGGAGCAGTTTGGCCTGGGAGCCCGGAGGCAGGTTGGAAATCTCATCCAAAAACAGGGTTCCTCCCCGGGCTACTTCCAATTTGCCTACTTTCCTGGCGTCGGCGCTGGTGAAGGCCCCCTTTTCGTAGCCGAACAGTTCGCTCTCCAACAGGGCCTCGGGGATGGCGCCGCAGTCCACCGCCACAAAGGGGCCGGCGGCCCGCGGGCTGTAACGGTGAATGGCTGCCGCCACCAACTCCTTGCCGGAGCCGGTCTCTCCCAGGATGACCACCGAAAAATCGGAGTGCGCCACCCGGTCGACTGCGGTGATCAGCCTGCCGACGGCAGCGCTGGGCCCCATGGACTCCCTGAGGCAGCAACAGTTATCTCCAGCCGATCTGGCCCCGATCCCCCTGTGCCGCTGCCGCTCCCCCAAAGCCCGGTGCAGCAGGCGGATGACCTCCCGGTGCTGGAAGGGCTTGGCGAGATAATCGTGGGCTCCGGCCCGCATGGCCGCCACCGCCTGGTTGACCCCGGCATAGGCGGTGATCATGATTACCGGCAGGTCCGGGTCCAGCTCCCGGGCCTTCTGCAGCAGCTCCAGGCCGTCCCGGTCGGGTAGATGCACGTCCGCCAACATCACCTCGGCGCCCTGGAGACGCAGCATCTCCAGGGCCGAGCCGCCGTCCGCCGCGGTCAGCGCCGTGAACCCTTCTTTACGGACCACGTGGGCCAGGATCTCCCGGAGATCCTGGTCGTCATCGACAATCAATACCCCTGGGCCTATGGGCATTCCGCTACCTCCATGAGATAATCATCTTAGCGCCTTGCTCTCCTCCGCGAGCCCCCGGCCTGGCAGGGCGGCGGGGAAGCCTCGCGGCCGGATTTTCAGTTTCCCTGGGGGGACAGCAGGCTCCTATAGGCTCCGTCAGCCGGCAAGCAGATAAGGACCTGAGCCGCAGCCGCTCTTCAGGTGGCCGGGGCAAACTAGCTTTTCTGGGAAAAGCGCCCGCTCCAGGAAACCGGCCGCGACCGGGTCAGGAGCCTGAGGGGCGCTACCCGGTTGCGGGCGAAAGCGCCTGCCAGCATGAGCCGGCTGCCAATAAGATCGGTTCTGGGGCCGAAATACTTAATTTGAGTTATCTATTTTCCTGACCCCTTGGGGAGAGGTCTCACCGCACAAGTATCAAGAATAATGCCAATACCGATTGATTTTTAAAGCGTAATAACATTAGTATGATAGGTCAAAAGATAGCCAATCTTTACCAGGTGCTGCCAAATTCTTATGGAATTTATTCTTGGATTGTAAGAATTTCTTATCCGGCCAATAAGCGGCAAATCGGGCCGGCGCGAATTTTCCGGTGTCCCGGACGGCCCGGCATGATATATTTTTCATCCAAAGGCGCCGGGAGGCCGGGAACCCGAGGGGGAACCGGGATTCGACCCGGCGTGGAAACGGCTTTCAGACCGGCTGCCAGCCTGGCAGCCCCAGGGTAAGGGAGGGCGGCGTCCTCATGTCGGCCAGAGGAAAGATTGACAAGATTCTCATCGCCAACCGGGGGGAAATCGCCTTGCGCATCATGCGCTCGGCCCAGGAGTTGGGCCTCCAGGTGGTGGTGATCTATGAGGAGACCGACAAGGACGCCTACCATATCATGCGGGCGGATGAGGCGGTCTGCATCGGCCCCGGCCCCCGGAAAGATTACCTGGATATCGGCAAGATTATCGACGCGGCCAGAGAGACCGGGGCCCAGGCGATCCACCCGGGCTATGGCTTTCTGGCGGAGAATGCCGACTTCCCCTTAGCCTGTACCGACGCCGGTCTAATTTTTGTCGGGCCGCCCCCGGAGGTGATCCGCAGCCTGGGGAGCAAGGTGCTGGCCCGCAAGACCGCCCAGGAAGCCGGCCTCCCGGTGATCCCCGCCACCGTCAGCCTGCCTCCGGGGGCCCCGGGGGAGCGGCAGGCCCTCGATTTCGCGGCTAAAAACGGCTATCCCCTCATGATCAAGGCCGTCTGCGGCGGCGGCGGGCGGGGCATTCGCCAGGTGGATGACGAGAAGCAACTGCTGGACGGTCTGGGGCGATCCCGGGCCGAGGCCCTGATGTCCTTCGGGGACCCGGCCATCTATTTGGAAAAGCGGATAAACCGGCCGCGGCACGTGGAAGTGCAGATCCTGGCCGACGCCTCCGGCAACGTAGTGCATCTCGGCACCCGTAACTGCTCTATCCAGCGCCGCCACCAGAAACTCATCGAGGTCGCCCCCGCGGGGCTGGCGCCGCCCCTGCTGCAGGAAATCTGCGCCGGCGCGGTGCGGGTCGTTAAGAAGGCCAATTATCTCAGCGCCGGCACGGTGGAGTTCCTGGTAGAGCCGGACGGGAGCTACTACTTCCTGGAGGTGAACACCCGTTTGCAGGTGGAGCACACCGTAACCGAGATGATCACCGGTATCGACATAGTCCGGGAGCAGCTCCTCATCGCCATGGGCGCGCCCATCAGCTTCACTCAGGAGCAGGTGGTGGAGCGCGGCTGCGCCATCGAGTTGCGGATCAACGCCGAAGACCCCAAGAACGACTTTCTCTCCAGCCCCGGCATGGTCCAGGTCTACCAGTCACCCGGCGGCCACGGGGTCCGGCTGGACGGCAGCATCTACCAGGGCTACGAAATTACGCCTTATTATGACTCGATGATGGTGAAGCTCACGGTTTACGGCTTCAACTGGCGGGAGGCGGTGGACCGCATGTCCAGGACCCTGAAGGGGTTCCTGATCATTGGGGTCAAGACCACCATCCCCTACTTTCAGCAGATCGTCCAGGAGCCGGACTTCATCGCCATGAAGCTGGATACCGCCTACATCGACGAGCACCCGCAACTCCTCGATTATCGGGAAGAGGAACGCGAGGTGGACAAGATTGCCCGCCTCATTGCCGAGATCAACGCCCACGGCAAAAATCCTTATGCCCAGTGAGAGAGTTCAAAGTTAAACTCTAAAAACTCGAAACTCGAAACTCGAAACTTTCTTTTAAGAGGAGCAACACATGAAAACTCTAAGTTTTGCATTAATGGCGGCCTTCATGCTGGTGTTGGCGGCCGCGTCCACCGGACAGGCCCAGAACGCCGAGGACCTCGTCAAGGGTCAAAGTGGGGTGAAATATGTCTATAGAGGCGATGGCGTGTCAGCAGTGATATATATTCGGGGAGATGAGTTAACTGAGATCATGGAATTTCGCGGTTTGCCCCCGGAGCGATTAACCTTCCCTATATTGGCGAAGCGCCAAGAAGGGAATAAATTAATTCTTGATTACCAATGGTCCCCCGGTGGCGACACCTACGAAGCGACCATCGCAGGAGGTATTCTTTCCAACCAGAAAACTAAAGGCATTGGGGCGGGTAGGGTAGAAATCTTTACAATCGAATGAAACAGATAGCAGGTCATGAGTGGCGTAAGGTTATGCCAGCTCTGGCGAGCAAGTTTAGTGTTGTTGCTCCAGACTTGCGAGGCTTGGGGCTTTCGGAGAAGACGCAGACTGGATACGACAAGCAAACTATTGCCAGCGATTGCAGCGCTGATTAGGCTTTTGGGAGAAAGATCAGCAGTTCAAAGTTCAGTTGAACTCTAAAAACTCGAAACTCGAAACTTTTTTTAAGGCGTGAACCATGGAGCCCAAGATCAATAGAGGTATGGCGCCGGCGGCCATCCTGGAGGCCCTGCGGCAGGTGGACGGCTATTACCTGTGCGACAATGAGCGGGACGTCTCCCAGTCCGACTTCAAGAACCGGCTGATGCCCATGACCAGTGTCCGGGTGGCCGCGGCCCGGGAGGCGGCCGGTTTTTTCGCGGTGGAAGTGTCCGGCGGCGCCTCGGTGCACGTCGACCTGATGCGGCGCCAGGTGAATCCCTTTCAGCGGTTGCGCATCATCCGCAAGGCCATGCCCGGGACCCTGTTGACGACGGTGGTGCGGGGGGCCTCCCTCTTCGGTTATCGCCATTATCCGGAAAAGGTCATCCGCCTGGTAGTCCGGGAATTTGCCCGCTACGTGGACGTTTGGCGGGTCTACGATTTCCTCAACCATGTGCCCAACCTGATCCCGGTCTGCGAAGAGGTGCAGCGGGCCGGGCGGCTGCTGATGCCCAGCATCTGCTTCTCCACCGGCAAGGAGCACAGCGATGCTTACTACGTGGCCAAGGTGCGGGAGATCCTTGCGGTTACCGGCCCGGACGTTATCGTCTCCATCAAAAATTACGCCGGATTGGGGACGCCCAAGCGCCTGGGCGGGCTGGTGGCCGCCCTGAGCCAGGCCTTTCCGGGAGTCATCCTGCACTACCACGGCTGCAACACCGACGGCAACGACATCGGCCGCATGAGCGCCGCCATCCTGGCGGGGGTGAAGCTGGTGGATGTGGCGGACCACGGTTACGGCGCCATCTACGGCCAGGCGCCGGCCCTTACCCTGATCCAGGCCCTGGAGGACTACAACAAGAAGGCCGTGGGAGTGGACCTCCCCGCACTCATCCAGTCTTCGAACCTGCTGCGCCAGGAACGCAAGATCTATGAGCCCTTTGAGAGCCCTTTCCGGGGCCACGACCCCACCGTGGCCTATTACAAACTTACCGGCGGGGCGCTGACGAACGTCTTTGAACTGGCGGACCGGGGTGGCTTCCTGGAGCGCACCCCCGAGATTCTGGAAGAGTTGGCCCGGGTTCAGGTGGAGTTGGGAAACTGGTGGGCGATCACCCCGGGCTCCACTATCCTCTGGACCACCGCGGTGAATAATGTCCTCCACGGCCGGTACCAGCAACCTTCGCTGGACTTGCAGAACCTGCTTCTCGGCCGCTACGGGCCGCTGCCGTTCTATGAGCCCGAGCCCTGGATCTATGAAAAAGTTCTGGAGTACCAGCGCCATGACGGCAAGAAATGGCGGCAGATCCTGGCGGAGGAGGGAGGTCTGGTTCCCCTCCCGGAACCCCAACTGGAGCGGGAGCGACTCTCCTTAGAGAAGGAATTGGGGCGTCCGGCCTCCTTGGAGGATCTGGCCCTTTACCTGTTGTTCCCCTTTGATGCCACCTCGTATTTCAAGTACGAGGCCAGATACGGCAAGACCTGGCTGTTGCCGCCGGAGGCCTGGTTCCGCCGGGGTGGCTTCCGGGACGGCGAACACTTGAGCTTCACCGACGAATACGGGGTGCCGCATTACATCGAGGTCATCGCCACCCGCCGGGAAGGGGGCAACGTGCTCACCACCCTGGTGGTGGACCATATCTTGCGGACCTTCAGTGTGCCGGTGGCAGGCCGGGAGGGCGCCGCGGCGGTCTTGTAGCCGGCAGGCGGTCATTAAAGTCCCGCCCACCTGGACGCCCAGGGGAAACGCAGGGAATTCTCGATTGCTTGACGGGAGGTTTTCTAGGAACTCAAGCGCTCTGCAGGCAACAAGTTGCCTTAGCGAAGGTAAAATTCAATCCTGAGGGAAGCAGTCTCCTCTCTTTCCGAGTTTAACCCCGGAAACCTACCTCAGGAATGAGGCCCGGCCCGCGGCCTCATTCCTGAGATTTGGCAGTCGTTTTAAGGAGCGGGTAGGGACGCTTATTTAGCCGCCGCCTTCTTCCTGCCGCCCTCTTTTCCAAATCCTCTATCTTTGGCCATCTGACTCCGCTTGGCCGAATATTCCCGGCTCACCAGAGGGAATTTTTTCGGATCAAGCCCATATTGTTTGAGGTATTCTTTGGGCAATAAGCCGTGGGCCTTCTTGATATGTGCCTTCAAGGTCCGACATTTTTTGCCACACTCGAGACAGACCACAAATTTATCGGTAACGATGTCTTTCAAAGGTATTGACGGTTTCTTCACCACTCCGGCTCCGGAAGCTTTTTCAGAAGCCATGATCTCTGGTAGCCCACCCGATTCCAGACAAGATAAGACGCCGTAAATCTCTTTAATTTCATCGACCAATTCCTGGGTAGATAATTCGGTCATAGATGCATGGGAAATGACAACTTCTGCCGTTAATTTCAAAATCTCAGTGGCCATGGAAATTCTCCTCGCTCTTTGGCAAAATGGATGAATCGTTGTAAGCATTGTTATTATTTTTTAGTTTCATTTTGTCAAGGAAATTATTCAATGAACCGAAGCCAGGCTAAAGTCGTCACTGCGATATCTCTGTTCCCAGGCAGGTAGGTCCGTATTTCGGGAACCTAACTCTTCCTTGCCTCTTTTGGAGAAAACCATTTGAATCTGTGCTATCGGCTGCCCCAGACTGTTCGCCTGCAAAAGAGGAAGTGGTCTAAATTCGCTGGGAGTGCGCCTATCGCGGAGATGCGACCCAGGCCCGATTTTTCGGGGTCAAATTAACGTTCGTCTCAAGGCCTAAGTCAAATAATTTAAAGCCGCAAAAAGACCAGATTGGCAATCGCCCGGGCCAGAGCGCGGCGATTCCAGCATTTCTCTCAGGATGATCAGGAGGGTTTAAAATGATGAGGTGGCACAAGGGAATGATGGCAGCCGTGATCCTGGGCAGTCTCCTTTATGGCGGAATTCCCGCCCTGGCCCAATCGACGAACGATCCGGGCATCGACGCCCGGGAGCAGCGCCAGCAGCAGCGCATCCAGCAAGGGGTCCAGTCCGGCCAGTTGACGCCGGGAGCAGCCCATCGCCTGGAGGCGCAACAGGGCCGGATCCAGGCCACCGAGGACCGCCTGAAAGCCAGCGGCAACCTCACTGGACGGGACCGGGCCATACTGACCCGGATGCAGAACCGGGCCAGCCGGAACATTTATCGGAAAAAGCACCTCAACCGGAGGCTTGCCTGCCGCTAGATTCGGAGTGGCCGGCAGTCAGAGCCAACGGGGGGCCTCGGTCCCCCGTTTTTTGGTGGGGAGCCTCCCAGTCTCTTACAATCTGGAAACTGCCAGGTTGTTTAAGTGTCCGGGGTGATTATCTATCTAGTTATGGTTCGCGAGGCTGCCGGCAAGCCTGGCCCCATAACGGAAATCTGCTTGAATATCCTGATCATCGCCACCAACCGGAACCGCTATCCGGCGCCGGTGCTTCCCTACGGCGCCTGTATGGTGGCCGAAGCCAGCGCCGCGGCCGGGCATCGGGTGCGCCTTCTGGACCTCATGTTCCAGGCTGACCCGGTGGCGGCGGTTGCTGCCGCCCTGCGTAGTTTCCCGGCCGATCTCATCGGCCTGTCGGTGCGCAATCTGGACAATAATGACGTGCAGGCCCCGGTGGAATACGTCAGCCAATTGCTGGAGATTTGCGGGGCGCTGCGGGGCCTGACGACCGCGCCCCTGGTCCTGGGGGGCGCGGCCCTGGGGGTTATGCCCGAGGCGCTGTTGCGCCGCACCGGGGCGGCTGCCGCCGTCCTGGGGGATGGCGAGGCGGCTTTTCCGGTCCTGCTGCAGGCCTGGAATGGCGATAGCGGCGGTTTTCAGGGGGTTCCTCGCCTGGCCTGGTTGGACCACGGCCGCCTGCAAGTGAGTGCCGCTGACCGTGGCACGCTGGCCTCTGCCCGCATCACGCCGCGTTTTGAGCGCTGGCTTGACCCCAGACCCTACCGGGCCAACTTAGCCGCGGCGCCTCTCCAAACCAAGCGGGGCTGTCCGTTTAGCTGCATCTATTGTACGTACGGTTTAAGTGAAGGCCGGGAATATCGCCTGGTCCCGCCGCAGGAGGCGGCCGCGGCGGTGCAGCGCCTGGCCGGCCGGGGCTGGCGGGATATCGAATTTGTGGATAATGTCTTCAACGCCCCCTATGACCATGCCCTGGAGTTGTGCGAGCACCTGGCCCGTAAGCCGACGGCGGCGCGGCTGCTAACCCTGGAGGTGAACCCGGCCTTTATTGACCGGAGACTGCTTAAGGCCATGGGGCAGGCCGGCTTCGTGGGATTGGGGGTCACGGCCGAGAGCGCCGCGGAGCCGGTCCTGTCCGGCCTTAAGAAGGGTTTCCAGCGCCAGCAGTTGGAGCAGGCCGCCGCGGCCCTGCAAGGCAGTTCGCTGCCGATTTTCTGGATATACCTGCTGGGAGGCCCCGGGGAGACTGAAGAAACGGTGGCGGAGACCCTGAACTTTGCGCAACGTACCTTGAGGCCGGGAGACGCGGCCTACTTCAACGTCGGCATCCGGATCTATCCGGGCACGGAGTTGGAGCACCTGGCCCGCCGCCAGGGCGTCCTGAGCGCGGCTGCGACGGAAATGCTGACGCCGGCATTCTATATCGCCCCGGAATTGGACCTGAAGCGGACCCTGGACCAGGTTCGCCTGGCCGCGGCCCAGAACCTGAACCTGTTGCATTCGGCTTCCTTGAGCCATCCCTGGCTGCCGGCCGTCAGCCGCTGGTTTGGGCGGCTGCCGCTCAAGGGGCCGCTGTGGCGGCACACCCGGACCATCCGCCGGGGGTTGCGATTCCTGGGCCGGGATATTTAACGGGTGCGGAGGCGGGTGAGCCTCTCCTCTTAAGGAGTAGTATCCCGGGAGCAAATTAGAAGCTATTGCAAAACCCGATTTCATTGTCATCCTGACCGCAGTGAAGGATCTCAAGCTATTCAAAATCTAGATTCTTCGCTTCGCTCAGAATGACATAATTTTGGGTAGACCGAGGTTTTGGAACGGAGCGGCCCAATCATGGGCTGGAAGCCTGTGCCATTGCCGCCGCGATAATAACGCAACTCGAGCCAGAGGTGTTGATGGACCCTGCCGGACCGCCCGTGGTGAGACTGGCCGCCGTGGCCTGCGCGACCCCGCCGTATGAGGCGGATCAGCGTCAGGCGGAAGATTTTTTTGTCAGCCATTTCGCCCGGCAGCTCAGCCCCCGGTCCCTGGGACTGCTGCGGCGGTTCCTGGCTCATCCCAGCATCGGGCGGCGCTGCTTCGCCCTGGATCGTCCCGATTGCCTGGCGTCCGAGAACCCGGATCAGCGCGTGGCGCGGTTCACCCGTTGGGCCCTGGAGCTGTCAGCCCGGGCGGGTGGTGAGGCGCTGGCGCAAGCCGGCCTGGCGCCCGAGGAGGTGGGGGCCCTGGTGATCAACACCTGCACCGGCTATCTCTGCCCCGGTCTCTCCAGCTACCTCCTGGAGAACTTGAAGCTGCCCCGCAATATCCGGGCCTATGACCTGGTGGGCAGCGGCTGCGGCGGCGCGCTCCCCAATCTACAGATAGCCCGGGAGTACCTGCGGGCCGCCGGGAAGGGCGCGGCCCTGTGCATCTCGGTGGAGATCTGCAGCGCCACCTTCCACATGGAGGACGATCTGAGCCTGATTCTTTCCAATGCCCTGTTTGCGGACGGGGCGGCGGCGGCGGTCCTCTGGACCCGGCCCCGGGGGCTGGAGTTGGTGGCTGCGGGCAGCCGGCATGCCCCGGAAGACCGGGAGGCTATCCGCTATGTGCATAAGGACGGCCAGCTTTATAACCAACTGGCCCCCGGATTGCCGCAGCTCGTCAAAAGGGCGGTGGCCCAGGCGGTACAAGAGGTCCTGGCCCTCCGGGGCCTGCGGGTGGCCGATATCGCGCATTGGGCCTTGCATGGGGGCGGCCATAAAGTCCTGGAGGCAGTGGCCCGGGAACTGCATCTGCCTCCGGAAAAACTCCTTCCCACCCGGGAAACCCTGGCCCGTTTCGGCAACATGTCGTCCCCGTCGGTCCTCTTCACCCTCGGCGACATCCTGCACAACGGCCTGCGCCGCCGGGACTGGATCATGATGGCCTCCTTCGGCGCCGGGCTTTCGGCGCACGCCCTCCTCTTGCGGTCATCCTGAAAGGCCTGGGGTGGGGCGGCCGAAAGCGCCGCGGCGGGGAAATTTCAATCAAAATTTCTATGGCAATTTATACGCCTAGACAATATAATGTATATGAAAGGTGAACGATTGAGGTTACCCCCCCTTCTCCTTGATTGATTCGTGCCTTTCGCCAAAACCGGCTGGCCGGAGGTCCCCCTTCCTCCGGCCAGTTTTTTTGCGCGGCAGCCTGAGGTTCTGATGGGAGCGGGTGGCAACCCCTCAAGGAGGCAGCCCGGAGAACGTCGCGGCGCTGGGGCCAACTGCTGCCCGGCGGCGCTTATTTTGCCGCGGGGCCAGACTGGCCGGCTTTGAGGGCGCCGATCCTCTGCAGGCAGTCCTCGGCGCTGAGGTGGCCGTTGAAATAGTCCTGCAAGGCCTGGAGAAAGGGGTTGGCCGCGAAAAATTGCTGCATTCCCAGGCGGTCTCCCAGGTCGGGGAGCGGCAAGGGGATTTTGAAATGGCCGGCAACTTCCCGGAAGACTTCCAATTGCTGGATCTCAGCCTGGCGCATCTGGGCCTCCACCTGGAACAGGAGTTTCCGCAGGCGCAGCAGATAATCCTCCCTTTCGCGGTATTCCCGGCTTTTATGTCTCAGAAAATTGAGCTGTTGCTGTCTGGCCATAGTGCTGTAGGAGATGACTTTGCTCATCGGTGGCAGCCTCTAGAAAATGATGGAAAAGGTTCCTGCGCCGGTGAAACATCCCGGGTAGCCGGCTCCGGCGCCGCAGAGCCCTCTGCATGGGCGAGGGCGGCCGGGGGCGCAGGAGGGACTTATGGAAAAGTTATCATCCAACCTTGCAGATTCAAGGCAAAAAGGTTAATTTCGACGCATATGAAAAGCATGGATAAACCTGATTTCGCTAAAATGGGGGGCCTGGTGCCCGCCATCGCCCAGGACGCGGCCAGCGGCGAGGTGCTGATGCTGGCCTTCATGAATGAAGCGGCCTGGGTCGAGACGCTCAAAACCGGTGAGGCCCATTATTTCAGCCGCAGCCGCAACCTGCTCTGGCACAAAGGCGGCACCTCCGGCCACGTACAACGGGTCAAGGAGATCTACCTGGATTGCGATAACGATACGGTCCTCCTGAAGGTGGAGCAGGTGGGAGGCGCCGCCTGCCATACCGGTTACCGCAGTTGTTTTTACCGCCGCCGCGGGGCGGCCGGCTGGGAAGTAGTGGGCTCGCCAATCTTTGATCCCAAGGAGGTGTATGGCGGTGGCTAAACTGCGACTGGGGCTCCCCAAAGGCAGCCTGGAGAAAGCCACCCTGGAGTTGATTCGCCGCGCCGGCTGGCATATCCAGGTAAATGGCCGGAGCTACTTTCCGGACATCGACGACCCGGAGATCGGCTGCTCCATGTGCCGGGCCCAGGAGATGAGCCGCTACGTGGATAACGGCACCCTGGACTGCGGTATCACCGGCAAAGACTGGATCATGGAGAACGACTCCCGGGTGACGGTGGTGGCGGACCTGATGTATTCCAAGTCGAGCCTCAACCCGGTGCGCTGGGTGCTGGCGGTGCCCGCCGATTCGGAGATCAAGACCCTCAGGGACCTGACGGGCAAGAAGCTGGCCACCGAGCTGGTGAACTATACCCGGCGCTATTTCGAGCAGCGGCAAATCCCGGTAAACGTGGAGTTTTCCTGGGGGGCCACCGAAGCCAAGGTGGCCGCCGGCCTGGTGGACGCCATCGTCGAGGTGACCGAAACCGGCAGCACCATCAAGGCCCATGGCCTCAAGATCATCCACGAGTTGTTCCAGAGCAATACCCAGTTCATCGCCAACAATCAGGTGTGGGAAAACGACCCGGTCAAGCGGGAGAAGATGGAAGGTCTGGCGGTCTTGCTCATAGGGGCGCTGCGGGCCGAACGCATGGTGGGCCTGAAGATGAACATCTCCGAAAAGCAGTTGAAGAACATCGTGGAACTGCTCCCCAGCCTGATGGCCCCTACCATCGCCAGCCTCTATGAAACCGATTGGTATTCGGTGGAGGTGGTGGTGAACTCCTCCGAGGTCAGGAACCTCATTCCCCGTCTCATCCGGGCCGGGGCCCAGGGGATTGTGGAGTATCCGCTGCATAAGGTAATCTGATTTGCTCTGATTCAACCCCAGCGCTGGCGCCGGTTTCGACCCCAGGGCAGGATTGGACCGGGGGTTGCCCAACGGGCTTATGAGGCTGGCTCGGGAACGGTTTTGGGGGATTTCTCAGATTCGTCCTGGTATCCCCGGATATCGCCAAAGCCTGGTTAGTAACGATGCCAAATTGCCGCCTAGCGCTGATTAAAGGAGGAGAGCAACATGGCAGAACGACCTGGAGCGATCACCATGAAGGGCAATCCCCTGACCCTGGTGGGCCGGGAAGTGCAGGTTGGGGAGCCGGCCCCGGATTTTGAGGTTGTGGCCAACGACTTGAGCCTCTTCCGGTTTTCCGCGCTCAAGGGCAAAGTGGCCATAGTCTGCGCGGTGCCTTCTCTGGATACCCCCACCTGCAATATCGAAACCCGGTGGTTCAATGAGGAGGCCGCCAAGTTGGGGCCTGACGTGGAAATCCTGACGATCAGCATGGACCTGCCCTTTGCCCAAAAGCGCTGGTGCGGCGCCGCCGGGGTGGAGCGGGTCAAGACCTACTCGGACCACCGGGACGCGGCGTTCGGCACGGCTTACGGGGTCTTGATCAAGGAATTGCGCCTCCTGGCCCGGGCCGTGTTCGTAGTGGACAAGGCTGGCGTGCTGCGCTACGCCCAACTCGTCAAAGAGCTCTCCCGGGAGCCGAACTATGACGAGGTCTTGCAGGCGGTGAGCAAGCTGACCTGAGAAGGGGAATGCCGCGGGTGCGGTTGGCAGGCAAAAGGAAAGGGTAGAGAGGCGCCAATAAAAAGTCAACCGGACCGATCACGCGGGCTCAGGGCAGTAGTGTCCGGCAGAGATTTTGCATAAGGCCTGGCGAATGGAAATTGAAAAATGTAGCCGCAACCTTTAGCTCCTTTAGCCAGAGATGGCGGCGGCAGCCCCGAAGCGCCAAAACCCCCTCTCCCCTGCGAGGGGAGAGGGTTGGGGTGAGGGGTGGCTAACTGAATACTCCCCCTCACCCTGCCCTCTCCCCCATCGGGGGAGAGGGGAAAAATCAATGGAACTCCGTAGGTTAATTAAAGAGATACAGATTTGGCGGCGTATATTAACGGCAGATTAGCAAAAACCTTGCCGGACACTACTGGGGTCAGGGAAGATTTTCGGGGATTTTGCGGATTCGGTTCACCCACGGCTTAAAACGAGGCAGCCTTGGCGGCTGCCGGGCCGCCCACCAGCAGGTGCTCTGGTATGCATAAGAATGGAGAGTCACCTAGCGCTCCAGCGGCCGGCGACTCCTGGTGGCTGGCCGGTCTTCTCTTTACGCCCTTGCGCTGGGTCATGGGCTGGTTCTTCCTGTCGGCGCTGTGGCGGCGCATCGGGCTCGAATATCGGCTCGATCCCGGGGGGCCGGGTTACGTGGGCGAGAAGATCAACCATTTCCTGCCCCAGGCCCTGCTTATCGGGCCGATGCTCGCCAGGACGCTGGACAACCCCCCGCTGCTCTATTTCAGTCTGTGGTTCTTCACCCTGGTGGAGGGACTGGCCGGGATCGCGCTGCTGCTGGGACTGGCGACCCGGCTGGCCGGCCTGGCCCTGGCGGCCCTGGCTTTCGGCATCCTGCTGGGTTCAGGCTGGCTGGGCACCACCTGCCTGGACGAATGGCAGATCGGCTGTATGGGTGTGGTCAGCGGCTGGCTCATCATCCTGGCGGGCGGCGGTCCATTCTCCGTAGATGCCTTCCTGGCCGGGCGCCTGCCGCACCTGGCCGCGGGGAGGGCGTTTCCGCTGCTGGCCTCGGGAAATCTGGCGCTGGACCGCCGGGCGCTGCGCGGCTTGGTGGTTGCCGGCGGCATTGGCTGCCTGGCGCTCACCCTCTGGACCAACCAGGTTTTCCATGGCGGGGTTTGGGGGCCGCTCCATAACAAATCGGTCAAACCGCATATTGTGGTGAGCGAAGCGGCGCTCAGCCGGGATGGCCGCCTCAGTTTTAAGGTATATCGCGATGAAGGGGTGGACACCTACGGGGCCTTCATTGTCGAGGTGGATCTGGTAAACCCTTCGGGCGGGGTGGTTTACCGGTGGGATAGTGCGACCCTGGCGGCAGTCCCCCCGGCAGACATCCGCAACCGCTGGCTGGTGAAGGTTAAACCCGGGCAGTATGGCCTGGAACTGCCGCTGGGAGGCAAGGCGCAGGTGGGGCTCTCCTTGCCGGCGGGCGTGAGGCCGGACTCCCGGGTGGCAGTGGTGCTTCACGACGTCAGCGGGGCCAAATGGTCGGCCCCGGTGGCGGCTGCTGAATGAACCTTATATCGGGCGCGAATATATTGCGGCATAAGTTAGACCTAACCAATGACCGCGATTAGTATAACCTCTTGAAATCCCCGTAAATCCCCCTTTTCCAAAGGCATATATATATTTGACATAGCTTTTTCAAAGGATATGGGTTAAAGTGAATCTCGACAGGCCGGCGATTAATCCAAGGCATACTCGATCAAATAAAACCAAGCGAGTGTGTTCTTCTTTCAGTCAAGGTGATGATCTTCTCAACGAGGCCGATCAACTTGTAAAGGATAGCAATAACTGGTTGGCCGCCCACAATCTCAATTTTGTCGAACGCTATATCCAAGGCGAACTTGAGATTATAGTCAATTTTATCGTCCTTAAACGTAATGAAAAATATGATCTCGTTATTGCGGCGATCCCATTTTGGAGTAATAATTTCTGTTCTTCCCTGTCTTACTCTGACATAAGGAAAGCCCATATCAACCTTGATAGCGGCAGGTGCAAGCATTTCGTGTTTGTTCGTGACGCATATCCGGTTGAGTGCCCAAAGAAGATTGTTTCCTCCTTTGTATGGCTTGAAGGCGCGCAAAAGCGTGAGGATGCCAGGACAAAAATTATTGAAACCCCTTTTAATCATTTTTTCGAACTCGATCTTACTGTCTGCAAAGGGGAAATAAGCCTTGCCCCTACGATCAATAGATCCAGAAAGAACAGCGGCGGCATACCAAGCGAGATCAAGAGCGCACCTAAGATTGTCAACAACATCAGTCGCTACCGCGGTGAAGTCATCAGGAAATGGCTTAGTGAACTTGATTTTATGAACGTGAACCCACCCCTCAGAATCGGTATCAATAATAAACTTGTATGGTTTCGTTTCGAAAAAAACCTTGATTCTTTTTTGAAGATCAATAAAGTGTTCCTTAGCCCTAGAAAACCGAATTTTTGCGTCATGAAATGAATCAGTCATTAAAGGATTCTCTATATGAAAAAATCAGATATTCAGAAACCTAAACAAAATAAAGAAGAAGTTGATTTTACAAATATAACCGAGGATGATATTGCACAGCGGTTTTTGGAATTGCCGCCAAAGCCGAGAACCAAAAAAGATATAAAACCAAAGAAGCCTTAATATTATTCTTTAGGGGTGTTTTGTTGAATAGGGGAGGTTATCTTTTTTCCTAATGGCAAATCAAACCTAAGAGCGTTATCACTGCCGATGGCATATGCGATGCCAGTGCGAGAATCTGCCGCACAAATACCGCTAGCCTCATAATGAAAGATATATCGACCATTTTGGGAGTATCCATAAAAAATGATTAAAAAGATAACGAATAAAATCACCAATACAGGTTTAAACCAACTATCTGTTTTCATCTTTACGATCCTTTCTAATGAGGCGGTTGATAAATGCAAACAGCTAACATAATTATTTCTGATAAGAGGCAAGAACTCGCGGAATTGCCAGATAGCGAGATACAAAAAGTAACTATTCAAATAATTAAAATCTTAAATGGCAAGCCCCTAGTCTATGCTCTTACGATTTTACAGACAGCGCAAGAACTCTTGATAAATGGGCCACTTGTGGATATAAACAGCCCTAGGCTTTTAGCAATTCAGAAAGAATATAATCTTTCTGATCCCTAAAAAGTTCTATAGCTTTCTTAATCCAATAAGATTCTTCCGTTTCAATTTTGTGGTCAATTAAATGATTTTTAACTCTTAACTGATTAGCAAGAATGAGAATTAAAAAGGTTGACAGATTATCTTCATCTTTCATGGCTCCTAACCTCCAAAATATGGGATTCTCGCAAAATCACCATAGCACGAATGGCGGTTGGGGGCCATGGGAATTATTTCTTGTTTTTCAGCCAAGGTTTATCATCGGCGTATATTTGCTCATTTTCAACCAAGCCGCCGATATGTTAGGCGTTTACCGACAATACCCTTGAGGGCTTCGGTTGTGCGGTCTGAATCATCGTATCCGAGTTTAGCGCGGTGATTATAACGGAAGTCGAACTCGGTAACATACCTTTGAAGATGCTGGACGCTGACATGCTGGTAAGTCCCGATCAGGCCACGCTTAAGAATACTGAAAAAGCCCTCCACGGTGTTGGTATGGGCTTCACCCCTGACATATTCCTCATTGCTATGAGCCACCACGCTATGCTCTTCAAACTCAGGCCCGAGAATCCTGTATTGCCCCGCATCATCGGTCATAAGGTGGGCATCGGGGTCAATATGATACTTGAGGTAGGGTTTCAGGGTTTTGGCGCTCACGCCGGGGACATGAAAGGAACGGACTTCGCCGCCACGCTCCACCAGGGACAGGACAGCGTTTTTATGCCCGTATCCCCTATGCTTCTTTGCTCCGGGCTTTGTGCCTATGAAGGTTTCATCGGCCTCAACCGGACCTTGCCCGCCAAGCATCTTAGCACTGAAATAGTCGGGTTTCATCGCTTCCCTGATTCTGTGAGCCATGAACCAAGCCGATTTGTAAGTAATCCCCAGCATCCTATGAAGCTGGTGGGCACTGATTCCCTTTTTGCTGGCGGCCATAAGGTGAAAAGCCAAGAGCCATTTGTGCAGGGGAATATGGGAATCCTCAAACAGCGTGCCGATAGTGACGGTAAAATGCTGACGGCAGGCGTTGCACTGATGAAGCCCCGGCCTGTGGCTTTTACCTCTGAGCAATTTAATCCTTTTGGTTTCGCCGCAATGAGGACAAAAAGCTCCGTTAGGCCAGCGCTTCGATTCCAGATGCTTCCTGGCCGCTTTCTCGTTCGTGAAAATTGGGTTGGTGAGGTCTGCTTCCATGGCACTGAACTCCTTTAATCATCACTATAATACAGCCTTGAGGCTATGTCAAGTATATTATCGCCTTTCCAAAGGGGGACTTACCATCCCCAAGCCAGCCTTAAGTCCTGATATTATGAAACACTCCACCAGGTGCAAGTGGCACTGGCCTCCAGCCTGTGCGGCCTAGTGGTAGGGGCGGCGTCTCGCCGCCCAGGGCGGGGGAACCCCGTCCCTACGCCTGCGGCTACTAAGGCAGGTTATCTCTGTGATTGCCCCGTCATCAACTCCGGTAACTGGCATTAATGCGGATATAGTCCTCGGTGAGGTCGCAGGTGTCATAGTAGTCCGAAAAGGTCCCCTGGTGCAGGTGGATGGTCAGGTTGAAGGCGCCGCTGCGGATGATCTTTTGGGCCCGGGCCTCCGCCGCCGGTCCCAACCCCTCGCCTTTTTGCACCACCAGGGCGTCGCCGTAGGAAATCTCCACCCCGAGGGGGTCGAAGCGGGCCCCGGAGCGGCCCAGGGCCGCCATGACGCGTCCCCAATTGACGTCCGCCCCGGCCATGGCGGTCTTCACCAAAGGCGAGAGGGCCACGGTCCGGGCCGCCCTCAGGGCCTGCGCGGCGCTGGCCGCGCCCCGCACCTCCACCCGGTAAAGGTGCCGGGCTCCCTCAGCGTCGGCCACCACCTGGGAGGCCAGATCCCCCATCACCTGGCCGAGCATCTCCCCCAGGGCGGCCATGGCAGGCCCTTCCTCGCCGATCGCCGGGTTCCCGGCCCGGCCGCTGGCCAGCAAGAGGACGGTATCGTTGGTGGAGGTGTCGCCATCGACGCTGATGCGGTTGAAACTGCGGGGCAAGGCCCGGCGCAGCAGTTTGGCGAGGATTTTCGGGGTTGCGGCCGCATCGGTAAAGAGAAAGACCAGCAGGGTGGCCATATCCGGATGGATCATGCCGGCGCCTTTGGCCATACCGGCCAGGGTCACCTGGCGGCCGCCGACCTGCTCCCGCAGCAGGGCGGTCTTGGCACGGGTGTCGGTGGTCAGGATGGCCTCAGCCGCTTCGGGGAAACCCTGGGGATGCAGCCGCTCCGCCAGCCCCGGCAGGGCCCGGGTGATCAACTCCAGCGGCAGCGGCTGGCCGATAACCCCGGTGGAGGCGGGCAGCACCAGGGTTTCCGGGATCCCGAGCAGCCCGGCGGCTCGCCTGGCGCTCTCGCGGGCGTCCGCCAGCCCCCCGGGGCCGGTGCAGGCGTTGGCGTTGCCGGCGTTCACCAGGATGGCCTGGGCCTTGCCCCGGCGCAGGCGCTCCCGGCTCAGGAGGACCGGGGCCGCCTTGACCAGGTTGCTGGTGAAGACCCCGACGGCGGCGGCGGGGGCGTCGGCGGCCATCAGGGCCAGGTCCAGGGCGCCAGTCTTCTTGAGGCCGGCGGCGGTGGCGGCAAAGCGGAATCCGGGAATTATCACGGCTCACCTCCCAGAAAAATTTACCACAAGGCCAAGGATAACCAAGAGAAAAGATGGAAAGCGGCGGGAAGCCGGCGCCACGGAAATCTGCTGCCAGGCCCGGACCTCTGCTAAAGTCTTTTAAGCGGCGGCCCTAGGCCGCCCTAGATCACCCTCACGGGGTCTTGGCGCGCACCCTGCCGAAATAGGTGGAGAGCCAGACGGCGGCAACCAGGACGCCCAGGCCCACCAGGATCCACCCTCTCCCGGCTTCAGGGCCCCGGGGAGTAAAGAACCAGAGAAGGACAAAGCCCACCACAAAATTGGCAAATCCCCACAGGGCGTTGCTGAGCGGCGAGGATTCGCCGATCCCGGGCGGCGAGGCGAAGGGCGACTGAAAGGGGTGGCCGCTGATGCCCTGAACGAAATGCGGGACACCGTTAGCCAGAAAGAGTCCGCTGACGAATTGGAGCAGGAAAAAATACCAGGCCATGCAGTCTCCTTTCCTAGACCGGAGCTGGCAACCCCAGCCCGAATTGCGGCGCAGCACCGGGCCGGCGGCGCTAGACCGCAGCGGACCACGCATCCAGCCCCGGTTCGTAGTCCGCTTAGGGGGCGGCCCGATCACAGGCTGGAAGCCTGTGCCACTGCGTCCCTGGTGATGCGGCCGGGGTAGAGGGGTTACGGGAGGTGGCAGGGGCCGCTGAGAAAAAGCCTTTGGCCCCCGCCCCGGGACTCTACTTGCCGCAGCACTTCTTGAATTTTTTGCCGCTGCCGCAGGGACAGGGATCGTTGCGGCCGGTCTTTTTTTGCTGGCGGGCCTTGGGTTGGGGGGCGCCGTCCTCCCCGCCGTGGCTGAAGAACATGGGCTGCTGGGCCGGCTGGACTTCCTCCGGAAGCTCCTCGTGGGGCTTGACCTGAATGTGGAACAGGGTGCCCACCATCTCCGCCTGCATGCGGTGGATCAGGTCCATGAACATGTCATAGCCTTCCCTCTGATACTCCCGCAGGGGGTCCTGCTGGGCGTAACCCCTGAGACCGATACCGTCCCGCAGATGGTCCATGGAGAGAAGGTGGTCCTTCCACTGGTTGTCGACGATCTGCAGCATTACCCGCTGCTGCAGCCAGGGGAAGAGGTCCGGCCCGATCTCCTCGCCCCTTTTGGCGAAGCGCTCCTCCACCCGTTCGCGGAGATATTCACGCAGATCGCCGTCCAGGTGGGCCAGTGGCGGACTGAAGCCGAACTGGCGTTGGAAACTGATCCCCAGGCCCTCCAGGTCCCATTCTTCCGGGAGCTTGTTGCCGGTATATTCCTCCACCATCTCATCGACCAGCTCCCGGCACATATCCAGGAGATCCTCCTGGAGCTCGGCGCCGGAGAGGATCTGGCGGCGCTGGGCATAGATCACCTCGCGCTGCTTGTTCATGACGTCGTCGTATTCCAGGAGATGTTTGCGGATCTCGAAGTTATGGCCTTCCACCCGCTTCTGGGCCTTTTCGATGGCGTTGGAAACGAGACGGTGCTCGATGGGCTCGCCTTCGCCCATCCCCAGACGGCCCATGAGGCCCTTAATGCGGTCAGAGCCGAAAATCCGCAGCAGATCGTCTTCCAGGGACATGTAAAACCGGGAGGTGCCCGGGTCCCCCTGGCGGCCGGAGCGCCCCCGCAACTGGTTGTCGATACGCCGGGATTCGTGGCGCTCGGTGCCCAGGATATGGAGCCCGCCGGTGGCTATCACCCCTTCCCCCAGGACGATATCGGTGCCCCGGCCCGCCATGCTGGTGGCAATGGTCACCGTGCCCAGTTGGCCGGCATGGGCGACAATCTCCGCCTCTTTTTCGTGTTGTTTGGCGTTCAGCACCTCGTGTTTGATGCCTTCCCCTTTCAGGTGGCGGCTCAGGTGCTCGGATTTCTCGATGGAAGTGGTGCCCACCAGCACCGGCTGCCCCCGCTGGTAACACTCCTTGATCTCTTCCTCCACCGCCCGGTATTTCTCTTCCTCGGTCTTGTAAATGACATCCGGGTAGTCCGTGCGGATCATTTTCTTATGAGTAGGGATCACCATGACATCGAGGTTGTAGATCTTTTTGAATTCCTCCGCCTCGGTGTCTGCGGTACCGGTCATGCCCGCCAATTTATCGTACATGCGGAAGTAGTTCTGGAAGGTAATGGTGGCGAGGGTCTGGTTCTCATTTTCGATCTTGACCCCTTCCTTGGCCTCCAGGGCCTGGTGCAGGCCGTCGGAGTAGCGGCGGCCGGGCATGAGGCGCCCGGTGAACTCGTCCACGATGATGACCTGGCCTTCTTTGACGATGTAGTCCACGTCCAGCTTAAAGAGGTTGTGGGCCTTGAGGGCAGCCTGCAGGTGGTGCAGGGCTTCGATATTCTTGGGGTCATAGAGGTTTTCCAGGCCCACCAGTTTCTCGGCCCGGGCCACTCCGGCTTCGGTCACTAAGACCGAGCGGGCCTTCTCGTCCACGGTGAAGTCCTGGTCCGCCTTGAGCTGCCGGCCCACCCGGTCCAGGACGTAGTAGAGCTGGGTCGATTCCTCGGCGGGGCCGGAGATGATCAGGGGAGTGCGGGCCTCGTCAATCAGGATGGAGTCGACCTCGTCCACGATGGCGTAGTGGAAATCCCGCTGGACATAGTCCTCCAGGGAGAATTTCATATTGTCCCTGAGGTAGTCGAAGCCGAATTCATTATT
>JBKQLU010000055.1:0-4894 GCA_052326585.1 Desulfobaccales bacterium | reverse complement strand
TAAAATCCCTGAGCATCGCGGCAAAGCCAAGAGGGCAAACGATCTGCATCCGTAGCCAGAACTAGCCCTCCCCCAACTACCTCACTTCTTCCCCAATTCCCGGGCCCGCCGGGCCGCGGCTTCCACGGCGCTCATCACCAGGCCCCGGAAGCCGCCCTCTTCCAGGGCGTGGAGGCCGGCGATGGTGGTGCCTCCCGGAGAGGTCACCAGGTCTTTGAGCGTCCCGGGGGAGATCTCCTTTTCCAGGCAGAGGCGGGCGGCGCCGATGACGGTCTGGCTGGCCAGGAGCAAGGCCAGGGGCCGCGGCAGACCCATTTTCACGCCACCGTCGGTCAGGGCCTCCAGGAACACGGCTACGTAGGCCGGGCCGCTGCCGCTCAGGCCGGTGACCGCGTCCATCAGCCGCTCTTCCACCACCACGGCCCGGCCCACGCCCTCAAAGATCTCCAGGGCCAGGGCCAGGTCTTCAGGGGTGGCCCGGCTCCCCGGGGCCAGGGCCGCCATACCGGCCCCCACCAGGGTGGGGGTATTGGGCATGACCCGAATCACCCTGGACTGGGACAGGGCCGTCTCCAGGGCCTTCAAGGTCACCCCGGCGGCGATGGAGATGATGAGATGCCCGGGACGGGCGGCCCCCCTGATCCCCGCCAGCACCTGGTCCATTACCTGGGGCTTGACCGCCAGGAGCACCACCTGGGCCTCCATTACCGCGGCCGGCGCCGCCGCGGCCTCTACCCCCAGCCGGCCCAACTGCGTCTGCAGGGTCCGGTCCGGGTCGTAATAGACCAGGTTTTTCCCGGCTACCCGGCCGCCGGCCAGCAGTCCCTGGATAATGGCCCCGCCCATGGCCCCGGCGCCGATGAACCCGAGTTTCACTCCCTGCAGTCGTCCGTTTCCCGTTTCTGTCATTGACATTGCCCTCATCCCGCGTCATAGTTTCATTGGACCATATTTTGGCACATATCCCCCGGAAAGTGCATGGAAAAAGTGCGGCGGTAATTACTCAGCTCCGACTGTCCGTCGGGGCCCCCAAACGGTTGGGGGACAATTTGCAGGGGGATAACCGATGAAATTGAGGAAGATAAAGAGAGCGCTCGGGTTAGCGCTGGCGCTCTGGTGTTGCCTGGTGGCCCAGGCCCTGGCGGCCCCGGCGATTCTGGCGCCGGCCCAGCCGCGCTGGGCAGTCTATTTTTCGCCCCAAGGCGGCTGCACCGAGGCCATCGTCGCCGCGGTGGGCCAGGCCCGCCGCTTCCTCCACATCGAGGCCTATACCTTCACCTCGCAGCCCATCCTCAAGGCGGTCATCGCGGCCCAGGCCCGGGGAGTCAAGGTGGCGGTTATCCTGGACGCGAGGGAGTCGGAGGAGAGATTTTCGGTTGGGCGCTCCCTGGTAGCGGCCCGGGTGCCCACCTGGATTGACGATGCCTACCAAATCGCCCACAATAAGATCATGATCATTGACGGGGAGACGGTGATTACCGGGTCCTTCAACTTCACCCGCAGTGCCGAAGAATACAACGCCGAGAATCTGCTGGTGATTCGGGACCAGGCCTTGGCGGCCCGCTACGAGGCGAACTTCCAGGAGCAGCTGCGCCAATCCAGGCGCGTAAGTCCTGGCCCATGACTGGAGGTCGAGCCATTTCTGAAAAACTGCACCCCATATTGGCCCTGAGCATGGGAGATCCGGTGGGAGTCGGGCCGGAGATCATCGTCAAGGCCCTGGCCGACGCCCGCATCTATCAAATCTGCCGGCCCCTGGTGCTGGGCGACTTTCCCGCCCTGGAGCGGGCCGTCCTTGCGCTTTCCCCGGCCCTGACCATTCACCTGGCGGAGCGGCCCGAGGCAGGCCGCTATAAGGCGGGAACTCTCGACCTCATGGTGCTGTCCCAGCTACCGCCCAGGGATCTGAAGTTCGGCCATCCCACCCCGGACAGCGGCCGGGCCATGGTGTCCTATATCTTGCGGGCCATTGATCTGGCCCTGGACCAAAGGGTGGCCGGGCTGGTCACCGCGCCTATCAGCAAGCTCTCCATGAATCTGGCGGGATACCCCTATCCCGGACACACCGAGCTGCTGGCGGACAAGACTGGCGCTGCCGAGGTGGCCATGATGCTGGCCGGAGACGAATTCCGCGTCGTTCTGGCCACCATCCACTGCGCCCTGGCCGAGGTGCCCGGCCGCTTGAGCCGCGAGGGCCTCTACCGCCTCTTCGGCCTCACCTGCAAGGCCCTGGCCCGGGACTTCGGTCTGGCGGCCGCGCCCCTGGCGGTGGCGGCCCTCAACCCCCACGCCGGCGAGGGCGGGCTCTTCGGCCGCGAGGAAGAGGAGATCATCACCCCCGCGATTAAGAAGGCCCAGGCCGCGGGCTTGCCGGTTAGCGGTCCTTTCCCGGCCGACACCCTCTTCTGGCGCCACCGCCAGGGAGAATTCGCCGCGGTGGTCTGCATGTATCACGACCAGGGCCTCATTCCCTTGAAGCTCCTCCATTTCCTGGACGGGGTGAACGTCACCCTGGGTCTGCCCATCATCCGCACCTCGGTGGACCACGGCACCGCTTACGGCCTGGCGGGCACCGGCCAGGCAGCTCCCGACAGCCTCAAGGCGGCCATCAATATGGCAGCCGGGATGGCCGGCAGGAGATTGGGGGCACAGGGTTAACCCCGGATTTGGCGAAGTCTCCAGGTATTAAACGGGCCCCCCCATCCAAGGAAGGCCTGACAAAAAACCAGGGGCGGACACCTGGGTCCGCCCTACACCAAAATAACCGGTTAACGTCAAATTTTTCGCCCCTTCAGGCAAGATACGGTCTGGGGAGCCTCTGGTCATCCGGAGTCTTTGGCTTTCCGCTGCCTCACCTCCTGGTTGATCCGCTCCAACAGATGCGTCTCTCCGGCCATTTCCAGATCGTAATGCGCCTGGAGATTAAGCCAAAACTGCGGAGTGGTGCTGAAATACCTGCCCAGGCGCAGGGCGGTATCTACCGTAATAGCCCGCCTGCCCCGGATGATTTCATTGATCCTTTGCGCCGGGACCCCCAAATCGCGGCCCATCTGGTTTTGGCTTATGCCAACAGGAGCGAGGTATTCCTTTAATAATATCTCTCCCGGATGAACCGGAGGAATTTTCTCAGCAGCCATTGCACTCCTCCTCAGTGATAGTCCACTATTTCCACTTCATAGGCATTATTATCCTGCCAGATGAAGCAGATGCGGAACTGATTATTAATCCTGATACTGCACTACCCTCTCCTATCCCCCTCAAGATTCTCCAATCTGTTCCCCGGTGGACTGCGCAAGTCTTCCGGTCTTTCTGCGGCAGCCAATATCCAGAGTTTGCGCAAGGCCGACCGATATAGATGAGCGGGTATCTCCGGGTAGGCTGCCGGTTAAAGAGCCTTTCGGTCTCTTTGCACTTGAAGGACTTGATCATGCATAATATTACGGAATTATCTGCTTGACATCCCCTAAAATCTGTGCTATATTCTAATCATAAAATGCGGTATAAGGGGAATCAAGATGAATCTTAGCGAAATCGGCAAGCTGACAGAGGAAGAAGCCCGAGAGTATTTGGAGAAAACCCTGTGGCCCAATGGTCCGGTCTGCCCTCATTGCGGCCAGCAAGGGGCATGGACTCTCAACGGGGATTCCTACCGGAAGGGACTCTATAAGTGCAAAACCTGTAAGGAACCCTTTACCGTGACCATCGGGACCATCATGGAAGATTCCCACCTCCCGGTCAGAAAATGGCTCATGGCCTTTTCCCTTATGTGTGCTTCCAAAAAAGGAATCTCTGCCTTGCAGCTTCAAAGACAGCTTGGCCTGGGTTCCTATCAGACCGCCTGGCACCTATGTCACCGCATTCGCTTGGCGATGAATGAAATAAGGGTGTTGAGTGGGACCGTAGAGGTTGACGAAACCTATGTAGGCGGCAAGCCAAGAAAGGGAATTGACCCCAAAACAGGAAACCCCAGACCCTACTCTAAACGTGGCCGCGGCACCAGCAAGACACCGGTCCTTGCCCTGGTGGAGAGAAACGGCAAGGCAGTATCCATGCCTATGGAACGGCTGAGTGCCGAAAATTTGAAGGGTGCTATTAAGGAAGTTGTCAATAAGGATTCCCGGATTATGACCGATGAATTGCACGCATATTGGGGAATTGACGATGATTTTGCCGGCGGCCATCAAACTGTTAACCATGGCCGGAAAGAATTTGCGCGTGGCGATGTGACAACCAACACGGTCGAATCCTATTTTGCCCTTTTGAAGCGCGGTATCCACGGAGCCTTTCATCATGTCTCTAAGCTCCACCTTCACAGATATTGCGATGAATTTTCGTTTAGGTGGAATTACCGAAAAGCCGATGATGGAGAAAGGACTGAGGCGGCCATTAGGGGGAGCGAGGGAAAGCGTCTAATGTATTCAAAATTGGTGTAACCGCAAATGGCAAGAAGAAGATCCCCAAAACGTGAAGCCCTTACCGTTACACGGTTAATCCTTGAGGTTCTTGTGGGTCAACTGAACATACCGTTGAGGCAAATTGTAAATGATACATCTTTTCAAAAATATACTGGCTCAAAAAGACCAGACATCCTTATATCTGAGTTTGAATTTGACGGTTCCAATGAAGATCAATTCATTAGCAATATTGTTGCATATGCCGAAGTTAAAGACAATTGTTCGGTAAATGACAATGATTGGATGGATGCTATAAAGCAGGGTAAACTAAAATCACGACGGTTAGATTTACCATTTTTTATTGTTACAAATTGTAAAACTTCATACTTTTATAACGCAAAGTCATTAAGAGAGATTACCCTAAATAAAAATCTTCTCCGTGAGTTCCAAACAATCGACATATTACGATTAATTAAAAATCGTTTAAAAAAGAATAATGA
>JBKQLU010000054.1:0-171028 GCA_052326585.1 Desulfobaccales bacterium | reverse complement strand
GGGCGACCCGCTGGGTCGCCCCATTTTGCGTCAAAATTGCAGTGTAGGGTGGGCACTGCCCACCATTTGCGTAGGGGCGGCGAGACGCCGCCCCTACCCCGCTTAACCGTGCTCCCGCAGCCAATCCTGCACCTTTGCCGCCACCTGGCGGTTTAACCCCGGCACCGCCGCCAGTTCCTCCACCGGCGCCGCCTTCAACGCCTCCAGATTGGCAAAATGCTGTAACAGCCTCTTGCGCCGCACCGGGCCGATCCCGGGGATCTGGTGCAAGACCGACTCCACCATCTCCTGGCGGGCCCGCCGCCGGTGATAGGTGATGGCGAAACGGTGGGCCTCGTCCCTGAGCCTCAGGAGCAGCAGCCAGCCCGGTGAGTTGGCCGCCGGAAACACCGGGTTCTTCCTGCCGGCCAGGAAGAGGCGGTCCCTGATCTCCACCCCCCCTTGCTGCAGCCCGGCCTTGGCCAGGCCCACCACCGCCAGATTTCCCAGACCCAGCTCCTTGAGAGCCTTCAGGACCACGTTGAGCTGCCCGCGGCCGCCGTCCACCACCAGCAGGTCCGGCAGCACCTGGCCCTCCTTGCCGTAATGGCGCTGCACCACCTCCCGCAGCATGGCGTAATCGTCCTGGCCGGCCACCCCCCGGATGCGAAAGCGCCGGTAACCGGACTTCTCCGGGAGGCCGTCGGCGAAGGCCACCAAGGCCCCCACCGCTTGCTCTCCCTGGAGGGTGGAGATGTCCAGGCACTCCAGGCGCCCGGGCCTCCGGCCCAGATGCAGCCGGGCCTCCAGGTCCGCCAGGGCCGCCTCGGGCGCCGGCGGGGTGCGGCGCCGCTTCAGGGCGTCCCGGGCATTTTCCGACGCCAGGTTTAAGAGCCGGGCCCGCTCGCCAGCCTGCGGCACTACCAGGCGCAGCGGCGCACCCTTCTCTTCCCGGAGCAGCGCCTCCAGCAAACGCTGGTCGGGAATCTCCAGGGGGAGCAACATCTCGTCAGGCAGAGGCCGCTGCTCGGCATAGTATTGTTTGACAAAGGCGCCCAGCAGGTCGCCATCCGGGGGCAACTCCGTGAAGAGGTATTCCCGGCTGCCGGTGACCAGGCCACCCCGCACCAGCAGCACCAGGATAAGGGCCTGGCCGTCTTCCTGGGCCAGACCCAGCACGTCTTGATCCTTAAAGCTGGGCCGGGCCATGTCCTGGCGTTCCAGGGTGTTGGTGATGGCCCGGATGCGGTCCCGCAGCGTCGCGGCCCGTTCGAAATCGAAGTGCGCCGCGGCCTGTTCCATCTCTTCTTTGAGCTTTTTTATGAGCATGCGGCTGTGGCCCTTGAGAAACAAAACCGCCTCCTGCACCGCCTGGCCGTAGACCTCGGAGTTCACCATCCCGGCGCAGGGGCCCAGGCAGTGTTGCAACTGAAACTCGAGACACGGCCGGGAGCGGGGCGCCAGGCGGCGCTCCTTGCAGGTGCGCACCAGGAAGACCTCCTTCATCACCTTGAGGGTCTCCCGGGCCATGCCGGCGACGGTATAGGGCCCGAAATAGAGAGCCCCATCGGGGCTGAAACGCCGGACAAATCGCAAGGCCGGGAATTCTTCCTGCATATCCAGGCGCAGGCAGAGATAATTCTTGTCATCCCGCAGCATCACGTTGTAGCGGGGATGATGCTCCTTGATGAGATTGCGCTCCAGGATGAGCGCCTCCCGGCCGCCGGCGGTGATGATATAATCCACCCGGTCCATCTTCTTTAACATCAAGGCGGTCTTGGGGTCGTGGCGCTCCGGCGCTTTCAGATACGAGCCCAGGCGGTTCCGCAGGTTCACCGCCTTGCCGACGTAGAGCACCTTGCCGCCGCTGTCTCTAAAGAGGTAAACGCCGCTGGCCCTGGGTATAGTCCCCAGGGCCGCGGCCAGGGCCGGATAGGGAGCGCTTGACTTTACTTTGGCGGCGGGCATCTTATCTTTAGGATAACAGGCGGCTTGCGCCTGTCAAGTCACGGAAAACCCTGAATAATGGGCGCCGCAGAGGGAACCCGATGACCCTGCCATTGCAGCCCCTGGGGCAAACCGGCCACCAGGCCACCATCCTCGGATTGGGTGGAGAAGGGGTGCTGCGCACCTACGACTTTGAGAAGGAGGCCCAAGCGGTCATCGCCGCGGCCCTGGAGGCGGGCATCAGGTATTTTGAATCCGCCCGGGCCTACTCGGGGAGCGAGTCCTATCTAGGCCGGGGCCTGAAGGGCCGGCGGCAGCAAGTCTTCCTCACCAGCAAGTCCCACGGCCGCACCGCCAAAGAGGCCCTGGCCCACCTGTCCGTCACCCTGAAGAACCTGGACACCGATTATCTCGACCTCTGGCAGGTGCACGATGTGCGGACCCGGGAGGAAGTGGAGGCCCTGGGGGCGCCCGGAGGGGCCCTGGAAGCCTTCCGCCAGGCCAAAGAGAGGGGTTGGGCCAGGTTTATCGGGGTTACCGGCCACCACGACCCGGAGGTGCTGGCGCGGGCCCTGGATCTTTACCAGTTTGACACGGTGCTGCTGCCGGTCAACCCGGCGGAGCCGCAGCATTTAAGTTTTTTGCCCCTGGCCGCCGCGGCCCGGACCCGGGGCCTCGGGGTCATCGGCATGAAGGTCCTGTGCCGGGGGCAACTGCCCCGCATGGCGGAGGACCCGGAGGCCCTGACCCGGGAACTGCTGGCCTATGCCTGGAGCCAGTCCGTCAGCCTGGTGGTCGTCGGCGCCGATTCCCCCGAGCAGGTGCGGGGCCTCGCCGCCGCGGCCCGGAACTTCGTCCCCATGACCGCCGCAGAGATGCGCCGCCTGGAGGAGGCGACGGCCCCCTTTGCCCGGCAACTGATGTATTATAAGCCCTGACCATCTTTTTTGGCTGCCAGCCTCCGCCCCACATACCAGTCGATCTGGCGGCAGATGCCCTTGATCACCTGGGCCTCCCGGGCCCGCAGGCCGTGGCGCTGGAAGAGCTGGCGCACGTTGAACATCCAGTGCTCCGGATTCTGGTGGGAGATGAAATTGATCTTCAGCAGGGTCTCCTGGAGCATGGCATACATGGACTCCAATTCCCGGGTGGTGGCCAGGCGAGGCTCCCCCGGGGGCCGCGGCTCCCTTGCCGCGGTGAAGAGTTCGTAGGCCAGGACCGTCACCGCCTGGGCCAGGTTCAGGGAGGAGCAGTCCCCGGTGGGGATGGTCACCAGGGCGTGGCACAGGGGGAGTTCCGCGTTGGTGAGCCCGAAATTCTCCGGGCCGAAGAGCAGGGCGATGTCGTTCTTGGCCGACAAACCTATGAGCTTGGCGGCCATCTCCCGGGGGCTGAAAAAGACGCGGCGCACCCCCCCCAGACGGGCCGTGGCGCCCACCACATATTGAAAAGGCGCCAGGGCCTCGGCCAGGCCGTCGTAAACTTCCAGGCGGGTCAGCAGCTCCACCGCCGGGCCGGTGGCCATCATCGCCATACGCTCGAAGTCCAGGTCCAGGGGCTGCACCGCGATGAGGCGCTTCAGGCCCATGTTGCAGGCGGCCCGGGCTACGGCGCCGATGTTTTCCGGGAGCCGCGGCCGGAAGAGCACCACCGCCACCTTATGGAGCTGCGCCCGCGCCTTGGGGTCCGCTTGTTTTGGTCGCGTCATGGCCCTAATTTAACATATCCGCGCCGTAGTTTCGGGCAACAAAATTTGCATGGATTTGCCAGAGTATTATAATTGACCAGAAGCAGGTCACAATCAGCTAACAGCGGTCTGGAGGCGGCTATGCGAAGGTATTATTACTGGCTCATTTCCGGGGTCTGGTTGCTTCAGGCCGGCTGTGGTCCGGCCATTTCCACGTCCCTGCAGCAGGAGGCCGGGCCCCAGGCAGGCTTTGCCGAACTGGCGGCCCATCCGGACCAGTACCAGGGCCGGGTGGTGATTCTGGGCGGCGAAGTGGTTGCGGTCCAGCCCCTGGGCCAGGGCAGCCTCCTCACCATGAATCAGCGGCCCCTGGACAGCCACCTCTTTCCCAGCGGAGCCGTCTCCGAAGGCACCTTCCTGGTGGAGAGCGCCGAGTCGCTGAACCCCTCCACCTATCAGCCCAGAAGCAAGGTGACGGTAGCCGGGGTGGTGGCGGGCCGGAGGGACGGCTACTTGCTGTTGCAGGCCAGGCAGATTCATTGGTGGGAGGGGCCCACCTGGGAAAAATGGAATCATCCCGTGCCCGCGTCGTGGTATGACCCCGGCATGGAGTACTTTTTTACCCCGCCTTACTTTGACCCCTGGCGGGGCGGCGAGCAGTAAACTTTGGGAAGCGGCGCGGCTTCTCAGTTTTCTCGATAAGGCCCATTTCCCTACCTGGTGCGCAGGGCGGCGGCACGGCAGGAAGCGGGGCTCGTCAGGAGAGAGGCAATGCTTATCGGCAACTTGGCTCTGGTGGTGGCAGCCCTCTTCACCGGGGCAGCCATCTACGTCAAGGTCGCCGAGCAACCTGCCCGGCTCGGCCTGGATGACCGCGGACTGCTAAAGGAATGGCAGCCTGCCTATGAGCGCGGTTTCGCCATGCAAGCGCCGCTTTCCGTTATCGGCTCTATCTTCGGGGTCTGGGCCTGGTGGCTCTACGGAGACTGGCGTTGGCTGGCGGGCGCCATACTATTGCTCAGCAACGGGCCTTATACCCTCATCGTTATCATGCCGATTGTCAAAGTGCTGCTGACCCTGCCCTTGGAGTCGGCGGGTGCGGAAAGCCGCGGCCTCATTGAAAAGTGGGGCAGGCTGCATACGGTGCGCTGCGCCCTGGGCGCGCTAGCCACAGTCTTCTTCTTTTGGGGGGCGAATTAGGGGTCTGGTACAGGTCACCGCCTATGGGCTGGACGACCGGATGGGAGAAACCATGCACATCGACAATTACGAATTCGGCGTCGCGAGCATCGATGGGCAGACCTACCGGACCGATCTGCTCATCTGGCCGGGCCGCATCAAGCACGACTGGTGGCGGCAGGAAGCCCACCTGCTGCAACTGCCCGACGTGGCCGAAGCCCTGGCGGCCGCCCCCCAGGTGCTGGTGGTGGGCACCGGCGCCTATGGCCGGATGGAAGTCGCCCCGGAGTTGGTGTCTCACTTGCGGGAGCTGGGGATCGAGCTGGTGGCCAGGCCAACCGGGGAGGCCTGCCAGAGCCTCAATGAACTGGAGGGCAAACGGACCCTGGCCGCGGCCCTGCACCTCACCTGTTGAAAATCGCGTCAGGACTCCTTGGGAAAGAAGATAAAAAAAGGGCGGGGTGACCCCGCCTTTTAAAAATAATCCTGACCTGGCACAGAGATATGACGGCCGGTGGCCGCCGGAAATAGTTTCAGGCCAGCAGCATCCGGTCCTTTAATCCGTCCAGCATGGGCTCGAACTGCTCCTGGAGACTGCCGTAGAATCGCCGCCACTCCTCCTGGAATTGGGGGAGCTGCTCCGCCTCCAGGCGCATCTTCTGGCCAGTCTTCGCTTCTATGCCCCGCTGCATCTGGTTGACGCCCTGGGAGAACCTGGCCTTGAGCTGCTGCACCGCATTATTGCGGATCTGCAGGTATTGCTGCAATAGCTGTTCCAACTCGCCCTTGAGGCGGGCCATCTCCCGTTTTTGCACCGCCACCAGCATCAGCCCGGCCAGGGCCCGGTCCAGACGCCCGTCCCCTTCGCCATTCCGGGGCAGGCCGATATTGCGCAGAAAGACTTCCTTAATGGCGACGCGGGCCGCTTCCTGGGCCTGGGGGGGCAGGTCCTGGAGTTCCGCGGCCAGATCGCCTTCCCCCTTGAGGAACTTCACCGCCAGTTGGCGGCCCTGCTCCTGATATTGCGCCGCAGCCAGTTCCTCCCGGGAGGCCTTGCCGTATTGCTCGGCCTTCTCCAGGGCCAATTCCAGGGCGCTCTTAATTTCCGCCACCGCTAGCTCGCTTTCTCCCCGCCGGGGAGCCTTAGCAGGTCTTTCACTTAATTTTCTTGGCGGAAGCGGCGATTTCGGGCTTCGGGGCCGATTCGGCTTCCTTGGACGCTTCCTTGGGCTGGGCCGGCTCGCCGGAAGCGGCCGCTTCCTTGGCTCCCTCGGAAGCATTGCCCGCCGAGGCGGCGTTGCGGCTGCCGCTATAATCCGTGGCGTACCAACCACTGCCCTTCAGATGGAAGGCGCAGGAACTGATGAGTTTATGGAGCGGACCGCCGCAGGCCGGGCAGGATTTGAGAGGCTCCTCGGAAAACTTTTGCCATTTTTCCAGCACCTGCCCACAAGCGCTGCATTGATATTCGTAAATCGGCATACTGCCAACCTCCTAACCTGATCTAGATATAATAACTCATTACCGGAGTTAATTCGAGAAAATTCAGGGGCGCCAGGATCTTTTGGGTCAACTGGTGCACCCGGGCCTCTTCCAGGGCCTGTTCCTCGCCGCAAGCCTCAAAGAGCGCCAGAAACTGGCTGAAACGGACGACGTGCACCAGTTCATGGGTAATGATATAGAGCAACAGGGGGAAGAGAGAGAGGTTCGGTCTCGCTTTCAGGGTCTTGAGGATATTGTGGTCCTGGAGACAGACCCGGTAAAAATCGAACCCGGCCGACTGCAGCGAGGAGTTGCGGGGGCAACCCTGGTATTTGGCTACCATGGCGTGGGCATGGGGGGATATCTCCTCCCGGCTCAAACCCTCCAGGGTAAGAATGTCGTAGCGGGCCCGGCGCCAGTGAGCCGGACTCAGCTTGAAAAAGTCGGAGGTCACCTCTTCAGCGATTACCGCCGCCTCTTTCAGAAGCTCTTTATGCTGCGGATGAAAATGGCCCCGTCCCATGCCTTAATCCCTTAACTAATTAATTTAGTGTAATAAACTATCATTGTCAACTGGCACGGGGGCTTCTTTTTTTCCTGTTTTAAGTTTTATCTTTGCGGTATCCTGCAATTCTGGTCAGGGGTTCATGGTGACCTGCTAGGCTGACTTATAACCGAAAACCGGAAACGAAGAACGGACTTTTATGAAGCTCCCCCGGCAACTGGAGTCCCTGGCGCGGATGCTGGCCTATATGCTGGGCCACCACCCCGACGAGTTCGGCCTGGTGCTCGCCGAGGATGGCTCCATCCCCTTCAAGGAACTCCAGCAGACCCTGAGCCGTGAACCGGGGTGGGGGTTCGTGCGGCGCCACCACCTGGACGAGGTGATCTCCCTGATGCAGCCCCCCGCCTTTGCGCTGGAGGGGGAGCGTATCCGCTGTCTTCAACCCGGGCCGCGGCCCCGGCGCCGCCCGGGGCTGCCCCCCCCACCCCTGCTTTACCTGGCCATTCCTCCCAAGGTGCACGAGATCGTCTGGCAGGAGGGCCTCAAAGCGGCCTCCGGCCGGGAACTCCTGCTGGCCCGGGCCCCGGATACCGCCCTGAAACTGGGGAAGCGCCGCGCCGCCGCGCCGGTTCTGGTCACCATTCAGGCCCAGGCCGCGGCCCAGGCCGGGGTCTCCTTTGCCGAATACGGGGAGGAGCTCTTTCTGGCCACCACCCTGCCCCGGGAATTTTTGCAACTCCCCACGCCCCCGGCGCCGGAGAAGAAGCCGCCGCTTCCCCAGGCCGCGCCGGCACCGCCCACGCCGGGAAGCTTCCGGGTCGAATTTCCCCCGGCCCTGAACCAGGCGGCCCGGCCCCCGGGCAAACGAGGGGAAAAAGGGGAGCCCACCTGGAAGGCGGGCGCCCGGGCCCTGCGTAAAGACCGGCGCCGCCAACCGTAAGCGCCGCCGCCACCGCTCAATGGGGGCGACAGGTATTGTAGGGTGGCACTGCCCACCATTTCCGTAGGGGCGGGGTTTCCCCGCCCAGGCCAAACCCACAGGCCAGAGGCCTGTGCCACTGAGACGCCGCCCTTACATTAGCGCAGACCTCCAACATGTGATGGGATCGCCCCGATGGGTTTTCTCAATAGGGAAAGGTGTTTTAAAAGTCCGGTTAAACCACTTAAGCCGTCTTTCCCCCCTCCCCACGGGGGGAGGGCGCATCAGTAGTTGGTAACGATTTGGATATTACCTGCCGATTCACCACCCCCACCCTAACCCTTCCCCCTCAAGGGGGAGGGGAAGTCGTTTGTGTTGATTTCGCCAGTGAATATGGCTTTTGCAAAGGCTTAGAAGTTTTCGGTTTTCCGTTTCCGGTTTTCGGTTAAAATAGAGCCGAGCGGTCCTGGCGACGACCGGGGCCCCTGAGAGGGGAGCTTTCTTGTCACTACTAAAAATTATGGTGCTGGCCCTGGTGCAGGGAGCCGCCGAACTGCTGCCGGTTTCCAGTTCAGCCCACGTCATCGTGGCCGAAAAACTGATGCGGCTCAATCCCACCACCCCGGAAATGACCCTGCTGCTGGTGATGTTGCACACCGGCACGATGGTGGCGGTAATTCTCTATTTCTGGGGGGCCTGGAAGGAAAACTATTTCTCTTCGGGTCCGGTATTTTGGAATTTTGCCGGGCGGGTGGCCGTGGCCACCGTATTGACCGGCGTCGTCGGCCTCTTCCTCAAGTTTCTGATTGAGAAATTCGCCCTCAAGGGCACCCCCCACGCCGAGATCGAGCTCCTTTTCGGGAACCTCTACCTGATTGGCATCTCGCTGGCGGCGGTGGGTCTTTTGATCATCTATGCCGGCATCCATGCCGGGCGCCGGGACCATCCCCGACAACCCGGACTGCAAGGCTCCTCCCTGATCGGGGTCATTCAGGGCGTCTGCCTGCCCTTTCGGGGCTTTTCCCGTTCCGGCGCCACCATTTCCGTAGGGCTGCTCCTGGGGATTGCCAGGAGAAGGGCCGAAGAGTTCAGCTTCGCCTTGGCCGTAGTTCTGACCCCGCCGGTCATAGGCCGGGAGGTCTGGAGACTGTTGAAGGCCCAGACCGCGCCCTTGACGCATACCGGCGTCCTGGCCCTCTTTCTGCCCAGTCTCCTGGGCATGGTCCTCAGTTGTCTGGCCGGGCTGCTGGCCCTCAGATGGCTGTCCCGCTGGCTGGAACAGGGCCGCTGGCACTACTTCGGGATTTACTGCCTGGTGGCCTCTGCCGCCGTCTTGTACCTCCATAAGATCGGTTTTTAGAAGCGATTGGTTTATCAAGATTTAGGAGAAATATGGAGGCAGATATGCGAGATAGGAACACCATTATTATATGTGGAATAATCTGCATAACATTACTTATATTCGGAATGCTATTTTGGCCGACGCTTTATCGTTATGACAAAACAGCAATTGGCGAAACCACTGTTTTAATCAGGGGGAATAGGTTTACCGGTTACACAGAAATATTAAATGGTGTTAAATGGCAGAAGGTACCTACGATAATTGAGAAAGAAACTCAAGAAATCCCTATAGAAGCAATCGTAAAAATTAGCACCAGAGGCGTATTTGATGGCAAAGGTGGATATGTGTTTGCCATATATAATGGAACCGAATACACAATAAAAAGAATAAGGCTGTCTATTGTAGCAGATACTAATCGCAAAAAGAAATTGTGGCAGAGAGTATATGAGACCCCTATCGATGTTCCCCCTTTCTCTATGGGCACAACTTCTATAACATTAATAGATGAGACTCCACTTGCCACAGCCTCTTGGTTATTTAACCCTGAAGATTATGAACCGATAGGTCCGACTGAGAAGAAGGTTACCAGTGAGAAAAAAGAGCCTGACGCTGAATTTACTGGCGCAATTCGGTTTAAACCAGAAGTTGGAATAGAAAAAGTTTTTGGTTATAAGGGCGAATAAAGAAGAGGGAAAACATTTATATAAAAGACCAACTCCTTGAACAGTTGAAGGGAGGCAGAAGATGGAATTTGCCATAATTGGCCTAATCGGCTCTTTGACGTCACCCCTTCTCAGGAGCGCTTGCCTCCCAAGGGATTTTCCACTTTCATCCTGCAGCTTCTGGGTTCTCCTCAGTTTATCTCTTGTTGCGAATTCCATTGCTTTTCTTGGATTTCATCGCCTAGCAAGTGGCCCTGCCATTGCGAATGGAAACTACAACTCGGTCCTTGAAATCCTTGCACTTCTATCCGCCGGTGCGATTGCCGGCTTCTGGGGGGTTGAATATGAACAATTCAAACCAGATGAAAAACACTTTATAAATGTCATTTCCGCCTTTTTCGTTATCATCTTCTATGCGTTATTCATTTCTACCTGCTTTTACATCGGCAAAAGCGAGGAACTCCAGGATACTCCATGGGTGTCATGGGTCGTACCGGTGATAATGATGCTTATCCTATATATCAATGCGCTGATTGACATTTTGGATTATCGCAATGACAAAAAGGTGGACTTTCCCCGAGGTCTTAAGTAGTTACGGGCAAACCCGCCAGGGTGGGCGATAGGAACGGTCTTGTCGGGGCGGGCTTAAAACCCGCCCCGACCCGATTTTGGCGGACAGTCCCCCGTTTGGCTCGAACCGCCTTCACCCTGGCAAATCTCCTCTCCCCTCCCGAAAACACCAACTCCGAACCGGCGCTAAAAAATGCTTGACAGGGATACGGATTGAGTTTAAAAAAGTCGGGAGCAAGAGAAAACCTTCACAAGTTCAATCCCACGGAAGCCATCATGCTGGAGATCAAACGTCCTGTCAGTTCCCCGTTGAGCCCCGAGCAGGTATCCGCCATCCAGGAAGCCCTGGCCCGGCACAAGGGCGTCAAGGGCGGCTTGCTGCCGGCGCTGCACGACGTGCAAGGGTTGTGCGGCAACTGGCTGCCCATGGAGGCCCTGCAACTCGTCTCCCAGGGCCTCGATATTCCCTATCCCTACCTCTACGGGGTCATGAGCTTCTACACCATGTTCTCGCCCAGCCCCAGGGGTAAATACCTGGTTCGCATGTGCGAATCCCCGCCCTGCCACATCTGGGGCGCGGACGACCTAATCGAAGGGCTCCAGGCCGAATTGGGGATTAAGGTGGGGGAAACGACCGGCGACGGTCTCTTCACCCTGGAAGCCACTGCCTGTCTGGGGGTCTGCGAGGTCTCGCCGGCCATGCAGATCAATGAAGTGGTCTTCGGCCGCCTCACCCCGGAGCGTCTGAAAGAGATCATTGCCGACTACCGGGCCGGCAAGACGGTGGACTACAGGACCCTGCCCCGCACCACCAACCCCCTGAGCGATTATTCGGCCAGCGGCGATGAACTGGTGCTCCTGGCCAACGTAGACCGGATCGACCCTCTCAGCCTGGACGCCTACCAGGCCCAGGGCGGCTACGCCGCCCTGAAAAAGGCCCTGGCCATGAGCCAGGAAGAGGTGGTCAACACCGTCAAGGACTCGGGGTTGCGGGGCCGGGGCGGCGCCGGCTTCCCCACCGGCCTCAAGTGGTCCTTCACCCGGCCCAATCCCAATTCTCCTAAGTACATCGTCTGCAACGCCGATGAAGGGGAGCCGGGGACCATCAAGGACCGCTACCTCATGGAAGGCGCCCCGCACCGGGTCCTGGAGGGCATGGCCATAGCCGGCTATGCGGTGGGGGCCAGCGGCGGTTACATCTACGTGCGCGGCGAATATTACCTCAGCATGTACCGCCTCAATAAGGCCATCGCCGACGCCACTGCCGGGAATCTCCTGGGCGACAACATCCTGGGCAGCGGCTTCTCCTTCCACATCCAGGTGCAGACCGGCGGCGGCTCCTACGTGTGCGGCGAAGAGACCGCGCTCATCGAATCCATTGAAGGCAAAAGGGGCAATCCCCGGGTCAAGCCGCCCTTCCCGGGCGTCGTCGGCGTCTGGAACAAACCGACCATCGTCAACAACGTCGAGTCCCTGGCCAGCGTGCCGGCCATCGTCATGCACGGCTCCGAATGGTACAAGTCCAAAGGCACCGAGGACGCCAGGGGGACCAAGATCTTTCAGGTGGTGGGCCACGTCAATAAACCCGGCATCGTGGAGGCCAACCTGGGGATGACGGTGCGCCAATTGATCGACCGGTACGGCGGCGGGGTGCGTCAGGGTCACAATTACAAGGCTTGCCAGACCGGCGGCTCATCCTTCGGCTTCTTCCTGGACGAGCAGCTGGACACCCCCATGGAATACAAGGCCATGGCCCAGGCCGAAGGGGCCCTGGGCTCCGGCACCATGCTGGTCATGGACGACACCACCTGCGTCGTGGACGTGGTGCGGTCGATCCTTTACTTCTTTCAACACGAGTCTTGCGGCTTCTGCCTGCCCTGCCGGCGCGGCACCCGGGTGCTTTATGAACTGATCTCCAAGGTGGCGGCCGGCCGGGGCGCCCGGGCCGACCTGGACCGGATGCTCAGCCTGAGCCAGATGATGGTCGATTCCTCCAACTGCGCCCTGGGTATGAGCCCGTACTTCTTCGTCAAGACCACCATCGAACGCTTCGCTGACGAGTACCAGGCCCACCTGGACGGCAAATGCCCCCTGGGGGTCTGCAAGGGAGAGACCCATCATTAATAATTAACGCAGGCGCTGCGGCACCCGCCTCTATCACAGATTACCACCTGGAAGACATATTGAAAGTTCGAGAGGCGATCAGGATAATAGAAACAGACGGGGGGTATTTAATTAAACCCCGGATACCAGGAAGTCATAGGCAATATAAACATCCCAGCAAATCGGGACGTGTTACCCTTGCCGGTCATCTTAAGGATGATTTAAGTCCAGGAACGCTGAACAGCATTTTGAAGCAGGCCGGATTGAAAATAAGCGAGTAATTATTCCCATGGAACGCTTCTTAATAATAGTTGAAAAAGCCAATGGCAATTATTCGGCTTATTGCCCGGACCTTCCCGGATGTGTCGCCACCGGAAACACCAGGAAAGATGTATTGAAACGGATGAAGGAAGCCATAAAACTCCATCTGGAAGGGATGAAGGAAGATAAGATCTCAGTACCCCAGATGAAGAGTTTTGCTGAATATATCTCCATGGAACTGTAGCCTACCCGGACGGCACGAGCCCCCTGGGGGTCTGCAAGGCGCAAGAGCCTGCGCATTAGTTCCGGCCAGACCACCACTTAAACAGAGGCGAGACGTATGCTGCTCAACTACATGCCGGTATTGGTTTACATGCTCATCTGCATCGGGCTGATCGGGGTGATCGTGCTCTTGTCGGAACTGCTGGGGAAAAAGAAGCACTTCCCGTCCAAGGATCTGCCCTATGAATGCGGCATGGACCCCATCGGCGATGCCCGCAGCCGTTACACCGTGCGCTTCTACGTCATCGCCATGTTCTTCATCGTCTTCGACATCGAGGCCATCTTCCTCTACCCCTGGGCCGTGATCTTCAAGGCTCTGGGGTGGTTCGGCTTCTGGGAGATGCTGGTCTTCATCGGCGTCCTGGTGGTGGGCCTGGTTTACGTGTGGGGCAAGGGCGCCCTGGAATGGGAATAGCGTAAAAATCGGGCGGGCTCGAGCCCGCCAAGAGGGTGGGCGGCGCCCACCCGGCATGGAGCATCCGCATGGGTATCGAAGAGCACCTGGGTTATAACGTCCTGACCACCACCCTGGAGAAGCTGGTGGACTGGGGCCGCAAGAGCAGCCTGTGGCCCGCCACCTTCGGGCTGGCCTGCTGCGCCATCGAGATGATCTGCACCGCGGCCAACCGCTACGATATCGCCCGCTTCGGCATGGAGGCCTTCCGGGCCAGTCCCCGCCAGGCCGACCTGATTATCATCGCCGGCACGGTGTGCAAGAAGATGATGCCGGCCATCCAGCGGGTCTATGACCAGATGAGCGAACCCAAGTGGGTGATCGCCATGGGGGCCTGCGCCACCTCCGGCGGTATCTTCGACTCCTACGCGGTGGTCCAGGGCATCGATCAATACCTGCCGGTGGACGTCTATGTCCCCGGTTGCCCGCCCCGGCCCGAAGGCCTCCTGTATGGCATTCTGAAGCTCCATGAAAAGATCATCAAGGATCCATTTCTGACCGCACAATACCAGGAACGCCTGCAAGCCCGGCGGCAGGAGGCCGCATGAGCGCCGCCGTCAACCTGGTCCAGGCGCAGTTCCCGGATGAGCTGCTGGAGGTGGTAGAGTTCCGGGGAGAGACCACCATCGTGGTCAAGCCGGAACGCCTGGTGGACATCTGCCGGGCCCTCCGGGATGACCCAGAGACCTCCTTCCGGTATCTCTCCATGATCGCCGGCATGGACTACCTGCCCCAAAGCCCCCGCTTCGGGCTGGTCTATAACCTCTATTCCCACCAGCATCACAACCGCGTCACTCTAAAGACCCGGCTGGCCGATGACGCCGCCCCGCTGGCCCCCTCGGTGACGCCGGTGTGGACTACGGCCAACTGGCATGAGCGGGAAATTTACGACATGATGGGGATTCGCTTCCAAGGCCATCCGGATCTGCGGCGCATCCTCATGCCCGCCGACTGGGTGGGACATCCGCAGCGCAAGGATTACCCCCTGCGGGGGCAATAACCGCCTGGGGCCTTTTCGTTTTTAGTAGTGGCAGAAAGGTAACCCGGCAGGCGCTCAATTTAGACCTGGATAGAAACGGCACACGGACCGCGCCCAACGAACTTCGGAAAATGAGAATCAGGCCATGACTCAAGCTCAAACCATGCCGCGCACCGAAACCATGCAGCTCAACGTGGGGCCCTCGCACCCCAGCACCCATGGAGTGCTGCGGGTCCTGGTAGAGCTGGACGGCGAGCTCATCATCAAGGCCGACCCGGATATCGGCTACCTGCATCGGGGCATAGAGAAGATGTGCGAGTACCGCACCTATCACAAGTGCATGCCCCTGATGAACCGGCTCGACTATCTGGCCGGGGAGGTCAACAACCTCGGTTTCTGCCTGGCGGTGGAGAAGCTCCTGGCGGTGGAAGTCCCCAAGCGGGCCCAGTATATCCGAGTGCTGCTGGCGGAGTTGACCCGCATCGCCTCCCACCTCTTTTGGCTGGGGACCCACGGCCACGACCTGGGGGCCATGACCCCCCTGTTCTACGCCTTCCGGGAGCGGGAACAGATCATGGACCTGTGCGAGATGGTCTCCGGGGCCCGGATGTTCCCGCTCTATTGCCGCATCGGCGGCCTGGCCGCGGATCTGCCCGAGGGCTTCCTGCCCCTGGCCGCCAACTTCGCCCAGGCCTTCCCGAAACGCTGGCAGGATTACGACAACCTCCTCACCCAAAACGTGATCTGGAAAGAGCGCACCATCGGGGTCGGGGTCATGTCCAGAGACGAGGTCCTGGATTGGGGCTGGTCCGGCCCCATGGCCCGGGGCTCCGGGGTCGACTGGGACCTGCGCCGGGATAACCCTTACTCCAGTTACGAGGAATTCGAATTCGAAGTACCTTTAGGGAAAAACGGTGACACCTACGACCGCTACCTGGTGCGGATGCGGGAGATGCTCCAGAGCGCCCGCATCGTCCGGCAGGCGGTGGCCAAGATCGGGGAGACCGAGCCCGGGGACATCAAGTGCGCCGACCCCAGGGTGAGCCTGCCACCCAAAGAGCGGGTCTATAACGAGATCGAGGCCCTGATCCACCACTTTCTGATTATCCAGGACGGCATCCGTCCGCCGGTGGGGGAAGTCTACCAGTGCATCGAGGCCCCCAAGGGCGAGATGGGCTTTTACATCGTCAGCGACGGCGGCCCCAAGCCTTTCCGGGTTAAGGTGCGCGGGCCCAGCTTCATCAACCTGTCGGCCTGTGACAAGCTGGCTAAAGGAAGGCTGCTGGCGGACCTGATCGCCTTGATCGGCACCATGGACATCGTCCTGGCCGACGTGGACCGCTAGGGCGGGCCGCGGCTGGCTTAAGTATAGAGTGGGCTTGAACCCGGCCCAGGCGGAGCTCGGATGCGGCTGCAACCGGAAAATATGGCCTTAGGCGCCACTAATATCCTCCTGGGCCTGGCGCTGGCTTTGCTGCTGGCGCGGAGCGGGCCGGCTTTCGGCGAGGCCACCAAGACCTTTACCGGCAAGATCATCGAGATCGCCCGGGGGACTGAGCTGGACGTCGATAAGCATGAGAATTTCTATATTTTGCGCCTGGAGGAGTACCCCCAAACCAGCTTTCGCTTATCCCCCGAAGGCGCGGTGAGATTCGGGGTGATCGACCCCACCGGGATCTCCGGCCTGCTGACTCCCAGGATGAGCAAGGGGCTGGGCTGGGAAGTAAAGTTGACTTGCGGGGCAAGTTATTCCGGGAATTCCCAATCCCCCACCTATCGGGTGATCACCCTGGAGCGGCTGGGGGGTTGACGGGCAGGGGGGTGGGGGAGACTGGCTGGAAATTGAAGTTTGCTGGGGCCAGCCGGCGCCGGGGATCAGGGACCGGTGGCGCACCGGGTCGAAGCATCGGCCAGAGGGCCCGATAATTAAAGCATTGGCGGCCTCGCCCGCCAGATCCGCTCAGGCTGAAGGCTGCCGGCTGGCAGCTCGCGGCTCAGACAAAGGCGTACACAGGATCGACTTATGGTGAATCTGACCATCGACGGCCGGGCGCTGCAGGCCAAAAAAGGCTCCACCATTCTGGACGCGGCCCGGGAGCACGGGATCTTTATCCCCACCCTTTGTTACCATCAGGCCCTGCACCCCATCGGCTCCTGCCGCATCTGCGTGGTGGAAGTTAAACCCGGACCGCCCCGGCCCTTGCCGGCTTGCGCCACCTATGTCAACGAAGGCATGGAAGTCACCACCACCTCCCCCAAACTGGAGGCCATCAGGAATGAGCTGCTGCAACTCGTCCTGATCAACCACGCCCTGGAGTGCCCCATCTGCGACAAGGGCGGCGAGTGCGAGCTCCAGAATCTGACGCACGCCCTGGCGATCCAGAAGGTGGACCTGGAGGCGGTGAAACTCCCGCCCCGCTTCGACTACGAGTCTAGTTTCGTGGAGCGCCACCAGGACCGCTGCGTCACCTGCGGGCGCTGCGTGCGCATCTGCAAGGAGCGGGTGGGAGCCTGGTCCTGGAATTTCGTGCAGAGGGGCTACTTTACCCAGCTCTCCAGCGGGGAGCTGCCCCTGGACTGCGAATTCTGCGGCTCCTGCATCGACATCTGTCCGGTGGGGGCCTTGATCAACAAGCAGTGGAAATACCGGGCCCGGGCCTGGGAGGTGGACAAGACCGAGGTGGCCTGCCCCTTCTGCGGCGGCGGCTGCTATTATCAGGTGCATACCAAAGAGCAGCGCATCCTGAGGGTGCGCAACGAAGAGAGCGTGCTCCTGTGCGGCCGGGGGCGCTTCGGCTGGCCGGTGGTGGAAGCGCCGGACCGGCTTAAGACCCCGTTAATCAGGGAAAACGGCAACTTTAGGCCCGCCTCCTGGGAGGAGGCCCTTGACCTGGTGGCCGCCAAATTCAAGGAAGCGGTGGCGGCCGGCGGCCCTGAGGCCATCTACGGGGTGGGGTCGCCCCGGGCCACCAATGAGGCCAACTATCTCTTCCAGAAATTCTTCCGGGCCGGCCTCGGCACCAACCACCTGGATAATCCGGCCCGGCTCACCTTCGTGCGGGCCCTGGAGGGTATCGTCGCGGTCTTTGGCCTCCCCAACGTGGCCGGGGTGGAAATCGCCCCGGGTCAGCCAATGCCTTACCGGTCACCCTTCAGCCTCACCCCCGAGGCTCGGGTGAGCGGCTTTCAGGCAGTGCTCGGCAAGCTGGCGGAGCTGCCCAACGCCGACCTGGTCCTGGTGCTGGGCGCCGACCTCACCCCGGAGCTGCCGCCTCTGGGCTGGAAGCTCCACGAAGCCAAAGAGAAGGACGGCTTCCAACTCCTGGTCGCCAACAACCGCCGGACCAAGTTCGATCGCTACGCCACCCTGTCGCTGCGCTACAAGCCGGGGAGCGAACGCCTTCTCATCGCCGGGCTGATCAAGGCCCTGCTCACCGCCGACCCCGACTTGACCCCGGCGGTGGAGGCGACCGGCCTGGACGAGTTTCGAGAGAGCCTCAAAAAGGTCACCCTGAAAGACGTGGCCGCCAAGACGGGCGTGCATGAGAGTCTCATTAAGGAAGCGGCGGCTAGGCTGGCCCAGGCCCAGGCCCCGGCCATCATCTTTGGTTCCGAACTGATGGGCCAGGATAAGGGCCTGCAAAACGCCGTGGCTCTGGCCGATCTATTTCTATTAGTTGGCAAACCCGGCATTCCCGGCAGCGCCCTCTATCCGGTAGCGGAAAAGAATAACACCCGGGGAGTGTGCGAGGTCGGGGTCCTGCCGGACCGCCTGCCCGGCTTTCTGCCCCTGGATGCCGATACCGCCGGCATCTTCTGGGGCCAGAATGCGCCGCGCCACGAACCCGGCCCCACCCTGTTAGAACTCCTGGACCTGCTGGAGAAGGGCGAGGGCGGCGTGGCACCCCAGGCCCTCTATCTCCTGGGAGGCGATCTGCTGCGGACCCTGCCGCATCGGAGCCGGGCCGCCAACCTCTTAAAAAAGATCCCCTTTATCGTGGTGCAGGACGCCTTCCTCACCGATACCGCGCAACTGGCCCAGGTGGTGTTGCCCGTGGCCATCCACGCCGAACAGGAGGGCACTTTCATCAGCAGCACCGGGCAACTGGGGCTGCTGTCCCAGGCCCTGCCCGCCACCGGGGTGCGGCCCGACTGGCAAATTATCAGTCAGCTTGGGGTTAAGATGGGCTTTGCCATGAAATACGGCAGCCCCAAGGCGATCTTCCAGGAACTGGCCCAGAAGATGCCGCTCTGGGCCGGCCTGGCCCCCAGGCTCAGCACCCCCTGCCCCGATTTTGAGAAGGACCTGAAGGGCAGGTTCGTGCCCTTCGAGACGGACCTCAGCCTGCCGGGGCGCCGCCCCTTCACCCTGGTGGTGGGAAAATCCCTGCAGCACTCCGGCTCCTATACCACGCACCACCCCTGCGGCACCCTGGCGGTTACGCCAGGGGCCCGTCTCAAGATCAACCCGGAAGACGCCGCCGGCCTGGGTCTGGCGGACGGCGAAGCCGCCCGGGTCATCTCCTCCCAGGGTGAGGTGCGCGTGCCCGTCACCCTGGCCCGGGACCTGCCCGCGGGCCTCGTTTTACTGCCGGACCATTTTGCCGTACCCGCGGCCCATGATTTGACCCTTAACTCCAACTTGGTGCGTGTGACCATCCAAAAGGGTTGAGAAGATGAATCTGCCCCTGTTGATATTACTCAATCTGATCAAAATCGGCGTGGTGCTGGGAGTCCTGCTCACCGCGGTAGCCTATACGGTCCTGCTGGAGCGCAAGGTCCTGGGCTTCATCCAACTGCGCTACGGCCCCAACCGGGTGGGCCCCTGGGGACTGCTGCAGCCGGTGGCAGACCTGCTCAAGCTGCTGTTCAAAGAGGACTTCACCCCTCCTTTGGCCAACAAGATCCTCTTCATCATGGCCCCCATCCTCACCGCCGGCACCGCCTTCCTGCCCTTTGCCGTCATCCCCTTCGCCGGCGCCATTCTGCCTCCGGAGATCACCCTTTTCGGCCACAAGGTGAACCTCACCGCGGCGGCCCTGAACCAGGGGGTGATAGCCGACGTCAACGTGGGGCTGCTCTATATCTTTGCGGTCTCTTCCCTGGCCGTGTACGGTGCGGTACTGGGCGGCTGGGCCTCGAACAACAAATATTCTCTGCTGGGGGCGCTGCGCCTCTCGGCCCAGATGGTCAGCTACGAACTGGCCCTGGGACTCTCGGTCATCGGGGTGCTGATGCTCACCGGCAGCCTGAGCATGGTGAAGATCGTCGCGGCCCAGAAGTGCGTGCCCTTTATCGTCTATCAGCCTTTGGGATTCCTCATCTTCCTGACTGCCGCCTTCGCCGAATGCGCCCGCACGCCCTTCGACCTGATTGAGTGTGAAAACGAGCTGGTGGCCGGGTTCCAGACGGAATACAGCTCCATGAAATGGGCCCTCTTTATGATGGGGGAATACACCCACATTATCGTCGCCTCGGCCCTGATTGTGACCCTGTTCCTGGGCGGTTGGCACGGGCCGCTGCTGCCTCCGGTGATCTGGTTCATGTTGAAGACCTTTGTCGTCATCTTCTTCTTCATCTGGGTGCGGGGCACCTTCCCCCGCTTCCGGTTCGACCAGCTCATGCGCTTGGGTTGGAAGGTTCTCGTACCTCTGAGCCTGGCGAACATCCTGTTCACCGGGGCCTTCATCTTATACTTCAAGGGTTAGCCTTATGATTATGCCATTGCTCAAGGGATTGGCCACCACCCTGCGGATGGTGTTTACCAGGCCCATCACCCAACAGTATCCCGAAGAGAAGCGGGCGATGTCCCCCCGCTGGCGCGGGCACCCGCAATTGACCGTCGATCCCGACGGCCGGCGCCGCTGCGTAGCCTGCACCCTGTGCATGGTGGTCTGCCCCTCCAATGCCATCCGGGGTATTGTCGCGGCCGAAGGCCCGGAGCACGAGAAGTATCCGGTGGAGTTCACCATTGACCTGCAGCGCTGCATCTTTTGCGGCCTCTGCCAGGAGGCCTGTCCCAAGGGGGCCATCAAGCTGAACAACGCCTATGAGATGGCCCAATACGATAAGAGTGCCCTGATTCTCAACATCGATTCGGCAACTCAGCCAGAATCCAACTTGCGGCTGCAGGATTGGCTATAAAGGAGGCCTGAGGGATGCAGATTCTCTTTTTCATCCTGGCCGCAGTGGCGCTGATCTCCGGCGGCCTGGTGGTCTTTCAGCGCCACCCCTTGAGAAGCGCCCTCTGGCTCATCGTCAACTTCTTTGCGGTGGCCGGCATCTACCTGCTAGCCCATGCCGAGTTCATCGCCGCCATCCAGGTGATCGTTTACGCCGGGGCCATCATGGTGCTGTTCCTCTTCGTCATCATGCTCCTGAATCTGCGGCAGCCCGAGGAGTTCCCGGCAATTCCCCATATCGGGGAGAAGCTTCTGAGCGCGGTCCTGGCCGGCTTCACCGCCCTGATCATGATTTACGCCTTCCGCCAGTCCAACCTGCCGGCGGGCCGGGAAGTCATAGCCGGCCTGGGCAATACCGAATCGATTGCCCGCAGCCTCTTTACCGATTATCTGCTGCCCTTTGAGGTTACCTCGGTCCTGCTCCTGGTGGCCATCGTCGGCGCGGTGGTCCTGGCTAAAAGCAAGTTGAAGTGAGAATTAGGGGAGAATGCCCATGGTAGTGCCCTTGTCTCATTACCTGGCCCTGAGCGTGGCCCTGTTCGCCCTGGGAGTGATCGGGGTGATCATCCGGCGCAACGCCATCGTCATCTTGATGAGCATCGAGATGATGCTCAATGCCGTCAACCTGGCCTTTATCGGCTTTGCCGACTATTTCAAGGCGGTGGACGGACAGATGTTCGTCTTTTTCGTCTTGACCGTAGCCGCCGCGGAAGTGGCGGTGGGTCTGGCCCTGATTGTCGCAATCTTCCGCAACCGGGGCTCCATTTATGTCGACGACCTGAATATCCTTCGGTGGTGAGGCGACCCTCATGATGGATTATGTCTGGCTGATACCCCTATTCCCCCTCATCGGCTTTTTGATCAACGGCCTCTTTGGCCAGAGATTGTCCAAGAATGTGGTGGGAGTGATCGGCTCGCTGGCCGTGGGCCTGAGCTTCCTGCTCACCGTGGCCATCTTCCTGGAGTTCCTGCAACTGCCGCACGGGGCCCGGGTGGTGGAAAAGACGGTCTTCACCTGGATCTCCTCCGGCACTTTCCAGGCCCAGGCGGCCTTCCTCATCGACCCCCTGTCCCTGGTGATGCTCCTGGTGGTCTCCGGGGTGAGCACCCTGATCCACATCTACTCCATAGGTTACATGCACGATGACCCGGGGTTTTACCGTTACTTCGCCTATCTCAACCTCTTCGTCTTTAATATGCTCATCCTGGTGAGCGCCAATAACTTCCTGCTGATGTTCGTGGGTTGGGAAGGGGTCGGGCTCTGCTCCTACCTCTTGATCGGCTTCTGGTATGAGCGCCGCTCGGCGGCCGACGCGGGCAAAAAGGCCTTCGTGGTCAACCGCATCGGCGATTTCGGCTTCCTGTTGGGCATCTTCATCATCTTCTGGACCTTCGGCAGCCTCAACTTCCGGGAAGTCTTCGCGGCTGCCTCCCATTATCCGGTGGGCGCCGCGGTGATCACCGCCGCTACCCTCTGCCTCTTTTTGGGCGCCACCGGCAAGTCGGCCCAGATCCCTCTGTACGTCTGGCTGCCCGACGCCATGGAAGGCCCCACTCCGGTGTCCGCCCTGATCCACGCGGCCACCATGGTCACCGCCGGAGTCTATATGTTGGCCCGGTGCAGCGCCCTGTTCGTGCTGGCCCCGGTCTCCATGACGGTGGTGGCCGCGGTGGGCCTGCTGACCGCCTTTTTCGCCGCCACCATGGGCATGGCGCAATACGACATCAAACGCGTCCTGGCTTACTCCACCGTGAGCCAATTGGGCTATATGGTCATGGCCTGCGGCGTCGGGGCCTTTGTCTCCGGTATCTTCCATCTCATGACCCACGCCTTTTTCAAGGCCCTCCTCTTCCTGGGATCCGGCTCGGTCATCCACGGCATGCACGGTCAACAGGATATGCGCCACATGGGCGGCCTCAGGAAGTATATGCCCATCACCTATTGGACCTTCGTGGTGGCCACCCTGGCCATTTCCGGGATCTTCCCTTTCGCCGGCTTCTTCAGCAAGGATGAAATCCTCTTCTATTCCCTGGTGGACGGGCACCTCCTCTATTGGGGCATCGCTACCGTGGCCGCCTTGATCACCGCCTTCTATATGTTCCGGGCGGTATTCATGACCTTTCATGGCAAGGAAAGGTTTGATCATCATGAGGTCCACCCCCATGAAGCGCCCTGGACCATGGCGGTGCCGCTGATCATCCTGGCGGTCCTGTCGGCAGTGGGCGGTTGGGTGGGCTTCCCCATCATCGAAGGGGCCCACAGGTTCAAAGACTTCCTGGCCCCGTCCATCGCCACCCTGCACCCGGAGGCGGAACATGCCATGTCCTTCGAAATCTTCATGATGGCCTTGAGCATGAGCGTCGCCGGCGTGGGCATCTTCATCGCCTACCGCTGCTACATCAAAAAGCCGGATTTGCCGGCCCGGGTGGTGGCGAAATTCCCGGTGGCCTACGAATACATCTATAACAAATATTTTGTGGATGAATTTTATGAAGCCGCGGTGGTGGAGCCGGTCAAGAACGGCTCCGACTTCCTGTGGCATGGGGTGGATGAAGGGGTGGTGGACGGCGCGGTGAACGGCAGCGCCAGCACCGTGGCCTGGATCAGCGCCCATCTCCGCAAGCTGGAAACCGGCTTCGTACAAACCTATGCCCTGGCCATCCTCCTGGGGGTGGTGCTCATCGCGGGCTATCTCATCGGACGTTAACCTGAGGGTGGCTCAATGCATCTACCAATCCTCTCCATCCTGATCTTCCTCCCCCTGGCAGGGGTGGGGTTGCTGTTGTTGCTGGACCGGAATAATAACCAGGTCCTCAAAGGCGCCACCCTGGGGATATCCCTGTTGGAGTTTGCCTTCTCCCTGCCCCTGTGGTTCCGCTTCGACAGCGGCACCGCCGCCATGCAGTTCGTGGAGCACCACGCTTGGATTCCCAGTTACGGCGTCAGCTATTATCTCGGGGTCGATGGCTTCTCTCTGCTGCTCGTCATGCTCACCACCTTCCTGACCCCGCTCTGCGTGCTGGCCACCTGGACCGACATTCAGACCCACGTCAAGGAGTTCATGATCTGCCTGCTGGCCCTGATGAGCGGCATGCTCGGGGTCTTCTGCTCCCTGGACCTCTTCCTCTTCTACATCTTCTGGGAAGTGATGCTGATTCCCATGTACCTGCTCATCGGCGTCTGGGGCAACCCGGCCCGGCGGGTCTATGCGGCCATCAAGTTCTTCCTGTTCACCATGTTCGGCTCGGTGTTGATGCTGGTAGCCATTTTGGTTCTCTACTTTCAATGCGGCAAGACCACCGGCGTTTACAGCTTTGATCTGCTCAGGATGTACGGCCTGGCCATCCCCTTCCACCTGCAGTATTGGATGTTCCTGGCCTTTGGCCTGGCCTTCGCCATCAAGGTGCCCATGTTCCCCTTCCACACCTGGTTGCCCGACGCCCACACCGAAGCGCCCACGGTGGGTTCCGTCATCCTGGCCGCGGTGCTCCTGAAGATGGGGACTTACGGTTTCCTGCGCTTCAATATGCCGTTGTTCCCCCAGGCGGCCCATTACTTCGTGCCCCTCTTTTCCGTCCTGGCCCTCATCGGCATAGTTTACGGCGCCCTGGTCTCCATGATGCAAAAGGACCTGAAGCGCCTCATCGCCTTCTCCTCCGTGAGCCACCTGGGCTTTGTCATGCTGGGGCTGTTCACCTTCACCGTCTCGGGGGTGCAGGGCGGGGTCATCCAGATGATTAACCACGGCATCTCCACCGGCGCCCTGTTCTTGATCGTGGGCATGATCTACGAGCGGCGCCACACCCGGATGATTAGCGAGTTCGGGGGTCTGGCCACCCCCATGCCTATCTTCGCCACCATCTTCATGATCGTCACCCTGTCCTCCATTGCCGTGCCCGGCACCAACGGCTTCATCGGCGAATTTCTCATCCTTTTGGGAGCCTTCCGGAGCAACATCCTCTATGGCACCATCGCCGCCACCGGCGTCATCTTTTCCGCCTGTTACATGCTCTGGATGTTCCAGCGGGTGGTCTGGGGGGAAGTGACCAACGTGAAGAATAAGGAACTGGCCGACCTCTCCTGGCGGGAGGTCGCCATCTTTTTGCCGCTGCTGCTGTTCATCTTCTGGATCGGGGTCTATCCCAACACCTTCCTGAATAAGACCAAGGCCACCACCGACAATTTTTTGGCCCTGATGGAAAAAGGCCAGGCCTTACAGGTCACCCAATCCCAAGTCAGTAAGGGGGAGGCGCTATGACCCTCACCATCCCCGGTTTCCATCTGTGCAGCATCGGGCCGGAGCTCATTTTGACCCTCACCGCCATCGTCGTCCTGTTGCTGGACGCCCTCTCCCCCAGAGGGCGCAAGGCCAATTTCCCCCTGCTCAGCCTCCTGGGCCTGGCTGCCGCGGCAGTGATGACCATACTCATGTGGGGCATCCGGGGCACCGACTTCGCCCGCATGATCTACGTAGACAACTTTACCTTCAGCTTCTATCTGATCTTCATCCTGGGGACGGCCCTGACCGTGATGATCAGCCGGCAATACCTGGAGGACTACGGCAAAAACCTGGGGGAATACTACGCCCTGCTGCTCTTCGCCACCGTGGGCATGATGCTCATGGCCGCCAGCGCCCATCTCATCATGCTCTTTTTGGGCCTGGAGGTGATGTCCATCGCGGTGTACGTCCTGGCCGGCCTGTTCCGGGAGGATCCCCGCTCCAACGAAGCCTCCCTGAAATATCTGATCCTGGGGTCCTTCTCCAGCGCCTTTCTGCTCTTCGGCATGGCCTTCCTCTATGGCGCCGCCGGCGGCACCCTGTATCTGGACCAACTGCCCCAGGCCCTCTTGGGCCACACCTTCATGCAGCCCCTGACCCTGCTGGCCATGGCCCTGTTGCTGGTGGGCTTCGGCTTCAAGGTGGCCTCGGCGCCCTTCCACATGTGGACCCCGGACGTCTATGAAGGGGCCCCCACCTCGGTCACCGCCTTCATGGCGGTGGGGGTGAAGGCCGCGGCCTTCGCCGCCTTCGCCCGGGTCTTCTTCCTGGCCTTCCTGGCGCTGAAGATGGACTGGACCATGCTCCTCTGGGTGCTGGCGGTGGCCACCATGACCGTAGGCAACGTCACTGCCATCGCCCAGACTAACATTAAGCGCATGCTGGCTTATTCATCCATCGCCCACGCCGGCTACCTGCTGGTGGCCCTGGTGGCCGCCAGCCAATTGGGCGCGGTGAGCCTCCTCTACTACCTGCTGGCCTATACCTTGATGAACCTGGGGGCCTTCGGGGTGGTGATCCTGGTGGGGCGTAAAAAGGACAGCTATCTCAATATCTACGACTACTCCGGTCTGGGCTTCCAGCACCCGGCCCTGGCCGCGTGCATGGCTCTGTTCATGTTCGCCCTGGCCGGTATGCCTCCCACCGCCGGGTTTGTGGGCAAATTCTATATCTTCTCCGCCGCGGTGCAGTCGGGCTACATCTGGCTCGCCATCATCGGCGTGCTCAACTCCCTGGTATCGGTCTATTACTATCTGAGGATCACGGTACTGATGTACATGAAACCCGCCGAAGCCGACCTGGGTCCGGTGGCTTTCTCACCTGGCGTCACCGCGGTGCTGGCCGCCACCGCCGGCGGCGTGCTGCTGATCGGCATCTTCCCCGGCTCCCTCTACGACCTGGCGGTAAACGCGGTGAAGATCTTTCCCGGCCTGTAACCGGCCCCGCCTCCACTAAAAAAGCAGGGCCCCGGCGGGCCCTGCTTTTGGTTGCTGGCCAGAATCGGATCAAGCCGACTGGTGGGTCTGCTTCTTCACGCGGTTGGCCTTCTTGCGCAGGATGTCGATCTGTTTGCGGGAGGCCCCCGCTGCAATGGCCTCCAGCTTCTTGGCCCGGAGCTGGCGGGCCTTCTCCTTCAAATCCCGCACGCTCAAGGCTTCCACGGCTTTCTTCTCTTCCTTGATGCCCTTCGCCTTTTTGATGGCGCTAAGCAGCTCTGCCTTGTTCATGGCGTGGACGCCGCTGATCTCGCCCTGTTCCAGGGCGTATTTACGCAACTCCGTGGCGGTCATCTTATCCAGGGGCTTTTCTTTCTTCTCTTTCGGTTCCTTTGGGGCCATGTTGCCTCTCCCGATTTTAGTTCAAGGTTTAAGGTTCAAAGTTCAAAGTTTAAAGTTGAGACCGCTGCGAAAGTCCCCTTTTTTGTCATTCTGAGGGAGCGAAGCGACCGAAGAACCTCATAGGTGACAAAGTTTGGTTTTCGCAGTGGCCCCGAGTTCAAAGTTATTAAGCTCAACCTCACTTCAGGTTGGGGTGGTATAATCCTGCCGCAAATTTACCTGTAATTGCCTGATTCCTCAACCCCAAAAGGCCGGCCTGCCTGTGGCACTTTACCGAAAACGGAAAAACGGAATTGCCACACCGCCTTTTACTTGTTTTTGTCCTCTTGCAGCTCTTCCGCTCTATCCAGCCTTTCCGCCATCTTGATGAATGGCTTGATCAGGTCGATGGGGATGGGGAACAGGGTGGTGGAGTTCTTCTCGGCGGCGATCTCCCGCAGGGTCTGGAGATAGCGCAGTTGCAGGGACATGGGCTCAGTGGCCAACACCCGGGCGGCATCGGCCATCTTGGCGGCCGCCTGGAATTCGCCCTCGGCGTTGATCACCTTGGCCCGCCGCTCCCGCTCCGCCTCCGCCTGCTTGGCGATAGAGCGCTGCATCTCCACCGGCAGGTCGATGGAGCGCACCTCCACCAGGGTCACCTTGATGCCCCAGGGCTCGGTTTGCTTATCCAAGATCTCGGCCAACTGGGTGTTGACCTTCTCCCGTTCGGCCAACAGGTCGTCCAGCTCCATCTGGCCGCAGACGCTCCGCAAAGTGGTCTGGGCCAGCAACTGGGTGGCCGACCAATAGTCCCGCACCTCGACGATGGCCTTCAGGGCGTCGATGACCCGGAAATAGACCACCGCGTTCACCTTCACCGAGACGTTGTCCCGGGTGATGACGTCCTGGGACGGGACCTCATAGGTCGCCAATTGCAGGTTGACCTTGACCAGGCGGTCGATCATGGGAATGATGATGATGAGGCCCGGCCCCTTGGCCCATTGGAGGGCCCGGCCCAGGCGGAAGATCACCCCCCGTTCGTATTCGTTCAGGATCTTGATGGCACTCATGAGAAACAGGAACACCAGTGCGATGATAATCAAAGTGAAATGGCCCATAGCCGCCTCCTTAAGATTTTTGCGTTACCCGGCGCACCAGGAGTTTCAAACCCCGGACCGCCAGCACCTCAACGGATTCCTGGGGGGCAACGGGCTCGTCGCTCGCCGCCTGCCAGTTTTCACCGTGGATGAAGACTCTGCCTTCGGGAGCCAGAGGGGTCACGGCTACCCCTTGTTCCCCTACCAGGCCCTCGGCCCCGCTAACGACGCGCCGCCTGTGGCTGCGGAAGACGATGCCCGCCACTGCCATGAAAAAGAGGGAGATGATGAAGACCGTGGGGAGCAGCAATCCCCAGGAGACACCCATACCGCCGCCCCGCTCATGGAACAGCATAATGGACCCCAATAATAGCGCCGTCATTCCCGCCACGGAGAGCAGCCCGTAACTGCCGACCTTGAACTCCAGAATGAAGAAGACGAAGGCCAGCAGGATCAGGAGGACGCCGATGTAATTGACCGGCAGGGTCTGAAAGGCGAACAGGGCCAGCAGCAGGCAGGTGGCCCCGATCACCCCGGGCAGCACCACCCCCGGGTGGGCCAGCTCAAAGTAGATGCCGGCCAGGCCGATCATCAGCAGGACGAAGGCAATGTTGGGGTCGGCGATGTGCTTCAGGAGGCGGAAGCGTAGGCTCTCGGAAATTTTCTGAAGCGGCGCCCCCGCGGTTTGCAGAACCACCGGTTTGCCTTGCACCAGCACCCGCCGGCCGTTGACCTTGGCCAGCAGATCGTCCAGGTTGTCGGCCATAAGGTCCACGACCTTGAGCTTCACGGCTTCGGAGGCCGAGATGGAGACGCTCTGGCGAATGGCCTTCTCCATCCAGTCCGGGTTGCGGCCATGTTCCTCGGCCAGGGCCCGCCCGTAGGCCACAAAATCGTTGAGCACCTTCTTTTCCATGGTCGGGTCCATCTTGCCGCCCATACCGATGGACACGGGGTGGGCCGCGCCGATATTGGTGCCAGGGGACATGGCGGCCACTGCCGCCGCCTGGGTGATGAAGACCCCGGCGGAGGCAGCCCGGGCCCCGCTGGGAGCGACAAAGACGATCACCGGCACCCTGGCGTTGGAGATGCCCTGGACGATTTGCCGCATGGAGGTATCCAGCCCCCCCGGGGTGTCCAACTGCACTACCAGGGCTTCGGCCTGCTGCTTCTCCGCCTCTTCGATGCCTGCCAGGATGAATTCCCCCAGACCAGGGTTCACGGAACCGACCGCGTCCAGGTAATCAACCGGCCGGGGGGCGGCCCGGCAAACCGTGGCCGCCAGCAGCAGGCTGACTAGCAGGAGGGCAAGAATTCCCGGGCAACGTTTCATCTTAAGAACACCTTTGTCTTAATCTTTGGCTTTGGCTGCAAGCTGATAGCTGACAGCTCCTTGCTAATCTTATTCAGGTTCCGCCAGATAGTCCATCACCAGTTGCATGTCTGCCCAGGTCTTGCGGCGCTCCACGGGAAACCGGTTTAGATAGGAGGGGTGGAAGGTGGGCATCACCCGGATGTGGTCGTATTGCTGCCAGCGGCCCCGCAAACCGCTTATGGGTTCTTTGAGGCCCAGCAGGGCGTTGGTGGCCACCTTTCCCAGGGTGACGATCACCCGCGGCCGGACCGCCTTAATCTCTTGGAGCAGATAGGGCAGGCAGGCTTCGATTTCGCCGGGCAGCGGGTCCCGGTTCCCCGGGGGCCGCCTCTTGACCACGTTGGTGATGTACACCTCCTCCCGGTTCAAATTCAGCTTATTAAGCAGGTTGTTGAGGACTTGCCCGGCCGGGCCCACAAAAGGCCGCCCCTCCAGGTCTTCCTCCGCCCCGGGGGCCTCGCCGATGAACATTAGCCGGGCGTTGGGCGAACCCTCCCCGCAGACCAGGTTCTTGGCCCCGGCGTAGAGCTTGCAGCGCCGGCAGCGCCCCATCTCCTGGCGAATTTCCTCCAGGGTTAGAACCTTCTCGGCCGCCGCCTCGCCGGCGGCAGGGGCCGCGACCGGCTCCCGGGGCAGGCCGCGCCAGCCCAGCCGCCTCTGGTAGCGGAGCCAATCCGACAGGTGGTCCACCAGGGCCAGCAATTCCTCCGGCGGGTCCTCAGGCATCCCCCTCCCTTGGCTCCTCGCCAGCCCTGGCCGCAAGCAGCTCCGCCACCTGGTCGAGAAGGCGCTCCGCCACCTCTTCCTTACTGAGCAAGGGCAGCCGCAGCGGCTCACCGTCACGGCGCAGGATGACCACCTGGTTGGTGTCCACCGCGAAGCCGGAATCGGTCCGGGTAACGTCGTTGGCCGCGATGAGGTCCAGGTCTTTCTCCCGGAGCTTCCTCAGGGCTTCGGCCTCCAGGTCGTGGCTCTCCGCCGCGAACCCCACCACCACCTGCCGGGTCTTGAGCCGGCTCAGCTCCCGCAGGATGTCGGGATTGGGCACCAGCTCCAACTGCGTGGAGCATTTCCCCCGCTTAAGCTTGCGCGCCTCGGCGGCCCGCGGCCGATAGTCGCCCACTGCCGCGGCCATCAGCAACACTTCCGCCGCGACAAACCTTTCCTGCAGCGCCTCCAGCATCTCCCAGGCCGACCTGACCCAGAGCCGTTCTACTCCGTACGGGGCCGGCAAGGCGCTGGGACCGCTGATCAGGCACACCTGGGCCCCCCGGCGCCAGGCCACTCTCGCCAGGGCATAACCCATCTTGCCGCTGGAGCGGTTGCCGAGGAAGCGCACCGGATCCAGGTCTTCGTGAGTCGGTCCGGCAGTCACCAGCAGCCGCCGGCCGCGGAGATCCTGGCGGCTTAACAAGCGGGCGCCGGCCTCGACAATCTCCCCGGGCTCCGGCAGCCGGCCCAGGCCCACGGCGCCGCAGGCCAGGTCGCCGCTGGCCGGCTCCATCACCTGCAGGCCCCGGGCCCGCAAGCGAGCAAGATTCTCCTGGATCACCGCTGAGTCCCACATGGCGACGTTCATGGCCGGGCAGAGCAGCACCGGCCCCGTGGCCGCCAGCATGACGGTGGTCAGCAGATCGTCGCCGATCCCCGCCGCCAGCTTGCCGATGAGATTGGCAGTGGCCGGGGCCAGGATGATGGCGTCCACCTGCTGCCCCAGGGAGACGTGCTCCAAAGGCGCCACCGCCCCCGGCCCGAACATGGCCGCCGCCACCGGCTCGCCGGTCAGCGCCTGGAAGGTCAGGGGCGCCACGAATTCTTGGGCCGCCGCGGTCATCGCCACCTTAACCCGGGCCCCGGCGGCGATCAAGCGCCGGGCCAGCTCCGCCGCCTTGTAAGCCGCAATGCCGCCGGAAACTCCCAGTAAGATGCGCTTGCCGGTGTAGATCATTAGCAGTTCCCAGTTCCCAGGTTTTTTCTGCCCACTGCCTACTGCTCACTATTTTCCCGCCCACCAGAGTCACCACCGCCCCGGTGCAAGCTTTATTTGACGGACGACCATTTATTCCTCTCGGCGCAGGCTAAAGCCTGTGGCTATATTGAATGCGCCGCCGAAAACCGGTCCCTAACCCCTGCCTTTTCTGCTTACTGCTCTCTGCTTACTGCTTACTGCTCAAAAGAACGGGTTATGATTCCGTTCCTGGCCCACGGTGGTGGCGGGGCCGTGGCCCGGGTAGACGGTGTATTGGTCTCCCAGAGAAAAGATCTTGGTGCGCACCGCCTGGATCAGGGACTCGAAGGAACCGCCGGGGAAGTCGGTGCGCCCGATGGAGCCGGCGAAGAGCAAGTCCCCCACGTAGACGCAAGGTTGCCCTTCCAGGACCAGGCTGATGCCTCCCGGGGTATGCCCCGGGGTGTGCAGGACCTTTAGCCGGTAGGGTCCGAAACTGATGAAGTCGTCCTCTTTCAGCAGCAGGTCCGCCTGGGACGGGCGCACGCGGTTGCCGGTGAACAGCATGGCCTCCTCCGAAGGTTGGTTCAACATCCCGGCGTCGGCCGCGTGGATGGCGATTCTGGCCCCGGTGGCCTCCTTCAAGGGCTGGTTGGCGTCCACGTGGTCGAAATGGCCATGGGTATCGATAATATATTTAAGCTTGAGTCCATCCTGCTTCAAGGCCGCCAGGATTTCCTCCTGGTCGCCCCCCGGGTCGATGACCACCGCCTCTTTGGTCTTCTCATCCCCCAGGATGTAGCAGTTGACCTCCAGCAATCCCACCGTCAGACTTTTTTGAATCATGGAGCCTCCATTATCGATTCAATAATATCAGGTCCACCCCTAGGGGTTCAGAAAAAACTTCACTCCCTGAAACCCGAAATAGCCCCCAAAGCCCACCAGAAAGACGCCGCAGCCCGCCAGGAAGCCGCGGTAGACCCCGTCGGAGAGAAAGCGCCGGCCTTGGGCCACCGCCCCGGCCACCAGGGTGTACCAGGCGAAGTCCGCCAGGATGTGCCCCAGGTAGAAGAGGGAGACCCCGGCAAACCCGTATTTTCTGGAGAACATCACGTAGCCCAGGCCGATGGTGAGCCACCAGATGACCCAGTAAGGGTTGGCGGCGCTCATCAGCACCCCGGCCAGCACCGGGTTTGGGCCAGAGCCCTGGCCGGGCGCCAACTCCAGGCGCCCCCGGCGTGAGGTCTTCAGGGTCATAAGACCCATCCAGCCCAACAGGACCGCCCCCAACACGCCCACCACCCCCAGGATCGGGGGCCGATTCAGCCAGGTTCCCAGACCGAGCAATAGTAGTAAGACCAGGGCCGCCTCCAGAGCCGCGTGGCCCGCGATGATCAGGGGTCCGGCCCAGAAGCCGCGGCGGGCCGACTCGCCCACCGTCACCGTGAGCAGCGGCCCCGGCATCATGGCCCCGGACAGGGCTACGATAAAGGAAGTGGCGGCCACTCCCGCCAGCACCCAGAGATCCACTGATTTTCCTTTTCTTCCCCGCAAAGCGCAAGTATAATCATGCTACCATAGCGGCGGCCGTAATCCAAGGTAAAATCAAGGGGATGGGGTAGGTGCGGCACCTATTGGCTGGTGGAGCAGGTGCATTATGGATGCCAAAAAGAGGAAAACAACCAAGACCAGCGCCTTCGGCGCCCCAGGGCGCATCTCCCACGATTCCTCGTCCTTTTACGCCAGCCGCTTATACGCCCAAATGCCTTCAGAATGCGAGATGCCTGATGAGGAGAAGGGAATTCGGGAGAAGTTTCTGAATCGCATCTTCTGCAAGTCCTCAGAAGATATGGCGGCGGAACTGCCGAATAACAGCGTCCACCTGATGGTTACCTCCCCACCTTACAATGTTGGCAAAGAATATGATGAGAACCTTACCTTAGAGGAATATCTTAATTTTCTGAAAAAGGTTTGGGCTGAAGTTTATCGCGTTCTAGTCCCCGGCGGCCGCGCCTGCATCAACGTCGCCAACCTGGGCCGCAAACCCTATATTCCCTTGCACGCTTATATTATTCAAGGAATGATGGAAACCGGCTTTCTCATGCGCGGGGAAATCATTTGGAATAAGGGAAACAATGGGTCACAATCAACCGCGTGGGGTAGCTGGCGCTCACCTTCTAATCCCACTTTAAGGGACGTTCATGAATATATACTTATTTTCTCTAAAGGCACTTTTGCCAGGAAAAATCCAAACAAAAGAAAGGTCACTATATCTAGAGATCAATTTTTAGAGTTCACGAAAAGCGTTTGGACTTTTGCGGCGGCGTCGGCCCGAAGCATCGGCCATCCGGCACCCTTTCCTCTTGAAATGCCTCGCCGACTTATCCAGCTTTATACATATAAAAACGAGGTAATACTTGACCCTTTTATGGGTAGCGGTCAGACAGCCATCGCCGCAATAGAGACTATCAGGGACTATATTGGTTATGAAAATTGTAAAAAATATTTAAAAGTGGCTGAAAGGCGAATAAATAATTTTACTGAGGAATCTAAGCGATTGAATCCCTCTATAAGATTTATGGAGGTCAAAAATGGCGGCACAATTCGTTGATGCATTAAAAGGCTACGAGTATTTTTTACAACATCGCGGTAAAGTTACTTTAGAAAATATAAATGAGTTTTTAAAAGAATCACGCCGAAATCCTATCCATGAAAGAACCTTTAATCATTATGGGAACCTTTTGAAGCATGGCTTTAGATCATACGTTCCCATCAATCAATTCGATGTTTTTCGTACCCTTGGAAGGCTCCAAATGGCGTCTGATAGGAGACGATATGTTCGAGAAGAAGCAGATATTGATGCTGAAATTTCCCTAGATAGAAATACTTTCATACAAACGAATATCATTAATAGATCACCTGTTGGCTTTGGAATTAAAACGAAACAACCATTTCCATTGAAATACGGAAGATTAGTATGGGTTCGTATTCCAAATTATCATGATATGCCTACAATAGTTATTTGGAAACGATCCGCGGAAAATATCGTTAGGTTTGGCTTAAGGTGTATCGAATTTATAGATAAGTATCAAATTTACAAAGAAGAAGTACTTTTCAATAGGCTAACTGGGCTTATTATTGTTAGCAAAATTTCACATAGCGAAATTCAGTGGAGTGAGCTTTTTAGAATAATGAGTAAAGTAGACGAATTAGTTGAAGCCTCATCTATCCTAATTTACTCTATTGCGGAGGCCGCAGATGTTAAGATTAAGGTTGCAAAACCAATTATAGCTTCTATAAGATTTGAGTCACCCGGTAATTTTCAACTCAAAATTGATGCCAGCTTAACTGATATTGTAAAATTTGCTGTGGAAAAGGCTCAATTGTGGAGCCTTGAGAAAGAACGCTACAGAGTGCAAACTAAGAAATTAGAACTCGACAATGATAAACAGAAATTAGAACATGAAATGGTAAAAATTGAAGCCATGAGGAATGCAATTAGGTTGCGGAAAGAAGCAATCGATACAGGTATCCCCAAAGAGATGGCAGATTATCTTTTAGTCTCTTTTTTAAAGGCACTTAACATTCGAGAGCTGCCATCCACCATATTTGAACCTGACAGTCCTGAACTTGGAATAATCAAAGGCCGCCTCCTACCGGCAGCCGCCGAATTAGGTGCAGGTGATGATCCTGATTTCAAGATAGAAGTGCACGGAAATTCATCATAATCCGTCTTTGACATCAGCGCTTTTTTCGATAAGCTTTAAAAATGGATAAAATCGTCATTGAAGGCGGCCTGCCCCTTAAGGGAGAAGTGCGGATCAGCGGGGCCAAGAACGCCGCCCTGCCCATCCTGGCCGCTACCCTCCTGGCCGAAGGTCAGCACCGGCTCGCCAACGTCCCGCCCCTGGCCGATATCCGCACCTGCCAAAGACTCCTGGGCAGCCTGGGGGTGCAGTTCCGGGAAGAGGCCGCGCCCGCCGGCGGCCTCCAGCCGCCGGCCCCGGAGCCAGGGAACCTCGCCGCTTCGAAAATCCTCATCGCCGACACTCGAAAGCTCACGGGCCACGAGGCCCCCTACGAGCTGGTGAAGACCATGCGCGCCGCGGTCCTGGTCTTGGGCCCCCTGGTGGCCAGGGCTCGCCAGGCCCGGGTCTCCCTGCCCGGCGGCTGCGCCATCGGGGCCCGGCCCATCAACCTCCATCTCAAGGGCCTGGAGGCCATGGGGGTAAAAATCAACCTGTCCCAGGGTTACGTGGAGGCCGATGCCCGGCGGCTCAAGGGAGCCGAGATCTGCCTGGAAGCCATCACGGTCACCGGGACCGAGAACCTGCTGATGGCCGCCACCCTGGCCAAAGGCACCACGGTGCTTAAAAACGCCGCCATGGAGCCGGAAGTGGGGGACCTGGCCCGCTTCCTGGTGGCCATGGGGGCGCAGATCGAAGGGATCGACAGCGAAGTCCTCACCATCCACGGGGTGCCGGAACTGAAGCCCGCCAGCTATGCCATCATGAGCGACCGCATCGAAGCCGGCACCTACCTAGCCGCCGCCGCCATCACCCGGGGAGAAGTCACCTTGATTAACGCCCCGGTCTCCCACCTCACCGCGGTGCTGGGCAAGTTCACCGAGGCCGGAGTGCGCCTCAGCGCCGAACTGGGCCGCATCAGCGTGCACCCCGGCGGCGCCCTCACCGGGGTGGATATCCGCACCCTCCCCTACCCCGGCTTCCCCACCGATATGCAGGCGCAGTTCATGGCCTTGATGAGCGTGGCCCGGGGCGCCTCGGTGATCACCGAAACCATTTTCGAGAACCGCTTCATGCACGTCAGCGAACTGCGCCGCCTGGGGGCGGACATCAGTGTCTCGGGAAGCCACGCCATCGTTCGGGGCCACCGTCAACTCCAGGGCGCCCAGGTGATGGCCACCGACCTCAGGGCCAGCGCCTCCTTAGTGGTGGCCGGCCTGGCCGCCACCGGGACCACCGAAGTCCTCCGGGTCTATCACCTGGACCGGGGCTACGCCGGCCTGGTGGAGAAACTGGCGGCCCTGGGGGCGCGGATCAAACGAGTGGCGGCCTGAGGGCGGGTTGCGGTCTGCGGTTTGCGGCGAAAAAAGGATTAGCGGGCCGGGGGCGATCCCCGGCCCTTGCTTTTTTGTCGTCGCAGACCTGTAAGCCTCGGCTGCATGAAACTCCTTATCCCACCGGTAGGACCATGCCTGACAGACGAGTTGGCGTCTCCCCGACAAAAAAATAGGAGTCTCCCCGACAGATAAAAACCTGTGGGCTTCTATTATCTAGCCTGATCTAAGAGGGATTTAACTTACACCACTTACATCCTAAATACCGGAGGAATATAGACATGAGCGAAGTTGCCAAGGGAACTACACCCACCAGTCTTGCGGGAGTGAGAGTGGTATCTCCAGAGGAGGCCAGGCAGATCCAGACCCAGAGGGGATTGCTGATCGCCTGCTACACGCACATGACGGATTGGGTTCAGACGAGGCCCGCAGGTTCAATTCACATTACCATGGATGTCCCTAAAGATCACAAGCGCACCGATTTCGATCTGAAAGATGCCCAATTCGATATGTCCGCTCTCCCAAAGGATAAATCGCTTCCCTTTGTGGTCTTCTGTGCGGACGATATGTGATGGAAGTCCTATCATGCTGCCAGGTTGGCAGTGAATGCCGGATATAGCAAGGTCAACTGGATGCGGGTGGGCATCAAGGGCTGGCAGAAGGCCTTTTATGCGACCGAGTCTGATTCCAAGGTATTTATGGCGTTGCTGGACCTCAATCAGAGCGATCCCGCCACCTGGGCCATCGGAAAAGACCAACCCCAATCTCTAAAGAATCCGATCTACCTGGATTTGCGCACTACCGAGCAGTTCGCCCAAGGACATTTGGAAGGGGCGATCAATATCCCTTATGCCGGTCTGTGGACTTTTGACAATCTCGAGAAATTGAACAAGAGCCGGGATATTGTGATAATTTTTGATAATTCGGTGGTGGCCGGTGCCTTGGCCCTGACCTTGAGACTGCTGGATTATAAAGCGTTCATTCTGAAATAGGGGCGCCCACTCGCTGAGAGGACTCCCCAAAGCCATTTTTGGCAATGTGGTGGGTAAACCTGCCGCCTAATCTCGGTTAATTCCCCGAAAGCCGGTTTCGGGGAATTCAAAGCCATATTTTAAGGGTTTCCTTAATAGAGGGCTAGATACTCCTCCCAAATCATCACGCCATGAGCTCGTAAAAGGACTCGATGCAGGGGAAGTCCGGGTGGGATTCGGCCTCCTGCCGGGAGCTGGATTTGGCCTTGAAGAAGGGGTAGCGGATGCCGGAGACCCGGGCCGCGGCCAGGGCCTCGGCATTGTCGTCCACCAGTAAGGTGGACCCGGGGTCATATGCCAATCTCTCTTGCAGAATCTTCCAGAAACCTGCTTCTTCCTTGGGGGCGCCCAGGTCGAAGGAGGAGACCACTGCCTCGAAATATGCCAACAGGCCGGTCTGCTCCATCTTCAGGGCCAGGGTCTTGGTGTGGGCATTGGTCACCAGGGCCACCCTCTTCCCCGCCTCCCCCAGGAATTTCAAGAAATCTTCGGTGTCGGGGTGGACCTCGATGAGGTGGCGGATACCCTCCTTCAGCGCCGGTATATCGAGTTCCAGCTCCCGGGACCAGAAGTCGATGTCGGTCCAGTTTAGGGTGCCCGCCTCCCGCCGGTAACGGGCGAAGACCAGTTGCCGGGCCTCCGGCAGTGGCAGCCCCTGGCGCCGGGCATATTCCTGGGGGACCAAGGTTTCCCAGAAGTAGTCGTCAAAGTGTTTATCCAGCAGGGTGCCATCCATGTCCAGGAGCACCCAGGTAATGGTCTGCCACGGGAATGTCATGGGCCATCCTTCCTAATCTCTTATTTTCCTTATATTTATAGTGATTGCGGCGATTTTTCAAGCGCGGCGTCCCTTGACTCCGGGATATGGATGTTTAAATAAAAATATTAAGTTTAAACCTTTTAAGAGGCGGAGGAGCATGATCATGCCTATAATTTTTCGGGAACCGGGGCCAAGCCAAGATTCCCTCCGGGAGCTTGAGCAACTGCAGCGCCGCATGGACCGGCTCTTTCAGGGCGGCTTCGGCCAGGAGCGCTCCCCCTGGCAGGTGGGAGTTTATCCCCTGGTGAATCTCTCGGAAGACCGGGATCATATCTATGTGCGGGCCGAGCTGCCCGGGGTCAAGGCGGACGACCTGGAAATCACCATCCAGGACAACAGCCTGATCCTCCGGGGCGAACGCAAGATCGCCTCCGAGGAAAAGCAGGTCAATTACCAACGCCGGGAACGGGAGTCCGGCTTCTTTCGGCGGGTGCTGGCCCTGCCTTCCCGGGTGCAGCCGGATAAGGTGGAAGCCACCTGTAAGGACGGCATCCTGACCATCAAGTTGGCCAAACCGGAAGAGGTCAAACCCCGGAAGATCAAGGTGAAGGTTGCCTGAGGGAGGACTCATGACTGAAAAAGAACTGCGAGTAAAGGCCAAGGCAGAGGCTCCGGCCAAAGGGGAGCGGGTTCGCCCCGGACGGGTCTTCCTGCCGGCGGTGGATATCTTCGAGACCCCCGAGGCCCTGGTAATGGTCGCCGACATGCCCGGGGTGGCGGCGGATAGAGTGACCGTGGACCTGCGGGACAATCAGCTGATCGTCTCTGGCGAAGTGGCCTCGCCCCTGAGCCAGGGCGAAACCCTGGTGGAGCAGGAATACTACACCGGGGACTTCATGCGGGAATTCCAACTGGGCAGTCTGATAGATCAGGACAAGATCGAGGCCATCATGAAAGACGGGGTGCTGCGCCTGGTGCTGGCCAAGGTGGCGCGGGCCAAACCCCGGAAGATCGCAGTGAAGACTGCTTGAACGCGGCGCATAATAACTTAGCGGCCCCGGGGAAGCGGCAGTCCCGGACTTGTTTGGCAAGGGCGGAACCTTGAAAGCTATTCGCGTCCACCAATTCGGCGAGCCGGAAGTCCTGCGCCTCGAAGAGGTGCCAGAGCCCCACGCCGGCCCGGGTCAGGTCCTGATCAAGGTCCAGGCGGTCGGGGTCAATCCGGTGGAGGCCTACATCCGGGCCGGAGCCTATGCCGCGGCCACGCCCTTGCCCTACACCCCCGGCATGGATGCCGCCGGGGTGGTTGCCGCGGTGGGGGCGGGGGTGAGAGCGCTGGCCCCGGGCGATCGGGTCTATACCTCGAATACCGTGAGCGGCGCTTACGCTGAAAAGACCTTGTGCCTCGAGTCCCAGGTCCACCCCTTGCCGCCCCAGGTCACCTTTGCCCAGGGGGCCGCGGTGAACGTCCCCTATGCCGCGGCCTACCGGGCCCTGTTCCAGCGAGCCAAGGCGGTGCCCGGGGAAGTGGTGCTGGTCCACGGAGGCAGCGGCGGCGTGGGGGTGGCAGCCACGCAGTTGGCTCGGGCCGCGGGCCTGACCGTTATCAGCACCGCCGGTACCGACGCGGGGCGGCGCCTGGCCTCCGAGCAAGGGGCTCATTATGTCCTGGACCACAGCCGGGAGGGCTATCTCCAGGAAGTCATGCGCATTACGGATAATCGCGGCGCGGATGTCATCCTGGAGATGCTGGCCAACGTCAATCTGGGCCGCGACCTGGAAGTCCTGGCCGCTGGCGGACGGGTGGTGGTCATCGGCAGCCGGGGTACGGTGACCATTGACCCCCGCCTCACCCTGGTCCGGGAGGCCAGCATCCTGGGGATGTCCTACCTGGCCGCCCCGGAAAAGGAGATCGGGAGCCTGCACGCGGCGTTGGGCGCCGGGTTGGCCAACGGCACCCTGCGCCCGGTGGTGGGCCGCGAGCTCCCCTTAGCCGAAGCCGCCCGGGCGCATCACGACATCATGGAGACCAGGGCCTACGGGAAGATGGTCTTGATTCCGTAAGATCGCAGTGCAGACAAACCTGAGTTGGCCAAACTCGGGCGCCAGGCGGCGGGAGACGCGGCTCCGGGAGCTGCGCCTCTCTTTTTTTTGCGGGGGGTGAAAAGGGCCGGGTGGCTGAGAATTAGGCCTGTTTCTCAAACATTAGCAGCTATGGCAAAACCCGATTTCATCGTCATCCTGAACGAAGTGAAGGATCTCAAGTCACTAAAAATACTAGATTATTAGCTTCGCTCAGAATGACCTAGCAGTTTTGGTTATTGGCCGCGGGTAGCGGCGGAGGGCTTCCGGGGCAGAAGATTGATGACCAGGTTGATCGCCGCGACCAGGAGGGCCGCGGCAAAGGCCCACCGGTAGGGCGCCAGTCCCATGCGGATGGGGTGATGCTGTTCCAACCAGGCAAAGACCGACACCATCAGGGTGATCCCGATCAAGGACCCCAGATTTTTTAAGACCGCATTGGTGCTGGCCGCCAGACCCACCAGCGACGGCTGCACCCCCCGGAGAATCTCGTTGAGGTTCGGGGCCTGGAACAGACCCAAGCCCAGCCCCAGGATGACGAACCTGGCCGCCAGACCCGGGGCGGTGTCGCCGGGCCCGGTAAACACCAGGGAGGCCAGACCGCCCAGCATCAGCAGGCAGCCGCTCCTAAGCACCAGCAGGTTCCCCCAGCGGTCCGCCAGGTAGCCCCCCACCCCGGCCACCGCGGCGTTGGTCAGGGCCAGGACGCCCAGCAGCAGACCGGCCTGACGCGGCGAGTAGTGGAAGACCTGATCCAGGAAGAAGGGCAGCAGGAAAAAGGTCCCCATTACCGCGGCGAAGGTCAGAACCACCGCCAGCGACCCGGCCACGAAGGGCCAGCTGCACCACAACTCGCCGTGGATCATGGGGAAGGGCTGGCGCCGCTCCAGGAAGACCAGGATCAGGATCAGCCCGAGCCCCAGGGCCAGGAGACCCTCGGTCAGACCGTCACCCCAACCCGAGGTCCGCAGCCGGGTCAGGGCCAGGACCAGCGATCCCAGGGCCAGGGGTAAGATTAGAAAGCCCCATAAGTCCAAGGCCCGCGGGTTCCAGGCCATCTGGGACCGGAGCCTTCCCAGGGAGGTCCCGCCCACCAGCAGGGCCAGGACGCAGATGGGGATATTGATGAAGAAGATATAGGGCCAGCCCAGGTAGGAGGTGATGAGTCCGCCCGCCGGGGCGCCCACGCTGATACCGGCGGCAAAGGCGGTGGAAAACAGGCCCAGGGGCAGACCCCGCTCTCCTGCACCGAAGGTCATGGCGATGAGCTTGGGGGCCAGGCCCAGCATCAGGGCAGACCCCAGCGCCTGGCAGCAGCGGGCCGCCACCATTCGGGGAAGGTCGGGGGCCAGGCCGCACAAAGCCGACGACCCGGTGAAAATCAGCAGCCCCAGGAGAAAGAGACGCCCGGGCGCCAACAGATCCCCTAAGCGGCCGCTGATCAGGAGCAGGGAGACCTGGACCAGCAGATAGGCCACCATGACCCAGGAGATTTGGGCCAGCGAGCTGCCGAAGGTCCGGGCGATCTGGGGCAGGGCGATGTTGACGATGCTGGTGTCCAGGGTGGCCATGAAGGCCCCCAGGCAGGCGCAGCAGAGGATCAAACCCCGCCGGGACAGCGGGTCAGCGGGGTGGGCCGCCGTTTTGGGCATGCCTTGAATTTCTTTTCCCGGGGAGCCGCGGCGAGGCCTCAATACCCCGCCGGGGCCTCTTCCTGCTCATATGAGGCGAAGGTAGTGTATTTATCCCGGAAGTTGAGCTTGATCTTGCCGGTGGGGCCGTTCCGCTGCTTGCCGACGATGATCTCCGCGGTGCCCTTGTCCGGGGTGTCTTCCCGGTAAACTTCGTCCCGGTAGATGAAGATGACCACGTCGGCATCCTGCTCGATGGCCCCGGATTCACGCAAGTCAGCCAGTTGCGGCCGTTTGTGCGGGTGGGGGCGGTCTTCCAGGCGGCGGTTTAATTGGGAGAGCACGATGACCGGCACCTTCAGCTCCTTGGCCAGGGCCTTTAGGGACCGGGAAATCTCCGAGATCTCCTGCTCCCGGCTGTGCACGTCAGCCCGGCCGCGCATGAGCTGCAGGTAGTCGATGACCAGCATCCCCAGTTTGCCCTCCGCCTTGAGGCGCCGGGCCTTGGCCCGGATATCGAGAACGGTGGCCGCCGGGGTGTCGTCGATGTAGATGGGGCAATCCAGGAGATAACCCGCGGCGTTCTGCAGGTTGGCCCATTCTATGGTGCTCAAAAAGGCCCGGCGCAGGTTGGAGGCGTCCACCTCGCCGACGCTGGAAAGCAGCCGCCGCACCAACTGCTCCCTGGACATCTCCAGTGAGAAGAAGGCCACCGGCACCTGGGGCTTTTTATAGGCGGCGTTGAAGGCGATGTTCAGGGCCAGGGCGGTCTTGCCCATGCTGGGGCGGGCGGCGATGATAATCAGGTCGCTTTCCTGAAAACCCGCGGTGAGGTTGTCCAGGTCTTTGAAGCCGCTTTCCACTCCGGTAATCCGGCCCTTATCCCGGTGCCAGATGGCCTCCAGGGTGGCGATCTCCTTTTCCACCAGGGCCGACAAGGGCTGGAAGCCCAGGCGCACCTTGGACTCGGCCACCTCGAAGATCTTCTGCTCGGCGCTGTCCAGAAACTCGGCGACATTCTCCACCGGGCCAAAACAGGCGCCGGCGATCTCCTGGGTGGTGTCCAGCAGGCGGCGCAGGATCGCCTTGTTGTGCACCAGGCCGGCATAATATTCGGCGTTGGTGGAATATCCCACCTGTTCGCTCAGACCCGCCAGAAAGACCGGACCACCCGCGCCTTCCAACTGGCCCCGCTCAGCCAGCAGGGCGGTGACGGTCACCAGGTCCACCGGATCGCCCCGGCCGTAGAGGTCCAGCATGGCCTGAAAGATGCGGCCGTGGGCCTCCCGATAAAAGTCGCCGGGCGCGATCACGTCGGCCACCAGGTCCAGCACTGCCGGACGCACCAGGATGGCCCCCAGGACCGATTGCTCCGCCTCGGGATTGGCCGGCGGGGTGAAGCCGCCGGGGTGGGCTGCCGGCGGGGCCGCAGCCATCCGTTGGGCGTTGCGCCGAATGCTTCCAGGCATGGTGACTCCCCCCGGGGGCAAAGCGCTTATTTATTATAACTATTTGAATTAAATAGATTAATTTGATCAGCCACAGGAAAGTTCTTTACTTGCATCATACCGAAAACCCGGCTGGATTGCAAATGGGGACTGTCCATTCCTGCGAAGTTTTTTGTATGGGGAAAAAATGAAAGTTAAAGATCTAAAACCAGAAAGGGGGCATTTAGGCAGGGCTGGGGGGCCGGCGGCCCCTGACCCGGTTTTCTCCGCGTCCTCTGCCCTCCGGGCTTAAGGGGGGGAGCGCCAGGGGCCGAAGCCCTACCCGCTCCTTGCCCCCAAACCCATACTGGCAAAGCTATTCTGCCTCGGCCACCACTGCCACGGTGATTTCGGCCTTGACTTCCGGGGCCAGATTAACGGGGACCTGGTAACTGCCCAGCTTTTTGATAGGCTCCGGCAGGTCCAATTGCTTGCGGTCGATATTGACGCCCTTGGCCTCCAGGGCCGTGATGATCATGGCCGCGGTCACCGACCCGTAAAGGCGCTCTCCCTCTCCGACCCGTTGGGCAATGGTGACGCTCACCCCTTCCAGTTGGGCGACATTGGCCAGAGCGGTTTCCTGTTCCTTGGCCCGGATGTCGGCATAGCGGGATTTAACCTGTTCCACCTGGGCCAGATTGCCCCGGGTGGCTTCCATGGCCAGACCCTGGGGAATCAGATAATTCCTGGCATAACCCCGGGCCACCTCCACCACGGAGCCGAGCAGGCCCAGGGCGGCAACGTCTTTGGTCAGAATGACTTTCAACTCTCGATTCCTCCTCCGGCATCCCCGGGCCGCCGGTGCAGGTGGCGAAAATCGAACCACAGGTCCAGCACCCCCAGGACGATGATCAAAAAAAAGAGCGGGTTTAAAAACAACAGCGCGTAGCCGATAATCCGTAGAACCCGGGGCAGCCTCAGACGATGGAACCAGCCGGCCATCACCCCCGTACCCTGACAGAAATAGAGGACCGCCGTGATCAGCAACAGGTTGAGGCTGAGGGTACGCAGCGCGGCCACGGGAACCAACAGCATAAAGCCGGCGCCCAGGGCCACGAAGATGAGCCATTCGGGCAGGGCCCAATAATAGAGGGGCGGCGCAGGCTCCTGGCCGCCCAGCAGCCCGGCCAATTGCCGGGCCAGGACCACGTTGAGCCAGGCCACCAGGCCGGTATTGGTAACGACCAGGGCCGGCAGCAGCCGTTTCAGGAAGGTTTCCAGGTCTTCCGGGGAAATCCCCGGCGTTAACGCGGCCCCGGAGGCCCCGCTACCTCCCCCCAGCACCTGGTGCACCGACCCCATGATTTCCGCGCCCCTCTGGGCCAGAAGAACCTGGGGGCTCACACCCTGATAAGCGGCCTGTCCCAGCAAGAGCAGCAGGGCGAGGCCGCTCAGGATCAGCACCGTGATCAGGACGGACCCCGGGGCGGACAGACCCCGGTGTTGCAGGGCGCTCAACAAGAAGCCCATGAGCAGCAGACTCAGGAAGCTGAGATGCGTCCAGAGGGTTTCCAGCCCGGGCTTCAAGGCCAGGACGGCCACGGCGCCGGCCAGAACCAGCAGCAGGGCTTGCCGGTCTCCCAGGCGCCAGCCTGCCAGGAGCACCGGCAGGGGGGCCAGGATGCCCGCCAGCAGGAAGCCCATGGGATGCAAGTGCGCCCCGATGAGGAGCAGCAGCAGGAAGCCTAAACAGGCGAACCAGATGGAGAGGCGGCCTCCGGGTAATAACAAGGCTCTGCTCCAGCCATCATGTTGGCGGCGCTATGGGAGTGTACGGAATCAGGGCCAGCAGCCGGGCTTGTTTGATGGCCCTGGTGAGCCGGCGCTGGTGACGGGCGCAATTCCCCGAAATTCGCCGGGGGATGATCTTGCCGCGCTCCGTGACAAACTGCCTCAAGGTGTTGAAGTCTTTATAGTCGATGGGCAGGTTGGCGTCCACGCAAAACCGGCAAACCTTGCGCCTGACGTAGAACTGTTTCCGCTTGCGGCGAGGCATTACCGGCATGGCTTAGTCCTCCTGTCCCTGAGGGGCGGCTTCCGCTTCCAACTCCGCAACGATTAGCTCCTCGGTCTCAACTGCCGCCACGGCCTCCGGGACCCGCTCTTCGGGCTCCACTTCCGGGGCCGGGGCTGCTGCCGCCAGCGCCTGGACCCCGGCGGCGATTTCCGCCTGCAGGGCCTCCAGGTTTACTTTATCGGATTTTTTGGCGGTGTGAGAGCGGATGAGGCGGTCATCGATGCGGTAGTTCCGCTCCAGTTCCTTGACGGTGGCCGGGGTGCCGGCATAGTCCACCATGACGTAGTGACCCCGGGTAACCCCCTGGATCCGGTAGGCCAGCTTCCTGCGGCCCCATTCCTCCAGACGCACCAGGACGCCTCCCGAGGTGGAGAGGATCCGGCTGAACTTGTCGATGGTGCTCTTGATCTCTTCGTCCGGGAGGTCGCCGTTCACCACCCAGACTGACTCATAGCGGCGCATTCTTCCTCCTTATGGCCTTATGGCCCTGGCGCCTGCGGCCCAGGGCAAGGAGAGTAAAGATGAAATTTAACAGATGGATTAAGACTTGTCAACCGGCAGGAAACCCTAAAAGCACTTCAATAGCGGACTTCCGGGACGCGCCCCGAGAACCGGCGGGGATGAGGCGGCCAGTGACGGTTCCCACCCGCCGCCCCTTCCAACTTGGCCAGGACCCTATTGGACGGTGAAAGACGCATCCCGCTGGTCGCTGCCGTAACTGCTGGCCACCCGGCTGGTGACGGTATAACTCCCAGGGGCGGCGCCGCTGGGCAGGCCATAGTTCACGGAATCGCTAAAGGTGCCGTTGGAATTGCTGGCCGTGGTCTGGTACGGCTCCCCTAACAACTGGCCGTTGAAGCGGACTTCCCGCACCAGGGTGACCGCAACCGGCGTATTGGCAGGGGTCAGGATGGTGTATTGCATATTCAGGCTAACCTGCTGCCCAGGCCGTATCACCGCCGGGTCGACGGATACCTGTTCGATTTTCACCAGGTTTCCCTGGGAGGGGTTGTAATTATTGGACTGGGCCGCGGCCTGATTGGAGAGAATCTCACTATTACGGTGTTGGGCATAGAGATAGCCGCCCACTCCCCCCACGAGCCCGCCGGCCGCAGCCCCCACCCAGGCGCCGGTGCCGGGATTACCGGTGGCCGCGCCGATGATGGCGCCGAGGGCCGCCCCGGTGGCCGCACCTCCCAAGGCCCCGCCCGCGGCGGACTGCTCCGGTGAATAGAACCCGGTTTGATCCATACAACCCGCCAGAGTCAGGGGAAAAATGACTATCATTGCCAAGACCAGGATTCTACGCAACATCTCAACTTCCTCCTTCTACAGTGCCGGTGGGGCCGGTTCAGATTTCTTTGTAGATATTAAAGATAATACGTCTTTATTTTCCGGCGTGCAAGTCTGCCAGCCCAGAGCCAAGGCGGGGATCGCCGGGGACGAACCCAGGTGGCCGCGGTCAATTTCCCCTCACTGCTCACTGCTCACTGCTAACTTTTCCCGCTCCCCCAGGACCTGGTCCAGAATGCCGTTGACAAAGGCCCCCGAGTCCTCGGTCCCGTAACGTTTGGCCAGTTCGATGGCTTCGTTGATCACCACTTTGGGGGGAATTTGGTGCTGGTAAAGGAGTTCATAGGCGGCCAGGCGCAGCAGGCTGCGATCCACCGCGCCCATGCGCTCCAGGCGCCAATGTTCGGAAAAGCGGCGGATGAGGGCGTCCAATTCCGCCTGATGGGAGGCCACCCCGGCCGTCAATACACGCAGATAGGCCGGTACGCCGGGGCCGGCCGGCTGAAAATAACTCCAGAAACGCTCTAGATCCTCCGGGTGGTCGCTCCGGTCGAATTCACCTTCATAGAGAAATTGCAAGGCCCATTCCCGGCAGCGGCTGCGGGAATAAGTTGGCAAGGAATCAGGCCCCCAAGGTCTTCAGAAGGTTGGCCATCTCGATGGCGGCTTCCGCCGCGGCAAAGCCTTTGTTGCCCGCCTTGCTGCCAGCCCGCTCGATGGCCTGCTCCAGGGTGTCGGTGGTGAGAATGCCGAAGGAGATGGGCACCCCGCTCTCCAGGGCCACCTGGGCGATGCCCTTGCTCACTTCCCCGGCCACGTAGTCGAAGTGGGGCGTGGAGCCTCTAATCACCGCGGCCAGGCAGACCACTGCGTCGTGGGCCTTGGAGGTTGCCAGACGTTTGGCCGTCAGCGGGATTTCCCAGGCCCCGGGGACCCGCACCACTATTAAATCGTCTTCCGCCACCCCCTGGCGCCGCAGGCAATCCAGGGCCCCTTCCAGCAGGCGCTCGGTAATAAAGGAATTGAAGCGGCTGACCACCAGGGCAAATTTCAGCCCGGAGCCGATGAGCTTGCCTTCTAGCGTACGCATCCTTCCCCCTTCAGTCCTGATATTAGGCCCGGCTAATCAGGCTCACCCGCCTCTAATTTTCCACCAGCTTCAAGAGGTGTCCCATCTTCTGGCACTTGGTCTTGAGGTAGTTGCGATTCATCCGGTTGGGAGGAATCTCCAAGGGTACCCGCTCTACCATCTTGAGGCCGTAGCCTTCCAGGCCGATGATCTTCTTGGGATTGTTAGTCATCAGGCGCATCTGGCGGACTCCCAGGTCCCGCAGGATCTGGGCCCCGATGCCGTAATCACGCAGGTCCGCCTTAAAACCCAGGGCTTCGTTGGCTTCCACCGTATCAGCGCCCTGGTCCTGCAGTTCATAGGCCCGCAGCTTGTTGACCAGGCCGATGCCCCTGCCCTCCTGGTGCATATAGAGGATGATGCCGCTGCCTTCGCACTCCACCAGTTGCATGGCGGCCTCCAACTGGTCGCCGCAGTCGCAGCGCAGGGAATGGAAGACGTCACCGGTGACGCATTCGGAATGGACCCGCACCAGCACCGGCCGTTCCGGGGCAATCTCCCCTTTCACCAGGGCCACGTGCTGGTTGTCGTCCACGTCGTTGTCATAGGCAATAGCGGTGAATTCCCCAAAATAGGTGGGCAGCTTGACGCTGGCCCGGCGGTGTATAAAGGATTCGTGCCGCAGCCGGTGTTCCACCAGGTCGGCGATGGTGGCGATCTTCAGCCCATGCTTTTCGGCAAACTTCTCCAGATCCGGCAACCGGGCCATGGTGCCGTCATCTTTCATAACCTCGCAGATCACCGCGGCGCCCTTCAGCCCCGCGAGCCGGGTCAGGTCCACGGAGCCCTCGGTCTGGCCGGTGCGCACCAGGACCCCGCCCCTCCGGGCCCGGATGGGAAAGACGTGCCCGGGGCTCACCAGGTCCTCGGGACGGGTGTGGTCCGCCACCGCAGTGAGGATGGTGGTGGCCCGATCCGCCGCCGAGATGCCGGTGGTCACCCCTCGCCGGGCCTCCACCGAGACGCAGAAGGCGGTCTTGAAGCCCGACTGGTTGTCCCGCACCATTTGGGGCAATTTTAGGCGCTCCACCAAGTCCGGCTCCAGGGCCAGGCAAACGAGTCCCCGTCCGAAACGGGCCATGAAATTGATGGCCTCCGGGGTCACCAGCTCCGCGGCCATGGTGAGATCGCCCTCGTTTTCCCGGTCTTCGTCATCTACCAGGATGATCATCTTGCCCTGGCGCATATCTTGGATAACTTCGTCAATGGGTGCTAATGACATCTATTTTAGTTTCCTGTTGTCTGGTTTCTGTTTCCTGTTTTTGCCGGCGCCGGCATCTGAGCCGGTGATCGTTTTGGCCACTGCTCACAGCTCCTTACTTACTGCTCACTAAAGAAATCCGTGCCGGGCCAGCATCTCCACGGTGACTCCCGGGCCGCGCCCGGGGTCCTTCCCCATTAACCGGGCCACATATTTACCGATGAGGTCCGCCTCCAGGTTGACCCGGTCCCCCACCCGCAAGGCCCCAAGGGTGGTGGTGCGGGCGGTGAAGGGAATGATGTTGACGCTAAAGGCGGCTCCTTTGATAGAGTTCACCGTCAGAGAAACCCCGTCCACCGCAATGGAGCCCTTCTCGATGACCAGGGCGGCCAGGGGCGCGGGCAGCTCTACCTCTAACTGGAGATGAGCCGGGCCGGAGCGGAGCTGCCCCACCGCGCCGGCGGCGTCCACGTGGCCGGTGACTAGGTGTCCCCCCAGGCGGTCGCCAAGTCGCAGGGATCTTTCTAAGTTTACCCGGTCACCCACCTTTTTCAAGGGGAAAGTGGTGCGGGCCAGGGTCTCCGGCGAGACCTCGAAGCTGGCCGCCGGCGGCGCCATGGCCACCACCGTCAGGCAGGCTCCGGCCACCGCCACCGACTCCCCCAGGCTCAGCTCGGAGGCCGGGAACGGGGTCTTGACCGTGACCTTGAGTCCTTCCGCCAGGGGCGTGAGCCCGACGATCTCCCCCACCCCTTCCACTAATCCGGTAAACATGGAGCTATCCTGACGCAGCGATTTTTCCTTAAGATTTTAGCATTTCTTGGCGGCCGGGGAAACCCTGCCAAAGGAGGCCCCGCCAGGGCGCCTAAGCCACCGTCACCTCGGGGCTGAGGAAGACATCCTGGATGGCGTTGAAGAGCTCCACTCCTTCCTTCATGGGACGCTGAAAGGTCTTGCGCCCGGAGATCAGCCCCGTGCCCCCGGCCCGCTTGTTGATCACCGCGGTGCGCACCGCGTCGGCCAGGTCGTTCTTCCCGGAGCCGCCGCCGGAATTGATGAGCCCGGCCCGGCCCATGAAGCAGTTGGCCACCTGATAGCGGCACATGTCGATGGGATGGGTGCCCGCCAGCTTGGTGTAGACCAGCTCATTGGTCTTGCCGAATTTCGGCAGGGCCTTGTAGCCGCCGTTGCGCTCCGGCATTTTCTGCTTGATGATGTCCGCCTCGATGGTCACTCCCAGATAATTGGCCTGGCCGGTGAGGTCGGCGGAGGCGTGCATATCCCCCTGCTCCGTCTTGAAGGCGGGATTGCGCAGATAGCACCAGAGAATGCAGGCCATCCCCAGTTCGTGGGCCAATTTGAAGGCCTCGCTGACCTCCTGGATCTGACGCCGGCACTCAACGGAGCCGAAATAGATGGTGGCCCCCACCGCCACCGCGCCCAAATCGAAGGCCTGTTCCACACTGGCGAACAGGGTCTGGTCATAGAAATTGGGATAGCTCAGCATCTCGTTGTGATTCAGCTTGACGATGAACGGAATCTTGTGGGCGTATTTCCGGGCCACCGCGCCCAGGATCCCCAGGGTGGAGGCCACCGCGTTGCACCCCCCCTCCAGGGCCAGCTTGACGATGTTTTCAGGATCGAAATAGATGGGATTGGGGGCAAAGGAGGCCGCGGCGGAATGCTCCACCCCCTGGTCCACCGGCAGGATGGAGAGATAGCCGCGGCCAGCCAGGCGGCCATGGTCGAAGAGGGCCGCCAGGGAACGCAACACCCTGGCCGAACGGTCGCTCCCCACTAAGACCCGGTCGATGAAATCCGGCCCCGGCAGATGCAGGCTCTCTTTGGAGAATCCCTTACAGGTATGGCTCAACAGGTCATCAGCCTCGGGGCCCAGCAAGGATTGAATCTTTTTAATCATGGCCATCGTTACCTCCTGAATGGCAGTTTTCAGTTTACGCGGTTCAGCTTTGCGCTGGAATTGGCAAGATGCCGCAATGAGTCAAAAAATCTCCATCAAGTAAAGATAAGGTCACTCTAAACTTAAGGCAATGGCAAATATTTTTTCTATTTTTCCCTGGCAGCCATCAATTCCAGGGCCACCTGAGCCGCCCGTTGTGAGGCCTTGCGGCCCTCCAGGCTCCCAACGATCCGGGCCAGGCCCCGCCCGAGGGCGGCGAGACGCTGCCGGTCTCCCATCCAGCCCAGTGCCTCCCCGGCCAGGCGCTCCGGGGTAAAGTCTTCCTGGATCAACTCCGGGAAGAGCCGCTCCCCGGCCAGGAGGTTGGCCATACCCACATGCTGCACCCGGATGAGCAGCTTCCCTACCCGGTAGCTCAGGGGCGCCACCCTATAGACGATCACCGTGGGCGTCCCCGCCAGGGCCGCCTCCAGGGTGGCGGTGCCCGAGGCCACCAGCGCCAGGTGGGCCGCGGACAGGGCTTGAAAGGATTGCCCTTGAATGGTCTTGAGAATCAGGCCTCCCTGGCCTTGGGCCCGCAAACTATCGTCAAATTCACCCACCCGCCTCTGCACCAACTCCCCCGGCGCGGTGGACGCGACCGGTAGAATGAATTGGCTTACGGGGATGGCGTGCCGGATCAGGGCCGCGGCCTTAAGCATCCCGGGTAGGAGGCAGCCGATTTCGCCGGCCCGGCTGCCCGGGAGCAGGGCGATGGTAAGCCGTCCCGGTTCCAGGCCCAGGCGGGCCAGCCAGGAACTGCGCGCCTCCGGGGGCGGCAGGATCTCCAGCAGCGGGTGCCCCACATAGGTCGCCGGCACCCCCCGCTGCCGGTAAAAATCGGCCTCAAAAGGGAAGATTACCACCAGGCGGTCCACCAGGCGGGCCAGGGTGCGCACCCGGTAGCTGCGCCAGGCCCACACCTGGGGGCTGATGTAATACATCACCGGGACCCGGTAATACCTGGCCAGGCGGGCCACCCAGAAGTTGAAATCCGGAAAATCCACCAGGATGGCCAGGGCGGGTTCCTGGCGCTTCAGGGCCCGGCCCACGTCCCACAAGGCCCGCATTACCGCCCCCAGGCGGCCCGCCACCTCCCAGAGGCCCACCACCGCCAGCTTAGAGGCGGGGCAGAGGAGGCGCACCCCCTGGGCGGCCATGGCCTCCCCCCCGACGCCGAAGAACTCGGCCTGGGGCAACTGCTCCTTAATAGCCGCCACCAACCGGGCCGCATGCTCGTCCCCCGAGGCCTCTCCGGCAACCACCAGGATTCTCGCTGGTCTTTTATCAGTCTTTGCCATTTCCTTGATGAGGAATCTTAGTGGTGCCCACCCCGTATGCTCAATTTTTCCTTTTTACTTTTTCCTTTCTGACCCCCGACCCCTTAGCCTTTGGCTATCTTCATCGCGGCATTAATCTTCAGGGCCAGGTCCAGGGCGGCCCGGCCGGCCTCGCCGCTAATGGGCGGCTCCTGCTTACTCAAAACCGCCTGCACAAAGGCGCTGATCTCTTTGAGCAGGACGTCTTCCTGGGGAAAGCAGTGGCTTTCCAGGGCCACACCGGGAATGGGACCCAGGGCGCCTTCTTTTTTGAAGGCCACGGTCAGTTCCCGGTTCTCAAAATCGACGGCCAGGTAGGCGTCGGTCTGGAAGAGGCGGAACTTGCGCATACTCTTGAAGGACATGCGGGAGGCGGTGAGGTTGGCGATGCAGCCGTCGGCGAACTCCAGGCGGGCGTTGGCCAGATCGATGCGGTCGGTGAGCACCGAGATGCCCGCCGCCCTGATCTCCTTAACCGGGGCCCGGCACAGGGAGAGCACATGGTCCAGGTCATGGATCATCAGGTCCAGGACCACATCCACATCGGTGCCCCGCTCCTTGAAAAAGGCCAGCCGGTGGCTTTCGATGAAGCGGGGGGCGCCGGCTCGGGTCTTGAGTTCCTCCATGGCGGAATTGAAGCGCTCCAGGTGCCCCACCATGAGGATGCGGCTGCGCTCCCGGGCCAGACGCACCAGGGAGTCGGCCTCGGCCACCGTAACGCTGAGAGGCTTTTCCACCAGCACCTGGCAGCCGGCCTCCAAGGCATCCCGCACCACCGCGTAATGGCGGGAAGTAGGCACCGCGACGCTCACCGCGCTCACCTCCGGCAGCAGCGCCCGGTAGTCGCTGTAGGCTTCGGCCCCCAGGGCCCGGCCCACCTCCTGGGCCAGAGCTTCGTTGAGGTCGGCCACCCCCACCAGTTCCGTCTCTTTGAGATGGGCGTACTTCTCGGCGTGGAAGCGGCCCAGATAGCCGACGCCAATAACCCCGACCCTTAAGGGTGCAGCCATGATGAACAGACTCCTCCAGAGGAGATACGCGGTTGGCAGATAAGTATGGCCCCGCCTCTCCGCCTTTAATGGGGGGCCAGTCCGGGCGCCCCCGAAAAGCCAGGTTTGGAGATGGCCGGCAATAAATCTGCGTTAGCCGGCCAGGCTCATCATACCGGAAAAAGAGTCCCGGAGGCAATGAAATCCGGGGGAAAACCGTAGAGTTCGGCAGAGATTTTGCATAACCGCTGGCGAATGGGAATTGAAAAATGTTGCCGCAAACGTTTAGCCACAGACCACGGCGGCAAATCGAAGCGCCAAAACCCCCTCTCCCCTTCGAGGGGAGAGGGTAAAAATCTAGAGAACTTCTTGGGTTAATTAAAGAGTTGGAGATTTGGCGGGCTATATTTTAACGGCAGATTAGCAAAAGACTTGCCGGACACTATCGGGGGAAAACCGTTTGACAAGCGCTCCTTTAAACGATAAAAATTTCCAGATGCTCTCAGGGAGGACGGATGGATGGTGGAGAAGGCTAAGTATATCTGGCTGGACGGCAAATTCATTCCCTGGGCTGAGGCCCAGGTGCACATCATGACCCATTCTTTGCATTATGGACTGGGAGTCTTCGAGGGTATCCGGGCTTACCACTGCCAGGACGGCCGCACCGCCATTTTTCGCCTGAAGGAGCATATCCGCCGGCTGTTCGACTCGGGGCACGTTATGCAGATGGAGATCCCCTACAGCCGTTCCTTGATCGAGGAGGTCTGCTGCGACCTCTTGCGGCGAAACGGCCAGGCCTCCGGCTACCTGCGCCCCCTGGTATTCGTGGGCGAAGGAGCCATGGGCCTGCATCCCCAGGACAACCCCATCCGGGTGGCCCTCATCAGTTGGGTCTGGGGCGCCTACCTGGGAGATGAGGGCCTGAAGCAGGGTATCCGGGCCAAAATCTCCTCGTTCACCCGGCACCACGTCAATGTCATGATGACCAAGGCCAAGACCACGGCCAACTATGTCAACTCTATCCTGGCCAAACGGGAAGCCACCTACCTCGGTTTTGACGAGGCCCTGATGCTGGATACCGACGGCTACGTGGCCGAGGCCTCCGGGGAGAACATCTTCATCGTCTCGGATGGGGTGCTGCGCACGCCGCCGCTGACCTCGGTGTTGCCGGGGATCACCCGCGCCAGTATCATCACGCTGGCCCAGGACCTGGGCCTCTCTGTGCGGGAAGACCTCTTCTCCCGGGATGAACTCTACCTGGCCGACGAGGCCTTCCTCACCGGCACTGCCGCCGAAGTCACCCCCATCCGGGAAGTGGACGGCCGGGTCATCGGCCCTGGAAAACCCGGCCTCATCACCCTGAAACTGCAGGCCGCCTTCTTCGACGTGGTCCTGGGCCAGGACCCCCGCTATCAGGACTGGCTCACCTATATCTAAGGCAGGCAGGCGCCGCTTTTCGGTCCAAGGAAAAAAAGGGCTCAGGAGACCTTCAGCCTCCCCGGCCCTTTTCCTTCTCTATCGAACTTTTTACCGAAAACCGGAAACCGCCGGCCGGATTATTTGCCGCAGCTCTTCAGATATTGCAGCATAACATCAGTTTCGGTAAGCAGGCCCACCAGGCGGTCCTGATCCACCACCGGCAGGCAGCCGATCTTCTTGTCCACCATGATCTTGACGGCCTGGCACAGATCCAGCTCCGGAGAGATAGTGACGATCTCGCGCACCATGATTTCATCAAGGCGCACGGTCTTCATCAGCTCGCGCGAGGTCTGCCCGCCGCCCAGGGCCTGGGCCAGGGAACTGCGAAACAGGTCCCGCTCCGAAACGATCCCCACCAGCCTGACGCCATCCATCACCGGCAGATGCCGGATCCTCCCCAATCGCATGATGTCGTCGGCCAGGCTCAGTTCGTCGTGAACATCCAGGGTGGCCACTTCCTTGACCATCACTTCCTTGACCTTCATTCACCGTCTCCTGGGAGTGCTTCGTGATAGGTGGCGCTCCCGGTGAGCGCCGCACCCGGCGCCCCGGCGCAGCACCCGCCTTAGATTGATGCCAGCCACTCCCGGCCGCGGGCGCTCAGGTCCGCCAGCATCCTCAAGGCCTGCCGGGCCTCATCCGGGCTGAGATAGCCCATGCCGCAAGCCGGGGTGAGAATAGCCCGGGAGAGAATCTCCCTGGGAGTGGCCTTAAGCTGCTGCGCCAGTTGGGCCACTTGCCGGGTGAACCGCAGCCACAAACCCTCGGCGGTTTCCTGGCGGAAATCCTCGCCGGTGGGTACCAGCCCCCAAGCCAGCCAGCCGCCCCGCTGAAAAAATTTCTCCAACGCCTGCTCATAGAGTTGCAGGCTCTCAAAGTAGCCATAGGAATCGAAGCTGAGAAGATCGATGGGGGCCTCCAGCAGCATGCCCCAGTCAGTGTTGCCGCAGCAGTGGAGGCCCACGGCCACCGGAGCCTCCGCAACCTGCCGCATCTCTTCGATGGTCTGGCCCAGGATCTCCAGGACTTCCTGCCGGGAGATGGGTAGATAGGCGGATCCGAATCCGCTGAGATAAGGCTCGTCCAAAAATATGACCGGGGCCTTTCCCAGTTCCAGGAATCGGCGGGCCTGCCAGGCGGCCTTGCGGGCCAGGCCCAGGCAAACCGCCTGGGTCAGTTCCCGGTCAAACAGGATGGCCTTGCCTTCCTGGTCCTTGACCATCCCGGCAAAGGTCACCGGCCCCGCCAGTTGACCTTTCAGGGTCTGACCGGGAAGCCCTCCGGCAGCCGCGGCCCGGAGCAGGGCAAAGAAGCCGCGGGCCTCCTGCTCCTCCAGGGCAAATGGGGTTAGCTCACCGGCCAGGACCGCCTCATAAAATTCCGCCAGGGCCTGGTCCCGGGGAAGGTCCGGGTCCACCTGCACGGTGTGGGCCGCGGCGTCGATCTTCAAGACCGCCAGGCCTCGGGCGGCCTGGGCGGTCATCTCCTCCCTAAACCCCAGGCGCACCATTTGAGGCCAATAAGGCATCAGGGGCATGGCCTCCAGGATCAGGGACACCGCCTCCTCCGGATCGGTAAAAGGCACCGAACCGACGCCGGTGGCGGCCATGGGAGTCAAGGGCAAATCGATCTTCGTCACTCTGTTCCTCTCACCTGATAGGTCGGAAATCTTTTTCAGGGATGTCCTAACTATTGCAAATCTATAATTTTTACCCGCACCTGTCAATAGATCCTAAAGACCAGACCTCATACCCGGGAGCCCGGGATCGGACTCAGGGTAGATCCGGGCCACCCCTTGGGATCAAACCTGGAGCCTGGCCCCGGTCGCACCCGGCCTCAAATACCCCAAACCCCAAAAATTATGCAAAACCCTTGCCGGGGCCGCGACTTAGTTAAAAATATCAGTTATCCCCGCGCCAACGCCCCAAAACCCTCATTTTTGCTTGCATTCGAAAATTATTTAAGGCAATATCCATCTCAGAAGTCTCGGGGGGAAACATGACTTCGCCAACTGCTCAATTCGAGGTCGCCAGCTCAAAGGGCAGCCATGGGCTGCTGACCGGATTGGTCGTCATCCTGGGGGTGGTGATGATCCTGGCCGTAGTGTTCCTCAGCCACCGGGGCCTCTACCAGATCTACCGCGAGCATCAGGAACAGTTGCGTCTGGATCAGGAGAACGCCCGCCTGGCCGAGGAGAACGCCCGCCTGGCCCGCACCATCGACCGCTTGCAGAACGATCCGGAAATGATCCAGGACCTGATTCACCAGGAGTTGAATTTCGTTAAAAAAAACGAGATAATCTTTCAGTTGCCCCCCGGCCAACTGCAGCCCGCCGCATCGCCCTCGCCGCCCGCCGGCGGCCCTCTTGCTGAGTCCCCAGCCGGAGCCGGAGCCCCGCCGGAACCCGGCAAGCGCCGTTGGTCTTGGGATTGGCTGGAGGGAGCCCCAAAACCCAGTCCCGGGAATGCTCGCTGAAGCCAGGCGGTTGGCCGTTAAGCGCCCCGGCTGCGGTTTAGTCCCAGGGGGACCCCCAACCTCGTAGAGCTTGGTATTTCACGATACTGAAGGAGAAAGGTGGCAATATGTACTCCACCGCCGAGTTTAAAAAAGGCCTGAAGATCGAGTTGGACGGCACCCCGTACGTCATGGTGGATTTTCAGCACGTCAAGCCCGGCAAAGGTGGCGCCTTTGTGCGCACCAAGCTGAAAAACCTCCTCAGCGGGCGGGTGGTGGATCAGACCTTCCGCTCCGGTGAACGGGTCAAAAAGCCGGACCTCGAGGAACGGGAGATGCAGTATCTCTATCGGGAGGGGGACCGCTACTGCGTGATGGACAACAACAACTACGAGCAGATCATGCTCACCGAGGCGCAGGTGGGTGAGGCGCGCCTCTATCTCATCGAAAACCTGGACCTCAAGGTCCTCTTCTTCAATAAAGAGCCGGTGGGGGTGGAGTTGCCCAACTTTGTGGAACTGGCGGTGGCTCAGACCGAACCCGGATTCAAAGGCGACACCGCCGCGGGCGGAACCAAGCCCGCGGTGCTGGAGTCCGGCGCCAGCATCCAGGTACCCTTGTTCATCAATGTAGGGGACCGGGTCAGGGTGGACAGCCGCACCGGCAGTTATATGGAAAGGGTTAAATGAGGACGGGGCTTAAGGCTTAAGCCAGCTTCACCAGGATGACATAGCGCCGCACGCCGAAACGCATGGCCTTTTCCTTGCACTCCATGTAGATGTCTACTTTCTTGTGCATCCGCTGGGCCATGCGGTCTTTAAACTCATAGACCCCCAGCCCGCTCAACAGGACCCGGTCGCCGAACCCCAGGTTCAGGCCCTCTTCCACATCCCGGCTGACCGCCAGGATGCCTTCCCGCACCCGTTCGCCCGAGGCCGTGATCCCCTTGGAAGAACCGGGGCAATAGGCCGACGGATAACAATAAGCAGTAACCGTGACGATCGACATGGTGACACACATGGTAGGTCGAGGGGTGCACACTATGCCGATCCCCAAAAGGCCGACGATCGCCATCGTTCTCATGTTCCCTCCCTTAAGAGGCAGTTCAGGCTTGCTTCGGATGGTTGGGGACTAGTCTGGATAAAGGAACCGCCAGGAAAAATTTGGGGCCTAGGCTCCAGGATTGCTTTGCAAGTGATTTTGTCGCCTTCGGCCTTGGGCCGCTTCGGAATCAACCCGAAGATTGACGGCCAGCCGGTCTCAGGCTCCCATCCGCATCAATCCAGTGGTGAAGTTCACTTGCCACACTGGCAAAAAGGACTGCTATGACTCGATTGTTCCATATATCACAATATTTTCAAAGCTGTCAAGAAAATAATCGCATTATTGTGTATCATATTGTAATAACTTGTTAATTTGCTGCGAAAACCATTTCTTCCCCTGATTCCCTAAGATTATTGATGCAGCTAAGGCGGTTTTTTTGCGTAAATGGAGATAATTTTCTATAATTTAGGCTATTTTGGGGCTATAGGTGGAAATTTTTTCGGGTAGGGAAAACTCATTTTTAGAATATGTGAATAATAATAATATTAACAATTATTACATGAAGTTACCTGCATATAAATTAATTTCCCCCTACCCTAGCCCCTGGGCGCATCCCGGTCAGGGTGCCCGGCGGTGAGCCAGAAAACCGGCGCCAGGAACTTAGCGAAACTTAAACTCTCCCCGCCCCAGGAGGTCGTGCAGGTGGACGATCCCCAGGACCAGGCGGTCCTGGGCCACTACCGGCAGCGCCGTGATGGCGCGGCCCTCCATCAGGTCCAGGGCCTGGGAGGCCAGGGCCTCGGGCCCGATGGTCCGGGGCTCGGAGGTCATCACCTCTGGCACCATCCGGCCCTGGAGATTCCCCCACTTTTTCAAGGCCCGGCGCAGATCGCCGTCGGTGATGATCCCCTGTAAGACGCCGCCGCGGTCCACCACCAGGGTGACCCCCAGGCCTTTGGCGTCCATCTCTGTGATGGCCCGGCTCAGGGGATGGGAGAGCCGCGTGCGGGGCACCGCCTTACCGGTGAGCATCACCTCGGAGATGGCCAGGGAGAGGTGCTCTCCCAGGCCGCCCCCGGGATGGAAGCGGCGGAAGTCGGCAGCCTGAAAGCCTCGCCGGGTGAGCAGGACCACTGCCAGGGCGTCGCCCATGGCCAGCATGGCGGTGGTGCTGGCGGTGGGGGCCAGTCCCAGGGGGCAGGCCTCCCGGGGCACCCCGGTGTCGATGGCCACCTGGCTGAACCGGCCCAGGGCGGAGTCCGGCCGCCCGGTCATAGCGATGAGCGGCGCACCCAGGCGCTCCAGGCTGGGAATGAGGATGGTCAGCTCCCGGGTTTCGCCGCTGTTGGATAGAGCCAGAACCACGTCGGCGGCGGACACCATGCCCAAGTCGCCGTGCATGGCCTCCACGGGGTGCAGGAAGAGGGCCGGGGTCCCGGTGGAGTTGAAGGTGGCCACGATCTTCCGGGCCACGATACCGGACTTGCCAACCCCGGTGACAATGACTCTGCCCTTGGCCCGGTAGAGCAGATCCACCGCCTTGACGAAGCTATCGTCCAGTTTTTGGATCAGGGCGGTAAGGCCCTCGGCTTCGATGGTCAGAACTTCCCGGGCCAGGTCCAGAATCTTGGCGGACACTTAAATTCCTTGGTTTTCAGCTTTCAGTTTCCGGCCTTCGGCAAACATCGGACCAGGAAAATCGGTCCCACCCCATGTCACCATTGCCGGCACAGACTGGGCCGCGGCTAGCTATCTTCAACCGGCGTCAGGGTCCGTCCCAGCATGATGCAATCTTTGCCCCGGCACTTGCTAGAAAGAAGGGCCCGGTCCGCAATCGCGAGCAATTCCTCCCGGTCCCGGGCATCTCCGGGGAGGGTAGCGATACCGTAGCTGGCGGTAATCCGGACATCGAGTCCTTCATCACTCAAGAAGCTGGTGTGGTTGAGCTTCTCCCGCAGGCGCCGGGTCAGTTCCAGGGCCTGGGATTGGGAGCGCTGCGGCAGCAGGAGTATGAATTCGTCGCCGCCGTAGCGCACCAGGCGGTCATCAGGCCCTAACTGCGAGTGGATCGTGCGGGCCACCTCTCCGAGAACCTTGCTGCCCCGGAGATGCCCGTGGGCGTCGTCCACCGCCTTGAAATTGTCCATATCCAGGAAGACCACGGAAAATTCCCCGCCCTGCGCGATTATCTGGGGAATGAGGCGGTCCAAGGTGTAGAAGAGATAGCGGGTGTTATAACAACCGGTGGCCTCATCGATAAAGGTGCGGGCCTCGAGTTTCTGGAGATTGCGGATGTTGTCCACCGCAATGGCCACGTAGTCCGCCAGGATATTCAAGTGGGGGAGAGACTGCTCCCGGAAGAGATTCTCATCCTCCACGTTGACCACTTCAAAGACCCCGATAACCTCGCCCCGCACCACCAGGGGCAAGGCAATGACGGAGCGGGTCTTGAAGCCGGTGATGGCGTCCACCCGGGGAGAAAACCGGGGGTCCTGGACCACGTCGGGGGTGAAGATGGCCTGCCCGGTTTGGGCCACGGCTCCGGCGATCCCCTCTCCCGGCGCCAGAGTGATGCCTTTGGTCTTCTCCTGGGCCAGCCCCACCGTCACCGCAAAGGAGAGCTCCCGGGTTTGAGGGTCCAATAATAACAGCGACCAGTTGGCGGCCGGGTTCAGGGCCTGGATGCGCTCCAGGACCGCGGTGAGCAGGGTTTCCATGTCCCCGGCGCTCACCAGGACCTTGGCGAACTCGATGTCGGCCAGCAGGCGTTCCACCGGCCCGGGCCCCGTCAGCTGATAGGGCGGCTCTTCTTGTATTTCCATAGACCCCGACTCCGAAAAGATTCTATGGTTAACCGGCCGCCATTGCAAGGAGTTTGTCGGCCTCAACCCCGGAGGCGTTGATTCTGGGGCTGTGGATGATTAAACTAGCGCGCATCCATTTCCCTCTCAAGGAGGCCGGCATGGCCAAGTTACTGATCGCGCTGGACAGTTCCCCAGGGGCCTGGCGCGCCGTGGAATATGTGGCCCGGACCTTCGGGGCTACCCCGGGGGTGCAAGTCACCTTGCTTCACATTTTGTCGGGCTTGCCCCCGGCCCTCTGGGATGACGGCCACGTCCTTGAGGAGCAGGAGCAGGATAGCCGCAAGCGCCTGGTAGCCGCCTGGCAGCAGCGCCAGGAGAAGCAGTGGCTGGTCCTGGCCCATAAGGCCAAGCAGCATCTCGACGCCGCGGGTCTGGGCTCTGAGGCGGTGCACCACCTGTTCAAACCCAAGTACTACGATGTGGCTGAGGATATCATCGACACCACCCTGGAGGGTGCCTACGACACCGTGGTCATGGGCCGCCGCGGCCTGGGGATGGCCAAATCCCTGCTCTTGGGCAGCATCGCCCGGAAGGTGGTGGATAATGCCAAGGGCTGCGCCGTGACCGTTGTGACTTAACTACGCGCCCCGGTTCCTTTTTTTTGGGGTGGTGATGATTATGTTTCCCTCAAATAATCTCACCTTGGGGCCGGATCGGGCCCAAACCATTTTCCGGCCATGGCGCTGGCATCCCGGAGCGTACCCGGAGGAGGGCCGGACGCCGCCGGGTGGCGGCACAGACTCGCTAAAAGGAGGCAGAGATGGCGGTGGAGATATGCTGGCTGGACGATTTGGCCAAGGCCCAGGAAACCGCAGGCAAGATCAATAAGCCCATTTTCCTGGATTTTTTTAACCCCAAGTGACTGGGTTGCCAACAGATGGGTGCAGTTACGTACCCCAACGAGAAGGTGGCCAAGTTCATTTCCTTGAACTTTGTCCCGGTAAAGATCGAAACCTCCAACACTGCCATGATGCAGAGATTTTCGGTGAGCTGGACTCCCACCCTGCTGGTGCTGGACGCCGAGGGGCGGGAGCACTATCGGGGCGTGGGGTTTTTCACGCCGGAAGACCTGATCCCCACCTTGATGACGGCCAAAGGCAGGTGGGCCCTGGATACTGACCAGTTTGCCGAGGCCCGCGCCCTCTTCGAGGAGGTCATCTCCTGTCACCCCGATATGGAGACGGCCTCGGAAGCCCTGTTTTTCCTGGGGGTGGCCAAATACAAGATGAGCCACGACCCCAAAGTTTTGCGGGAAGGCTACGAGGAGCTGGCCGCTAAATTTCCCACCAGCAGATGGACCAAACAGGCGGACCATTACCGCCTGATCAGCAAATAACCGGGCGCCTGGCGGGATGCCGGGGAGGAATTGTTTGCTAAGAGGCGTTTCCAGGCTGAGGCCCCCGCGCTTCTCCCCCGGGACCGGCGGCCAGGAACAGAGGCTCCCATGGAAGTGAAGATCGGCGCGTCGCGGCTGGAATTGCTGGAGGGGGATATCACCCGGCAAGATACCGAGGCCATCGTCAACGCCGCCAATCCCTCGCTGTTGGGCGGCGGCGGGGTGGACGGCGCCATTCACCGGGCCGGCGGCCCCGCGATTCTGGAAGAGTGCCGCCGCCTGGGGGGCTGTCCCACGGGCGAGGCCCGCCTCACCCGCGGCGGCAACCTCGCGGCCCGCTACGTCATCCATACGGTGGGGCCGGTCTATCGGGACGGGGGGGCGCAGGAGGCCGAATTACTGGCTTCCTGCTACCGGGAGAGCCTGAAGCTGGCCTCCGCCCAGGGCATCGCCTCCGTGGCCTTCCCTGCCATTGCCACCGGGGCTTACGGCTATCCCCAGACCGCGGCCGCCCGCATCGCCCTGCAAACGGTGCTGGCTTATCTGGAGCAACATGCGGAGATCAAGCTGGTGCGCTTCGTCCTGTTCAGCCACCCTGCCTATGAAGTTTACGCCCGGACCCTGAGGGAATTACTGCCGGGGGCCACCGGTTCCGGGGGCGTTGCGCCAACGCCGCGGCCTCGCTGAACAGAAAGAGAGCAGAGACAAAATAGGCCCCACCGGTTCCCGGGTGGGGCCTGAAGGCAATATTTAGCGTGCAATATTTAGCGGTCTAGTCGGCTACGTCGGTTTCTGGCCGGCCTTCCAACTCGCCGATATAATTCTCCAGGAATTCTTCGATGAGATAGACCCGACCCAGCTTATGGTCCATGCGGGGAAAGACCTCCAGCGGGGCCCGGTCGCCTTTCTTGGCATAGCAGCACAGGGCCGGGATGGTTTTGCCGAAGTATTCCTTATAATCCGAACCCCGCACCTCCCCAAAGATGGGGCGATACTCGGAGGCGGGGCCACTGGATGCCTTATGGTATTGCCGGAAGGGATCAGGGGTGTCACCCAAGTCAATGGCTGCCGTTTCCACCCCCTTGGATTCCATGCTCTTCAGCAGGTTAAGCACATTGGTGTTGTCGCATTTATATTTATCGACCGGTTTATGTTTCGTGCTGTAGTAGAATTCAATGTAACCGAGTCTTGCCATGGGTTGGCTCCTCCCCTGTGCGGCGTATTTGTTTGTGCTCTTTTTCACGTTCCCTTTTTCCATAAATACCATCCATCTGGCAAATATGTCAAGGCATTTTCTGGACCAAAACGGAGCCCCGGCAAAAAAAGGACCGATACTATAATATTTAGGTGTGAAAAAACTGGATCGCCAGGACCAGGGCGGTTAGGAGGACCCCTTGAACCAAAATCTTCAGGAATGGCGGCGCTTGCCTGCCTTACTCCCCTTGCCCCGTGGCCGCGCCCTGCCGGCAGTCATCCAGGAGGCCGATTCGGGCGCGGTATTGATGCTGGTGGACTTGAACCAGGAGGCCCTGGAGCTGGTGGCCGCCACCGGCCGTCTCCATTATTACCATCCCCAAAGGCGTAAGGTGGTGGCCAAAGGAGAGGCCTCGGGCCACTTCCAGGAGGTGTTGGAGATTCGCCTCAACTGCCAGGGCGACCAACTGCTCATCCGGGTGCGCCCCGCCGGCGGCGCCTGCGAGTTGGGCTACCAGTCCTGCTTCTACCGCCGCCTGGGCCAGGAGGGTTGGGAAATCGCCGATCCCAAGGTCTTTAACCCGGAGGAGGTCTACCCGGAGATAGCCTTCTCGCATTAGCAATACAGTGAGCCGTGAGCAGGAAAAGCTCACTGCTCACTGCTTACTGCTCACTGCTCGCTGCTCACTGCCTCTTCCCTAAATCTTCACCAGGCCCGCGGCCATTTTAGCGGCCATGACGGTGTTCTTCATGAGCATGGTGATGGTCATGGGGCCGACGCCGCCCGGTACCGGGGTGATGTAGCCGGCCCTCTGGGAGACCGAATCGAAGTCCACGTCGCCGGCCAGGATGGCCTTGCCGGTCTTTTCGCTGACGCCGATGCGGTTGACGCCCACGTCGATGACGCAGGCCCCTTCTTTTACCCAGTCTCCCTGGACGTACCTGGGCACCCCGGCGGCCACGATGAGGATATCGGCCCGGCGGCAGTGCTCGATGATCTTATCCTTGGGGGTGCCGGTGTGGACGCAGGTCACGGTGGCGTTGGCCCCGGGAAGCTTCTGGATCATGATGGCCACCATGGGTTTGCCCACGATATTGGAGCGGCCCAGCACCACCACTTCCTTGCCCTTGGGGTCGCCGTAGGCGCGGTTGATGAGCTCCTGGCAGCCTGCCGGGGTGCAGGGCAAAAAGGCATAAGTGCCGATTAGAATCCGGCCCACGTTTACCGGATGGAAGGCGTCCACGTCCTTGTTGGGATCGATGGCGTAGAGCACCTTGTTGGCATCGATGTGTTTGGGCAGGGGCAACTGGATCAGGATGCCGTGGATCTTGGGATCCTGGTTGTATTTCTCGATCAGGGCCAGAAGGGCCGCCTCGGTGATGTCGGCGGACTGAGTGTCCTGAATGGAATGGAAGCCCAATTCATGAGAGGTCTTCTGCTTGGCGGTAACATAGCTGACGGAGGCGGGATTTTCCCCCACCAGGATGGTGACCAGACCGGGGGTGACGTGGTGTTTGGCCTTCAGTTCGTCCACTTCCTTCTTTAATTCCTCGCGGATCTGGGCAGCCACCTCCGCCCCTTTGATCAATTTAGCAGCCATATATCCGGCCTCCTTCTTGTGATTTTTTTCATTAGTATCATCTATTTTTCCCCAGCGTCAACGGAAAAATGCAGCGCTTCGCTAGATGAGAGGTCGGAGAACCACCGGGGCTGGGGCGCCAGACTGGCGCTTTCCTTTTTTCCAGATTGGGATATAATAAATATCTTAATAATTCAGGAGCTTCGCCAGTGGCTGTGATCGTGCAAAAATATGGCGGCACTTCGGTGGGCGATGTGGATCGCATCGCCAACGTCGCCAACCGGGTGATCAAGGCCTGGCGGGACGGCCATAAAATGGTGGTGGTCCTGAGCGCCATGGCGGGTGAAACCGACCGCCTGATCAGATTGGGCCAAGAGCTGGCGGAAGACCCGGACCCGCGGGAACTGGACGTCCTGTTGGCCACCGGCGAGCAGGTTACCGTCTCCCTATTCAGCATCTTCCTGCGCTCCCAGGGAGTGCCGGCCACTTCGCTGTTGAGTCACCAGGCCCGCATCTACACCGACCGGGCCTATGGCCGGGCTCGCATCCTGGGGATCGATACGGCCCGGATTAGAGAAGAATTGAAGAAAAACCGGGTAGTCACCGTGGCCGGCTTCCAGGGGGTGGATGAAGTGGGCGACATCACTACCCTGGGAAGGGGAGGCTCCGACACCACCGCGGTGGCCATGGCCGCGGCCCTGAAAGCCGACCGCTGCGAAATTTACACGGATGTCGATGGGGTTTACACCGCCGACCCCCGTATCTGCCCCAAGGCCCGGAAGCTGGAGCGCATCACCTATGACGAGATGCTGGAGATGGCTTCCCTGGGCGCCAAGGTCCTGGAGATCCGCTCCGTGGGTTTTGCCAGGCGCTACGGCGTACCCCTGGTGGTGCGCAGCAGCTTTACCGAGGCGCCGGGTACCCTGGTGACCGTGGAGGATGAAAAAATGGAGATTGTGCCGGTATCCGGCGTGGCTTTGAGTAGAAACGACGCCCGGGTCACCATTACCCGGGTCCCCGACCGCCCCGGCATTGCGGTGCGCCTCTTCCGGCCGGTAGCCGACGCCAACATCGTGGTGGATATGATCATCCAGAACACCAGCATCGAGGGCTACACTGACCTGACCTTTACTGTGCCCCAGGACGACTTGAAGAAGACCATGGAGCTGATCCGGCCGATAGCCGCGGCGGTAGGCGCCCAGCAGGTGGTGGGCGATAAGAATATCGCCAAGATCTCCATCGTGGGCGTGGGCATGAAGAATAACGCCGGGGTGGCGGCCCGGATGTTTGAGGCCCTGTCCGGGGAAAACATCAACATCCTGATGATCAGCACCTCGGAAATCAAGATCTCTTGCGTCATCGAAGACAAGTACGGCGAGCTGGCGGTGCGGGTCCTCCACGACGCCTTCGACCTGGGTCAGCCGCCGCCGAAACCTTGAACCCCTTTTAGAGGGCCTCTATGCGTCAGGTAAAGATCTACGACACCACCCTGAGGGACGGCACCCAGGCGGAATATTTCTCGCTGTCCCTGGCCGACAAGATCCGCATCGCCAGGAAACTGGCCCAGTTTGGGGTCCATTATATCGAGGGCGGCTGGCCGGGCTCCAATCCCAAGGACCGGGATTTCTTTGAGGAAATTCGCCAATACGGCGACCTCAACGGCAGCCGCATCGCCGCCTTTGGCAGCACCCATCATAAAGACCGGCCTCCGGAGTCGGACCCGGTCTTCCAGGAACTGCTGCTCAGCCGGGCCCATGTGGTCACCATCTTCGGGAAATCCTCCCTCTTTCAGGTACAGGAGATCCTGCAAACCACCCCGGAGCGCAATCTGGAACTCATCCGCCATTCCCTGGGCTATATCAAGCCCCGGGTGGCGGAGCTCTTTTATGACGCCGAGCACTTTTTCGACGGCTTCAAGGACGACCCGGAGTACGCCCTTAAGACCCTGGAGGCCGCAGTGGCTGGGGGGGCCCAGTGCCTGGTGCTGTGCGACACCAACGGCGGCACCCTGACCTCCGAACTACCCGGCATCATCAAGGCGGTACAGAAGAAGTTCCGCCGCATCCCCTTAGGCATCCACGCCCATAACGACTCGGAGCTGGCGGTGGCCAACAGCCTGGCCGGGGTCGAGCTGGGCTGCCAACAGGTGCAGGGAACCATCAACGGCTTCGGGGAGCGCTGCGGCAACGCCAATCTCTGCTCCATCATCCCGGCCTTGCAAGTGAAGATGGGGATTGATTGCCTCAGCGCCGCGAACCTCAAGCGCTTGACGGAGGTCTCCCGCTTCGTCTACGAGCTGGCCAATGTCCATCCCAATCGTTACCAGCCTTACGTGGGCATCAGCGCCTTTGCCCACAAGGGCGGGGTGCATGCCGCCGCGGTGAAGCGCGACCCCCGGGCCTACGAGCACCTCTCCCCCGAACTGGTCGGCAACGTCCGGCAAATTCCGGTCTCTGACCTCTCCGGCAAGAGCAGCATCTTCCTCAAGGCCAAGGAGTTGGGATTGGAGCCGGCGGCCCATGACCGGGACGTACAATTTGCCCTGGATAAGGTCCGGGACATGAACCTGAAGATGCCGCCCAAGAGCACCGAAGCCCTGCAAACCATCCTGGAGCGGGTCAAGGACCTGGAGGCCGAAGGCTACCAGTTCGAAAGCGCCGAGGCTTCCCTGGAGATGCTGCTCCGGGCCGCCCTGGGCCAACACCGGGAGTACTTTCGCCTCCTGAGCTACCGGGTGGTGGACCAGAAACTGGGCGAAGAGGATGAGCCGCTGCCGGAAGCCACCATCCGGGTGCGGGTCGGCCTCCACGAGGTCCACACCGCGGCCAGGGGCAACGGCCCGGTGAACGCCCTGTTCCGGGCCCTGCTCAAGGCCTTGCTCCGCTTCTACCCGCGGCTGGCCGAGATGCGCCTGGACGATTTTAAGGTGCGGGTCCTGCCGGGCACCGGCAGCACCGACGCCAAGGTGCGGGTCCTCATCGAGTCCCGGGACGGCCGTGACCGCTGGGGCACCGTTGGCGTTTCCCATGACATCATCGAGGCCTCCTGGACCGCCCTGGTGGATGGCATCAGCTACAAACTCCACAAGGACGAGGCGCAGGCCCGCTGAGCGGCCCTGGTCCTGATCTTAAGAAAAACCTCAGGCCATGGCAATTTCAGCGATTTCACCATATTATTCCGATGCACTAAAATCCCCTCTCCCCCCCGAGGGGGGAGAGGAAAATAGCTTGTAAATTCTATAAATTGACTAGATAGTCAGCATGTCTAAGGTCAAACAATTCTCTGCTCCCTGCCTCTTAGCAAAACTTTACCGGCATTCCTTGGGGACGCCCTTCCCTTCCGGTGGCTAGATGGATTCTTTCCCAAAAGCGAGACTGCGTAGCTTATGAAAAGCCTCCCCTGCTTCAGCCGGTCGCAATTGGGAGTCATTCTGCTGCTGGGGGCGGGCCTTTTACTATTATGGGCCTGGCGGGCCAATTTCGGTTTGGGTCCCTCGCCTTCCCCACCATTCCGACCGGATGCCAACCCGGTGTTTGTGGAAGTGCGCGGCGCGGTGGCCGCGCCCGGGGTCTACGCCTTCGACCACACCCCGAATCTCACGGAGGTCTGGCGTCAGGGCCGCGGCCCGGGGCTGGCCCCGCCCGCCCCTGGTCCGGAGCCGGCTGGCCAAACCGGCGCAATCACCTCGGGCAGCCTGGTTATCGTCAGCCCGGACCGGCATTACCAGTTGGGGCGCATGGCCGGAGCCCAACTCCTCACCCTGGGTCTGCCCCTGGAGCTGAACACCGCCAGCGCCGCCGATCTCCAGGCCATTCCCGGGACCGGCCCGGCCCTGGCCCAGGCCATCAGCGACTACCGCCAGGCCAACGGCCCCTTTAGGAAAATCGACGACCTGCTGCAAGTTTCCGGCATCGGCCCGAAAAAATTGGAGAACCTCAGGCCGCACCTGTTCATCTCAGAAAGCCCGGCTGGCGCCGCGGCGCCCCACTGAAAAGATGCTGATCTTGGGAATCGAGACCTCCTGCGACGAGACCGCGGCCGCGGTGGTAGCCGACGGCCGGCGCATCCTCTCCTCGGTGGTGGCCACCCAGTTCGAGTTGCACGCCGCCTACGGCGGAGTGGTGCCGGAGCTGGCGGCCCGGCGGCATCTGGAGAACATCCTGCCGGTGATCCAGGCGGCCCTGGACCAGGCCGGCGTGACCCTTAAGGAGTTGGACGGCCTGGCCGTGACCCAGGGGCCCGGGCTCATCGGCGCCCTGGTCATCGGGATGGCCGTGGCCAAGACCCTGGCCTTCCAGCAGCGCTTGCCGCTGACCGGGGTCCACCACCTTAAGGCCCATGTCCTGGCGGCCTTTCTGACCGGGGAGCCGCCGTCCTTACCCCTGGTGGCCCTGGTAGTTTCCGGCGGCCACACCAACCTCTACCGGGTAAACGGCTTTCTGGAAATGCAGCTCCTGGGCCGGAGCCGGGATGACGCCGCCGGCGAGGCCTTCGACAAGGTGGCCCGGCTCCTGCAGCTGGGCTATCCCGGCGGCGTAGGTATCGAAAAATTGGCGGCCGTGGGCCGCGCCGCCACCTTCCGCCTGCCCCGGCCCCGCATCTTGGCAGAGCCCCTGACCTTCAGCTTCAGCGGCCTGAAGACCGCGGTGGCCCTTACCCTCAAAAAAGACCCGGAGATCCTTGGCGACCCCCAGGCCCGGGCCGACCTGGCCGCCGGCTTCCAGGAAGCGGTGGTGGAGGCCCTGGTGAGCCGGGCCTGGCTGGCGTTAACCCAAAATTTCCCGACTGGCGGCGGCCGCCTGCTGGTCTGCGGGGGAGTGGCGGCCAATGGCTGCCTGCGCCAGGTTCTTCAGGAGCGGGCCGCAGCCAGCGGCGCCGGGCTTTTCCTGCCGCCCGTCCACTTGTGCGGCGACAACGCCGCCATGGTGGCGGCCCTGGGTTACCATCTGCTGGCGGCCGGGGCCCGCCTCGACCTGGACGCGGACGTCTTCTCCCGGGGTTAGGGCACAAAAGTTTCGAGTTTCGAGTTTCGAGTTTCGAGTTTTGAGTTTTTTTTGGTTTTGCTTTAGCTGCCGGCTGAGAGCTATTTGGGTTGAATACAGGCCTGGCCGCTTTTCTTCATTTCCACGCCCAGGGCTGCGGCCAGGGCCGCAGTGCAGCCCTCCGCCGCGGCCGTGACGATCTGCCTGGCGTATTTTTGCCTGAGGTCGCCAATGACAAAGATTCCCGCTTGGTTGGTTTCGCACTTCTCATCGGTCACCACATAGCCGTCGTGATCCATGCGGATGCCCCCGGGCACCAGTTGGTTATTGGGAATGAAGCCGATGAAGATGAAGACCCCGTCCACCGGCAGCTCCCTTAAGACCCCGGTCTGCTTGTCTTGCAAGGTGACGCCCCGCACCCCCTGGTCATTGGCCAGGATTTCCGTGGGAATGGTGTTCCAGAGGATCTCAATATGGGGCTCAGCCATGACCCGCTGCTGCAAGATGCGGCCACCGCGCAAGGCGTCCCGGCGATGGATTAGATGCACCTGCCTGGTGATCTTGGCTAGATACAGGGCTTCCTCCAGGGCGGTATCACCGCCGCCCACCACTGCCACATTCTTGCCCCGGAAGAAAAAGCCGTCGCAGGTGGCGCAATAGGAGACCCCGCTTCCGTAGTATTCTGATTCCCCGGGGATATTCAGCTTGCGGGGATTGCCGCCGGTGGCCAGGATCACCGCGTGGCTATTGAGAAGGTCGCCGTTGGCCAGCCGCACCGAATGGAACTCCAGCCCCGGTTCCACCGCCGCCACTTCCTGCTGCCTCACCTCCAGGCCATAGCCCTGGGCATGCTGCAAGAACTTCTGGGACAGGTCGAAGCCGCTGATATTCTCAAAACCGGGGTAGTTCTCCACCGCGTCGGTAAGGTTCACCTGGCCGCCTGGAAGCCCCTTTTCTATGAGAACCGTCTTCAGGGCCGCCCGCATGGCATAGATCCCGGCGCTGAGACCACCTGGCCCTCCTCCCACGATAATCAGATCGTATAGTTCGCACTGGCTCATAGTCCAACCTCATGAAGAAGATATTTATACTATTTATCTGCATTAAACAGGCTCATTTCAAGCTAAAACCGCAAGGTAAGCTCTTTTAGAGATATCTTCCTTTAGTTATAATGAATCGTTAATTTCAAGGGGGAATGGGGGCGGATCGGATTGCGCCGCCCGGAGGATCGGCATGGAGCAGACCCTGGCAGAGCCGCCGGCCCTGTTGACTGATCTCTACCAGTTGACCATGGCGGCCTGCTATTTTGACCAGGGAATGGCGGCGGCGGCCACTTTCAGCCTGTTCATCCGCCAGTATCCCCAGGACCGCGGCTACTTTGTCGCCGCCGGCCTGGCCGAGGCCCTCCACTACCTGGAAACCCTGAGGTTCACTGGAGAAGACCTGGCTTATCTGGAGAGCACCGGCCTCTTTAAGGTCTCCTTTCTCGATTACCTGGGGCAGGTTCGATTCACCGGCGAGGTTCATGCCCTTCCCGAGGGGAGCCTCTTTTTCAAAGACGAGCCCATCCTGGAGGTGAGCGGCCCTATCCTGGAGGCCCAGTTGGTGGAGACTTTCATCATCAATGCCATCAGCCTGCAGACCCTGCTCGCCACCAAGGCCAGCCGCTCCCTCCATGCCGCCCAGGGACGGCCCCTGGTCGATTTTTCCCTGCGGCGCACCCAGGGGGCGGACGCCGGCCTGAAGGTGGCCCGGGCCTCTTATCTGGCCGGGTTTTCGGGGAGCAGCAACGTCCTGGCGGGAAAAATTTACGGCCTCCCTATCTTCGGCACCATGGCCCACTCTTTCATCACCACCTTTCCCTGGGAGATCGATGCCTTTCGGGTCTTCTCCCGGATCTTTCCCGGGGCTACCACCCTGCTCATCGACACGTACGATAGCCTGGCCGGCGCCAGGAATGCCCTCCAGGTGGCCAGAGAGATGAAGGCCCGGGGCGGGCGCCTGCAATCCGTCCGCCTGGACAGCGGCGACATGGCCGCCATCAGCCGGGAAGTGCGCCGCCTCCTGGACGACGGCGGCGCGCCCGAGGTCCGCATCCTGGCCAGCGGCGGCTTCGACGAATACAAGATCGCCGCGTTGCTGGCCGCGGGCGCCCAGATCGACAGCTTCGCAGTGGGCACCAGGATGGGGGTTTCCGCCGACGCCCCCTATTTCGACATCGCCTATAAACTGGTTAAATATGGCGGCCGCCCGGTAATGAAACTCTCCGCCGGCAAGGCTACCTTGGTAGATAAAAAGCAGACCTACCGCCATTATGATGGCCAGGGCCAGATGTGCCGGGATGTCATTGCGCTGCGCCAGGAAGAAGTGACCGGGGCCGTCCCCCTGCTGCGCCCGGTGATGCGCCGGGGCCGGATCATCGAGCCCAAGCAGTCCCTGAACGACAGCCGGGAATATTTTCTGAGCCAGTTTGCCTTGCTGCCCGAGCCCTATAAGGCCCTGCGGGACCCATCCCTTTATCCGGTGGCGCTGAGCCCCGGTCTCCGGGAACTGCAGTCCCAGGTGGAGTGGCAACTGCAACATGGCGAATTAGGAGAAAGTTGACGCCCCATGGGACTTACCGAATCTCTCTGTTACGTTAATACTCTCTTCATCAGCCAGTGCAGCTACCCGGGCATCTTCGTGCTGATGGCCCTGGGGAGCATGATCGCCCCGGTTCCCAACGAGCTGGTCATGCCCTTTGCCGGCTTCTTAATCTTCACCGGCCAATTGGATTTCCTGGCGGTAATGGCAGCCAGCAGCCTGGGGTCGATTTGCGGCTCGCTGCTATCCTACGGCATGGGAACGCTGGGGGAGCCGGTGGTGCTCCGTTACGGCCGCTACCTCTTCCTCAATCCGCACCACCTGGAGTTGACCGACAGGTTTTTCCAGCGCCACGGCGGCAAGACGATTTTCCTGTCCCGCTTCCTCCCGGTGGTGCGCCACTTGATCTCCATCCCGGCGGGGCTGGCCCGCATGTCCTTGACGCCCTTTATCCTCTATACCGCGGCGGGAGCCACCTTATACAACGGCTTCCTGATCTACCTGGGGGTGCGCCTCAAGCAAAACTGGATAATCATCCAGCATTACACCCACATTTTGGATTATCTGCTGCTGGCCGGAATACTGGGGCTGGCTGCCTATTTCCTATGGAAATACAAAGCGTCCGGAACGCCGCCGGAAACCGGCTGACCTGGGGTTACCCATGACTACTGATTCCGAGCGCATCGGACCCATCATGGCCCTGGATATCGGGGGCGGCACCCAGGACCTCTTTATCTGGGAGCCGGGCCAGGCGGTGGAGAACGCGGTGAAGCTGGTGCTGCCGGCTCCCACCCAAATTTTGGCCCGCCGCATCGGCCGTCTGACCGAGGCGGGACGGTCCATCTTTTTGCAAGGCCGCCTGATGGGCGGCGGCGCGGTCAGCCGGGCGGTGCGGCGCCATCTGGCCCGGGGGCTGCCGGTCTCCGCCACCCCCCAGGTCGCCCTCACCCTGAGCGACCGCCTGGAGCAGGTGGCTGCCTGGGGAGTGGACCTCAGCGAAACCGCACCCCCGGGGGCCGCTCCCCTCACCCTGGGCGATGTGGACCAGGAGGGTTTAGGCCGGCTGCTGGCGGCCTTTGAGGTCCCTTTCCCCAGCCACTTTGCGGTGGCGGTACAGGACCACGGTTTTTATCCCCAGGGGAGCAATCGCCGTTTCCGCTTCCGCTATTGGGAAGAGATCCTCCTCCGGGGCGGCGTCTTGCGGGACTTGGCCAGCCGCCAGCCTCCCGACTTCTTTACCCGGATGCGGGCCGTGGCCGAAACCCTGCCGGGGGTGCTGCTCATGGACACCTGCACTGCCGGACTAAGGGGAGCGCTGCTGGACCCCCAGGCCCAGCAACACCTGGACTCCGGCCTGATGGTGGTCAACCTGGGCAACGCCCATACCTTTGCCGCCCTGGTCCGGCAAGACCGCCTTTGGGGCATCTATGAGCACCACACCGGTCTTTTGGATCAGGGCAAACTCTTCGCCCAATTAGGCCGCTTTCAGTCCGGAGAACTAACCAACGACGAGGTCTTCGCCGACCAGGGACACGGCTGCGCCTATGGATCCGGTTATCCGCCGGCGGCTCCCTTTACCTTTACCATCATCACCGGCCCGCGGCGGCGCCTGGCCCGGGGCTGGCCCGGGGTCTTCGCGGCTCCCCTGGGAGATATGATGCTCACCGGCTGCTTCGGCCTGGTGGCCGCCTTCCTGGAAATGGAGCGGCTGCCCGTTTCCCTGGGGGAATAGTGGCTGGATGCTTGTGGACCCGGAAAAAAAAATTCATCATTAAGTTGACCCCAACCCGGCCTTGGTCTTTAATGTCTGCAACGAAGATCCCTGACGGCCGGATTAATTGCCAGGTGCGGCAGCATTCCTGAGAGGAGCTGAGGTAATGGAAATAAAGTTTTGGGGGACCCGGGGCTCAATTCCTGCCCCCGGGCCTTCTACCCTGGAGTTCGGGGGCAACACCACCTGCGTGGAAGTCTTGCTGGACTCCGGCAGACGCCTTATCATCGACGGCGGCACCGGCCTGCGCCTCCTGGGGAAACATTTGCTGGAAGACCCCGCTCCCATCAAAATCCACCTGCTCCTCACCCATGGCCATTGGGACCATCTTTTGGGCATTCCCTTCTTTCTGCCCATTTACCAGGAGACCACCGAGATCCTGGTGGACGGTTGGCCGCCGGCCTTTCAGGCCATGACCCGGGTCTTCGACAGCAACTTGGGGGACGGCTTCTTCCCGGTGGCCTTCGAAAATCTTAAGGCCCGCATCGACTTCCTCAACCGCCTGTCCCATGGGCCCCTGGAAGTGGACGGGGTCAGCATTGACGCCATTCACACCAACCATCCCCAGGGGGGCTTCGGCTTCCGCTTCCGGGAGGGAGACCACTCCATGGTCTTCATCACCGACAACGAGCTGGGGACCGACCAGGGCCGGAGGCTGCCGGAATTTGCGGAATTCGCCCGGGACTGCGACTTGTTGATCCATGATGCCCAATTCCTGCCTTCTGAGCTGCCGGAGCACCAGGGCTGGGGCCACTCCACCTACGCGGAGGCGGTGAACCTGGCCCAGATGGCGGGAACCCGCAGCCTGATCCTGACCCACCACGATCCCGGCCGCAGCGACGCCGGGGTGGAAAAGATCCTGATCGAGGCCCGGAAACTGGTGGCCGATACCAACCTTCTCTATGTCGAGGCCGCCCGGGAAGGGGCCAGTTTCCGCCTGCCTTGAAGACGCGTCTCAAGATTAGAATTTCGCTAAAAGGATCTTTAGTGGCACAGGCTGCCAGCCTGTGTCCGGACTTCACTGGCGGGCTGCGCCTCCAGAATTTTGGCGGCCCCAGGCCGCCCTATTTCACTTCGTCCATCAAAAAGCTGATGGCTGAGGCATGGGGGCGCCCCTGGCGCCGACATCTGAGAGCCAGCGGCCCCGGAAATTAGCCCTTCCTTTTCTTTTCGGGAGGGTTTTGGTAAACTTAGGCCAACCGATTGCCAATATTGGGTTTTTTGTGCCTGTGATACTTCGTCAATACCATACTATTTACCAAGCCCAACACTGGTCCGCCTGATTCTCCGGGGTCGGACCCGGGTGTTTAATGGATAATGCCAGTAATCAGCGTCCGGACTGCAACCTGGTCCTCATCGGCTACCGGGCCACCGGCAAGACCTCGGTGGGCGCCAAACTGGCCCGGGTCCTGAAGCGTCCCTTCGTGGACCTGGACCGGGTGCTGGTGTCCGAAGCCGGGCAATCAGTGGCCGAAATCGTGGCCCGGGGCGGCTGGCACGAGTTCCGGCGCCGGGAGAAGGAGCTGGTGGCCCGCTACTACCGGCGCCGCGGCCAGGTGCTGGCCACCGGCGGCGGCGTGATTCTGGATCCGGAAAACGTGAGGAAATTAAAAGAAAATGGGGTTCTAATCTGGCTTAAGGCCGATCCTGAGGCTATCCGGGAGCGGCTGGCGCAGGACCAGGCACAGGCGTCGAATCGTCCCAGCCTCACCACGGATCACTATATGGCGGAGGTGGAACGAGTGCTGGCGGAACGACAATCCCTCTACCGGAATGCCGCGGATCTAGAAATCGACACCGGCGGTCTCAGCATCTCCCAGGTTGCAGATCTGATCCTGGCGGCCACCCGGCCTCTCGGAGGCGCATGCCATGGCGGGTAACACCTTTGGCCAGGTATTTCGGGTCACCACCTGGGGCGAGTCCCACGGCCCGGCCCTGGGCGCGGTCATTGACGGCTGTCCGCCCCGGCTGCCTTTGAGCCCCGAAGATGTGCAACTAGAATTGGCGCGGCGCCGCCCGGGGATTCAGGACCACGCCAGCTCGCGGCAAGAGCCCGACGCAGTCGAAATCCTCTCCGGCGTTTTTGAAGGCCGGACCACCGGCACCCCGATTAGCCTCATCGTTTATAACCGGGACGTTAAGAGCCGGGACTACGACGCCCTGCGGGAGGTCTTGCGCCCCGGGCACGGCGACTTTACCTTTCAGGCCAAATACGGCATTCGAGACCACCGGGGCGGGGGCCGGGCCTCAGCCCGGGAAACCGTAGCCCGGGTGGCCGCGGCTGCGGTGGCCCAGAAGGTTCTGGACCTTTACCACATCCGGGTGCTGGCCTATACCCTGGAACTGGGCGGCATCCGGGCCGAAAAACTAGACGCGGCCGGCATCTGGGACAACCCCTTCTTTTGCCCGGACCCGGAGGTAGTGCCGGCCATGGCCGCCCGGGTTGAGGAGGTCAAGGCCCGGGGCGACTCCCTGGGAGGCCTGGTGCAGGTGCGGGTGCAGGGCTGCCCCCCTGGTTTGGGCGAGCCGGTCTTTGACAAGCTGGACGCCATTCTGGCCCAGGCGGTGATGTCCGTGGGCGCGGTGAAAGGAGTGGAGATCGGCGCCGGCTTTGCCGCGGCCCGCATGTTGGGCTCGGAACACAACGATCCCCTGATTCCCGGAGGCTTCGCCACCAACCACGCCGGCGGCATTCTGGCAGGCATCAGCAACGGTGACGACCTGGTGCTCACCACCGCGGTCAAACCCATTTCCTCCATCGCCCGGAAGCAGCAGACCGTTGACCTGGAGGGCCGCCCCCGCACCATCACGGTGGGCGGGCGCCACGACCTCAGCGCCATTCCCCGCATCGTCCCGGTGATCCTGGCCATGGTGCGTCTTACCCTGGCCGATTTCCTGCTGCGCCAGAGGGCTATCTCATGGCCGTAAGGATCGGCCTGATCGGCGGTCGCGGTCAGATGGGACGCTGGTTCCAGCACTTTTTCGCCTCCCAGGGCCTGGAAGTCCTGGTGGCGGACCTGGATACGGCGCAGACTTCCCAGGAAGTGGCCCACCTGTCCGACGTGGTGCTGCTCGCCGTGCCTATTCCCGAAGTGGCCAAGACCGTTCGGGCCCTGGCTCCCCACCTGCAGCCCCAGGCCGCCTTGATGGACTTGACTTCGGTGAAGCAGGGTCCGATGGACGCCATGCTGGCCCACTTCCCGGGGGAGGTGGTGGGAACCCACCCCCTCTTCGGCCCCGGCGCCAAGGACATCACCGGCCAAACCGTGGTCCTGTGCCATGGCCGGGGCGAGCGCTGGTTCGACTGGCTGAAAGACCTCCTCACCCAGGCCGGGGCCCGGGTGAAGATCACCACCGCCAAGGAGCACGACCGCCTCATGTCCGTGGTCCAGGGCCTGGCCCACTTCAGCCTCATCGCCCTGGAGATGGCTATCCGGGAACTGGGGGTGGCCCCCCAGGACCTGGAGGATTTCGCCACACCCACCTTTTCCACCCTGCACCACCTGGCCCGGCGCCTCTTCAGCCAGGACGCCCAGCTCTATGCCTGCATCCAGTTGCAGAACCCCGCCAACCGGGCAGCCCTGCGGGCCCTGGAAGATGCCGTGGCCGATATCCTCTATTTTATCCAGCGCCAAAACGCCGACGGCCTGGTTAAACTCATCGAGGGTGTCAGGGAAAGATTTGCTGAACCGCCGGAAAGTTAAGTAAAGGCAAGAGTAAAATGTAACCAGGCCAAGCAAAGGCAATAACTCTTATCTCAGATCTTTGCCTTTTTACTTTTTACTTTTTCCTTCTTTGATGGGGGGATCATGCTTGACCTGAAATTTGTCCGGGACCATCTGCCGCAGGTGGAACAGGCCATGAAGACCCGGGGGCTGGAGGTCTCCGTGGCTGACTTTCTCCTCCACGAGGGCGAGCGCCGCCGTCTGCTGACCGAGGCCGAGGACCTGCAGCGCCAGCGCAATAGTCTGTCCCAGGAAGTCGGGGGCCTGATAAAAAAGGGGGCGGCAGAGGAGGCCACGGTCCTCAGAAACAGGGTGACGGTGATCAATGAGGATATCCGAGACCTGGGAACCAGGGCGGAGCAACACGACGCCTGGCTGCGGGATTTTCTCCTGACCCTGCCCAACCTGCCTCACGCCTCTGTGCCCCTGGGGGCCGGCAGCGACGACAACCCGGTGGTCGAGACCTGGGGCGAGCTTCCCGCCTTCGCTTTTACCCCCCGGCCCCATTGGGAGATCGGCGAAGCCCTGGGGATTCTCGACTTCGAGCGCGCCGCCAAGATCACCGGCGCCCGCTTCGCTCTGCTCAGGGGCGCCGGCGCGGCGCTGGAGCGCGCCCTGATCAACTTTATGCTGGACCTGCACACCCGCCGCCACGGCTATCTGGAGGTGCTGCCCCCCTTTATCACCAACGCGGCCTCCATGCTGGCAACCGGCCAACTCCCCAAGTTCCGGGACGACCTCTTCAAACTGGAGAGCTGGGACTATTACCTGGTACCCACCGCCGAGGTGCCGGTGACCAACATCCACCGGGACGAAATCCTCCCGGCCGAAGACCTGCCCCTCCGTTATACCGCCTATACCCCCTGCTTCCGCTCCGAGGCGGGCTCCCATGGCAAAGACGTCCGGGGCCTGATCCGCCAGCACCAGTTCGACAAGGTGGAGTTGGTGAAATTCACCACCCCCGAAACTTCCTACCAGGAGCTAGAGGGCCTTCGTAAGGATGCGGAGGCGGTCCTCCGGGAACTGGGGCTCCCTTACCAGGTGGTGGAACTGTGCACCGGGGACCTGGGCTTCGCCGCGGCCAAGACCTACGACCTCGAGGTCTGGCTGCCGGGCCAGGGGCTCTACCGGGAGATCTCCTCCTGCAGCAACTTCGAGGACTACCAGGCGCGGCGCGGCGCCATCCGCTTGCGGCGCCCCGGGGCCAAAGGCACCGAGCTGGTCCACACCCTGAATGGCTCCGGCCTGGCCGTGGGCCGTACCATGGTGGCCATCCTGGAAAACTATCAGCAACAGGACGGCAGCGTCATCATTCCGGAAAAGCTGCGGCCTTACTTGGGAGGCATGGAGAAGATCGGTAAGCAGTAAGCAGGGAGCAGGGAGCAGGGAGCACTCAGGAGGCCTCGGCAAACTCCCCCTCCCCACGGGGGGGGCGTCAGTAGTTGGGAACTATTGGATGTTACGTACCTCTTTTCCTCTTTTCACCACCCCCACCCTACCCTCCCCCCTCTCAGGGGGAGGGAATAAAAGCGGGGCTCTCCCCGGAAAGCTGAACCTTGGGTGAGGACTCAGCCATAAATATACCAGGGGCCACCCAACCCCAAATATACCAGGGGCGACTTGGTCACCGGCGGAAGCCTGCGTCCCTGTCGCCCCGGCGTTTTATCCTGTTTACTGCTTACAATGGCGGCTTTTGTGCTCACAGGCTGGAAGCCTGTGCCACTGCCACTCCTCACTTTTCCTGCTCACTGCTCACTGCTCACTATTTCGCCGCCCGCACCCGGTCGTTGCCATTGAAGGGGCCGCCGCGCACCGGGGTGGCCTCCGCCCCGCTATTCCCCAGCAGTTAGCCATAGGGCGGCCTGCGGCCGCCAATCGGCGCCGGACGGGCCTTCATCCATCCCGGCGGCCACAGGCCGCCCTATAAAAGTGGCACAGGCGAGACGCCTGTGCCACTGATGCTTAAGTAATTTTTGGGACAAGTTAGATTCTCGATAGGTTTCCTGCTCCCGGCTCACTCCTCACTCTTCCTGCTCACTGCTCACTATTTCGCCGCCCGCACCCGGTCGTTGGCATTGAAGGGGCCGCCGCTCACCGGGGTGGCCTCCGCACCGGTAGTCCCCAGCAGCTCGGTTATCTTCACTTCCCCCTGGGTCACGTCGGCGGTGTATCCCAGGGTGGCGTGGGTGGTGGGGTTGATCACCTCTTTGCCCGGGACCACCACCTTCAGGCGGTCCCCCACCTTGACGCCGGTGTTCTGGCCCAGGTTCAGATAAACCTTGCCCTCTTTGACAAAATCGACCCGGCCGAACCAGCTAATGTTCATCAGGTCCCCGCCCACCCGCAGGGCGTTGTCATTGGCGAATTTGGACACCGCCTGGGCGTTCATGGCGCCGGGAACCGTACCAACGACGGATTGCTCCTTGCTCCCGGTGAAGGTGTCGTAAACCTGCAAGGCCATGGCCGCCGGCGTGTCCCTCTCCGGCGGCATTATGCCGGTGAGCACCAGGCCCTGCACCCCCAGGATATCGCCCAGGGCCTTGATGTTGTCCGGCTGGTTCAGCTTCCCCGCCCTCCCAGTCTTGCCCAGGGCCTCCCGGACCTTGCCCTGGTCCGCCACCCGGATGTCCTTGACCCGCCCCAGGGCCTCCCCCAGCGCCATGGCCATGGTGCGGTTGAGGCCTTCATCACTGACGGGCGTATCCAGGTCGGGGATCACTGCCACGGAGCGCCCCATATACGGGGCCTTGACGCCTCCCGCCTGGGAGACGAAGCCGCCCAGCCCCTGCTCCCGGAGGATGCGGTCCACCTCGGCCTTCACCAGTTCCTGCATCTTATCAGGGGGAATGGTCTTGCCCGCGGCCCCCGCTTGTTGCTTACCAATAGCCGTGGCCAGGGATTTCACCAGGTATTCCTGCATGGTGTGCATCTCCCTGCCCTTCTCCACGTAGATATATTCCGGCTGATTCGGGTAGCTCAGCCAGTAGGGGTTCTTGCTGCGGACATAAGGTTTGCCGTCAATCATCACCGTCTCTTGCTTGGACTCGGGGGGGATGGTCTCAACATCCTCAGTTTTATCGGCACTGGGATATCCCGCCCAGGTCTTTACATCGTTCCAGGAGCCGCTGCAGCCCATAAAGACCTGGCCCGCACCGGCCACGAATAGGAGCGCCGCCAGCAGGCCGCAAGACTTCCGAAACAGCGGCTTTTCGGTTTTCGGTTTTCGGTTTCCGGTAAAAACCAAGAGGTTCTTTAACATCATATTATCCCTTTACTATTCCTTGATTTAAGATTTTACTTTTCGCTAAAAAAGAAAAAGGATTCCTCTCGATACTGACCACCTTATGAAGACGGCGGCCGCGCAGGCTAGAAACTTCCAACTCAGCCAGCGAGCCCAACTTGATAGCCAGAAATTGTTTGAATTCTTTGGCGGCATTCCGACCCTGCCCCGCGGCGATATTGGCAGGGATAGATACTGCGGCTCTTCTCATCTGATTGGTCAAACCGAAATTCTCTGACGGAGGAAATTTGCTGGTCAATTTATGAGGCTTCCCGGCAAGATCTATGGATAATTTCCACACTGCCAAATCTTGAAACGATCTCAGGTTTTACCGAAAACCGGCAACGCTCTTTTGACAATAAAAAAGCCCACAGGGATAATACCCTGTGGGCTTTTGGAAGTCAACCGCTTTTGGGTTAGAAGTAGAAATACCCCGCGAACTCTACCCGATGCTCGTCACCCTTATTGGTGAAGGCACCCTGAGCCGTACCCGGTACGGGGAAGGTAGTAGCAGCAGAGGCATCGTACAGGTAGTTGGTGTGCACGTAGGAGTATTGCAGCCCGAACTTCAGGGCCGCAATGGGCCGCCACCACAGGGTGGTGTCTATCTGCTGCTGCGACCTCATCTGCACGCCTGCAGCAGTGGCACTATTGACAAAGTAATTCTGCCATCCTGAACCGATCCCCATCACGGCGCTTTTGCCGTAGGCGACGTTCAGATACCACTGGTTGTCGAAGTAGTACTGCGCTTCGACCATGCCGCCCCAACGCTTCAGTTCTTCCTGGTTGAATTGCAGGCGGCTGCCGCCAAAGGTGTTATTGTTATACTTGAAGACGTTGGTGGTGTCCCCGAAGAACCCGAAGGCATACACGTCCTGGCCGACCCAGGGCTGAAAGATGATGTGCATGGTCCCGGCCAGGTTGTCGCTGTGGGTCGGGATGACCGGGATGAACAGGGAGCCCATCACCAACCAGGGATTCAGATAGGTATTGGCCATGTTGCCATTGGCGGTGGCGCCGCCGGAAATGTTGGTCAGAGCCAACAAACCTTGCCCACCGGCAGGGATACCGGTAAACCGCGCCACGTCGCGCTGCCAGCCGGCGGTAACCGACGCGGTGAAGGGCATGGGATGGCCGAAAAAGGCGGCCTTGCCCCACCAGTCGTGGGAGTACTTAACTTGCCCTTGGATCTGCGGGGTCTCCGAATCTTCGCCGGCGTTGGTGCTGGCGTTATACGGGGTTTGGGTCCCGTTTGAAGCTTCGAGGGCGTTGGGCGACGCGATCATACCGGCCACCTTCCAGTCTTGCGCGAACCCCTGGGTGAAGCGGATCTGCGGGAGGCGGGCGGTGGGCGTGCCGACTACCATGAAGGGACCGTCTTCGGTCGATTCAATGTAGTAGTCGCAGAACATGGACCAGTACTGGCCGAACAGCAGTTCGGTATCCCCGGGCCAGTTCAACCGGAACATGGCGTGCCGCAAGCGCGGTACATAGATGTTGCTCTGGGACAGGGTGTCATTGGCGGATTCTTCGAAGTCCATTTCGAGGAAGCCGGTCAGTTTGGCGCCCAGGACGTCGGGTCCCTTGATGGTGAAGTTGAACCGGGACCCCATGGCCGTCATGCGGAAGTTGCCATGGTGATTGTTAGGATCGTTGTTGCGCGGCGCCGGTCCGTTCATGTACGCGCCGTTCTGGGTGGAATCCCACCAGGAATCCAACTTGATATAACCACCCAGGGCAAATTCGGTGGCGGCAAAGGCGGCCGCAGGCACCAGAAAGGACAAAATTACCGCAAAAATCAGAATCTTCTTCATCATTCCCCCCTTGTGATTTGGAAAGTAGGTTACCAGTTTCTCCTTTCCGTAAATGGCTAATTAGCTATTTTTCCTGCTTTTCTCCCACCTCCTTTCTAGCTCTCGGTTTTATCCAGGGCCATATTAGACTGGCCCTCTTTTTTTGTCAATAAAAATTTACAAAAAAAATTTGGGCCTCAGGTTTCAGAGGGAGCTTTGCTTTGGACTGCTTAACCACAGGGGGGCGCGGCGGCCTGGGCCCGGCTTTTTTCACCAGGGTCCGCCCGGTAGGGACGGATTTAAAACCCGCCTCTGCCCGGTAGTGTCCGGCAGAGAATTTGCGTAAGGGGTGGCGAATGGAAATTGAAAAATGTGGCGCAAACCTTGAGCCAGGGATGACGGCGGTAGCCCCCAGGCGCCAAAACCCCCTCTCTCCTCGAGGGGAGAGGGGGGAAAACCTGGCGGGACACTACTGGCCCCCGCCGCCTGCCATGCCGCCGGGGGCGCCTGCCGGGCGCGCCCCTACAAGAGCGCTGCCGGAACCCTCTGGCGGAAACCGGAAAAGCGTCTTCTAGAAAATCGAAGACCAGAAACTGACAACCGTATTATAGGGATCCCAGATAAAGGCCAAAATTCCGGCCAGGATCATGTTGCCTTCCACCAGGGACTCCAGCATCAGGCCGGCTTCCATGAGGCCGCGGCGGTAGAGGGTGAGGTAACCCAGGGCATAGAGCCCCGAGAGACCGAGGAGGTAACCCAGGGAGGGGATGATTCCGGCCCCGGCGGCCAGCAGCAGCATGGCCGCGAACACCAGGCAGCAGCCGGACAACAGGTTCAGGGTGCGCTCCCGGCCCAGGGCGATGGCCAGGGTCTCTTTGCCCACCACCCGGTCGCCTTCCATGGCCATGATCTCAAAGAGGCCGGAGCGGATAAAGATCATGCCCGCCACGAAAAAGAAGGCGATGGCGGTGGCCCCGGAGGCCGCGGGTTTGGTGTCGGAGCAGACCACCGGAATCAGGGCGGCCAGGACCCCCCAGGCCACCGCGGTGAAGACCGCCTTGGAGCCGGGAATCTCCTTGAGGGTGGTGATCAGGGTGACCCGGGCCAACCAGTCCGGGATGATCTTGAAATTGTAAACCAGGCCGATGCCGTCCATGGCGACGATGAAGATAAAGGGCAGCCAGCCCAGATAAGCCCCCAGGGCCAGGGCCAGGCCGGCGGAGATGGCCCCGGTGCTCAGGAGAAACAGGCGGTGGCGCCCGTAAAACATGGTCTGCACCGGATCGTTGAGTTTGGAGGCCTTATCGGTAACGTGGTGCAGCAGGTGCATGGCATAGACGTAGAAGAAGGCCACGAAGAAATATTTGAACTGGGGTTCCACCTGCTGCAGCAGCGAAGAGACGTAGCTCAGGGAGCCGGCGCCGGTGGCCACGTAGAGGTTGGATTTGAGAAAGAAGCGCCAGGCCCGGTAGAGGTAGTTGGTCCAGGAGCCGGGGCGGAAGGCCCAGGCGTGCTTCAAGGTGCTGACCACGTTGCCGATGAGCCAGTTGGGGGTGGAGGCCCCGGCGGTCACCCCGACCGTGTGGTAGCGGCTCATCTCCTCCAGGTCGAGTTCCTGCTCGGTTTCCACGTGGTAAGTGGGGATGCCGGTGGCCCGGGAGATCTCCACCAGGCGCTGGGTATTGCCGCTGTTGCGCCCCCCCACCACCACCAGGGCCTCGGCGCGGCTGGCCAGTTCCTGCACCTCCGCCTGGCGGAAGGCGGTGGCGTCGCAGATGGTGTTAAAGATGCGGGCCCCGGGGAAGCGGGCTGTGATTTCCCCCACCCGCGCCTCGAACAGGCCTTCGCTCTGGGTGGTCTGGGCTACCACGATGGGGGCGCCCAGCTCCGGCAAGGCGGCCACCTCCTGGGCACTGGCCACCACATAGCCCCGGCCCCCGGTGTAGCCCAGCAAACCCTCCACCTCGGGGTGGTCGGCGTCGCCGACAATGATGGTGGCGTGGCCCTTGGCGGCCCAACGCCGGATGATGGCCTGGACCTTGGCCACCCGGGGGCAGGTGGCGTCGATGATGCGGGAGGCGCCGTCCTCCAACTGCCGCCGCTCCAGCGGGGGGATGCCGTGGGCCCGGATCACCACCAGCCCCTCCGGCACCGCGTCACCGGGCTTGAGCACCGTGATGCCCCGCTCCCGCAACAGCTCCAGCACCTGGGGATTGTGGATCAGGGGACCATAGGTATAGATCTGGGTCCGAGTCTGGTTGATGGCCTCCAGGACCAGCTCCAGGGCCCGCTTGACGCCGATGCAAAAGCCGGCGGTGCGGGCCAGCACCACTCTCATCTAACCAACCTCCTCCCGCCTCCTGACCGGCATTCCAGATTTTGATCCTTTTGGGCTAGCCCATTCATCTTCCGGGAGGCGGGACCGCGCCAACATGCTGCCCAAGGAGGCCGCCCGCCAACCGCAGCCTTCTCAGGAATGGCGGCTGTGATGCCAGGGGAGGTCAGAATTTTTTCTGAGCCTCGCTTCGTAAAGAATCTTGGGGCCTCCCCGCCGGCGGCTGGCCCGGCGAGGCCTCCCCGGCCAGGAACCGCTCCTTCAAGACCCCATCCAGGCGGTTGGCCACGATTTCCGAACCCGCGTCCACGAGGTGGATGCCGTCCGGCTCATAAAGGGGCTCCTGCCGGTTGCACAGGATGTTGCGAAAATTGATGAAATAGGGTTTTCCCTGCAGCCGGGCCACAAGGGCCTGATAACAGACCATAAAATTATCGCGCAAGGCCAATCTTTTTTCCAGGACCACGCCTTCGTGCTCCCGGACCTTGGCGGCCACCGGCTCCGTTTCCGCCCACCAGCAAGGCTGATAGACCAGCAGGAATTTGGCGCCGAAGGCGGCGGCTACCTTATCGAGGTAATCGTACCGCTCTGCGCAACTGTCCGCAAATTGCCGCAGCTTTGGGGACCCGGGGTCGATGTGAAAGACGCCCTGCCTCATTTTGTCATAAATTTCCCGGGTGAAGGAAGACCACATGGCCGCATTCAGGGGCTTCAGCAACCCGAAAAGGCTGCGGTGGTAATCCTCGATCATGCCCCGCACCCGTTCATAGCCCTGGTGGCCGTAAGGTGTGCGGTCCTGGGCGAAATAAGCGGAGTCGTTGCCGCCGTCGTAAAAGACGATCAGGTTCGGACGGGGACGGTTTTCGATGAGGAGCTTCTGCAAGTACTTGGTCTCCATCAGCGAATTGAAACCGTCTTGCCCGAAGTTGACCACCGTGGCCGGATGCTCCGGCTCATCCCGGTTCCAGTCCCGGGCCAGGAAGCTGGGAATGGTGTGAGCGTCTATGGGGTTGGGTCCCCGCATGGTAGAGCCGCCGAACAGCCAAAAGGTCAAGGCCCCCGGCCCCGGCGCCGGGGGATTATTCACGGTGGGCCGCACCCCCTCCAGAAACAGGGCGTAGGGGTCGTAGCTGACCACATCCCCATCCCGGAGTTGCCCGTAAATCCAGTAGTTGCTCAAGGAGATGGCCAGGAAACTGGCGATCTCCACCAGGAGGGCACCAATGATGAGCCACTTGCAGACCAGGAACAGTCCCGAGAAGATTCGTTTCATTTTAGGTCCTTGATTAATCGCTTAATCGCTCAACTCCTTGAACTTTATATTATACACATGGAAACCGAAAACCGGAAACTGGCCGGATTAAAAATTCTTCTGCCGCCATTTTCCCCCGGCGGGCGTATCGCCCTCCCCTGCCGGCCAGATAATAATGGTTTTCGGTCTTCGGTTTTCGGTTAATATAATGAAAAATCGAGGGGGGGCCCTCCGGTCCGGCCGGTTGGCTCGGGAGCGGTTCGGCAATAGCTCGAAGCATTTGACTTGAAGGGGCGGTCCAATTCCCGTGGGAAATTTCCTGCTGCTGCTGGGCGGCACTATCGCCCTGAGGCCCTATGTCTTTATCTTCTTAGGGGCGTACCTGCTGCTGGCCACCTTGCAGTGGGGGGCCGGACGGGCCGCAGCCTTCCTCATCCTGGGCTATCTCATCTCCTGGGCCGCCGAGCTCTGCTCCATCCATTTCGGCTTCCCCTTCGGGGAATATTTATACATCCCGGCCACCCTAAACCGGGAACTCTGGGTAGCCGGGGTCCCTCTCATGGACTCCCTGTCCTACGTGTTTCTCGCCTATGCCAGCTACTGTTTGGCCATGCTGGCCCTGGGCCAGGGGCGCTGGCAGGGATGGGGCTTTCACCTTGAGGATGAGCCCGCCTGGCAGCTCTCCTGGCGCCCCGTCATCCTGGGGGCGGTGCTCATGGTCAACCTGGATATCGTCATCGATCCGGCGGCCCTGCGGGGCTACCGCTGGTTCCTGGGTCAGATCTACGGCTACCCGGAAGGCGGCGTCTATTTTGGCGTCCCTTTGAGCAACTTCGCCGGCTGGTTCCTGGTGGCCCTGATCCTCATGCGGGTGCTGCAGTACCTGGCCAGGGTCCCGGCCCCGGCCCCTGTCTGGGATTGGGGACACCGGACCTTTTCCTGCCAGGCCCTGCTGGGGCCTGCCCTCTACCTGGGAATCCTGGGATTTAACCTGGGGATAACCTTTCTCATCGGCGAGACCTGCCTCGGTTGGGTGGGAGTCTTCATCTACCTGCCGTTTCTAACCTGGCTGGCCCTCAAGCACCTGCCCGGCTCCGCTCAACTGCGGTAGCAGGACCTGGAGGGCTTCTGCCAGCCGCGCCCCGGCCAGCCGGCTGCGGCGCCAGAGGTGGAACAGGTCTGCCAGGCGGCGGGGATCCCCCGCCAGCCAGCCCAGGGCGTCCCTCCACCCGGGGCTCCCGGAGTTCGGTTGGGGGCCCGCCAGAAAATCGGGGATCTCCTCAGCCGCGGTATCGGTAATCGCCCGGAGGCCCAGGAAGGGAAGACCCTCGGCCCGGGCCACTTCGGCCAGCGCCGCGGTCTCCAGGTCCAGCACCGGCCGGCGCAGGCGCACCAGGGCTTCCCCCAGGCCGCGCTTGCCGATAATCCGGGGCGTGGTGATGATACTGCCGGCAAGGGTTGCCGGCCCCGCCGCGGCCAGGGCCCGGAGCAGCTCCGGCAGGGGCCGGGGCGGCGGCGCCGCCACCGGCTGCAGCAGCCGGGTCAGAGGATCATAGCTGGCGAAATATTCTCCCAGGACCAGGTCTCCGGGGCTCAGGTCCGGGCTGACCGCGCCGCCGAACCCCAGGGAGAGCAGCAGGCGGGGCCGGAGACGGCTAACCAGGCGGGAGGCCGTCTGGCGGGCCGCCGCGGCGCCCACACCGGTGAGGGCCAGTAGCCCCCAGCCCGTCTCCAGCGCCAATTCCCAGGCCGGGCCTTCCACCCCGCTCTCGCGGCGCCGGGACCGGCTGCGGCGCAAAAAAGGCCGCACCTCCCAAGGAAGCGCGGCCAATAACAGCATCCGGCAAGGCCCGGAGGCGCCCAGGCCCGGCGAGCCATCCGGCATCAGGACTTGGCCGCCGGCAGGTGATCCCCGGCCTGGGGCGCCGACGGCGCCAACTCAGTCTGGGTGGCCACGGTGGCCACCTGTTTGGGCCGCCGCCAGCGGCGCCCCTGCACCAATAGGCTGCCGTTCTTATGCAGCACGGTGCGATCATCCAAGATGATCAAACCGTGGCGCTCGGAAATACTGGTGTAATACTGGTATTGCAAATGGCGCTGGTTGAGGCGGTATTTGAAAAACAGAAAAAAGACCATATAGATGACCACGATGAGGCCCAGCCCCGCCAGCACGTAACTGAGGGAGAGAAAGGCGTTATAGCCCAGGGAACTGAGCCAGGCCATGATATGGTTCAGGTTGTAGAGGGCCAGCACGGTCACCAGCAGCAGGAAGAGGATGGCCAGATAGGGCAAACGCCGGAGCTGGAAGATTACCGCTTCCATCTGGGAGCCGGAGGTCTCGCCTTCCCCGGCCTGCTCCTCCGGCTCCCCCAAAAAGTGGTTGAAGCCGGTAACGATGATCCCCATGAGAAAGGTGACGACAATGGGGAAGGCGAAGGCCACGAAGACATACTCCCGCCAGGGAAAAGCGGTCTGCACCCGGTGGTATTTATCGTCCGAAGCCCAGAGCACCACCACGATAAAGATGACGATCTCCAGGATGCCGATGAGCTTAAGGTAATCGAAGAAGAGCTTTTTACGGTCTGCCTTATTGAAATAGCTGGCAATCTTGGACATGCCGCCCGCCTCAGACGATTCGAATTACGTATAAAATAACCGCGAAACCTTTCCGGGTCAATCCCTTTCTGGATGGGCCCCGCCCCGGTTCCGGGTTTCCGGGGCTCGAGGCCTTGCGGCGCTCCGACAACCTGGAGGGGCAGGATGATTCCGGCAGGCCCATAAGCCCCCTGCCACAAAAAAGACGGAACCGCGGGGCCCCGTCCGTTCCGTCCTGCTCGCCACTAAGGCTTAATAAGCGGCGCGGCCATTTTCCCCGGGGCGCTCAGAAATGCGGCGCTGCCCCCTTGCCGCGCCGCGCCTCTGGGTGCACCTCCGGCCGCTGCTGTCCCCCTGCCCTTCCCGGGAGAGCGCTCAGTTCAACCATGGGGCAAGGTCACCACGAAGTTGGAACCGTCCTGCCCCGGTTCATAATGAAGGTCGCCACCGTGCTGGGAGACGATGTCCCGGCTGAGATAGAGGCCCAGTCCCATGCCGGCCCCGGAGCCGCTGGCCCGCCGCATCTTTTTGGCAAAATTGGAAAACAGCATGGAACGATGCTCTTCAGGCACCGGCTTGCCGGTGTTGTGCACATTGAGACGGCAATTGACCCCCTGCTGTTGCCAATCGATGCCGATGGCGCAGCCGGGGCCCCCGTGCCGGATGGCGTTATTGATCAGATTCCGGAAGACGCTCTTGAGCCACAACTTGCTGCCCTTCACCGGGATGACCGCGGCGGTAAGCCGTTCCAGGCGATTATCTACGGTTATCGCATTGTTACGGAGTTCCAGGGCCAGCTCCTCCAGGACCGGAGCCACCACGTCATGCCGCAGGTCCAGCAGCTCCTTTTCCATCCCCTGGTCGGCGGCGCAGGAGAAGGCCTTGGACATAAACTCTTCGGTGAAGCCAATCAATCTATCCATGGCGCCGGAGACTTCGTGCAGCTTCTCCAGGGCGGCTCCGCTCACCTCCCCGAAGGTGCCCCGGGCCAGGAGCTTCATAGAGGCGGCGGTGGACACCATGGAGCCCCGCAGGTCGTGAAAGATCATCATCAAGCGATCCAGAGCCCGCTCGTTGACTGCGGCCGCGGTTGGCGCCCCCAGGCTGGCGGCCGGAGCCAAATCGGTGATGTCCAGGTTTTCCAGACAGCGGGTGACTCGCCTCCACAGCTCGGTGGGACTCACCGGCATCAGGAGATAATCGTCCACTTCAATCTGATAGGCTTCCCGCGGGAAGGTCACCTCATGGTTGCCGCTGACCACCATGACCTTCACCTCCGGGTTCAACCTTTTGGCCCGCTTTAAGACCTCGACACCGTCCAGCTCCCCCATCTTGAGATTGGCGATCACCAGGTCATAATTCTTTTTTACCAGGGCTTCCAGGGCCGCCTCGGGGCTGGCCGCCGCCCTGACTTTGTATCCTTTGTATTCCAAGACCCAGGCGATTGTCCGAAACAGGTGTGATCCGTCTCCCATCAGCAGAATCTCGTGGTTGGCCATCCTCTGATCTCCTTTACTTCTCCGCTTCAGCTTCAGATGGTGAATAGGACCGCGTGTGGTGTGGGATACGCTCTCATCAAACCTTCTTTCCGAAAAACGGTCAATCGGCACATGTGCCTATTTCCATATGGGCAAAATTGCCTACATCAGGATCGCAAGATCGCGAGCCGGACTTGATTCTTAAAATACTGCAGGGCTGGCAGGAAATAAACTGGCAGAAATACCTATTCGGGGGTCGGTAAAAGTACCTAAATCAGGCGCAAGCGCGGCTCCTGGGGCTCAGCCGCCCCAGAACTTGCGGCGGCAAGGCGCCTTTCTCTTCCGGGAGGCGGCGGGGTGCGGCGGCTGGCAAGAGGCGCCGCCGGAGAGTTCTTGGTCAGGGTCGGGGTCAGGGTCAGGCGGCAGTGGTGTAACCTTTCTGAATGGCGTATTTCACCAGGTCGGCGGTCTTCTTGACGTTCAACTTCCTCATGATGTTGGCGCGGTGGTGTTGCACCGTGCGGCTGCTGATGAACAGCAATTCGCCCACTTCCTTGCTGGACTTGCCTTCGGCGATGAGCTTGATGATCTCCCGCTCCCGGGTGGTGAGATGCTGACCCGAAATGGCCGCCAGCTCCCCGGCGGGCCGGGATTTTTCCATGAACAGGTCCGCCAGTTGCGGGGCCAGCAGCGGCGAGATATAGGTGCCCCCTTTCCTGAGGGTGTCGATGGCCGAAATCAGCTCAGTGTCGGCATCCTCCTTGAGCAGATAGCCCTCCGCCCCGGCGGCAAAGGCGTGATACAGATATTCCTGGTCTTTGTGCATGGTCAGGATCAAGACCTTGACTTCCGGATTGATGATCTTGATCTCCCGGGTCGCCTCCAGGCCGCGCAGATTGGGCATGGAGATATCCAGGATCACCAGTTGCGGGGAGGTCGTCTTCAATATCTCAATCAACTCAAAACCGTCGTTGGCTTCCCCCACCACTTCCACATCGCTGATGCTCTGGATGATCCGTCGTATGCCGCGCCGGAACATCACGTGATCATCAGCCAGCAATATCCTGACGGGGGCTGCCATGACGTCCTCCCGCATCCTTTAGAGAGACAGTTTCGTCATGAATGACGCGGCACTTATACCGCATCTTTCTTTAAATTGCCAGTAATTTCCGGCAAGGTTAACCGGCAACCCGGGGAGCCGCCTCTAGCCCGGCTCTTTCTGGAGGGATCGGGATATGGCAAACGATCTTGGAGCCCGCCCCCTGCCGGCTCCAGACCTGGCAACTGCCCCCCAGCATCCGGGTCCGTTCCTCCACGGCCGCCAGCCCCAGGCCGCGGCGGCTGGCGTCCCGTTTCGAGATCTGGGTCACATCGAATCCGGCGCCGTCGTCCTCTATGCTTAAGGTGAGGGCGCCGCCTTCCTGGCGCAGTGCCACCGAAACCCGGCAAGGCCCGGCGTGCTTGGTGATGTTGTGGAGGCATTCCTGAAAGATGCGGTAGATGATGATCCGGGATTCCGGGGGGAAGAGGTCGTCCAAATCCTCAACCTCGAAGGACTTTTCCACGGTGAAATATTTAGCGATGCCGTCCGCCAGGTATTTCAAGGCCGCCAGCAGTCCCAGGTCTTCCAGGATGGAGGGGCTCAGGTCCCTGGACAGACGCCGGACGTTGTCGATGACCTGGTCCTGGTAGGCAAGCAGTTCCAGGCATTCCTGCTTCAGGCCCGAGTCATCGTCCGGCCGCAGCCCCTTCTCGATGGCCCGGGTGCGGAGCTTCATGACCGTCAGGCTTTGCCCCACCTCGTCGTGCAGCTCCATGGAGAGGCGCTTCCGTTCACGCTCCTGGGCCGCCAGGAGCTCGGTGCTCAGGTAGCGCAGGCGCCGCTCCGATTCCAGCACGGCTATTTTGGCCTGGTGGGCTTCCGTGGCATCGAAGAAGACTCCGCTGAAAAACTCCACTCCCCCCTGGGCATTGAAGATCATCTGGCCCCGGTCCTGGACCCAGAGGATGCGGCCGTCCCTGGTCCTGATGCGATATTCCCGGGAGTAGGCGCCGTTTCCCTGGCGGGCGCGCCCGATGGCCTTTTTGGCCGCGGGGAGGTCTTCCCGAATCATCAGGTCCACCCACTTGAGCCGGCGGGAATCGAACTCCTCTTTTTTATAACCCGTCAAGTCCTCGATCTTGCGGTCGAAAAAATCGACCGACCAGTCCAGGTAGCCTTTGTAAACCACGGCGGGAATACTACTCACCAGAATGCGGTAGTCTTGTTCACTCTGCCGCAGGGCCTCCTCCGCCTGGAAGCGCTCCCGGATCTCCACCGCCTCCCGCAGGGCCCGTTTCACCGCGGGCGCCAGGCGGGAGATCCGATCCTTGAGAACGTAGTCCGTGGCCCCTCGCTTTAAGTTTTCGATGGCCACTTCTTCGCCGATGGCCCCGGAGACAAAGATAAAGGGCACCTCGGGACATCTTTCCTGGGCCAGGGCCAGGGCCGCCGGCCCGTTGAAATGGGGGAGATGATAGTCGGAGAGGATCAGATCGGGAGGGGATTTTTCGAGTTCACGGATAAAATCGACGTCATTATCCACCCGCCGGGTGGTGAATCGCAGATTAGCCTGCCGCAGCTCAAAGGCCATCAACTCGGCGTCGCTGGCCTGATCTTCCACTATCAGAATACGCAAGCTGGGAGCCATGCAGCTACATACCTCGGGCCGGCCCGGTTCTCCGGTGGGCTGGCCGGAAATTAAATCACCGCTACACCTGAGGCGCCTTGAGGAGCGGGCCGCGGCCGCCACCCCGGCGCTGCAGCAAAATCCCGGCCGGTTATTTCTGCCGCGGTGGGGATTATTGTAGCAGTCTTGTCCGCTAAAGGCACGAAAATTCACTAAAACTATAACTCGTGACCGGCAGCTATTTTCTTGATAAAATTTAAGGATCGGCCGGAAACGTCTGAAAAAATAAACTTAGGGGCCCAGGGCTAAAAATACGTTATAATTTTGGCGTCTATGCGTCTAGAAGATAAATAGGATAAGGCATGGCGGTCTCCGAAAACCGTTCCGGAAAAAAGCTGAAGGTCACCGGGGTCGTGCAAGGCGTCGGCTTCCGGCCTTTCGTCTACCGGTTGGCCAGGGCCCATCAGCTGGCCGGTTGGGTGCGCAACACCTCCACCTGCGTGGAAATCGAGGTAGAAGGGGCCAGCGCTTCCCTGGAGCAATTTATCCGCCGGCTGGCCACCGAGGCGCCGAATCTGGCCCGGGTTGAGGCGGTGGTGGCCCGGGACGCCGAACCCCTGGGGCGCTCCGGCTTTGCCATCCTGGAGAGCCGGACCCAGGCGGCCACCGCCTCCCTGATTCCCGCCGACGTCTCCACCTGCGCCTCTTGTGCGGCCGAGATCCTGGACCAGCAAAACCGCCGCTACCACTATCCCTTTACCAATTGCACCGACTGTGGCCCCCGCTTTACCATTATCCGGCAGGTCCCCTATGACCGCGGCCACACCACCATGTCGCTCTTTTCCATGTGCGCCGCCTGCCGGGCCGAATATGAAGACCCGGGAGACCGGCGTTTTCACGCCGAACCCACCGCCTGCCCGGTCTGCGGCCCCCATCTCTGGCTGGAGGAACCCGGCCGGGAACCTCTGGCCCGGGGCGCCCTGGAGGCCGCCGCCAGCCTGCTTCAGGGCGGAAAGATCCTGGCGGTCAAGGGCCTGGGAGGGTTTCACCTGGCCGCCGACGCCCGCCAGCAAGCCGCGGTGGAGACCCTGCGCCTGCGGAAAGGCCGGGTGGCCAAGGCCTTCGCGGTGATGGTCCGGGACCTGGCTGAGGCCGAAAAACTGTGTCACCTGGGGGAGCAGGAGAAATCCTGGCTGTTGTCCCCGGAGCGGCCCATAGTCCTGGCCAGGAGACGCCCGGACTGCGAAGCCTCGCCGCAGGTGGCCCCGGGCAATTCCTATCTGGGCCTCCTGCTGCCCTATACCCCGGTCCACCTGCTGCTCCTGTCCCTGGGTCCCGGGGCCCTGGTCATGACCAGCGGCAATCTCAGCGAAGAGCCCCTGGTGTTCAGCAATGCCGCGGCCCGGGCCAGACTGGCTGATCTGGCGGACGCCTTCCTCATGCACGACCGCGACATCCAGGTCCCTTGCGACGACTCGGTGGTGCGCCCCCTGTCCTTAAACCGGGCCATCCCCCTGCGCCGGGCCCGTGGGTTCGTGCCGGCTCCCGTTCACCTGCCGTTGGAGTCCCCCTCCATCCTGGGGGTGGGGGCCGAGCAGAAGAACACTTTTTGTCTGGCCTTTCGCCGCAACGCCGTCCTCAGCCAGCACCTCGGCGACCTGGACACGGTGGAGACCTACGACTACTTCAGCCAGGCCGTCTCCCATTTTAAGGCCTTATGCCGCCAAGACCCGGATATCGTGGCCCACGACCTGCATCCCCTCTACCTGAGCACCCGCTATGCCCTCGGGCTTAAAAAGACCACCCTGGTGGGAGTCCAGCACCATCACGCTCATATCGCCGCCTGCCTGGCGGAGAACCAGCGCCGGGAAAGGTGCATCGGCATCGCCCTGGACGGCACCGGTTACGGTCCCGACGGCGCCATCTGGGGCGGGGAAATCCTGCTGGCCGACCTGGCGGACTACAGCCGCGGCGGGCACCTGGCGCCGGTCCTGCTCCCGGGGGGAACCGCGGCGGTGCGGGACCCGCGGCGCATGGCGGCGGCTTATCTCTACCAGACCCATGGCGAGCGCTTCGCTCACCTGGCTCAGGAGTTGGGACTGGACTTTCCTCCCCTGGAAGGGCGCATTCTCTTCCACCAGTTGGCCTCGGGCATCAATTCGCCGCTCACCACCAGCGCCGGGCGTCTCTTCGACGCGGTGGCCGCCACCCTTAATATCTGCCGCTGCCGGACCTACGAGGGCCAGCCGGCCTTGGAACTGGAAATGGCCGCCGCTCCCGAGGAGGACGGTTTTTATCCGGCCCCTATCCGGATGGCGGGGGACACCCTGATCCTGGATACCCTGGCCATCTTTCGCCAGCTTCTGGATGAGCACCTCCGCGGCATCGGCGCCGCCCGGATCGCCGCCCGCTTTCACAATTCCCTGGTGCGCCTCCTCACCGCGGCCTGTGAACTGGTGCGCGAGCAAACCGGCCTGGAGCTGGTGGCCCTCTCCGGCGGAGTCTTCCAGAACGCCAGGATATTGCAGCAATTGAGCAACTCTCTGGAGCAGCGCGGCTTTGAGGTTCTGACCCACCGGCTGGTCCCGCCTAACGACGGCTGTATTTCCCTGGGCCAGGTGGCCGTGGCCGCAGCGCGGCTGGAGAAGGAGAACCGCGGAACATCCGCTCAGCCCGGGAAGACGCATCTTTCCTAAATCTTCTGAGCTTTTTTGCAAATGGTGGCCCGCGCCCACCTTATATTGACCTGGTGCGCCGGGCGCACCCGACATTGCCTGGATCGAAAGGGAAAAGTTGATGTGCCTCGCCATCCCCATGCGCTTGATTGAGATCGACGGCGTCTGCGGAGTCGCCGAAGTGGACGGCGTCTCCCGGCAAGTCCGTCTGGACCTGGTCCCGGAAGTCTGCCTGGGAGACTATATCCTGATTCACGCCGGGCTGGCCATCGCCCGGGTGGACCAGGAGCAGGCCCAGGAAACCCTCTCCCTGTTGCGGAGCCTGGCCGATGAAGTTTATTGATGAATTCCGCGATAAAGCCCTGGTCCAGGAAATCGTCCACCGCCTCGAGCAGTTGACTCATGGCCCCGCCACCATCATGGAGGTCTGCGGCACCCACACCATGGCCGCGGCCCGCTTTGGCTTGAAGTCCCTGTTGCCGGAGGGGCTGCGGCTCATCTCCGGACCCGGCTGCCCGGTATGCGTCACCGCCCAGGATGACCTGGACGCCTTCCTGGCCCTGGGCTTTGAGCCCAATGTAGTGCTCACCTCCTTCGGCGACATGCTGCGGGTCCCGGGCAGCCAGACCTCCCTGGAACAACGCCGGGCCCAGGGCGCCGAGGTGCGGGTGGTCTATTCCCCCCTGGACGCCGTGGACCTGGCCCGCCGGGAGCCTGGAAGGCAGGTGGTCTTTTTCGGGGTGGGGTTTGAAACCACCATGCCCGCGGTGGCCCTGGCCATCCGCCTGGCCGCGCAACAGGGGCTCGAGAACTTTTCGGTCCTCTGCGTCCACAAGACCATGCCCGCCGCCCTGCGGGCCCTGCTGGCCAGCGGCGAGGTTCGGGTTTCGGGCCTCCTCTGCCCCGGGCACGTCACCACCATCATCGGCGCCGGCGCCTACGATTTTATCCCCCGGGAATTCGGCATCCCCTGCGCGGTGGCCGGTTTCGAACCCCTGGACATGCTGCTCGGCCTGGAGGCGATTCTGCGCCAGATCGAGGCGGGCCGGCCCCGGGTGGACAACGCCTATGGCCGGGCGGTCCAGACCCAGCCCAACCCCCAGGCCCAGGCCCTGCTGGCCGAGGTCTTTGCACCCGGCGATGCCCACTGGCGCGGCCTGGGAGTCATTCCCGGCAGCGGCGTGCAAATTCGCCAGCCTTACGCCCGCTTTGACGCCCGCACCAGGTTTCCCGGGGTTTGGGCGCGGCTGGCCCCGCCGGCAAAATCCTCGCCCTGCCGGTGTGGAGAGGTGCTGCGCGGGGCGCTCAGTCCCCGGGAGTGCCCCCTGTTTCAGCAGGCCTGCACCCCCGCGCAACCGGTGGGGCCCTGCATGGTCTCCAGCGAAGGGGCCTGCGCCGCGGCCTACCGGTTTGAAAGATAGCTATCAACTATCAGCTGTCAGCCAAAGGCTAAAGGCCAAAAGCGAAAATTAAGGAAGGATTTCAAAAAGGATCAGTTTTCTCTTTTCTGTTTTTGGTTTTTAAAGTCAAAGGCGAAACCAAGGCCCCTTTAGCCTGGACGGAAACAGAAAAAAGAAAACCGAATATCAGGCTGGGAACCATGTCCACCGAGACCAGGAAAGAAAACCGCAAACCGCTGCACCAGGTCCTGCTCAGCCACGGCGCCGGGGGCCGGGAGATGACCATGCTCATCGAGCAGGTCTTTCTTTCCTGCTACGGCTCCAAAAATTTTTCCGGCGACGACAGCGCCACCTTGTGCCTCGGTTCCCACCGGCTGGCCTTCACCACCGATTCCTTCGTGGTGGACCCTTTGTTCTTTCCAGGGGGCGACATCGGCCGCCTGGCGGTGGCCGGCACGGTGAACGACCTGCTCACCGCCGCGGCCCGGCCCCTGGCCCTGTCCGCCTCCTTCATCCTGGAAGAGGGGCTGGAGATCGACTCCTTGGCGGCCATCGCCGCCTCCATGCAACGGACCGCGGATGAATGCGGGGTCACCATTGTCACCGGCGATACCAAGGTGGTCCCCAGGGGCTCGGCGGACAAGGTCTTCATTACCACCGCCGGGGTCGGCCTGGTCCTGCGCCCCGGGGTTTCCGGAGCCGCGGCGCTCCCCGGGGACCAGATCATCCTCACCGGTTCCGTGGGCGATCACGGCACCGCGGTGATGCTGGCCCGGGAGAAGCTCCTCAACGGGGAGGCCATTGAAAGCGACGCCGCCCCCTTGACCGACCTGGTCCTGAACCTGATCGAGAGCGACTGTGCGATCCACGCCCTGCGGGATCCCACCCGGGGCGGCATTGCCGGCTCTTTAAACGAGATCGCCCGCCAATCCCAGGTGTCCATGGAGATCGAAGAGACCCTCATCCCGGTCAAGCCGGCGGTGGCTGCCGCCTGCGAGGCCCTGGGGCTGGAGGTCTTCCAGGTGGCCTGTGAAGGGAAGATGCTGGTGCTGGTAGCCCCGGAGGACGCCGGCCGGGCCCTTAAGATCATTCAGAAGAGCCGCTACGGCTCCGAGGCTCGTCTCATCGGCGCGGTGGGGGCAGGGCCGCCTGGACGGGTGACCCTCCGCACCGGCATCGGCACCGCCCGCCTCCTGGACCCCCCTACCGGGGACCTGCTCCCCAGGATTTGTTGAGGAGAAGGGCCCGGCGCCGGGCTAAAGTCTTGCCCCTGGTGGCGCTTCCGCCATTTCCTACCTTGCACCTGGAAATTTTCTTGCAAAACCAAAATAGTGCCACTTATATTCACTTAAGCCTAATGGGGGGTGGTCGCGGCCAGCCTTATTCATGCGGGAAATTGGCCGGTTCGCCATCTGGGGATTAGGGAATAAAAGCAGGGATATTTGTTTCGGGGGAAATCCGCTGCCCGGCATATCGGTTTTTTTCTTTCCTTAATTTTTATTTTTCCAAAACTATTGAAAAACCCTGGTACCCTCCATATTTATATTGAAGATGTGTAAGCCGGGTCCAGGCGGACCAGGGCTAGGCTTACGGCATCCAACAAAATCTGCTGGTCAAGAGGGAGGAGTCTATGCGAAAACTGGTTCTCTGGGTAATAGCGGGAGTATTCCTGGGAGCAGCTTTATTTGGGGCCCCTCATGGCGCCTGGGCTCAAGACGGCAAACAGATTTATACCGCGAAGTGCGAGGCCTGCCACGGCGAGAAGGGGGACGGCAAGGGGGCCTTGTGCAAAAACTTCACCCCGCCTCCCGGCAATTTTACCGACCCCAGTTTCTGGCAGGGAGACGCCAATAAAAAGATTGCCGACGCCATTACCAAGGGTAAGGGCCCAATGCTTCCGGTGAAACCGCCACTGAATCCCGCAGAGATCAAGGCGGTTACTGAATATATGACTCAATCTTTCAAAAAATAGATTGCCCATCGCGGGTTTGCCATGGAGAGACGTGGATTTTTAAAGGTGTTGGCCTCCCTCCTGGGATTAAGCGCCGTTGGCGTTTTTGCCTATCCCTTGTTCCGCTTTCTGCTGCCCGTTGAGGCAGTGGGGATGGCCAGAAACCTCACCATCCCCATAGGCGAGGTCCCGGTAAATACCAACAAAGATCTCATGTTCGGCAACACCCCGATAATCATCCTTAACCTTCCCGACATGGGGTACCTGGCCTATTCCAAGGTCTGCACCCATCTGGGCTGTCTGGTGAAATTTAATAAAGAGCGGCTGGAGTTCATCTGCCCTTGCCATGCGGGCACCTTCGACCTGGAGGGGAACGTGGTGTCCGGTCCGCCGCCCAAGCCTTTGCGGAAGTTTGCCGTGCGGGTGGAAGGCGATAACCTCGTAATCGGGTGACAAGATGATCGCAAGGCTGAGGGAATGGCTGGAGATCAGGATCGGCCTCGATGAACTGGTCCGCTCGCAGCTCACCGATTACCGGGTTCCCAAGAATGTCAATATCTTTTACACCCTGGGCATCGTCGCCCTGGCGGCCTTTGTTTTTCAGGCCTTCACCGGCATCCTGCTGATGTTCTACTACATTCCCGATGAGAAGGACGCCTTTCAAAGCGTTCAGTTTATTATGAATCACGTGCCCTACGGCTGGCTCTTCCGCCTGATGCACGTGATGGGCGCCAACCTCATGGTAACGGTAGTCTTCCTCCATATGGGCTCCGCCTTTTTCCTGGGCTCCTATCGAAAACCCAGGGAGCTAACCTGGGTGGTGGGGGCCCTGTTGTTGCTCACCGTCTTGGGCTTTACCTTGAGCGGCTATCTCTTGCCCTGGAGCCAGTTGAGTTTCTGGGCCACCACGGTGGTGACCGATATCCCCACGGCCTTTCCGCTGGTGGGAGGGGTGATCAGCAAAATCCTCAGGGGAAGTGAAAACGTTTCGGGGGTCACCCTGAACCGCTTCTTTGCCCTGCACGTCGCCTTTTTCCCTTTCCTGTTCTCGACCCTCTTCGCCCTGCATGTCTTCCTGGTGAGGAGGATCGGCATCTCCGCGCCTCCCACTGCCTCCCAGGGGCCGGAGGAGTGGAAGGAATTCCACCATGAAAGCCATCCCGACGGGCCGCCCTTCTACCCCGACTTTGTTTCCAAAGAAGTCTTCATGGTGATAATTTACCTGATTGTGATGTTTGCCCTAATCTCCATGGCGCCGGCCTTATTCACTCCCCACGACGCCGGTATCCCAGCCGATCCCCTCAATACCCCCGAACATATCAGGCCGGAATGGTATTTTCTGGCTCCCTATGAAATGCTCAAACTCATCCCCAACAGGTTTCTGGGGATTGCCGTACAGTTGGCCCTGGTGTTAGTTTTTATCTTCTGGCCTTTTCTGGACAAATCGCGGCAGACCAACATCCTGAAGAGGCCGGTAATGCTGGCCACCTTCCTGGTAACCATTATGGTCTATGTCGGACTCACCATCTGGGGGGCTCACTGATGCGCTCCCTGCTCACGGTGATCTGCCTCCTTTGCCTGGTTTCGGTCTCCGAAGCGGCCTGGACCGAGTTGTTGCAGAAAGAGTTCCCCAAGACTCCATGGTCCCAGAGACCCAGGGTGGAGCAAACCGTCTGTATCGACTGCCACGACTCTGACTTGATGAAGCCCGAATATAGGGCGATTCCGGCGGAATGGCGCAAGAGCGTTCATTACCTGAACGGGGTTTCCTGCCAGGACTGCCACGGCGGCGACCCCAAGGACGCGGCCAGGTCCATGACGCCGCAGGGCGGGTTCGTGGGGGTGCCGAAACCCAAAGAGGTTCCGGATTTCTGCGGGAAATGCCATTTGGGCATCAAGGAAAACTACTTGGAAGGCGGCCACGGCAAGGCCTTGATGACTACCGGCAGCGGGCCCAGTTGTGTCCTCTGCCACCATTCTCATGATATCCAGAAGGCCAGCATAGGGATTATCGACCCCAAATTATGTGGAATCTGCCACAGTTATGACCGCGCCCAGGAGATGAAAGCGGCCCTGCTGCTGACCGAGGCGAAGATCAATGAGATCAACGCCAATCTACAGACCTTGAACGCCGGCTTGATAGACACCCGGGATGAGGAAGAGTCCCTTTTCCGGACCCAGGCGGAGTACAGGACCCTGTTTCATACCGTGGATGTGAATATGGTGAAGGCCAAAACCGCGGAGTTCGCTAAGAAGCTGGCCGCTCTTAATCAACAGGTTGGTAAGGGTTTCCAGCAGTTGGAATTCCGCCAAAACTTTTCCACCCTCATCTTGCTGATCTTTGTCGGCCTGGGGATCACGGTCTTCTTGTTGGGCCGGCCAAAAGGATAACCCTATTTAGTCGGCCCACGCCACCTCTCTTGCCCGCGGGGGCTTTGGGCTTCCAGGGCGCAATCGATCATCAAGATGGTATTCTTCTTGATGGTATCCCACCAGGATAATCCCCCCAATTGGCCTAGGCCACATGCTTCCGGAAACGCAGCACCGCCAGGGTCAGCATGATCAGGCCCAGTGCCGCCATGGCGGCCATCTGCCGCCACAACAGGTCGATGCCGGCGCCCTGGAGAAAGATGCCTCGAACCACAACGATAAAGTAAGTCAGGGGGTTGAGCAGGGTGAGGTATTGAAATAAGGGCGGCATGTTGGCAATGGGGAAGATGAGGCCCGAGAGCATGATGGCCGGGGTCAGGACCAGGTTGCCCGCCATCATCGCCTGCTGCTGGGTGGCGGCAATGGTGGAGATCAACAGCCCCAACCCCACGGAACTGAAGAGAAAGGCGATGGTCCCCAGCAACAGCACCGATAACTGGCCCCGAAAAGGCACCTCGAACCAGAGGACCCCCACCAGGGTCACCAGGATGATGTCCCCCAGGGAGATGAGGATAAAGGGGATGGTCTTTCCCAACATCAATTCGACGCTCCGGATGGGGGTCACCAGGATCTGCTCCAGGGTGCCGATCTCCTTTTCCCGCACCACCGACAGGGCCGTGAGCATCAGGGAGATGAGCAGCACCACCATGGCGACGACCCCGGGCACCATGGAGTAGCGGGAAATCAGATTGGGGTTGAACCAGGCCCGGGCCTCCAGGCTCAAGGGAATGACCGGTCTCCCGGTCCGGCCCACCCCCTGGCGTTCAAGGCGCGCGAGCAACTGCTCCTGGGAATAATCCCCGATGACGGTACTGGCGTAGCGGCTGACGATGAGGGCGGCGTTGGAGTCGGTGGCGTCCACGATCACCTGGACCTGGCCGCTTTTCCCCTGGCGCAGTTGTTTGGCAAAATCCCACTGGATCCACAGGGCCATGGTGATCTCGCCCCGGTCGATCAGGTCCAGGAGTTCCCGCCGGCTGTTGAGATAGTAATTCACCTGGAACCAGTCGTTGGAGGTGAACCGCTGGATGAGCTCCCGGCTCTCCTGGGTGCGGCTTTCGTCGAAAATGGCGGTGGCCACATGCTTGATGTCGAAATTGACCACGTAGCCGTAAGCCAGGAGCTGGATCAGGGGCGGCAGGATGAGAAAAAAGCGGAGCTTCTTATCCCGCCAGACCTGGATGAATTCCTTGATGATGATGTGCCGGATGCGTCGCAACATTGCTATTAATGAACCTTCTTCACAAATTTGCGGATGGCCAGGGAAACAAATAAGGCAGCGGAGGCGGCCAGCATCACGGCGCTGGGCCACAGCACCCCGAGGCCGAGGCCCTTGAGATATATACCCTTGGAGATGGTCACCACGTAGCGGGCCGGCACGATCAAGGAGACGATCCGCAAAGGCAGGGGCATCAGGTAGATGGCGAAGACGAACCCGGAGAGCAGAAAGGACGGCAAGAAGGTGGTGAGCAAGGCCATCTGGAAGGCCTGCAACTGGCTTTCGGAGGTCACCGAGATGAGCAGCCCCTGCCCCAGGGTGGCGATGAGAAACAGGGCCGAGAGGCCGATGAGCAGCAAAAGGCTGCCCCGCAAGGGCACCTGGAAGAGAAACTTGCCCATGGCCATGACAATCCCCATGTCCAGCATGCCGATGAAGAAATAGGGCCCCAGTTTGCCCAGGAGCAGCTCCGTCTTCTTCAGGGGAGTGGCCAGCAGGCCCTCCATGCTGCCCCGCTCCAGCTCCCGCACCACGGTCAGGGAGGTGAGGAGCGCCCCCACCACGGTCATGATCACCGCGATGAGGCCAGGGACGATGTAATTGCGGGACTCCAGGTCTTCGTTGAACCAGAAGCGCAACTGGGCGTCCACCGGGCTTCCCGGTCCGGCCGGCCCCTGGCCCTGCAGGCGCTGCACCAGGAGCTCCTGGGCGTAAGGGGCGGTCACCCCCTCGATGTATCCCAGGATGATGTTGGCGGTGTTGGAATCGGTGCCGTCCACCACGGCCTGGACCCTGGCGGTCTTCCCGGTCTGATACGACCAGGAGAAGTCATAGGGGATAACCAAACCCACCTGCACCTCGTGCCTGGCGACCAGATCCTGCAGATCCGCATAACTCCGGGCGAAGCGCGCCAGGTTAAAATAGTCGGTGCTCTCAAAGCGCCTGACCAGCTCCTCGCTCAACTGGCTGTTTTCCTGGTCATAGACCGCCAGGGAGACTTTCTTGATGTCGAAGGTGAGGGCGTAGCCGTAGAGGAGCATGAGGATCAGGGGCAGCAGAATGATTTCCAGGAGGCTGATGGGGTCCCGGCGGACGTGGATCACCTCTTTGCGGAAGATGGCCCAGGTGCGGTGCAGGTTCATGGGCAGCCCCCGGTAGGGGCGACCCGGCGGGCCGCCGGGGCGATCCGGCAGACCGCCGCTGCCCCGCCAGCCTTCAACTTTTTAATGAACGAGATTAACATTGGCTCACTTCTGGGCTGCCCTTTGCAAGCTCTCACTTTTTGCCGCTTGCCTTATTCTCCGGCCCGCTGGACCACGGCGATGAAGGCGTCCTCCAGGCTGGGCCGCACCCTTTCAATGTGGCCTCTGAGGGCGATATTATGGGCCGCCAGGACTGCGGTGATGCGGCCTTCCACTTCCTGGGGCTCGGCCACCGCCACGTGCAGGCCGTCCCCAAAGACCGCGGCCTCGACCACCCCGGGCAATTGCTTGATGAGGCTCAGCGCCGCGTCCAGATTGTCGGGATGGATCGCCAGAATGGTCTCCTGCACTTCCCCCTTCAGCTCCCGGGGGGTGCCCCGGGCCACGATCCGGCCCTGGTAAATGAGCACCAACCGGTCGCAAAACTCGGCCTCCTCCATGTAATGGGTGGTCACCAGGATGGTCACCCCCTTCTGCGCCATGGCATAGATCAGATCCCAGAAATTGCGCCGGGAGATGGGGTCCACCCCGCTGGTGGCTTCGTCCAGAAAGAGGATGCCAGGCTCGTGGATGATGGCCGAGGCCAGGGCCAGCCGCTGCTTCAGGCCCAGGGGCAGGGTACGGGTCAGTTGCCGGCGGCGGGCCTCCAGGCCTACCAGGCTCAGGACCTGGGTGAGGCGCTCCCGGAGGCGAGCCGCGGGCAGACCATAGACGCCCCCGAAGAAGTTCAGGTTCTCTTCGGCGGTCAGGTCATCATAGAGGGAAAAGCGCTGGGACATGTAGCCGATGTTTTCTTTGATCCGGTCGTTTTCCCGTATGATGTCGAAGCCGCCCACCCGGCCGGAGCCGTTAGTGGGCAGCAGCAGACCGGTGAGCATGCGGATGGTGGTGGATTTCCCGGCGCCATTGGGTCCCAGAAAACCGAAGATCTCCCCCCGGTTGACCTCGAAGCTGATCCGGTCCACCGCCTTGAAGTCCCCGAAATGGCGGGAGAGGTTGTTAACCACGATTTCTGGTGCGCCGCTCATCTTCTCAGACCACCCTCGATCCCCGGTTTCCCGGCACAGCTTCCAGCCCAGGGGAGCCGGGGCCGCAGAGGTATCGCTTCCCGGCCCGGGAACCGCTTCCCCCAGCGCTTAAGACCCCGCAGGTTGCTCCTTCTCCTGCTGCCGCTCTACGATTTGGACGAACAGATCTTCCAGATTGGGTTCAGCCGGGGCAACACTCACCTCGCTGAGCCCGGCTTGCTCCAGGGCCGCGGTCAAGGGCCCGGATGCCTCGTCCGCCGAGGCCACCGTAAGCATCAGCCGCTCTCCCATAACCAGGGACTGGAGGACCAGGGAGTTACCGCGCAAGAGCTTCCGGGCGGCGCGCATATCCGCGGCCCTGGCCTCCAGCAGCTCGCCCTGAAAGGAGCCCTTCAGGGCCTTGGGGGTATCCACCATCAGGAGCTGGCCCTGGTGGATCAGACCCACCCGGTGGGCCCGCTCGGCCTCATCCATGTAGGCGGTGGATAGAAAGATAGTGATACCGCCCCCCAGGAGGCGGTAGAGGATCTCCCAGAATTCGCGGCGGGAGACCGGATCCACCCCGAAGGTGGGTTCATCCAGGAACAGGAGGCGGGGCGTATGAATCAAGGCGCAGACCAACCCCAGCTTCTGGCGCATGCCCCCGGAGAGGTTCCGGGCCAGGCGGGCGGTGAAGGGGGTGAGGTTGGAAAAGCCCAGCAACTCGGGAAGGCGGCGGTCCCGGTCGCGGCGCGCCATCTGGTAGATGTCGGCGTAGAAGGCGATATTTTCCGCCACGGTCAGATCGTCATAGAGGCCGAAGCGCTGGGGCATGTAGCCGATCTGCTCCTTGAGGCGCTCCGCGTCCTTGACCGTGTCGAACCCCAGGACCTCGGCCCGGCCCTGGTCCGGGTCCATGATGCCCACCAGCATCCGCATAGTGGTGGTCTTGCCGGCGGCGTCCGGCCCCACCAGGGCAAAGGCCTCGCCGTAGGCCACTTCCAGGTCCAGGTGGTCCACCGCCGTCAGGCCGCCGAACCGCTTGCCCAGGCCTTGGGCCCGGATGGCCAGCTCACCGGGGGGCTTGGGGCTGCTCTGGCGCCTGGCTGTCGTGTTGGTCAAGAAGGATTACCGCTTCCGCCGGCATGCCCGGCTTCAGGTCGTAATTGAGGTTTTGGGCCCGGATCTTGGTGCGGTACACCAAGGTTACCCGCTCCTTGAAGGTCTCCACCGGCTTGGGAGTGAACTCGGCCTTGGAGTTGATGAAGGAGACCCAGGCGGGATATTGCTTGCCGGGGTAGGCGTCGGTGGTGATGTAGGCCTTCATGCCGAATTTGACCCGGGCCAGATCGGACTCGGGTATATAGGCTTCCAGATAGATGTTGTCCAGGTCTCCCAGGGTCAGCACCGGGGCCCCCACCGCCGCGGTCATCCCCGGCTCCATGGGCCGCACCAAAACCACCCCATTCACCGGGGAATAGATGGTGGCGTACCCCAACTGGGTGATAGTCAAATCCAGGGCCGCCTGGGCGGCCTTCGCCTGTTCCCGGGCCTGGTCGATGTCCTCGGCCCGGTAGCCTTCCTGGCGCAGGTTGAGTTCCGCCAGGGCGCTCTGATGGTCCGCCTTGGCCATCAAGTAATCGGATTCGGCCTTATCCCGGGTTTGGGCCGCCACTACCCGGCGCTGGTAGAGGTTCTCGTAGCGCTCATAATCGAGCCGCTTATTGGCCAGGTCCGCCCCGCTCTTGCCCGCCTGGGCCTGGGCCTCCTTGACCTCCTGGGGCCGGTAGCCGGTTTCCATCTTGGCGAGATTGGCCCTGGCCGCGGCCAGGTCAGCCCGGGCCTTGGCGACTCCGTCCTTCAGGTCCTTGGCCTCCAGGAGGGCCGCCTTCTGACCGCTGCTGACCCAGTCCCCTTCCTGGAAATAGATCTCTGCGATGAGGCCGGGCACCTTGAAGGAGAGATCTGTTTCGGTGGCCTCCATATGCCCCTGCAGGCGCAAGAGGTCAGCGGGCGGCCGGGCCTGCCACCAGCGCAGTGAATAGACCAGGATGCCGGCCACCGCCAGCATGGCCAGGACTCCGATGAGCAGCCTGCGTCTTCCTTGCATCCGATCCCCCACCCGGACCGCGGGCCTGCGGCCGGGCCTTCTTAACGTCGGCTCATTTTATCCGCAAAGAGCGGCAAAAGCAAAGGATACCGGTCGGGCTTCAGCCCCCAGCTTTTGGAAAAGCTTGCTGTTCTTGCCGGCCAAACTCTACTATTCACAGAACAAAACCCTTCCGACCGCCATCGCTTTTCGATCCCTTGATCGCAGCTTACAAATGATTAAATTAATGAAAAATTCTAGTAAAGAGGACGTAATGGAACCCCAAAAGGTTAAATTTCCTTTCCGGACCAGACTGAGCCTGAGGCCATTGATCGATTTCTGGGAGGGCTTGGTGGCCGAAGACAGTGGCGGGATGGCTTGCCTGGGGCCGCTTATCCGGCAAAAGTTAGAGGACAGCCCTGAACTCCGGGAACCCATCGAGGACCTCACCATCCTGGAAAAGCACCGGGAACTCCTTGATCTGTTGATGAGCGTGGTTTTCCCGCCGGCGTTTTATGAGAGCGATTGCGCCGCGGCCGTCGTGCCTTTCGAGTTTATTGGCTTCTATGCCACCCCACTCTTCAAAACCCTTTTCGGGATGAGAGGACAGAGTTTTGCGCCGCAATTGAACGTCGACCCCGAACAGTTGCTCCGGGGGCGGACCCTCAAGGCGTATATCTTTATCCTGAATAAATTTTACGGCTTCGACCTCACCTGGGATTATCCCCTCTTGGCCCAGGCCCGCTGCCCGAAAACCGGACTGGATCGGTTCTTAAATATCGCCCTGGACCCCAAATTCCTGGAAATCAAGGCGCTGGCGGAGCCCAAGGTTTTGACGGAAGCCGAGCGGAACCGGCTCCTGGCTAACGTTACCGACCTGAAGGTATGGATGGAACTGATACCCCCGGAGACCTTTGAATTTCAGGGTTTTGCCGTTTTCAGGGCCGCGGACGTGACGGCTCATGAGATGCTATCATCCCTGCAGGCCGACCTGTTCGAGAAGGAATCGATTTTCCAACGAGAGGGTTTTACCGACCTGCAGGAAAAATTGCAGATCTACCTGCGAGAGCCGGACCTCTCACTTGGGCTGGCCGCCATCCGGGGCGAACAGATTCTCATCTTACCGCATGCCCATAAACAGCCGGAAACGACCTGCATTCTGGAGAATGCCACCCATTACCAGCGGAGTGAATTCAAAGGATCGATATTTGCCCAGGTGATGGAGCAGGGCGAGCCGCTGGTCGTTGAAGATCTGCAAGATTATCCCAAGAGCACGGTCTTGGAAGGGCGCATGCTGGAGCACGGCTACCGGAGCGTTTATGTTGCTCCCCTCTTCTACCAGGATCGGCTCCTGGGAACCCTGGTGCTCAAGTCAACCCGCCCCGGGGCGCTGAACGCCCTGAACACGGCCAGCCTGCAGCCGGTTCTGCTGCTGTTCGCCGTGGCTTTGAATCGCAGCCTGGAGCAACTGGACCAAAAGATTCAAACCGTCATCAAAGAGGAGTTCACCGCGATCCACCCCTCGGTGGAATGGCGCTTTCAGCAGTCAGCCCTGCACTACATCCAGCATAAGGACGAAGGGGATGCAGCTCTGGAACCCATTGTCTTCCACCAGGTTTATCCACTGTTCGGCATTTCCGACGTCAGGATGTCCAGCGATCATCGCAACGCCGCCATCCAGGCCGATCTCCTCGAACATTTCCGCCTGGCCCGGGAAGTCCTGCAGCTTGCCTATCAGCACCGGCCCTTGCCGATCCTGGCGGCCTTCAGCCACCGCATCGACAAGCATATCAAAGGGCTGCAGGTTGGCCTGAACGCCGGAGACGAGGCTACCAAACCGTTTTTCATCCAGCGGGTGATCGAACCCATCTTTGACCAATTGGCCGGTTTCGGCGCCCCGGTGGCCGAGAAGATAGCTGCTTACCGGGCCGCCCTGGATCCGAAGATGCTGACGATTTACCGGAGCCGGCGAGACTTTGAAGAGAGTCTCAATCTCATCAATGAGACTATCGCAACCTATCTGGATCAGGAGGAAGCCAAGGCGCAGGAATATTTTCCCCACTATTTTGAGAAGCTTAAGACCGACGGGGTGGAACACACCATATATATCGGCGCCAGCATGGTGGAGAACGGCAATTACAGTCCCATGTATCTAAAAAATCTGCGCCTGTGGCAGCTCATGGTTACCTGTGAGGTGGTGCGCCGCACTGAGGAGATCAGAGGCAGTCTGCCGGTGCCCCTGGAGACTACCCACCTTATTCTGGCCCAGGATTCACCGCTCTCCATCTTCTTCAGTCCGGATGAGCGGCACTTCGAAGTGGAGGGCGCCTACGATATCCGCCACGAGATCATTAAGAAACGGATTGATAAGGCCTTAGTCAAAGGGTCTGCCGAGCGCCTGACGCAACCGGGCAAGATTGCCATTGTCTACTCCCAAAGACAGGAGAGCGCCGAATACCTCGAGTATATCGATTACCTCCAGGCTGCCGGATACCTGCAGGCGGAAACGGAGGACTTGGATCTGGAGGATTTACAGGGGGCCCAGGGATTGAAGGCCCTGCGGGTTCCGGTAGATTTACGTGCCGCCCGCGCCCAGAATCAGGCGCTGCCGGAAATCGTTGCCACCGCAGTAAAGGCACTGCCCCTGGAGCGCCAACGCCCGCTCCTGAAAAGCCGCCGGCGCGCCGGCGCCTGACCTTTATCTGCCATAATAGCCGGTGAGGGTGGCGCTGGCCAGGACCTTGCCCTCCAGGGCCTGCTTGAATTCCGCCAGGCCGGCGGAAGGCTTCACCTCCAGCTTCGGCACGCTCAGGGCGTAGAGGGTGACCACGTAAGGGTGGTCGCCGGTGCCGGGCGGAGGTTGGGGGCCGCCATAGCCGGGCTTGCCCCAGGAGTTCTGCATCTCCACCACCCCGGCAGGCATCTTCCGGCCCGAGGCGCCCTCTTCCAGGGAGCCCGCGGTCCCTGGAATGTCCTTCACCAGCCAGTGCACCCAATTACGGGCCACCGGATGGGGATCGACGATGGACAATGCGAAGGACTTGGTGCCCGCCGGGGCCCCGGACCAGGCGAGGGGCAGTGATAAATTTTTACCGCCGGCCGCGGTCATGACATAGGGCAGGGGAATCTTCCCGCCATCTGCAAAGGCGGTGGATGTAAGCTGCATGACTTGACCTCCTGAGCTGGATTGGAGAGCGACGGCCAAAAAAAGGGCCACCAGAAGACCTGAGAAACACCGGGGTTTCATAGGGCACCTCGCGTTGGCGGAGGCAATTCCCGCATATTTGCCTTTTTCCCGATCTATGCCTGCCTCAACCTTGAACCTGAGACCTCTGGAAAGTCCCCCATTCTTGTCATTCTAAGGGAGCGCAGGGACCGAAGAATCTAATAAATACTGACAGAGTTGGTTTTCGCAAAGGTCTCAACTTTTAACTTTGAACTAACCTCGGCCTCAGCCAGAGGCCTGGCCTTCCAAATAGAGTTTCAGGGCTGCCGCGGCATTGTGGACCTCATCCCGGGAGCCGTACACCAGGGTGAGGTTCCCTTCCCGGCCCTTCTCCCGGAGCAGCCCGATTTCCTGGCCTTTGCCAGTCAATTCGGCCCAATAACGCTGGCAAAACCTCTCCCATTTCCTGGGTTCGTGGCCGAACCATTTGCGCAGTTCCGGGCTGGGCGCCACCTCCTTGAGCCAGAGGTCCAGCGCCACTTCCTGTCTGCTCAGGCCCCGGGGCCAGAGACGCTCCACCAGGACCCGAAAGCCATCATCCGTCGTAGTAGGCTGATAGGCCCTCTTCGTCTTGATCATGATTCACCTCGCGGGCTCCTGGGCGACGGGGTGCACCCCACTGAATAGCCGCCGCGGCCGGGGCAACCGGCCGTTCACCCTTCTCCCAACCGCCTCCGCACGTAGCCGGCCCATTGGCTGGTAGGGTCCAAGGACAGAAAGCGCCGCCAGTGGCTCCTGGCCTCGGAGAGATCGCCCATCCTCTCCAGCACCATGGCCAGGTTGAAATGGCCGTCGGCGAACTCTGGGTCGCGGCGCAGGGCCTTGCGGTAAAAGGCGGCGGCGCTGGCCAGTTCTCCCCGCCCCTCCAGGAGATTGGCCAGGTTGTAGTTGCCCTCGACGTGATCGGGATTAAGCCCCAGGGCCTGGAGGTAGCGGGCCGCCGCCGCGGTTTCGGCGCCCCCCAGGTAGAGGAGATTGCCCAGGTTCACCATGGCGTCGGCGTGATCGGGCCTGGCGGCCAGGATGGTCTCATAGTTCTCCCGGGCCTCGTCCAGCCGGCCCGCCTCTTCATCCTCCAGGGCCTGGGAGAAGAGACGCTCCCAGTCCTGCCGCGCCAGGGGGATGGCAAGGTTCTCCGGGCCGCCGAAATCGATGAGGCGCTGCCCCTCGGGGGTAATCTGCAGGCGGCCTCTTCCCAGAACGATCTGCTGCCGATGCAGGGAGATGCGCACCTCAGACAGGGGCTGTTTCAGTTGGGGCATCAGGCGCCGCATTTTGGCCACGCATTTGCCGATCTTGGCCAGGGAGAGCCCTTGGCCCCGCAGTTGCCGTATGGTGCGGAAGGCCACCAGGCCCTGAAAATCGAACCATAAGGCGCCCCCGGTCTTTTTCAGGCGCGGCACCAAGCCCTGGTGTTCCCAGCGGCGGACCCGGCTTTCGGAGATACCCAGGAGTCTGGCGATTTCCCTCTGATCAAAGAGCTTCTTCACGCAACAGCCTCGCGCAGGCCGGGACCCGGAAATAGCCCAGCCGGGTCATCTCCTGAAAGCCCACCCGGCAGCGCCGCCGGGGCCGCACCCATTGGAGGTCCATGGATCGAATACCTCCGGGGCCGCCGTGGGGGAAGCGAAGATTACCGACCCGTCTATTAAGGGAAATCTGAAAACCTGAGACCTATGGTCTATTCATCAATAGATAGGCATGGTCCTCACCTGAGGCAAGGGGGAAGGGAAGATGCGGATGCCAACGGCCGGAATTTTTGCCGATCAGGCCGGCAGGATGGGTGCGGCAGGGAGGGCGGCGGCCATGGCCCCCAGCCCTTCCCCGCCAGAGCGGCAGTTAAAAAGCCATGTCCGGGGCCCAGATCTCACAGACCTTGCCCACCAAGTCCTCCCCGGGCTTCAGGGTCTTTTTCCCCGGCTCCCAGCCCGCCGGGGTGGCTTCACCCTCATGGGTTTGGACATACTGGCAGGCCCGGATCTGGCGAATCATCTCGGCCACGCTACGGCCCACCGCCGGGGCCAGCACCTCCATGGCCTGGAGAATGCCATTGGGATCGATGAGAAAGCGGCCCCGGATATCGACGCCGTTTTCCTCATCATATACCCAATAGAGGTCGCCGATGCGGCCGCCGGGGTCCGAGAGCATGGGATAGGGGAGGCCTCCCGGAACCATCTTGGCAAGCTCCCCTTCCTGCCAGACCTTGTGGGTATAGGGGCTGTCTACGCTGATGGCCAGCACCTCGGCGCCCAGGGACTTGATCTCCTCGTACTTGGCGGCAACTGCCGTCAATTCCGTGGGTCAGACGAAGGTGAAATCCCCGGGATAGAAGTAGAGCATGACCCACTTACCGCGATAATCCGCCAGTGAGACGCTTTTGATCTCTCCCTGGAGATACCCTTTGGTTTCGAACTCCGGGGCGGTCTTACCTATCCGTACCGTCATGATGGAACCCTCCTGAGCTGGAATCGGCGGCTGCCGCGGCCCGTCTTCCCGTCCGGCAAGCCCGGTCATCTATCACCATAAGTCTTCAGCGCGCCGATGGCAATGTGGGCCGGCCAGAAACCCCGGCGAACCGGGCAAAATCCTTGGATGCCCTGCCCCGGCCTCACTTAAGGTTGCCAGGACAAGAAAACCCCTCCAGCCGGGCCGAAGGGGTTTCGTATCTGGTTTGGTGAGGGCCCTCCCTCTCGGGAAGGTCTGGTGAGGGGAAGGATTCTCGCCTTTGCCGCCTGGAGGCGCGCCCTTGAGATTATGCAGAAAGCGCTTCCCGCGGCGCCGACCTTAACCAGATTCTAGGCGTCGCCAGCCTAGGGATGAATGGTGAGCACCGGACACGGGGCCCCGGTTACGACCTCGTCGGCCACGCTGCCGAAGAAGACCCGCTCCAGGCCCTTGCGGCCGTGGGCGCCCATGATAATCAGATCGATTTTCTCTTTTTTGGCCAGTTCCATGATCTTGGCGGCCGGATCACCCGTCAGAACCCGGGACTCCAGTTTGTGGAATTTCCCAAAATGTTCCTTGACCGTGGCGGCCATCTTTCGGTTGGCAGCCGCCACCGCCTCCTCCTGGAAACTCTCGATGTTGCCGTGGGGCACGTGAAAGCTGGAAAAGCTCGACAGGTCCTGGGTGACGAACACGACGTAGAGGGCGGCGTCGAACTTGTCCACAAAGGTGGAGACCCAGGGCAACAGGGTATCGTAGGTCTCGGCAAAGTCGATGGGGAAAAGGATTTTTTCAATTGCCTTCATTAGTTATGCTCCCTTCGGCTATCTTCCCTGGTGGTTGTGAAATATAGTGTAAACTAATTGCTGGCGCCGATATTGTCAAGTTAAAAACCGGCCGCGGCAGATAATGGCCGGGAGCAGGAAAAATCCCGGCCGCGGCCAAATAGACCGGCCAGACAAAAAATCCTTGCCAAATCGATTTTAGGTTATATATATTTTCCAGCGTCTTCCTAGTAAAAACAAGCCCAATAAAGCTGGGGCCTGAGATCATCAGGGATTGAGGTGAGCGCCATCGGCGAACTGCGCTTCGGCCGGGACCATGTGTGGGTGCGGATGGATGATGAAACTCAGGCCACCATTGGCCTGACGGATTATCTCCAGGAGAAGATGGGAGAGATTCACGGCATCCGCCTCCCCGAAGAAGGTGAGGAGTTCCTCAAAGAGGAATCCTTTATCAAGGTCGAGGCCAAAAACGGCCGTCGTGACGTAAAGGCGCCGGTCTCGGGTGAGGTTCTCGAAGTCAATGACGAAGTGGCGGAAGAGCCGGAGATCATCAATGAGGACCCCATGGCGGAAGGCTGGCTGGTCAAGGTGGAGTTGACTTCCAGCCAGGAGTTTGACGAACTCCTGAGCGAAGAGGAATACAAAGACTACTTGAGCGAAGAAGAGGATCTGGAAGAAGATTGAAGTGATAACCGCCTCTCCGGTTTCTTCCTCCATTCCCCTGGATCTTCCCTGAAGCTCCGATCCCCCGGCCATCTTGGCCGGAAAATCCGAGGTCTGCAACTAAGTCCATGTCCACCACCAAAAGTCCAGCCCGGCCGAAGTATTGGCTGTGGGGCTGGTTGACCTCCATTCGCCTCACCGTCTTCCTGCTGCTGATCCTGGCGGCCGTGGCCATCCTCGGCACCGTGCTGCCCCAGAAGCAGCCGGCGGAGGCTTATTTTGCCAGCTTCGGGGAGCTCTGGGGCACAATTATCTGGCGGAGCGGCCTGGGCGATATTTACTTCAGTATCTTGCCTCCCTGGTTCCTGGGCCCCGTTTGCCTCCTGGCCCTGAATATCCTCTCCTGCCTGATCAACGGTCTGCCCCGGGCCTGGCGCCGGGCATTTACCCTCCTCACGGTTGAGGCAGCCCTCACCCTGCCGCCGCGTGGCAGCCTCAAATGGCCGCGGGGCACAGATCCCCGGGGGGCGGCGGCCCGTATTTGGCGCCGGGAATTGGGCCGCACCCGGCGCCAGGTCCTGCCGGGAAAAGAGGTCTTCTCTCATGAAAGCGGCCGTTTCCGTCCCCTGGGGCCGTACCTGGTGCACCTGGCCCTGTTGCTCATCCTGGCCGGGGGCCTGATCGGCAAGTTCTGGGGGATCGACGGCAGTCTTCCCTTGATGCAGGGAACCACGGCCCAGAGCTTCCTGGTGGGGCCCAGCGACCGAGAGATGCCTTTAGGTTTTCAGGTGCGCCTGGACCGTTTTCAGGTAGAGTACTATGAGGAAGGCAGCATACCCAAGGAATTTCGCTCCGACCTCACATTTACCAAAAATGGCCAAAATCCCCCCGGCGGCGCCGAACTGCGGGCCACCTGCCGGGTAAACGAACCGGTGAGCTTCGGCGGCTTCACCTTTTACCAGGCCTCCTACGGCACCCAACCCGAGGGCCCGGTGCGCTTGCAGGTCATCCAGGGGTCCCGCCGGGAGAGCCTGCATCTCTCCCTGCACCAGTTTGTGACCCTGCCCGGCGGCGAGGCGCAAATTATGCTGATCAAGCTGGAAGGCAACTTGGAGGGTTATGGACCGGCAGTGCAGCTCGCCTATAAAAGCGGCCAGGAGCACCCCGCAGTCTTCTGGGTCCTTAAAGACCACCCGGAGATGCAGGAGCCAATCGGGCCTTACCGGTTTGCCCTGGAAGAGGCGAATTTTCAATATTACTCGGTATTCCAGGTGAAGCAGGATCCAGGGGTCCCCTGGGTTTACCTGGGCTTTCTCCTGCTGTTGCCGGGATTTTACCTGGCCTTCTTCCGGCCCCACCAGGTTTGGGCGCTGGTCCTGGAAAAATCTCCCCAGGGGGACTGGCAGGGACGCCTTCTGGGGTCGAGCCCCCGGAACCGGGAGGACTTTGACCTCCGCCAGACCCGCCTTCTGGAGGAACTCAAGAAGGGAACGCCATCATGAGTCAGTTACTGGGCCTGGCGATGTTGCTCTATCTGGGGGTGGCCATCATCCTGGTCATGGCCGAGTTGTGGTCCTCCTCCTGGCTGCAGCGGCTGGGGCGCGGGATGCTCTGGGCCGGCCTGGCGCTGCAGAGCGGGGCCCTCATCGGCCGCTGGTACGCCTCTTACCAGATGGCCGCCGGACCCACCCCGCCGCCGCTCTTCCTGGAGAAGCTCCGCCTGATTATCTTCCAGGCGCCGTTGTCAAACTATTACGATTCCCTGGTTTTCTTTTCCTGGTGCCTGCCGGCCATGGGTCTGCTGGCATTCCGCCGCTATCTCCGGGGTTGGCTGGGCGCCATCGTGGCGATGCTGGCCTGCCTGCTCCTGGCCAAGGCCTCTTTCGGGGGAGTGGACGCCAACATTCAGCCCCTGATGCCGGCCCTGAAGAGCAACTGGCTCCTCATCCACGTGGTCATTTGCTTTTTGGGCTATTCCGCCTTGACGGTGGCCTTCGGCGCCGCCCTCCTCTACCTGATCCAGGATTATAGTCCCAGGGGAGCCTTGCCGGCCCTGCCGCTGCTGGACCGGCTCATCTACCGGGCTGCGATCCTGGGATTTTTCCTGCTCACCTTCGGCATCCTGACCGGGGCGGTATGGGCCGAAACCGCCTGGGGCAAGTACTGGAGTTGGGACCCCAAGGAGGACGCCTCTCTGGTCACCTGGCTCATTTACGCCGCCCTGCTGCACGCCCGCCTGCTGAAGGGCTGGCAGGGGCGCCGTATCGCCTGGCTGTCGGTCCTGGGCTTCCTGGCGGTTATCTTCACCTACTTCGGCGTCAACTACCTGCAAAGCATGCACGCCTATATGAGCTGAGCCGATATTCCTGCTTCGCCTAAAAAAAGGGGCACGGCCAGCCGTGCCCCTTAATCGTCCCGAGTCAAGCCCCGCCGACGACCGCGAGTCCAAAGATTTCAGTAATGCTGCCGCGCTGCGGCCCGCTTTCGCCCCTCAGAAGAGCTGCCTACCGGTGCAAAGCGAGGTCACTTTGACGGCACAGAGGTGGGTTCGCAGAGTAAATCTTCAGATGTAGCCAAGCGGCCGCATTTGTTGCAGACATACTTGATGTCCGCCAGCTTGCCCTTGCAGTAATGCTTGGTGTGCGGGGCCTTGGCTCCGCAAAAGGCGCAGGTCATGGGGTCCTGGTTGGGGTTGCACAGGTGTCCCGGCTCCTCGGCCAGGGCGCCGCAGGTCTGACAGGTATAGACTTTTTTTGCCATGTTTGCCTCCCGACGTTTTAATAATCTCGTGTAAGAGTAAGGTTCAAAAAGGCGATGTCAATGCGCCGGGCCAAAAAAATCCCCGTGGGTAAGGCGGCGGGCTTGGAGGATTGGCCGGGAATCAGGGGCGCCGGGGCTTAGGCCAGCAACGAGAGGCAGGCCATGCGGGAATCGAGGCGGGCCCGGGCTCCCAGGGGCAGGGTGTGGTTGTCCGGCTGGTGGCCCAGGGGCAGGCCGGCCAATACCGGCACCTTCAGGGACTCCAGGGCGGCCGCGCAGACCTCCAGCAGGCCATCAAAGCTGCCGCAGCCGCTGAAGCCCCCCAATACCACGCCCTTGACCCCATCCAGGGCCCCGGCCAAGAGCAGGTGATGGATCATGCGGTCCAGGCGGTAAAGGGCCTCGCGGTGATCTTCCAGGAAGAGGAGATAACCCCTGAATTGCGGGGCAAAAGGGGTTCCCAGCAGATGGCACAGGGTAGTGAGGTTGCCGCCCGCCAGCGGGCCTTCCGCCACTCCAGGGCAGAGGACGGTCAGTCCGGCAAAATTGGCCGCCCGGGGCCCCGGGGCGGTCAGCCAGTCGAACAGGCTTTGCCGGGCGCCCGCGGTCATCTCCCCCAGTTGGGCCACGGTGGGGCCATGGAAGGTCACCAGACCCAGGCGGTGGTGCAGATGCCAGAGAAGGTTGGTAAGGTCGCTGAAGCCCACCAGGCGCTTGGGGGCCGCACCCAGGGAGGCCAGGTCCAGATAGGGCAGGAGCTTCAGGGAGCCGTAGCCGCCCCGCACCCCCATGACTGCCTTGATTTCCGGGTTACACCAAAGCTCCTGAAAGCGCCGGGCGAGCCTAAGGTCGGTCTCCCGTCCCGGGGTCCGGCTGGAGAAGACCTCCGGGCCGCACTGCACCCGGAAGCCCCAATCGCTGAGCACCTGCATCCCGGCCTCCAAGGCCTCCCGGGCTGCGCAACTGGCCGGGGCCGCCAGGGCGATGGAGTCCCCGGGCACGAGCGGCGGCGGCCAGGTAAAGCTGGACGGCGGCCGGGGATCGCCCCCCTCCCCTCCCCTATCCTCGAAATTCGGCCCCATTGGCATTCCTTAGCAGATGTTCCCAACCGTCGTTCATGAGCCCGCGGCTCACCTGGAAATAATGAGGAGACCTTTGGGGCAGGGGGCGGCCCGCCCGCCTCTCCGTCCGTACAGGCGAGACGCCTGCGTCGTCAATCTTTCCAAATTATCTTTAATGTCCTTACCGATTTTACTTATCATAATAACTGGAATAATATGAGTATCGTCAATTTTTTAGCCAACCTGGGGCGGCGCCAGGACCTCCCGTCGAGGGCGTATTGGGCTGGCTTGGCCGGGATGATCAGCTCGGACAATCCGGCCAGGTTCATCAAAGGCGCCTCAAGATGGTGACGGACTGATGGATCAGCAGGGCCAGCAACACCAAGGCGACGCCGAGAATGCCCAGAGCGTCAAAGCGAAAAACCAGCACGGCTCCCAGCGCCGCGCCAGCGATGAATGCCACCCCGATACCGGAGAGCAGGCTGATTTTGGGATTGGGCCTTGCCTCCCGGGCCGGTTGGGAAAGGTATCTTTGGGTTCCGATAGTAAGTAGATTGGTGATCATGCCGGTAATATAGGTGCTGTGGACCGTGAGGCCGCCTGCTCCCTGCCAGGCGCCATTTTGCAGGCCCAGGGCGAGAGCCATACAGATAACAAAAAGTCCAAGCCTGACGGCCAGAGGAGATGTCAGGGCTAAATACGCCAGGCCAATCAGGACGATCTCCAAGCCCAGCACCACCGGCAGAAAAACCCGCGACGGCTTCGGGGGGAGCAGGCGTTTCAGGATGGCGCTCAGAATAATACCCGTAAGGAAGAGGACTATGGCCAGGGATCGCCGGGAGAAAGTTCGCCAATCCTGAGCGGCTAGGCTGACGGCAGTCAGGACGAAGTTCCCTGTGACATGACCCGTAAAGGTGTTGGCAAGAATGAAGGAAGCGGCATCGCTATACCCGCCCGCCAAGGCCAGTCCGAAGGATAGCCAGGTTATATTTTGATGATCTTCAGGCATCAGGATGGACCAGGTGCGTCCCTCGCGATGGAACCGTTCCTCGAGTAATCGTCCATCCCTGGGTCAAAAATTTTTCCAGTTTAGGAGCCTCCCACCCGGATGCGCAGGTCCCGGACCAGGCCGGGGCCCAGGACCCTGGCCAGTTCCTCCAGGATTCTGGGTTTCAGGAATTGTAATTCCTGGCCCCAAACGCCGTCCGGCACTTCCACCCAGAGCTCCCGCCGCCGGAGGTCCACCAGGCGGGCGTGTTCCCTGATGGGGGCGGGCGCCGCCCGCTCCCAGACCTGGCGGATGCGCTGGCGCAACTCCAGGCCATCCAGGTCCCCGGGCGAGAGGAAGTCCTGGAGCACGTCCTTGAGGGCCAGAGGCCGGGACAATGGAGTCCGTTTTACCATATGCCAGTTATGCGAGGGGTCAGGGATCGGTGCCAAGGAAGGATCTTGTTTCTAATCCCTAATCCCTAACCGGCCCGTTTTCGGGCCCGGGCGAAGCCGGGGGCGGCGTTGGCGATCACCGTTTCCGGCACGCAAAAGGCCAGGCGGAAATGGCCCGGCCGGCCGAAGCCCCGGCCCGGCACCGCCAGGATATTCTCCTCCTTCAGGAGCGCCACAAAGGCCAGGTCGTCGCCCCCCGGGGCCTTGGGGAAGATATAGAAGGCCCCTTTGGGTCTGAAAAATTCATAACCGGCCTCTCCCAGCACCTGGCAAAAAATCTCCCGGCGCCGGGCATAAGGGGTGATATCCACCCCCACTTCGGTCAGGGGGGCCACCACTCGCTGCATCAGGGCCGGGGCGTTGACGAATCCCAGGATGCGGTTGGCCAGCACCAGGCCGCCCGCCAGTTCCAGGCGGCCCGGGGTCCGGGGGCTCACCGCCACATAGCCCAGGCGCTCCCCGGCGATGGAGAGATCCTTGGAAAAGGAGGTGGCCAGCAGGGTGTCGGGATAGGCCGCGAAGGCGCTGGGGACCTCAAGTCCATCGTAAACGATGCGGCGGTAAGGTTCATCCGCCACCAGATAGACCGGCCGGCCGTGGGCTGCCACATGCCGTCCCAGCAATTGACCCAGCGCTAGCAGGGCCGCGGCCTCATAGACCTGGCCGGTGGGATTGTTGGGGGAATTGATCAGCACCGCCCGGGTTCTGGGGCTCAAGACCGCGGCCAGGCGGTTCAAGTCGAGTTGGAAGTCCGCATCGGTTTCCGCCACCCGGGCCACGCCGCCATGATTGTCGGCGTAAGTCAGATATTCCACGAAATAAGGGGCAAATACGATCACCTCATCGCCTAAGTCCAGGATGGTCTTGAGGATGATATTGAGGGCCCCGGCGGCGCCGCAGGTGAGGATCAGGTCGCCGGCCCGGAAGTCCAGTTGATGGACCCGGCCCAGGTGGGCGGCCAGGGCCTGGCGGGTCTCCGGCAACCCGGCGTTGGACATATAGCCGTGGAGGCCGGGGCGGGGGTCCTGCGCCGCCGCCAGCAGTTCCTCTTTGAACCGCCGCGGCGGCTCCAAGTCGGGATTGCCCAGGGTGAAATCGAAGACCTTATCCGCCCCCAGCCGCGCCTTGAGCTCCCCGCCTTCTTCGAACATCCTCCGGATCCAGGAGGAGCTTTCCATCGCCGACTTGATGCGAGAGGCAATGCTCATGAAGAGCCCTTTTCCGTTTTCGGGTTGCGATCCGAAAAACCGCCGCTTAAGCCTGTTCTTCCACCTGATAACCTGCTTCCCGGAGAGCCTTAAGCACCGCCTGGCCATGTTCCAGGTTCCGGGTCTCCAAATTGAGTTGCACCCGGGTATAGTCCAAAGGCAGTTCCCGGGCCTGGCGGTCATGGAACAGGTGGAGGATATTGGCCCCGGTCCGCCCCAGGAGGGTGGTGAGGCGCCCCAGAGACCCGGGATAATCTTCCAGGGCCACCCGCAAGGTCAGGAGGCGGCGTTTCTCCAGCAGGGCCCGGGTCAGCACCCTCTCCAGCAAAGGAATGTCGATATTGCCGCCGCTTACCAGCAGGACCACCCGCCGGCCCAGGGGGCGGGAGGCCAGTTGTCCCAGGAAGGCCGCGGTGGCCACGGCCCCGGCCCCTTCGGCCAGCACCCTTTTGCTTTCCAAGAGCAGCAGCAAGGCCTGGGCGATTTCCTGCTCCTCTACCAATACCAGGTCTTTCAGGTATTTGACCAGCCAGGGATAGGGCCGGCTGCCGGTGAGGGGCACCCGGATGCCGTCGGCCAGGGTGGGCAGGGCCGGCACCGCCACCGGGGCCCCGTGCAGAAAGGCCCTGGCCAGGGAAGGCACGCGGGTGGTCTGCACGCCGATGATCCGGACCCCGGGCCGGGATTCGCTCAACGCCAGGGCGGCACCTGCCGCCAGGCCGCCGCCCCCCACCGGCAGCACCACGGCGTCCACCTCCGGCAGATCCTCCAGGATCTCGAGACCCAGGGTCCCCTGCCCGGCCATCACTTCCGGATCGTCATAGGGATGGATGAGGCTATAACCCTCGGCCTCCATGGCCCTGGCCTTCTCCAGGGACTGGGAGACGTCCTGGCCGGACAGAATGACCTGGGCCCCATATCCCTGGCTGGCCATCTGTTTGGAGATGGAGGCCCCCTGGGGCATGATGATGGTGGCCGGGATTCCCAGATGGGCTGCCGCAAAGGCCACCCCCTGGCCATGGTTGCCCGCGGAGGCGGCCACCACCCTTCCACCTCCTTCACCCCGCGCCTTCAGGAGGGAGAGGCGGTTCATGGCCCCCCGCAGCTTGAAGGAGCCGGTGGTCTGGAGATTCTCCAGCTTGAGATAGACCTCCCGGCCGCTTACCCGGCTCAAGGTGTTGGAATAGACCAGCGGGGTGTGCCGCGCCACCCCTTTAATGCGCTCTCTGGCTGCCTTGATGTCTCCGAGGGTCATCATCACCTTACAGGGTTGAGAAGAATCTTCTCGCTGGCGGTGGCCCATGCCTTGCCCCCAGCCGCGGCTGAGAAGGCGGCCACTGGGCTATCAATTCGGCTTGCACTTTCTTGAGGTAAGGTTCAGGCCAGCCGGTTCTCCTCCCGGGCCGCCGCAGCCATTGCCAGGGTCGGTTCTAGTTACTATTTTTCGGCTATAATGACAATAGCTCAAAAGAGCGGGGGCGCGAACATGGAGGCCATGGCGGCATTGCTCACCAGGTTCAAAGGCCGCTTTGCCGGAGAATTGGGGCTTAAGGTCTCCTCCGGCCCCGAGGCGCGGCACCAGTGGTTTCTGGCAGCCATCTTCTACGGAGCCCGCATCTCCGGTCTCCTGGCCGCCCGTACCTTCCGGGTCTTCGCGGCCAATGGGGTCACCTCGCCCGAAGCCATTCTGGCGCTGGGCTGGGACGGACTGGTGGCCCTCCTGGACCAGGGCGGCTATGCCCGCTACGACTTCAAGACGGCCACCAAGCTGCTCCAGGTGATGGCGTCCCTCAAAGAGCGCTATCAAGGCTCCCTGGAGCGCCTGCACGAGGCGGCGGCGGACCCTGCGGACCTGGAGCGGCGGCTCATGGAACTGGCCCCGGGGATCGGCCCCACCACGGTCAACATCTTTTTGCGGGAATTGCGGGGGGTCTGGCTCAAGGCCGCGCCGCCCCTGAGCCCTTTGGCCCAGGCCGCCGCCAGCGAAGCGGGGCTGACACCCCGGGGGCTAAGCCCCCGGGAGGCCCTGGAGGAGCTGCGGCGCCACTGGCAGGCCCAGGCGCCGCCCGGGTATGACTTCGCCGACCTGGAGGCCGCCCTGGTGCGGATGGGTCTGGAGCTGCGCCAGGGAAGCCGAAAAAACCGTGAAACCAAGGGGTAAGGGCAGAGGGGGAGAATATCCTGTAGGGGAGCACTCATGCGTGGCTCCTGAGAAATGGTGGGCTCTAGGGGCGGGTTTTAAACCTGCCCCTACGAAAACCCAGGGAAAGCCATTCCTTTGAGATAGGGCAAGCTTCTTCAGGAAATTTAGTTGCGGAACCCTATCGAACTTAATTCTAAACGCGATAATTCATGAGATTTGTTTTCCAAACCTGGACTTAATCCTCGAAACTCAAAACTCGAAACTCGAAACTCAGAGGAACCTATGCCAAACTGCATCTTCTGCCGGATCGCCTCCGGCCAAGCCCCGGCGGCCCGGGTCCTGGAGACCCCCGGGGTCCTGGCCTTCCTCGATATTGCCCCGGTGCACTATGGCCACACCCTGGTCATTCCCCGGGAGCACTATCCCACCATGTTAGAGCTGCCCGACGACCTCTGGAGGGAGATGGGGTCGGTGAGCCGCCAGGTGGCGAAAGCCCTGGGAGACGTCCTTGAGGCCCAGGGCTTCAATATCAGCATGAACAATTTCCCCGCCGCCGGCCAGGCGGTGCCGCACGTCCACCTCCACGTCGTTCCCCGCTATTTCCAGGACGGCCTGCAGCTCTTTCCCCACCAGGTCTACCGGCCCGGGGACCTGGAAAAGACCGCGGCCCGGTTGCGCCAGATCCTGGCGCCAGGATGATCGGAGTTCAAGGTTGAGACCTCTCGGAAGTCCCATTTTTGTCATTCCGGGGGAGCGCAGCGCGCGAAGAAGCATAAAAATATTAAGGAAATACGAGATCCTGCGCTTCGCTCCGGATGACAGAGTTGGCGCGGGGAGAGGATGTCAGGCGGGAGGCGCCCAGCTTTCCCGCCCTACATTTCACCACCGGCTTCGGCCCGGAGGATTTGCCGCAGAAAATCGGATTGTGTGGAGACGGGAATTGCTTGACCGTCGATAGAGGCAACCGGCATCAGGCCCAGGAGGGAGCTGGCCAGCCAGACGCCCTCGGCCTGGCGCAACCCGCCGGGCTCGGTAGGGACTACTTCCAGCAGCTCACCCAGGCGGGCCAGGGCCAGGGTTAAGACCGCCAGGGTGACCCCGGGCAGGGCGCTGGCCGCCGCCGGGGTGCAGTAGACCCCGCGGCTGAGATAGAGCAGGCTGGTGGCGGCGCCTTCGGACAGAGTCCCGTCGGCCTCCAGGATGAGGGCCTCCCTGGCCCCCCGGTCCAGGGCGTACTGCCGGGCCGCCAGGTAAAACAGGTAATTGAGGCTCTTGTGGCGGCCGAGGAAGGTGGTGCGCCGCTCCGGAAAGGTAGCCACCGGCCAGCCGGCGGCGTACTCCGCCGGCGGCGGCGGTTCATAGGGCTGGGCCCAGATCACCAGAGTGGGGCGGCTCACCGCGGGCAAACCCAGCCCCGCCGCCGCACCCCGGCTCAACAGGATCTTCACCCGGGCCCCACCCCGGTCCAGACCGTTCACCGTCAGCAGCCGGTTGAGGTGCGCCTCCCAGGGCCGGTCCCCGGGAAAGGGCAGGCGCAGGGCCTGGGCCGAAGCCGCCAGGCGGGTCAGATGTTCCCTGAGAAAATAGATCCGGCCGGCCTCGGCCCGGATGGTTTCGAAAAGGCCGTCCCCGTATTGAAAGCCCCGGTCAGCCACCGGCACCCGGGCCGCCTCCAGGGGGACCAGGTCATCATTGAGCCAGACAAATTCAGGTCTGTCCATCCCGCACCTCTAAGCAAGAAACCGGCCCCAACCGGCCCCGATCTTAACTGGGAGACGCAACCGGTTCAGGCCGGCCCCCCCTGCCCTCCTATCCCAAATCCTGCTCAATCAGCCGGAACAGGGTGCGCCCCTTATGGAGGGTCTCGTCATATTCGTCCTGCTCCCGGGAATCGTACACTATCCCGCCGCCCACCGCAAAATGAGCCTGGCCGCCGGCGATGATGGCGGTGCGAATGGCCACGTTGAGGTCCAGGTTGCGGTGCAGCCCCAGGTAGCCGATGGCGCCGCAATAGACCTGGCGCACGCAAGGCTCCAACTCGTCGATGATCTCCATGGCCCGGATCTTGGGGCAGCCGGTGATGGAGCCGCCGGGGAAGGTGGCCCGCAAGATGTCGGCGGCCCCCACCCCGGGCCGCACCCGGCCGGTGATGATGGACACCAGGTGATAGACGTTCTGGTAGGGCTCCAGGCGCTTGTGCTCGGCCACCCTGACGCTTTTGGGTTCGCAGACCTTGCCCAGGTCGTTGCGCAGCAGGTCAACAATCATGGAGAGCTCGGCGTCGTCCTTGGGGCTCTCCTCCAGTTCCCGGCGCAGGATGGCGTCTTCCTCGTCAGTAGCGCCCCGGGGGCGGGTCCCTTTGATGGGGCGGGTCTCCAGGTAATCCCCCCGGCGGCAGAGGAAGCGCTCCATGGAAGTGGAGAGCACCCGGAAGTCGCCGCAGTTGAGGAAGGCATAGAAAGGCGCCGGATTAAGCTGAAACAGCCGCCGGAAGAGGGTGTAGGCCTCCCCGGCAAAGGGAAAGGAGAAGCGCTGGGCCAGGTTTACCTGATAAACGTCCCCCCGGCGGATATAGTCCCGGATGCGCCTGATGGCCGCCAGGTAAGCCTCCCGGCTAAAGTTGCTGGTGAGCCTCCCCACCTGGTACGGTCCCAGCGGCGCGGCCGCTCCCCCCCAGGGCACGGCCTCACTGGCCCCACTGGAACGCCGTCCCTGGGCGTCTTCGTGGATTACCCGGACTTCCCGGAATTGGCCGCCGCGGCGGTCGTGCACCACCAGACGGCGGGGGAAGGCCATCACCAGATCAGGAAGTTGGAGATCATCCGCCGCCCTTTGGGGCAGCGTCTCCAAATGGTTTTTCAGGTCGTAGGCCAGGAACCCCAGGCCTCCGGCGGCCAGGGGCTTAAGGGGCGTCTCCCCCGGCAGTTCCAGGGCAGCCAGGGCGTCTTCCAGGACGGTGAAGGGGTTGCCCTGGCACACCTGGCTGGCGCCTGGACGCGTCAAACTGATTTGCGACCCCTTGGCCTGCAACACCAGGAAGGGGTCCCAGCCCATGAGGGAATAGCCGGCACAGTCCAGCTCGCCGCCACTCAAGAGCAGCATGGCATAAGGACGCCGCCGGATGGCGCCGAAGAGGTCCGCCAGGTCCTGCGCCCCCGGCGGCGGCGCCAAAGGCCGCACCTCGATATCGACAATTCTGCCGAATCCGGCACTTAAGGCAGGGCCGCGGGAAATCACTTCCCCGGCCCGCTCTTCAAGGCTTGCGGGCCGCACCCCGGATGGGATTGCCCGCAGGCAGGTTTGGGTATCCTGGCTATCTGGTGCCAGGGCAAGGACGGCCGGTCCCCGACGCTTTCCAAAAAGTCCCCCAAACCGCTATCCTGACCCTCCCGCAAGAAATTCGCCGCCAGTTGCCGGCCATACCCGGTGAGGAAGGACTCCGGGTGAAACTGGACCCCGTGCAGGGGATAGCGCCGGTGGCTCAGTCCCATGATCACTCCATCTTCACTGCGGGCGGTGACCTCCAGGTCCGGGGACACGGAGGCCGCCATCAGAGAATGGTAGCGGGCTGCGACAAAAGGTGCGGGCAGGCCGGCAAACAGGCCCCGCCCCTGATGGAAGACCCGGGAGGTCTTGCCATGCACCGGCGCCGGGGCCGGAAGCGTGGCGCCGCCGAAGACCTCGTTGATGGCCTGATGGCCCAGGCAGACTCCCAGGATGGGCAGACGCCGATAAAAATGGGCGATCGCCGCCTTGCTGATCCCGGCCTGGGCCGGGGCCTTGGGGCCGGGGGAGATACAGAGCCAGGCGGGCTTGAGGGCCTCGATCTCCGCCAGGGTCACCGCGTCGTGGCGGAAGACCAGGACCTCCAGGTTAAACTCAAAGAAGAGCTGCACCAGGTTGTAAGTGAAAGAATCGTAATTATCGATCATCACCAGCCGCATCGTCCGGTCCCCATAAAAAAAGCCACCCCAGGAGTCTGGGTGGCTTTGGCCTGAACATAACTCTCAACTGTTATATATGGAGATTAACCGGCGATGTCAATGATTTTCCCGGCCGGCTCAGGCCTCGGAGTTGACTCGCAGGCGGATGAAATAGAGGGTGCCGAAGGCGCTGGCGTTTAGGTGGTGCTCCCGGAGGTCGTAATGCGAAACATAGCCGGCGTCATAGTCCTCACCCTCCGCCAGCCCCATGGCCCGATCCATATCGCCCTCGGTGGCCATAACCAGGGCCTGGAGGAAGACCGCGCCGCCGTTGCGGGCCGTGGGATCGTGGGCGAACACCGCCCCGCAGTCGCAGAATCCCCCGGCAAAATCGTACCACTGACCCTCCTGCAACTGCACCGGGCGCAGTACCCCAGCGCTGCAAAAAGGGCAGCGCACCTGGCGGGACTGGTCTGAAAACAGCTTCGGCATAAAAACACCTCGCAAGGCATTGCTGGGCCGGGCGCACCTCGGAGCGCCGCAACAGGCCACGCCCCGCGCCAACCTCCGAAATCCCGGTTCAGTTCATTATCCATCATTTTTCCGTTTTCGGCAATTATCTCCGCTTCTATTGACACTGCGGCTCCTCAGCCTTAAATTATTTTTCAATCTCAGTCAAAGGAGAAGCAGCCATGGCTGACAAGGTCATATGTTTTTCAGAGCAGGAGCAGATGCAGCTTGAGGCCATCGTCATCGACAAAGACGGAGAAGAGGCCCTGCGCTACCTGGCGCAACTGGAGGACCGGTTCAATCCGCATTTGGGCCATGCCTGCGGGCCGAAGGCGGCGGAAGGCCCCCCGGGGCGCGGCTAATAACCATTTTTTTCGATGAGAAAATCGACGGCGAAAGATACCGGACTGGCCCCGGGGCCGCCGCGGCGCCGGCCCTCAGCCGGCAGATGAGGAAATTATGGCAAACAAAGAGATCGTCTTTTCGGAGCAGGAGCAACAGCAGATACAGGCCATAGTCATTGACAAGGACAAAGACGAGGCCATCCGTTATTTAGCCGGCCTGCTGGACCGCATCAAGGGGCATGAAGGCCATGCCTGCGGCTTCAAGCCGGCCAGGGGGTAGAGAAGGCGATAAGCGCTCCTGACGGCGGCATGGACCGGCTGGCCCTGGTGTCCGACACCCACGCCTACCGGGCCGGCCTGCCCCCGTTGTTCGCCTTTCTCCGGCGCCAGGGCCTGCGTCACCTGGCCTGCCTGGGGGACTGCCAGCCGGAGCCTTTTCGGGATTGGCTGTCCATGGACCCCGGCCACCGGCTCTATTGGGTCTATGACGTCTTCGGCCCCCAGCTGCCGGAGGCCACCGCCTCCGGGGTGGCCCTGGAACTGGCGGCCGGGGTCTTTCTGGCCCATACCCGGGCTCTGATCTGGACCCATTACGATGAGCGCCTCCGGGCTTACAGCCGCGGGGCCCACACCTGCCGCCCGCCCCTGCTGGTCTGCCATGGCCATACCCACGTGCCTTGCGTCACCCGCTTTACCCCGCCCTTGAGCCGCCTGCTTTACATCAATGACACCCTGCGGCCCGGGGAGTTCCAGCCGCGCCAGGCCTGCCTGAGCTTGGAGCCGGACACCATTTACCTCATAGTCCCCGGGGCCTTCACCCTGGAGGAGGGGCGCTATCCCGCCTTCAGTTTTGCGGTGTTGGACCTCCTGGCCTCGCGGCTGGCCATGGTTTCCTTGCGGGATCTGGCCGCCCTCGATTCTTTGCAGCTCTTCCTCCGAGATTGAGGTGTAGGGTGGGCACTGACGAATTCTACTAAAACATTTCTTTTATCTTATTTTTTCCTTTCTCTCTTTCTCAGCTTCCCTGCTTGGCGCCTCTTCCAAGATCGTAGCCAAAACACCTGGATTATAATAGTAAACTTGTAAAATAGTCAACGAACTATTGGCAACATCACTAGTAAAAATATATAAATTCTTAGATTTATATTCAAAGCCAGTAATGCCAGATATTAATCCTTTTATGATAGTACCATTAGAATATTCCTCATTTAGTGCATGTATGACTTGGTCATTAGAATATTTATTCGGTATCGTGACTATTCTACAAAATAATTTCCCATTATAGAATAGAGCGAAAGGGAAAAAACTGGGGTCGATGCCCTGTATTATACCATCGCAACTCTACGTCTTAAGTGCTGGGTCATAAATATTAGTATATTTTGAAGGAGCATACGTTACAGGAAGGCCCTTGTCATATTCTCCAACTTGAAACAATCGCCCTGATCTTTGTTCATGCTTTTGAAGTTCATTGTTAACTTCATCTACCGTCATCCCCCATTTAAGATATTTCCGACCTCCTTCATTATCAGAAATAGCAGAAAGAGGATTAAATATAATAATCATTAATAATAATGAAAGAACCTTTTTATCACTAAATTTTTGGGAAAACCTGAACAGCCGTAACTTATTCATATCCATTTGAATCTCCCCCTTTTAATAAACTCCCCTTCTACAAGTTAGAATGGTCTACGAAGCGTTGCCCTTCCTCCTAACAAAACGCTTTTTCGATGTGCTTCAAAAGGCGTGTCTCTAATTAACCTGGCTTCTATTCCTCGCTTCCTTAAATTACTCCAGAGGCGTAATCGGCGCGGATAACCGGGATTGCAGGTAATCCGGTTTACTAAAAGTGATATTTTCTAAAGAATTGGTGGGCAGTGCCCACCCCACATTATTTTGTCATGCTGGGCGAAGCGAAGCATCTCGTATTTGATATTCTTTGGTCGCCTTCGGCTCCCTCAGAATGACAAGGAAAAGACCTCGAATCATTTTTTGCTGATTAAGTGAAGCCCATTTAGATTTGGAGCATGTTTATCCAGTTAATGCTTAATGATACAAGATGTTGATTTGAATTGGCCTTTTGCTAAGGGTGTTGCCTCCTAATGGAGTCAGCTAATACTATAATTATCTCCGCACATTCCGCCGCTAATAATTCATCATGCTGCGCCGCAAAAGTAAGCATCGGCACCAGGGAAGCAATAGGCACTTCACTGGAACTACGCGGATTGAATCCTCCGGTGGTAGTAGGCCAACGATCTCTTATCGAACGTTCGTTTTGGGGGTCCCATGTAGACTCTCCGATCTCGATAAGATGTCCGCCGCCAAGATTTGAAGTGTGTTGCACGTTCATTTCGGCCTCCATTTTTTTGAAATATGATCAGAATTGTCCGAGGGAAAGGTTCCAAACCCGCAAATTCCTCGCCAGCGATGCCGGATATCGGGGGAATCCTTACAGCTTCCACACTACCAATTGTGGCTCTAGGTGTCAACCCGATAAGTATCAGATTAAAGGACGGAATCCGGAATCAGGTTCAGCTTTCCGGCCCGCAGTTCCCCGGCTACCAGGGCGTCGCTGGGAAAGGCCAGAGGCTGGGGCGGCTGGGCCACTGGAAAAAAGGCGACTTCGGTGAGATCGTCTCCGGCCCGCAGTTCCCCTCCCACCACGCGGCCGGCAAACCAGAGGCCCACGGTGAGGCGCTCCGGGTCGTGAAAATTGGAATGGGCCGCCAGCAGTTCCCCCACTGCCACCGTGAGGCCCGTCTCCTCCTGGAACTCCCGGGCCGCGCCCTCCCTGACCTCCTCCCCCCACTCCAGGTAACCGCAGGGGAGGCACCAGGCCCCCGGCGCCGGCCCACCGGCCCGGCGCCCCCATAAAATCTGCTCTCCCCGGCGCACCACCACCGCCACCCCAACCGCCGGGTTGACGTACAAAACCCGCAGGCACACCCGGCAGGCGAGGCGGTCCCGCCCCCCCAGGGAACGGCTCTCCAAGGGCCCGCCGCAGCAGGGGCAAAAGCGGAATGAGGGTGGATTGCAAGACATATTAGTTTCGAGTTTCGAGTTTCGAGTTTCGAGTTTCGAGTTTCGAGTTTTGGGTTTTGGGTTTTGGGTTTTGGGTTTTGGTGATTAATTGATTTTTGGGCCCATAAAGTTTTTTATTTTAAACCGAAAACCGGAAACCGAAAACCGGAAACCGTCTTTTAAGGTTGAAAGTGCAGGCAAATTCATTTAAAAAAAGCGAGGTTGCAATTTTTTGGGAGACTCTCGTGTCCAGCCCCAGGCTCGCGGCCATTCGCAATATCGGCATCATCGCCCACATCGACGCGGGGAAGACTACCCTCACGGAGCGCATCCTCTATTACACCGGCCGCACCCATAAGATGGGGGAGGTGCATAACGGCGCCGCGGTCATGGACTGGATGCCCGAAGAGCAGGAACGCGGCATCACCATCACCGCGGCGGTGACCACTTGCCAGTGGAAAGGCTGCGTCATCAATATTATCGACACCCCTGGACACGTGGACTTCACCATTGAAGTGGAGCGCTCCCTCCGGGTTCTGGACGGCGCCATCGGGGTCTTCGACGCGGTGAGCGGGGTGGAGCCCCAGTCGGAGACCGTCTGGCACCAGGCCGACAAATATCGGGTGCCCAAGTTGGCCTTCATCAACAAGATGGACCGCCTGGGCGCCAACTTCTGGGCCGCAGTGGCCTCCATGAAGGAGAAACTGGGGGCCTATCCCCTGGTGCTCACCATCCCCTGGGGAGAAGAGGACCATTTCCAGGGGGTCATCGATCTTTTGGCCATGAAGGCCCTGAAATGGCGGCAGGAGACCCTGGGGGTGGACTTCGAGGAACTGGAGATCCCACCGGACCAGGAGGCCGCGGCCGCCGCGGCCCGGGAAGGCCTGGTGGAGGCCCTGGCTGAGGTGGACGACGAAGTGATGGAGGCCTACCTGGCAGAACGCCGCCTGGGCCCGGAGGAGATCAAGGCCGGCGTGCACCGCGCCACCCTGGCCCTCAAAGGGGTGCCCACCTTCTGCGGCTCCGCCCTGCGCAACAAAGGGGTCCAACCCCTGCTGGACGGCATCAAGGATTTCCTGCCCAACCCCATGGAAGTGCCTGCCATCCAGGGCCAAAACCCTAAAACCGGGGCAGCCGAACCGCGGCCGGCCCGGGACGACGCCCCCCTGGCGGCCCTGGCCTTCAAGATCATGGTGGACCAAAACCAGCGCCTCACCTATGTGCGCCTCTATTCCGGCACCCTGAAGCTGGGCCAGGAGGTCTTTAACCCGGTCAAAGGGGTCTCCGAAAAGGTGGCCCGCATCCTCAGGATGCACGCCAACAAGCGCGAACCCCTGGAGGCGGCCCACGCCGGCAGCCTCGTCGCCCTCCTGGGCCTGAAGGCCACCACCACCGGAGACACCCTGTGCAGCCGGGACCGTCCCATCATCCTGGAGCCCATCTCCTCCTACCTGCCGGTAATCTCTTTGGCCATCGAACCGCTGACCCGGGACGATCAGGAGAAGCTGGAGCCAGCCCTGGCCCGGGTGTCCGAAGAGGATCCGAGCCTGCGCATCCATACCGATGAGGACACCGGCCAGACGCTGCTCTCCGGCATGGGGGAACTGCACCTGGAGGTGATTATCCACCGCCTGCAACGGGAGTTCCACGCCCAGGTTCGGGCCGGCCGCCCCCAGGTGGTCTATCGGGAAACCATCGCCGCAGCAGCCGAAGAGTCCGGAACCTTCGACCGGGAATTGGCCGGCAAACACCATTTCGCCGAAGTGCGCCTGAGCCTCTCCCCCCGTTCCCGGGGCTCAGGCAATGCCTTCGTCTCCCTGCTGGCCGCGGAACATCCGGCCCAAGGCTTTGTGGAGGTCATTGGCCGGGCGGTTAGGGAAGCCCTGGAAGGGGGGGTGATCTATGGCCACCCCGGGGTAGATGTGGCCGTGGCCCTCACCGGGGCCACGCTCAAAGAGGGGCTGGCCTCGGAGATGGCCTTCCGCATCGCCACCATGGCCGCTCTGCGGCAAGGTTTTAATCAGGCTCAGCCCCAACTGTTGGAACCCATCATGAAAGTGGAGATTATCACCCCGGAAGAGTTCACCGGGGAGGTCATGGGAGACTTCGCGGCCCGCAAGGGCAAGGTGGAACAGCTCCTCGCCAAGGGACCGGTGCGCCTCATCACCGGCGCCGCCCCCCTGGCGGAGATGTTCGGCTATGCCACCGCTTTGCGCTCCCTGACCCAGGGGCGGGGCACCTTTACCCTGCAGTTCGACCACTACGGCTCCGTGGAACGGCGGGAAGTTCAGCAATGACCAGAGGGCGCAGCCTTTTGGGAGCCGCGGGCCTTAGCCGGCGCTGCCGGCCAAAGCATCGGACCAACGGGGGTGGCAGGCCGCACCGGCCTTGCAGCCGGTGCCTCGGGCCGCCCTCCGATAATAAATTTTTTTGATAGCTGGCAACGTCAGCGCACCCGGTTAAGGAGACCAAAATGGGCGTAGAACAGACCTTATCCCTGATCAAACCCGACGGCGTGGCCCGGGGCTTGATCGGCGAAGTCATCGGCCGCCTGGAGAAAGGCGGCCTCAAGATCAAGGCCTTGAAGATGGTGCAGCTCAGCAAGGCCCAGGCCCTGAATTTTTACCAGGTCCATAAGGAGCGGCCCTTTTACCAGAGCCTCACCTCCTTCATGAGTTCCGGCCCCATCGTCGCCCTGATCCTGGAGGGGGACCAGGCCGTCCAGGTCTACCGGGAGCTGATGGGCGCCACCGACTACCGCCAGGCCGCCCCCGGCACCATCCGGGCCGACTTTGCCCGGGAGATTGAAGCCAATATCGTCCACGGCTCCGACAGCCCGGAGAGCGCGGCCAGCGAAATCGCCTTCTTCTTCAACGCCCTGGAGCTGGTTTAGATCGCCTTGCGGGAATATCTTGACTGGCTACGCCTCAATCTGCCCCAAAAAGTCCGCCTCAATCCCCAAAAAGGCTGTGGAAAACGGCCCTTTTGTCATCTTTTTTTGTCATCCTGAACGCAGTGAAGGATCTAGAATTTATAGTATAGTATGGCTAGATTCTTCGCTGCGCTCAGTATGACAAAAGCCCGACAAATTCCCAATTTTTGGAGTTTTTCAACCGCCTGACGGGTCATGAGCTCCGGAGTGCTAACCTGCGTAGCTACTTCCTAGATTCAAATCATAAGGGGGGTTTTTGAATAACCTGAGGATGATTGTTTAATCTGGCGAGTTAGTCGCTATTCTTTAGCAGAATTATCAGGTGCCTGATGGAAGCAGGAGGCGCTTCAGTTCTGCCGTCTCGTAGACGACTTCTTTGCCGGCCAACCGTACCTGCCCATGCACCACATAGTTGAGAACCCGGGGTTGCCATTCATGTTCAACCCGATTCACCTTGGCAGCCAGGGTCTCCGGTGTATCGCCCGGCGCAATGGGTACCGGCAGCGCGAAAAATACGGGGCCGCGGTCATAGACCGCGTCGACAAAATGCATGGTTACCGCGCTGTGGCTAATCTCCCCGTGCTGATAAGCCGCCATGACCGCGTCGTGAACATGATGCCCGTAAAGTTTCGGCCCGCCAAAGCGCGGCAAGGGACCGGGATGGATATTTATCGTACGCGCCGGGTCCAGGCCGGTTACCAGTTTCAGCCAGCCGGAGAGCATGACGTAATCCGCGTTGAAATACTTGACAAAATTTTGGTAGCCCCTGGCCACATAGGGACCCGCCCAGTATTCGCAATGGATCCCCAGGGCCTCGGCCTGTTGCCAAACGCCGCCGCCAAAATGATTCGTGATAACCGCACCAATCCAGGCGTCCAAAATCGGCGGCCTGGTCCGGGCCGCCCTCACCATAGCCTCAAATCCCGACCCGCCGCCGGTCTTGGTCCCGGAAGCAAAGACCAGGATATTGGCATTAGTCTTTTTCATCAGGCCATCCCCTTTTTGCCTGCAAAGAATTTCCTCAGCATCGGCCTTTGCTTTTCATACCATATCCTCCCGGTGCTTGCCTACCTGCCCCTCGCGACCCTGCCCGGCGCCGCCAAGCCATTCCCAGGCCGCGCCGGTTTATCAGACCGTCGGGGTTAACTAAAAGAGGGCCGAATACGGAGGTTTAAAAAGATCTTGGCTTCAAAACATTTTTCCACGGGATGGTGACCATGAAAGGCAAATTCAGGTTCGGGTTCGTAGCGCTCTCAATAATTTTAGCAGCCTTGTTCTCGCTGGCCTCTCTTAAGCTCTCCCAAGCCAAAGAAGGCGGCTGGGAGGGCCTGAAGGAAAAGATAAAGATAACCAAGGAATTACATGACTTAAAGCTGGCGCCGGATAAAGAGGCGGCAGTGCTGGCCCTGGAGCAAAAATACGCCAAAGAACGCCAAGAGCTCCTGGCCGCCTTGAAGAGGGATCGTGAAGAATTAAAGGCAGCCGCCGCCGCTCCCCCGGATGCGGCGAAGATTCAAGACCTGGTACAGGCTACCAGCGCCACTCAGGATAAACTCTTAAATTCTTTTAAATTGGAACGGGACGAGGCCATGGCCCTGATGAACCCGGTTCAGCAAGCCCAATTCCTTGTGATCCTGGGTAATTGGTTAGGGAAGGTACAGCTATGAGGGACCGGCAGGCGCCGTGAAGGGGTTCGGCATGTGGGGCCGCAAAGGCCTGGTCATTGCAGGTTTTTTGGGTCTGCTGGGCCTGGGAGCCATCATCCTGACCCTTTGGGGGTACTGCCGCGACCCGGTCTGGTCGCTGCCGCCGCCGGAACATGGGTTGCAGGCAGAGCGGACGCCTCTGGCTGCACCGGATCACCGTCTTTTTGAGCACGTCACGCTCCACGGGAAACTGCTTGGCGATATCGTCTGCAACTTGAGCCTCCCCGATCCTTTGCCCCTAAAAAAGCTGCCCGTCGTCCTGGTGCTGGGCGGCCTGGTCACGGGTGCAGACAGCATCCGTTGCGTCCAGGACGCCGGAGATAACGCCATCGTGAGCTACGCCTGGCCGCTGCCGCTTCGCCTGCGCGGCGTCAGCGCCTTTATGCTTAAAGCCCCCGATCTCTATCAGCGCGTCATGACGATACCGGGGCAGGCGGCCTCGGTCTTGCATTGGCTGATCAGGCAGCCTTGGGCCGACGCGGGACGCGTCAGCCTGCTGGGCTTTTCCCAGGGAGCCCTGGCCGTGCCTGGCGTTGAGGACATCGCCGCCCATGACGGAACCCGGGTCGGCTGGACCATCATCGCTTACGGGGGTGCGCCTCTGGGCGCGCTGCTGGCCGCCAACCCGCATATGAGACCGGCCTGGCTACGCAAAGCCCTGGCGCCCTGGGTCGACCTGGTGTTCCATTCCCTGGAACCGACCGTACATCTGCCCCGTTTATCCGGCAAATTTCTGGTCCTGGAAGGACGGGACGACAGCCTGATCCCGGCAGCAGCCCGCAACCTCCTGCGAGACGCGGTTCCGGAGCCGAAAACCGTCATCACCTTTGAGGGCAATCACATGGGGGTAGGTCCTGACCAGATGGCCCTGCTCCGGAAAATTATCGACGCCAGCAAAGAGTGGCTGATCGAAAACGGCGCCATCAACCCCGGCCCTGATTGAGTCCAGCGCTAATCCGCCCCAGAGTCCGCAGCAATCCCCATCCGGCAAGTTATCAGCTATTCTGCGCAGAATTCTCAGGAGTTGCCCGATTTCTGTTGCCTTCTCACCACGGGCGGGTTCGCTTGACATGGTGGTATTAGCCCCTACCTTATAGCCATTCTCTAATCCCCTTTTCTCACCGGCCCCGCGCTCCCGAGCCCTCCATTCCGGCAACCGGGCCCACAGGCTTGCAGGATCCAGGCTTCCGGACTCCCCGGTCTCCATAGCGTTTGGTCAGATAGGCGGATAGAGGACGGGGTCGTATTGATGGCGAGTGCGAACCTTGATTGGAGGCAAAAGTGAGAGGTCTGCTTTTCCAAAACACCGGCTCTTTGGATAACCTGAAGGTCGCGGAACTTCCCGTGCCGGCGCCGAAGGCGGGCGAGGTTCTGGTGCAGGTTCGGGCTGCGGCCATCAATCCCAGCGATGTCAAGAATGTCCTGGGGAAAATGGCGCAAACTAAAACCCCTCGAGTTCCAGGGCGTGACTTTGCCGGCCGGGTGGTCTCCGGGGATCCCCACTGGGAAGGCAAGGCGGTCTTCGGAACCGGAGGGGATCTCGGCTTTGGCCGGGATGGCAGCCATGCCGAATTTGTGGCGGTTCCCGTGGAGGGACTCGTGGAAATGCCCCCGGAATTGAGCTATGAGCAAGCGGCCGCGATTGGTCTGGAGTATCTTACCGCCTTCGCCGCCTTAGTCCGAACGGGCGTGGTGCAGAGCGGAGAGACGGTACTGATCACAGGGACCATGGGGGCCGTCGGGTCGGCTGCGGCCAAAATTGCGGCCTGGAAGGGGGCGCGGGTGCTGGGAACCGTGAGGTCGAGCCGGGACCTCGGAAAGCGAGACGATCTTTCCTTGGTGGAATGGATCGACCTGGAATCTCGTCCTTTGCCGGAATCGGTGCAGGAATTGACGGCAGGCAAAGGAGCCGACCTCATTCTGGATGTGGTGGGGGGCCCGCTCTTTGAGCCGTGCCTCGAGTCTCTCGCCCAAAGGGGACGACAGATTGCCATCGCCTCGGCTGGGGACCCCCGGGTGAGCTTCAATCTCGTGGACTTCTACCACAAAGAAGCATGTCTTTTGGGGGTGGATACTTTGAAGTTGTCCTCCGGTGAGGCGGCTGAAATTTTGCGGGTGCTGCTCCCAGGTTTCAAGGAGGGCATCTTTTCTCCCCCGCCGGTGGAGCCGGTTGCGCTCGATGAGGCGCTTAGCGCCTACCGCGCCATCGCGGCCGGAAGCTCCGGGAAAAAGTTCGTTATCCGGTTTGGCTAGATGGGGAGAGCAAAGGTTGCGCGCCCGGACTTGCCAATGGCCCGGCCTTCTGCCTTGACAAGCCCCTTTTACGGCCCCATTTTAAGCTGAGCCGCCGTTGCGCTGACGGCTAGATGAGGCGCTGTCCAGGGCTCGTCCCGGGAGAGGAGAATCGATCCCTTTGAAAATCATGGGCCAGGGGAAGGGCGGGCCTCTCGAAGTTGGCGAGACGGTGGTCACCAGAAAGGCGTCGGCCCCCATCCCCACCGCGCAGGGCGAATTCCAGCTCTACTTTTACCAGAGCAACCGGGACGACAAAGAGCACCTGGCCCTGGTGAAAGGAGAGGTGCGCGGCCGCCGCGACGTGCTGGTGCGGCTCCACTCCGAATGTTTCACCGGTGACGTCCTGGGGTCCAGGCGCTGCGACTGCGGCGAGCAATTCCAATTGGCCCTGCAAAAAATCGCCGCGGCCCGGTGCGGGGTAATCGTCTACCTGCGCCAGGAGGGCCGGGGTATCGGCCTCAGGGATAAGCTGCGGGCCTACAACCTGCAGGACCTGGGTTATGACACCGTCGAAGCCAACCTGCTCCTGGGACATGCGGTGGACGAACGCGACTACACCGTGGCCGGGCTCATCCTCCGGGACCTGGGAGTCGTTTCCATCCGGCTGTTCACCAATAACCCCGATAAAATCGAGAGCATGGAGGAGTTGGGCATAAAGGTGAGCGCCCGAGTGCCTCTCCAGGGACAGGTGCATGGGGACAACGCCGCCTATCTGCGCACCAAGGCCCGCCGCATGAATCACGGGCTGATCCTGGAAGAGACCCAGGAGGCCGACGCCACCCCGGCCCAGGAAACCAGGGTCCTGGTTCGGGTCCGGGCCGCCCTGGAGGCCGCCCCGGAGTACCGGCGGCGCACCGGCCGTCCTCTGGTCACCTTGAGCTATGCCCAAAGCCTGGACGGCAGCATCGCCATCCGCCCCGGCCACCCTTTGACCCTGAGCGGCCCGCAGTCCATGGTTTTGACCCACGGCCTGCGGGCCTTACACGACGCCATTCTGGTAGGCATCGGCACGGTGCTGGCCGACAACCCCCGCCTCAACGTCCGCCTGGTGACCGGGCCCGACCCCCAGCCGGTGATCGTGGACAGCCGCTTGCGCTTCCCGCCTTATGCCAACCTGCTGGGGAATGGCCGCGCCCCCTGGATCGTGGCCCGTGAAGGGGCCGAACCCGCCCGCCGGCAAGCCCTGGAAGCCGCCGGGGCCCGGATCTTCTGCCTCCCCTCCAGCAATGGCTGGGTAGACCTGGAAGCGCTGCTAACCAGGCTGGGGGAATTGGAGGTCAGCAGCCTGATGGTGGAAGGCGGCGCCCAGGTTATCACCAGTTTTTTGGCCGCCCGCCTGGTGGACCAGGTCATCCTGACCATCGCCCCCTTACTGCTGGGGGGTCTGCGGGTGGGGGACGGCATGGGGCCCGCCGATCTCCGGTGGTTCCCCCGCCTCAGAAACCTCACCTATCAGCGTCTCGGGGAAGACCTGGTTCTCATGGGCGAACCCGAATGGAAGGCGTAAATGCAGCGCCAGGCCCTCTATTTCACCGCACCCCGGCAGGTGGCCCTGCGCCGGGAGGCTGTCGCCGCCCCGTCCTGCGGCCAGGTGTTGGTGCAAACCATCGTCTCGGGCATCAGTTCCGGGACCGAAGGCCTCATCTACCAGGGCCAGGCTCCCCAGGACCTGGCCCGGGACGAGAGCATCGCCGCCCTGGCCGGCGACTTCTCCTTCCCCTTGAAATACGGTTATGCCGCGGTGGGCCAGGTGGTCTCGCTGGGGCCCGGGGTGTCCCCGGATTGGCAAGGCCAGCAGGTCTTCGCCTTTCATCCCCACGAGAGCCACTTCCTGGCCAGCCCCGATGAACTCCAGAGGGTGCCTGGCCGCCTCACCCCGGAAGATGCGGTCTTTTTCCCCAATATGGAGACCGCGGTCACCTTTATACTGGACGGCCAGCCCTTGATCGGGGAGCAGGTGGCCATCTTCGGCCAGGGGACCGTGGGACTGCTCCTCACCTCCCTGCTGGCCCGCTGGCCCTTAAGCTCCCTGGTGACCCTGGACCTCTATCCCAAACGGCGGCTGCTCTCCGAAAACCTGGGGGCCCACCTCAGCCTCGACCCTGCCAGCCGCAACCTGGAGGAAGAATTGCGGGGGCGCCTGCAAGGAGCGGGGCCCTACCCCGGCGCCGACCTGACCTATGAGGTCTCCGGCAATCCCGCGGCCTTAAACCAGGCCATCGCCATCACCGGCTTCCACGGCCGGGTGGTCATCGGCTCCTGGTATGGCCGGAAACGGAGCGACTTGAACCTGGGCGGCCGCTTTCACCGCAGCCGGCTGCGCCTGATCAGCAGCCAGGTGAGCAGCCTGCCCCCTGAGCTCAGTGGGCGCTGGAACAAATCCCGGCGCTATGGCCTCACCTGGCAAATGCTGGAGGAGATCAAGCCGGCCCGCTTCATCAGCCATCGTTTCCCGATCAGCCAGGCCGCCCAGGCCTATGAGTTGCTTGAGCGGAACCCCGGCGAGGCCGTGCAGGTGATCTTCGCTTACTGAGTTCCCGGGTTGGGCTTGCCACTCCGTCTAAACTCGAGACTCAGGGCGGAGACATGGGGCCACCCCTACAACTCGAAACTCGAAACTCTAAACTCGAAACTCAAGGAGCCGGCCATGCACATGTTATACACCCTGGCGGTGAAGCGATCCTTTGTGGCCCAACATTTCCTGGCTGGGGGTGATTGGGGCCGGGAAAACCAGCCCCACTCTCATCATTACCATTTGGAGGTGCTGCTGGAGGGCCAAGTTCTCAATGAACACGGCTTTCTGGTGGATATTGTCGACCTGGAGGCCCATCTGGACGAACTGGTGGCCTATTACCGGGACCAAACCCTGAACCGTCTGCCGGAATTCGTTGGGCTCAATCCCAGCATCGAACAGTTCGCTCGCCTCCTCTGCCAGGAGCTCTTGAGCCGTCTCAAGGAGCCGCTCCAGGCCATCACCGCCAAGGTTTGGGAGGATGATATCGCCTGGGCCGCCTACCGGGAGGAGCGCTAGTTGCATCTGGGCCTGTTGCTTTATGGCGAACTCGACCTGGTCTCCGGCGGCTTCCTCTATGATCGGCAACTGGTCCGGCATTTCGTCAGCCGGGGGGACGAGGTGGAAGTCATCTCCATCCCCTGGCGCGCCTACGGCCGCGGTCTCTGGGACAACCTCTCGCCGGACCTCGGTAAACGCCTGCGCCGGGCTCGTTTTGAGCTGCTGCTCCAGGATGAACTGGTGCATCCCTCGCTCTTCCTGCTCAATCGTTGGCTGCGCCACCGGGTCTCCTATCCCCTGGTAGCCATCGTGCACCATCTCCGGAGTTGCGAACCCCGGGCCGCCTGGCAAAACCGGCTCTATCGGCGGGTGGAGGGCTCGTTTTTGGCTTCGGTGGACGGCTTTATCTGCAACAGCCAGACCACCCGGGCCGAGGTGGAAGCCCTGGTGGGGGCGGGCCGGCCGGTGGTGGTGGCGCCGCCGGGAGGGGATCGCCTGCCCGGCAAATGCACCGCGGCGCAAGTCAGCGCCAGGGCCTTGGCCCCGGGACCCCTAAGAATCATTGCGGTGGCCAACCTGGAGCCGCGCAAGGGAATCCATACCCTGATAAGCGCCCTGGCCAGCCTGCCTCATCAACAATGGCAACTCACGGTGGCGGGCAGTCTCGATCTGGATCGCCGCTACGCCGCCAGCCTGCGCCGCCAGGCCGAGCAGGAGAAGGTGAGTCCCAGGATAACCTGGCTGGGTGCGGTGTCCGACCGGGAGTTGGCCGTGCTGCTTCCCCGGCATCACTTGCTGGCCGTGCCCTCCTTTTACGAGGGCTTCGGCATCGTCTACCTGGAGGCCATGCGCTTCGGCCTGCCCGTAATTGCCGGCGCCGCGGGCGGGGTGCGGGAGATCGTGCGCCACGGGGTGGACGGCTTCCTGACGCCCCCGGGTGACCCGGCGATCCTGTCCGGGCGCCTCGCCGCACTGATGCAGGACCGGGAACTCCTGAGGCGCCTGAGCCTGGCGGCCCTGGCCCAGGCCGCCTCCCATCCCACCTGGGAGGCGAGCGCCGCCCGGGTGCGGGAATTTTTAGGCGGCTTGCGTTAACAGGTAGCGGGGGCCAGCAGGTCTAACTCAGCAAGGGCGAGCCGCGCCCTTTTATTAAAACCGAGGAGAAGAAGATGACCAAGGCTCCTTGCCAACCGGAGGGGAGATCGTTGGGGAATACCCGGCTTCACCCATACCTTGCCCTCCTGGTCACTTGCCTATATTGTCTGGCTGCCGCGGCGCTCCCGGTGGGGGCTCAGGAAGGCACATCAAACCGGGCCGGGCGGGAAGTCAGGCCGCTGCTCCTGGCGCCCACCGGGCCGCCGCGGCCTTTGCCCACCCATCTCAGCGGCGCCTCAGTGGCGCCCTTCTACGAACCTCTGCTGAATAATCCCGAGAAGATTGCCCTTACCAGGCAGATACATCTGGCCTGGGTCAGGTTTCCCGGCGGTTCCGATGCCAATTACTACCACTGGCGGACCGGGCTTTTCTCCATTGAGCTGTTCCCCAATAGCTCCAGTTACAGCCGCTTTTGGGGAAAGGTCATGCCCAACATCCGGCGCCGTTTCCCGGAGGGAATTTCCCTGGAACAATTCGATAAATTCGCGGCTGCCATCGGCGCCCAAGTGGTGTTGGTGCCGAATCTGGAGACCTCCAGCGTCGCTAATCAGAGGGCCTGGTTCGAGCAACTGCGCCGGGATGGGAGCCTGCCAACCCACATCGAGATGGGCAATGAATTCTGGGTGGCCATGGGCAACGATCCCAACGTGATCAGCAAATGGCCGGATGAACCCACAACCATGCGCACCACCCGGCAATATCTGGAAGCATTGCGGCCATATTTCTTGCCGGGGACCAAGGTCGCCATTCAATCCGCGGGCAGCGCCTTCCGAATTGAGGGATCCCCAAGAATGCCGTTCAGACGGCGTTTAAAGGAGTGGGATGAGCACCTCCAGCCGGAGCCGTGGTTCGACGCGGTGACCTTGCATCTCTATCCCCACCTGAAACAGGTTCTGGGGCGCGCCGCGGAGGGCGCGCCGGAAGAATTGAAATTTCGGGCGATGATGGCCCGGGTGGACGGCGGGGTGGAAAGGGTGCTGACCGATACCGAACGGCGGCTGCCGGGCAAGGAAATCTGGATCACCGAGTGGAACCCGCGCGGGGTGGACCACACCCAGGCCGACCCGTTTAGCGCCGCCGAAAACATGCATCTGGTATCGAAAATGACGTTGGCTTATCTCCGTCATCCTGCGGTGACCATGTCGCTCTTCTTTATGTTAAGCTTCGACGGCAGCCGCTACAACAAGATCTTCCTGCCTGGCAACGACGGCACTTATCTGCCGACTCCAACCGCGGTGGCTCTGCGCTGGTTTAATGAGGCGGCCAATGGCGGCAGCTCCTATCAGGATTATCTCGAACCTGCCGGCGGGCGGATCAGCGGCGGCGGAGTTTGGGCCGAGGACTTCGTTCCGGTGGAGGCGGCCTGGTTTGGCGCCAGGGACCACGCCACCCTCATTATCCAGAATGCCACATCCGAGCCCCGATCGCTGGATCTGACGCAAATCGCCGGTGGCGCCCCTCTGGTGGGCGGTGACCGGCTGGCCACCCCGGATTTGTATGACCGCTCCCGGGTGGCAGCCGCCCCGCAACGGATCGACCCAGCCTCCGGACCCATATTAATTCCGGCCTACTCCCTCTGCCGATTAATCTTTACTACTGCGCCTTAAGGGGAGAGGGGATAAAATCGAATGGCCCCGGGATGCTCCCATCAATAAATCGCAAGGAGACAGAGAGATGCTGGTGAAAAAGATTTTGGCGGGTCTGTTCGCCCTGGTTATCCTCTTAAAACTGGCCATCGTGCTTCTCAGCCCGCAGCAATGGCTGGGCTTTGCCGGGACTCTCCCGGAACACTATGGGTTGGTAACGGCGATCTACCTTATTTTATTAGTAATAACCGGGTACTATATTTCACACCTGAATCTGATCGATATCGCCCTGGTAATGTTTTTCACCTCAATACTGGTGGGGCTCGCTCTCCTGCCTTATGCCACCTTGCTCCTGTCGCTAAACCAACAAATAATCGCCATCGGCATAGGCAATGCCTGGTTGACGATAGTGATTTGGGGAGCCCTGGCCCTAGCCATACTCTACAGGGTCTTCTCCAGGGAGCGGTAGGGCGCCGATGCACTGCGGACCTGAGGATTCCAGCTTCAGCCGCTATCTGGCCGCCAAAGCCGGGCTGGACGACCGCTCCCTGAACCGGCAGGTCCGGGAGGCCCTGGCCGGCCATTTCCAGGAGCAAGGGAAACCGTCTCCCTTCCGGGTGCTGGAGGTGGGCTGCGGCATCGGCACCATGCTGGAGCGCCTCCTGGACTGGCGGCTGCTCGATCTCTCTTCGGGGGACTTTGCTTACACCGGCATCGACCTTAACGCCGGGCTCCTCGATGAAGCCCGGGTCCGATATCGCAGCTATGTTACAGCCCGGGAGGCCGGCGGTGGCGCGACGCGCCGCCGGCCGCGGGCGCTTAGCAAAATTTCCGTCAGCTTCGAAGCCATCGACCTGTTCCGATTCCTCGCCCGGGAGCGGGACCGCCGCCGCTGGGACCTCATCGTCGCCCATGCCTTTTTGGACCTGGTGGACCTCGAGACCACACTGCCCGGCCTGCTGGGTTTGCTGGCCCCCGGGGGCTGTTTCTATTTCACCCTCAACTTCGACGGGGCTACCATCTTTGAGCCGGTTATCGACCCGGAACTGGACCGACTCATCGAAACCCGGTACCATTGCACCATGGACCAGCGCCGGGTCCAGGGGCGCCCCTCCGGCAGCAGCCGCACCGGCCGCCAACTCTTTGCCGGTCTTGCCGCCGCCGGGGGCACGGTGCTGGCTGCGGGCGCCTCCGATTGGCTGGTCTCTCCAGGCCCGAACGGCTATCCCGGGGACGAGGCCTACTTTCTCGGCTTCATCCTGGACACCGTGCAGGGGGCCCTGGAGGGCGACCCCCTGCTGCCCGCCGCAGATTTCCAGGATTGGCTGGCCCGCCGCCGGCAGCAGCTAGGGCTCGGAGAACTGCTTTATCGAACCCGCCAGCTCGACTTCTTTGGTCGAGTCTGAGTCTGGAATTGCGATCTTGTGGCCTGGCGCCGGTTTTGACAAAATCCGGGAGCCGGCGCCGGAATGCCAAGATGGAATCGGTCTCTACCCGAAAAATCAGAAAACCGCAAACCGGAAACCGCAAACCGTCCCTCATCATTTATGACTGCGACGGGGTCCTCATCGATTCGCGCCAGGCCAACCATGCCTATTACAACCACATCCTGGCCCATTTCGGCCGGCCGCCCCTGACCCCGGAGCAGTTGGACCTGGTCCACGCCGCCACCGCCCGGGAAGCCATCGGCTTTCTCTTCCGGGGCGCTGCCTGCCTGGCCCAGGCCCAGGATTACCAGCGCCGCCTCGATAACGGCCCCTTCCTAGCCTTGATCAATCTTTCGCCCCACATCCGTGAGGTCCTGGCGCAGTTGCATCTCTCGGCCCGCCTCGCGGTCGCCAGCAACCGGGGCAAAAGCCTGGTCCCGGTCCTCCAGACCCTGGGTCTGGCCGGCTTTTTCGAGCTAATGATAGGCTCCTCTGAGGTCAGCCGGCCCAAGCCGCACCCCGAATGCCTCCGGAAAATTCTGGGCCATTTCCGGGTGGGGCCGGAGGAAGCCCTCTATATCGGGGACTCAGAGGTGGACCAGTTATTAGCCGAGGCGGCCGGGGTGGCGCTGGCGGCCTACAAGAACCCCAGCCTAAAGGCCCGTTATCATCTCCGGGATCATCGGGAGCTGCTGCAGTTGCTGGGCTGAAGGCGCCCAAACCCCGCTCCGGCCTTTGGGAAGGTGCATTCCCCAGCGGCAGCCGGGGAACGGCAACGGCATTGCCTCGAAAGGCCGCATATTGCTAGCGCAGGAGCCGCCCTGCCGATACGCCGGAGCATTGACTTTAAAGAAACCAGTTTTATTTTTTTACTTACAAGAGCCCTTTGGGCCATGGAAGGAGGAGAGCGAGCATGAAGGCGGGCATTATTTTCACCGGTTCCGGTCCCATTCTGGTATTGACCTCCTATGCCTCCTTTACCGGGGCAAAATTTGCCGAAAAGATGAAGGCCAAGGGAATTCGGAAGTATCTGGGGTATGAGGTGCCCGTGGAATTATGCCGGCAGCGCTATGGGGAGCATTATCCGGTGGTCTTGGGCGACCTGCACCAAAGCGACGACCTGCGGGTACTGGACTACGACGGCCACCACATTTTTCTTACCTTCTCCTTTAAGGAGTTGGGCAAGCAATTCGTCTACGAGCCCTAGCCCGCTTACGGCGCCGGCATGGATACGGATTGCCCGCAGGAGGCCCCAGCCGCGGGTTACGCCGCGCCGGCGCCTCAAAATGGTGAGCCGCGGCTATTCGATATTATAGCGCTTCAACTTCTCCCGCAGGGTCTTGCGGTCGATCCCCAGGGCCCGGGCGGTTTCGCTCTTATGGCCTTCACAGCGCTGCAAGGTGTAGAGGATGTGGTCCCGTTCCAGGTCTTTCAGGGATCCCGCCCCGGATTCCATCCCGGGCGACAGGATGGTTCCCGCAAAGGAGAGGTCGGCGGGTTCCAGGTAAGGCCCGTTACTCAACACCACCAGCCGCTCCAGGGTATTTTCCAACTCCCGGACGTTGCCGGGCCAGTCGTGACGCACCAGCAATTCCAGGGCCTCGGGGGTTACCCCCAGGATATTCTTGTGCAGGCGGGCGTTATACTTCTCCAGAAAATGATTCACCAGTAAAGGGATGTCGCCGCGGCGCTCCCTTAAGGGTGGCATCTGGATCAGGACCACGTTGAGGCGGTAGAAGAGGTCCTCCCGAAAGGTGCCGTCCTTGATGGCCTTGGTCAGGTCCTTGTTGGTGGCCGCGATGATGCGCACGTCCACGGTGATCACCTGATGGCTGCCCACCTTGGAGATCTTCCGCTCCTCGACGGCCCGGAGCAACTTGGCCTGCACTTCCAGGCCGATGTTGCTGATTTCGTCGAAAAAGAGGGTGCCGGATTGGGCCAGCTCGAACTTGCCGATCTTGTTGGCGTCGGCCCCGGTAAAGGAGCCCTTGACGTGGCCGAAAAGTTCGCTCTCGAACAGGGTCTCCACCAGGGTGCCGCAGTCCACGGTGATAAAGGGACGCCGCTGGCGCAGGCTCAACTGATGAATTTTCCGGGCCACCAGGCCCTTGCCGGTGCCGGACTCCCCGGTGATCAGCACGGTGGAGCCGGTGGGGGCCACCCGGGTAATCATGTCCATAACCCTGGCCATGGAGTCGCTCTCATAGACCAGGACACTCTTATCATCCTTGGACTTCAACTCCTGGCGCAGGTAAAGATTCTCCAGGTCCAGGCGCCGCTTTTCCAGGGCCCGGTTTACCAGATTGCGCAGATCGTCGGGGACGAAGGGCTTGCTGAGGAAATGGAAGGCCCCGGCCTTGATGGTCTCCACCGCCGCTTGGATGGTGCCGTAGCCGGTGATGATGATCACCTCCACCCCCGGGTCCAGGGCCTTGATCTTCTTCAGGGTCTCCAGGCCGTCCAGGTCCGGCATCACCAGGTCCAGGAGGATGGCGTCGAAGGAGTTGCGTTCCAATAAGGTGAGGCCCTGACGGGCGCCGGAGGCCAGTTCCACCCGGTAGCCCTGCCGGGAAAGGATCTGGTAGCAGGCATCCCGCATGGCCTTGTCGTCGTCGATTACCAGAATCTGGACCGGGGCGTCACTCACAAAGAGGAAATTCCCTTTTTATTCAACTTGTTGTATTTTCCAGTTCAGTTTCATTCTATTAAACCGCCCCTAGGCTGTCAAGGGGAGTGTAAAAGACGGAAATGGCCGGGCCAGGGCGGCGCCGGCTGCCAACCCGGTTGGAGGGGCTGCGGGCCCACCATCCGGCGCTGAATGGTTCAGCGGGCCTTGGCCAGGATAAGGCAGGGTCCCGGCCGGACCCGGACCAGACCCGTCAGGAAGCCCCGCCACTTCCCGGACAGGTCCCCCTACCCTCTCCTGGGAATTTATGGTAGAAGATGCTGCCAGGAGGCTCGGTTGGCCCTGCAGCTCTTTATTCCCTGCTTTCTGGACCAATGCGCCTGCGGCACCGCCGCCGCGGTGGCGACCTTGCTGGAGCGTCTGGGGATATCCTTTGCTTACCCCGAAGACCAGACCTGCTGCGGCCAGTCCGCCTACACCCTGGGTGACTTAACCACCGCCCGCCGCCTGCTGCGCCATTATCTGCGAGTCTTTGCCGGCGCCGATACCATCCTCTGCCCCAGCGCTTCCTGCACCCACATGGTGCGCCGCCACTATCCGCAACTGGCGCAAACCTTGCGGGAGCGCCGGCAGGCCGAGGCCGCGGCGAGCCGCACCCTGGAGTTGAGCGAGTACCTGGACCTCCGGGGCCCTCTCCCCTGGACTCCCCGCCTGCAAGCCTCCCTGGTGCTGCACCGCTCCTGCAAGGCCCGGCAGCTGCAAGTCCTGCCCGGCGCGGTCCGGGTCCTATCCCAGGTGGCCGGGCTCCGCATCCTGGAGGTGTCTCCCTACTTTTCCTGCTGCGGCTTTGGCGGGGTCTTCAGCCTGAAGCGCCCGGACCTGGCCCGGGAGATGGCCGAGGCCTACCTGGAGGCGGTTCAAGCCACCGGGGCCCAGGGCCTGGTTTCCCTGGATTACAGTTGTCTTCTCCACCTGCGGGCCGTGGCCGCCACCCGGGGTTGGCAATTGCAATTCTGGCACCTGGCGGAGGTCCTGATAAACTGAGGCGGCGGCGCCACTTGCGGAGCAGCCGCGCCCGGACCTGCGGCTCCGCCAGCCAGGCGCAAGAGAGGTCTCATGATACTTTCAGGGGTTGACCGGCAGACCCGGCCCTGCGGCCGGTTTTTCATGGTGGGCATCCCTGGCCCCGGGGTGGATGCCGTGGCCCGGGAGATGGTGCAGGACCTCAAGGTGGGAGGTATCATCCTATTTTCCCGGAACCTGGAGACCCCTGCGCAGATCTGGCAGCTGACCCATGATCTTCAAAGTCTGGCCCGGGAAGCCGGCCAGCCGCCCCTGCTCATCTCCACGGACCAGGAAGGGGGCCCGGTGCAGCGCCTCAAGGCCCCCTTCACCCTGATCCCGGCGGCCCGCCAACTGGGGGCGGCCGCCACCCCGGAAGAGGTGGAGTCCCTGGCCCGCCGTGTGGCCCAGGAGCTGGCTCTGGTGGGGATCAACATGAATCTGGCTCCGGTTCTGGACGTAGCCCTGGAGCCGGGTTGCCCCTTGTGGGACCGCTCTTACAGCCCGGACCCGCGGCAGGTGGCCCGCTTCAGCCGCGCCGCCATCCAAGGCTACCTGGCCGGGGGCGTCCTGCCGGTGGCCAAGCATTTTCCCGGGCTGGGTGACACCCTGGCCGACTCCCACCTGGATCTGACCGTGGCCCAATCCGGGGACCCTTCCCGGGAGAAGGACCTGCTGCCCTATCGGGAGGCGGTTGCCGCTGGCGCGCCGGCAGTCATGACCGCCCATCTCCTGGTGCCGCAATGGGACGACCTCCCAGCCACCCTGTCGGCCGTCGCCTTACGGAGCTGGCTGCGCCAACGGCTGGGGTTCAAGGGGGTGACCATCACCGATGACCTGGAGATGAAAGGGATCGCCAATCTCCAGCCCCCGGCTCAGGCGGGCCGGCAGGCCCTGCTGGCGGGGGCGGACCTTTTGCTCATCTGCAATAACCGGCAGGCGGTCTGGGACGCGGTCCGGGTCCTGGAGGAGGCGGGCGACCCGGCGGAGTCGTTCCGGGAGAGCGCCAGCCGCCTGGAACGGCTGCGGCAGGCCTTGCCGCCCCTAAAGACCGGCCTTAAGGAGGTCACGGAATATTTTGGCCCTTGGGAGGGTACCTTGGAGTAATCGCCTGGCCGGGGTCCAAAAAGGAAATGGCCGGGAGGGGGAGCCCGGCCATTTGGAGAAAGGAGAAATTGGTTTTATTTTGCTATAGGGGGTAACCTGACGATATTGACTGCATTAATAGTGCCAATAGATCTATGTTATTATATTTACAAGAGTTTTTATCCTGGAGACCAATCCCTCCCCCAGTAATCCCGCCTTTTTAGTTCAAATAATTGTACGGTATCGGTCCGGCTGACCGGGGTCGACCCCGATCCTAGCCGAGGAAACCAAGCATCCCCGCCGCCCTGGGAGGCTGACCAAATTTTTTAACCGCTCGCCAAAATCTCCCCGGCCATCTCCATGACCGTGGCTGGAGAGAGATCTTGCAGGCATTGGGGTTGAGGGCAGGAGATTTCCCGGCCGCGGGCGCAGGGGGCCTGGGGGCAGGGACCGCTCAAAACCCGGACCCGGGCTCCGGCTGGGGCCCAGATGGCCGGATCGGTGGGGCCAAACAGGGCCAACACCCGGGGGCCGTCCAGGGCCGCGGCCAGGTGGCTCAGACCGCTGTCATTTCCCAAAAAGAGCCGGCAGCGGCGGAGCGCCGCGGCCACCCGCGCCAGGGACGCATCAGCCAGGAGCACTTGCCCTTGCGCCGCGGCCAGGGGCTTCAGGTAGGCAATTAAGGCAGCTTCGGCCGGCCCCGCCAGCCACACCACCCGCAAACGGTATTGCCAGGCCAGGTCCCGGCTCACTTCATAGTAATGGCCCAGGGGCCAGTTTTTCTTGGCATGGCCGCTCCCCGGGGCCACCGCCAGCCAACCGGCCTCCTCGGGAAGGACTGCCTCGGACTCCCATTCCGGCGGCAAGACCAAGCGAAAAGAACCCGCCCCGCTAAGTCCCAGGCCGGCCAAATGCCTGGCCTGGTGGACCGCCACCGCCTCGGAGCCGGCCTCCGGGAAAGAAGGAACCCAGGCAACCGCGGCAATCCCGGCCTGCCGCAGGCGGGCCAGCACCGGGGGGTTGGGCCCGGGAGTGAAGACCAGGGCTAATTGAAAACCGGCCAGACGAGCCCGCAGCTCCGGCGGCAAGGGGGCGTCGGCAAAGAGCGGCCCCCACCCGGACTCACTGCTGTCCCAAACCGCATCCAGGGACAGGGTGTGGGACAAGAGGCCCCAGGGCTGCGGCTGACCCAGACCGGTGAACCGCGCCCGGGGATAGCGCCTCCTGACGGCCTGGAGGGCCGGGCCGGCCAGCAGCAAATCTCCCAGGGCCCCCTGGTGCCAGAGAAGAATTTTGCCCACCGCCGAAGGCGGCGGCAGCGGTGTTGCTTCCATAGAAAAGATTATACCTGGCAACAGGAACGGCGGGGAGTAGAGATATTAACCGGAAATATGGCAAAACTCATTTTTACCCAAAGTATGTCATTCTGAGCGAAGCGAAGAATCTAGTATCTTAATAGATTTGAAATCCTTCACTTCGTTCAGGATGACAGTCAAATCTTATTTTACCATAGCATTCTGGTGTGGTTAAGTTACCTCAGGGCTGCAAACGCACGTACCCCTCCTGCATCAATTGCACCATCCTGAGATTGGCGCCACTGGTTACCCGGACCCCCGGGAGCAGGTCGGCGTTGCTGATGTCCTGCATCTTCATAGTCATGGCACAGGCTTCGATTTGCACTCCCCGGCCCAGCAGTGCGGCGATCAAGCCTTTATAAGGATTGCCGGTGTCAACGTGGCGATGCTTATTATAGGCCAGGTCATTTAATAATAAATAGGAGGCCCCGGCATAAAATTCCCCAATAATCTGCCCTTCAGTGCCTTGTTCTCTAAACCGCTTTTCCATTAAATTCATAAAAAACAGGGCAAACGGCATGTCTCCATAGAATGTGACATGGCCTATGTCAAATAACACTTTAGCCTTGGCGAGCGATACTGGAATATCGACGTGAATCTTTGGTTCTGGTTCTTTGGCCGTGTTACCCGCGGCCAGGACCGGTGTATTAAATGCCAGGCCCATGGCTAACACCATGGTCAATAAGACTATTGAGGTCTTTTTTACTGTCATTATATTTTTACTCCTGCAAAGAGAAATAGTTTCAGGCAAAAATTTTTTATCCCGAATCGCGGCTCAGGTCAATTATAATTCCTAAATTCTCCGTCCAAAAAAAATCGCGGGATTGGGGGTGGGATTCGGGGGAGGGGGTTAGGGGAAAGGGACCGCGGCCCCGGGCCCCCTCCCCCGGAGGCGTTCCCTACTCTTGGCCCTCCTGGGCCAGGCGCCGGGCCGTCCTGGTGTTAAAAGGGGTGTCGGGGCCGGGGCTGAGGAGGTTCAGGGCGTCCTGGTAGAGCTGCCGGTTCAGGTCCCGGGGCGAGCCCAAGCCCGCGATCAGCTCCAAGATGGCCGCCGCCAGTTCCGGCTCGGTCTCCAGCTCCGCCAGGTAGTCCCGGGCCCGGGCCGGGTCCACCCGGTGCAGCAGCACCGCGGCCAGGACCACCTTGGGGTCGCCCCCTTCGGCCTTGAGGAGCTGCTGGGCGTGCTGGACCGCGGCTGCGGTCCGCTCCCAGGCCGCCGGGTCAGCTTCAAGATAATGGCGCACCTGCTCCCCCAGGAGATCCTTGAAGGTCTGGGCCGCCTTCTTGGCCTTGACCAAGTCGGGAACGCATTTCTCGGCGTACTGGCACCATGCGGCGCAACCCAGTTCGATCTTGGGGTTATAAAAGAGATGGCCGCACCAGGCGCAGCGCCGCCGGGTATCGTTCTTGAAAAACTCGATTTCGGCCCCGCACTTGGGACATTCCGCCACAAAGATGTCGCCGGGTTTCCAGAAGCGGGTGTCCTGGCCGGGGCATTTCATCTGTTCCATGCCGGCACCTCACTCTCCGCGCACTTTCTGTTGCTGCAACAGCTCCCCGCTGGCGGCCAGGGTGCAGATAGTGACCGGCGGGGTCCGGCCCGCGGCTGCCATGGCCCGGCGCACCACTTGCACCAGGCCGTGGCAGCAGGGCACTTCCATATTGACGATGGTAATCTCCCGGACCTGGTTTTCCGCCAGGATGGCGGTCAGCTTGGCCACGCTCGCGGCCTCGTCTTCGAACTTGGGGCAGCCGCAAACCACCGCCTTGCCCTGCAGGAAGCGGGCATGGAAGTCCCCCGCGGCAAAGGGAGCGCAGTCTGCGGCCACCAGGAGGTGGGCGCCTTTCAGAAAGGGGGACTTGGGCGCCACCAGCTTGAGCTTCACCGGCCAATGCCCCAGGGCCGAGGCCCCCGCCGGGACCGCCGCCGGCCGTTCAAATTGCCGCAGACGGCTGCCCGGGCAGACGAAAGCCTCGGGCTCGGGATTTTTTTCAGGCGCCTGGAGAGGTGAGGGCGCCTGCGTCTCATGAGCCGGGGCCGGGGCCGGGCCTTCGAACTCCCCGGCCTCCCGCGCCTCGATGGTCAACGCCCCCCGGGGACATTCCCCCAGACAGGCCCCCAGACCATCGCAGAATTTGTCCGCCAGCAGCGCGGCCTTGCCGTCCACGATCTGGATGGCCCCTTCGGCGCAGGACGGGACGCAGGCGCCGCAGCCGTCACACTTTTCCTGGTCGATGCGAATAATTTGCCGTTTCGCCATTTCCTTGGTTCCCGGAGAAGGATATTTAAACCCAAATACGATTCACTTAAAGCGGTTCTTTTCTAAGGCAGCAGCGGGCTCGAGCCCACCCTCCTCTTTTTGTCATGCTGCGCGGAGCGAAGCAGGTTGTCATCCTGAGCGAAGCGAAGGATCTAGATTCTTCGGTCGCCTTGGGCTCCCTCAGAATGACACGATGTCTTAAAGGCCCCTTAGCCGCGCTTCCAGGCCGGCCAGCCTGGCCTCGTTATTGGTATATTAAGCAGCCTTGGCCTGGGGCGCCATGACTTAAGTCAACCGGGCGGAATTTTAGGAAATCAAAAGAACCGATATACCTGCCGCATAAGCAAGGCAGGAGCTTTGCCAGGGCTCTTGCAAAACCTGTAATCCTGAACGAGGGGATAGCCTCCTGGTTCCCGGCGGGGAGCCGGGAACCGAGTTGCCTATGAGGTCCGAGCTTCAAGAAGGCATGAGCGGCGCTGCCGGCCGCAGGCGGCGCAGGGCCATCGCCACAAGCGCCGTCAGGACCAGGGGGGCAATCTGTAAACGTATGGTCCCGGCGAAAATCGGCGTCAACACCGGGGTCAGGAAGGCCAGGACCAGAAGCGCCGGCTCGCCGGGCCGCCAGCCTTCGACATGTCCCTCCCAGGCCAGCCAGGCCAGGGGCAGCGCCAGGATGGCCAGGTCATAGAGGAATTCATAGGGGGGAAATAGTAAGGCGCAGAGCACCAGCACGGCGGCGCGCACCCCGGCGGGCGCCGTCTCCCGGGACCAGACCCAAAAGACGATCCCGGCGGCAGCCAGCATCACCCCGGCCTGCAGGAGCTGCGCCAACCACGCGGGGCCGCCGGCCAGGAGCACCGCCGCCGCCCAGGTGGGCATCTTGGCGGTGAATAACAGCAAATCTTTTCCCAAGCGCCCCGTTTCTAAGATCGCCAGGGTGCCGGGGAGGTTCTGGAAAAAGGCGGCCCAGACCCCGGGCCCCAGCACCAGGAGGCTGGCCGCTATTAATGCCAGCGCAGAGATCCCCAGGCTCAGCAAGGCCCGCCAGCGGCGCCCCGCCGCCAGGGCCAGGGGAATCAGCACGGCCAGATGCGGCTTGTAGCTCAGCAGGCCCAGGAGAACCCCGGCGGTGACCGGCGCCTGCTCCAGCAGCAGCAAGCCAGCCCCCAGGAGCGAGGCCGATAAGAGACCGTTTTGACCGTGGATCACGTTCATAAAGATGCCGGGAAAGGCCAGGGTCAGCCAGGGGCTGAGATTACTGGGGGCTATCCGGCGCACCACCAGAACCAAGCCGGCCAAAGGCAGTGATAGCCAGAGCCCCAGGGCGACGAGGTAGGGCAGCAGGCCCAGGGGCAGGATCAGGAGCAGAAAGGTGGGAGGATAAAGCCAAATCAGGGGAATTCTTATCCCAAAGACCTCTCTCTGGGCCGCCAGGAACCGGTCGGGATCGTAGACCGCGGCCGGCCCGGCCTTCAGGGCCAGGGCCGAGGCCACCCAATAGTGGCAAAAGTCGCCGCCGATGGGGTCGCCGCGCGCATCGAGCAACCCGGAACCGCCAAGATATAAGTAGCCCAGGATTAACAGGTAACAGACGCAAATAATTTTGGGATAGACGCCAAGCCGTTCGCGGTTCAGCCAGCCCATATGCCCACCTGGTGGCGCCAAGAATCCGTCGCAGCACCCCGCGCTCACCATAAAGCAAGGCCGCGGGATTTGCAAGTCCGGCCAGGTCCATGCTCAACCTGTGTCAGCCCCGGTCCCGGGGCTGACTCTCCCGGAGCGCCCCGGGAAAGAGGTTGTTTCGGCCGGGAGGAGCCATTATAATGCCGAAATGAGTCCGCGTCGGGAGAGGCAAAGATTATGCAAGACCCAATAGCCGCACCGGTGTTGGTGGAAGTGACCCGGGGGCCCGCGGTGGAAAGCAGCCATCGCGGCCAGGTAGTGGTGTCCGACGCCCAGGGAAATCCGGTCTGCCTGGCAGGCGACCCCGAAGCCCTGGTATGTCTGCGCTCCCTGGCCAAGCCCTTCCAGACCCTGGCAGTTTTGACCGGCGGCGCCGCCGCCGCCCTGGGGCTGGCTGCCGCGGAGCTGGCCCTGTTTTCCGGTTCACTCTCCGGCCAGGATTTCCAGACGGAACTGGTAACCGCCACCCTGGCGCGCCTGGGCCTGACCCCGGCGGCCCTGCAATGCGGCGCCCACCCGCCGCTGCACCGGCCCAGCGCCCGAGTCCTGGCCCAGACTGGCCAGCCGCCGTCGCCGCTGCACAACACCTGCGCCGGCAAGCACACCGCCATGCTGGCCCTGTGTGTCCATCACGGCTGGCCCATCACTGACTATCTGAACCCGCAACACCCGGTGCAGCAGCTCATCCTCAAGACCGTGGCGGAGTCGCTGGGCCTGAGACCCGAGGAGATCCCGGTGGCCGTGGACGGCTGCGGCGCCCCGGTATTTTACGCGCCCCTGCGCCGCATCGCCATGGGTTACGCCCGCCTGGCCTCGGCCCCCAAAGACTCCCCGGCCGGGACCCTGATGCAGGCCATCCTGGCTCATCCCCGCCACATCGCCGGGGATGGCCGCCTGGAGACCGAGGTGATGCAGACCCTGCCGGGGGCGATCTTCGCCAAGTCCGGGGCGGAAGGCGGCTTTGCCTTGAGCTTGGTAGACGGCGGCCTGGGGGTGGCCCTGAAGGTGGAAGACGGCCAGCAGCGGGCCCTGAACCCCAGCATCATCTCCATCCTGGAGCAACTGGGCCGCCTGACCCCTGCGGCCCTGGAGGTTCTGGCCCGCTACCGCCAACCCGCCATCCTCAACCACCGCAAGGAGGCGGTGGGGCTTCTCAGGCCGGTCTTCCGCCTTCAGAAAAGCCCTTGAAACTTTGGCTGAGCATGCTATAGTCCTAAGTTGTCAACCAGTTGCCCCCGCGGGGGCTGAGGGGAATTCCGCGAGCTCACCATGAAAGTCCTTTGGGCCCCATGGCGCATGGATTATATCCTGGGCGCGGACAAGACTCCGGGCTGCATCTTCTGCCCGGAGAAGGGGGAGGATTTGGCGGCGCGACTGGTCCTCTTCAGCGGGCGCCTCACCCGCGTCATGATGAATAAATACCCGTATATCAACGGGCATCTGCTTATCTCGCCCCTGCGCCACCTCCCCGGCCTGGATGACCTCACCCAGGAGGAGATACTGGACCTGATGACCAGGCTCAGGCAAGCCCTGGCCATCTTGAAACAGGTGATGCGCCCCGACGGCTTCAACGTCGGCCTCAACCTGGGAGTGGTAGCCGGGGCCGGGGTCGAGGAGCATCTCCATTTTCACGTGGTGCCCCGCTGGAGCGGCGACACCAATTTCATTCCGGTCTTTGCCGAGGTCCGGGTGATCCCGGAACACTTCCGCCAGACCTATGAGCGTTTGGCCCCCCACTTTCAGGCCGTCTGCGCCGAGGAAGAGACATGCGTTTCCTGAAAATGATCTTCACCACCATTATCGTCCTCCTGGCCCTCGTCTTTATCGTCGAGAACCTGGAGACCCTGCGGCAAACGGTGACCTTGAACCTGGATCTGCATCTGCTCAAGATGGAAAGCCCCGCGGTGCCCCTCTGGGTATTGGTCCTGTTCTGCTTCTTCCTGGGGGTCTTCGTCGCCGCCCTTTACGGCATCTACGAGGTTATCGTCCAGCGTCAGACCATCCGCCAGCTCAAACGCAATCTGGAGATTTTGGCCCAGGAATTGAAGAGCGCCGGCGCCAGGGCCGGGGAGGCTGCCGCGGCTTCCCAGGGACCCAAGGCAGGAACCCCAAGCGCCTGATAGCCCGGGCCCCCCATCTCTCCGGAGACTGGTGGTGCCCCTGAGGCAAAATTGCCGCGCTCGCTTAGCGCCAGCCATGATGGCCGACTCCTCCCCGGATAAAATCACCCCTATGTTGCGGCAGTATCTGGATCTCAAGTCCAGGTACGCCGACGCCCTGCTCCTTTTTCAGATGGGGGATTTCTACGAGACCTTTTTCGAGGACGCGGAAAAGGCAGCGGCGGCGCTGAACATTGCCCTCACCTCCCGGAGCCGGGCCGACGCCGAGCGCATTCCCATGGCCGGCTTCCCCATCCATGCCGCCGAGAGCTACATCGGCCGGCTGCTGGAGTCGGGCTTCAAAGTGGTGGTCTGCGAGCAGACCGAGGACCCGGCCCAGGCCCGGGGACTGGTGCGCCGGGAGGTGACCCGGGTCCTTACCCGGGGCACCCTGGTGGACCCCGCCGCCCTGGACGCCCGGCGGGACAACTATCTGGCCGCGGTGAATTTCAAGGGCGATAACTGGGGACTGGCGTACCTTTCGGTCTCCACCGGGGAGTTCCGTCTCACCCAGGGAGAAGGGGCCGATACCCTGGGGGATGAGCTCTGGCGGTTGAAGCCGGCCGAACTCATCGTCCCGGAAGGCCCCGAACCGGCCTTGTTGCCCGCGGCCCTGGCCTCCTTCGATACCCCGCCGACCCGGCGGGCCCTCAGCCGCTACGCCTTCGACCCGGAAACCGCCCGGCGGGAGCTGGGCCGAGCCCTGGGCACCCTGTTCCTGGACGGCTTCGGGGTGGAGGACCAGCCCCTGGGGGTGGCCGCGGCGGGAGCCATCCTCCGCTATCTGAATGATTCCCACACCCCGGAGCTGCCCCACCTGGAGCGGCTGCTCCCCTATCGCCGGGACGACTACCTGGAACTGGACGAAGCCACCCTGCGCCACCTGGAGATCTTCGAAACCTGGCGCAGCCGCTCCCGCCAGGGCTCGCTGCTGGACGCCCTGGACTTGACCGTCACCCCCATGGGGGCCCGGCTGCTGGGCCGCTGGCTGCGTTACCCGCTGAAAGAGCTAAGCGCCATCGAGGCCCGGCTGGACGGGGTGGAGTTTTTTTGGAGCCAGAGCCTGCTGCGGCCCCGTCTGCGCCAGACCCTGAAGGGCCTGGGAGACCTGGAGCGCCTCACCGCCCGGGTGGCCCTGGAGCAGGCCACCCCCCGGGAGGTGGCCGCCATCCACCAGGCCCTGGAAAAGATCCCGCGGCTTCAGGAATTGTTGCCCGGGGAACTTACCGCCGCCGCCGTCCTGGCGGCGCAGGCCGCGGCAGACCTGGACCCGCTGCCCCTGCTGCAGGAACTGATCAGCCGGGCCCTGGTGGACGACCCGCCCTTGGGCCTGCGGGAGGGGGGTATCATCCGGGAGGGCTATGACCCGGAACTCGATGAACTCATCCGGCTGAGCCGGGAAGGCAAGGACTGGATCGCCCGCCTGGAGGCCCAGGAACGGAGCGCCACCGGCATCGCCAACCTCAAGGTGCGCTACAACAAGGTCTTCGGCTACTATCTGGAGATCTCCCGGGCCAACCTGCATCTGGCGCCGCCCCACTACCTCCGCAAGCAGACCCTGGTGAACGCCGAGCGCTTCATCACCGCGGACCTCAAAGACTACGAGTCCCGGATCTTTGGGGCCGAAGAGGCCCGCACCAAACGAGAGGTGGAACTTTTCCAGGACTTGCGGAAGCGCCTGGGCCAGGAGGTCCCGCGCCTCAAGACCGTGGCCCGGGCCCTGGGAATCCTGGACGTCCTGGCCGCCCTGGCGGAACTGGCGGCGCAGCACCGCTATTGCCGCCCCAGATTGACCCCGGAACCCCTGCTGACCATCAAGGGCGGGCGCCACCCGGTGCTCGAACGTCTGCTGCCCGCCGGGGCCTTTGTCCCCAACGACCTGAGCCTGGACCAGAAGGCTCAGGTGCTCATCGTCACCGGACCCAACATGTCGGGGAAATCGACTATCCTGCGCCAGGTGGCCCTCATCGTGCTGCTGGCCCATCTGGGGAGCTTCGTGCCGGCCCAGGCGGCCACCATCGGCCTGACGGACCGCATCTTCACCCGGGTGGGGGCGGTGGACGACATCGGCCGGGGGCAGAGCACCTTTCTGGTGGAGATGCACGAAACCGCCCGCATCCTCCATCAGGCCAGCCCCCGCAGCCTGGTGATCCTGGACGAGATCGGCCGGGGCACTTCTACCTTCGACGGCCTGTCCCTGGCCTGGGCCGTGGCGGAGCACCTCCACGACCTGGAGGGCGTCGGGGTCAAGACCCTGTTCGCCACCCACTACCAGGAGCTCACCGAACTGACCCGGCTGAAACCACGGGTCCGGAATCTGCAGGTGCTGGTGGCGGAGTCCGGCGGCGACATCGTCTTTCTGCACCAACTGGCCCCCGGGGCCGCGCCCCAGAGCTACGGCATCCAGGTGGCGAAACTGGCCGGGGTGCCCCAGGAGGTGGTGGACCGGGCCCGGGAAGTGCTGGAAAACCTGGAAGCCGGCAGCCTCGACCCCATGGGCCTGCCCCGCCTGGCCCGCTCCCGGCGCCGCCCGGCCCGGGCCGTGCCCCAATTGCAACTGTTCGGCGCCAAGCCCGATGATTGAGGAAGTGAAGAACTGGGGCACAGGCTGCCAGCCGGTGATCGGATGGCCCTCTGAACACTTGTGTTTAAAGGCTTTACCACCGAAAACCGAAAACCGAAACCCGGAAACCGTCTTTTTATCCCTTGACAAGCGCCCCGATTTTTACGAGAAAATACGGATGAGCGGGAATAACTCAGCGGTAGAGTGCGACCTTGCCAAGGTCGAAGTCGCGGGTTCGAATCCCGTTTCCCGCTCCAGAGGCGGCATAGCCAAGAGGTAAGGCAACGGTCTGCAAAACCGTTATTCTCCGGTTCGAATCCGGATGCCGCCTCCAGTCATTCCAGGTAGTTACGGTAACCGTGGCTACCTTTTTTATTCTCAGGTTGCGTCTAGGGTGCCTGTCAGCCCGGGCATAAAAGGAAGCATTGGAGCAATTTTCGTTTTCAAATTTTTCATGGGTTAAGAGAAAACAGCGGCGGGAAGGCTACGTTCTGAAAAAATCTACCAAACCATGGGTTGAATGTCAATCATGTTAATAATTAAGTTTTACCAATAAACCATTTATGTTCACTACCATCAAAACCATAATGGTCATGATGGAACTATTCCATAGAAGCATTATATTGCGATAGCATTAATACAACATCGCTATTTTGAGGAACATCATCTTCTTCTAAAAGATCAAGATATTCTATGGATAATTCTGACTCAAGAACCTCCCTACATTTTGCAAGAAGACGGTTTATAATTTTTATCTTATTTTTATTCACGGCTCCTTCCGGTTTCTTTTTACTAAGTTCCTTAAATTCAGCAAACATAGAATTAAGTAATGGCATCGTTACTTCAAATAGATTAACTTTCTTTGTAGTCGTTGGCGGCAGTGTGTATCTCATAACTTACCTCCTTAACCTCTTTGGTATAACAGTCCTTATATAAACATAGCCTTTATCATCAGCTTTTTCTCCTTTCTCTGCTTTAATGGCCCAACACCATTCGCCGGAACGCATAACAACATTGTCGGCCCTTAGTTTCTCAAAACATTGCAGATATTGAGATAAAATAAATGCCACATCACTATTTTGTGGAATATCGTCTTCATTAAACAACATAAATTCATCAAAAGGTTTATATTTCTGACCTATAAATTCATTAGATTGCTCGAGAAGAGTATTGATAAACTTAAGTTTGAATTTATTTACTGCATCATTCGGTGACTTTTTTGATAATAACGAAATTTCATCATAGGTACTCTGTAACTGACCTACCAATCTTTCAAATTTATCCACATCAGCTCGTGTCATAATTTTTGCTCCTATGCCGGACATGAACGTCTAAATTCAATATATTTCTTTTTAAGTACATCAATTGGTGATCTTTGTTTGCTTTCGAATACGTTTACCATTAAAGACAAATCTTCATCAGTCAGCGTAATGATGCATCGCCTTTGCCCAGACCATAAATCGATTGTATTTCTAAACATTGCGCGTGACAATGGTTTCCTGGTGACAAATGCGCCAAAGCGCCCAAGACCGGTATCTAAATATCTATTTAACTGATTGATATGATTTCGGTCAATATCTTTGACGTTCTTCATTTCAAAAATTAATTGTCTATTACCATAGTCTTCAAAAATTTCTTGGAGAAAATCTATTGAACGGTTGTTATAGAATATTAAATCACGAATGAGCACTCCTGAATCGGTTCTGCTCTGCTCAGCGGCAAAATCGAGATCGGGATAGAACAAAGATGTCAATAACTGAGCTTGGTATTTTTCATATAGGCGATCTGCGTTTTGATCTTTTCCACTTTGCAACGCGAAAATAGAAGATAGTTTCCTCTTCGCAGAAATCACGGGTATTTGATGAAATAAAGGATCGGTTTTGCAGTCTTCCTGAACTCTTTCCTTTAATATTACATAACTATGAACAATTCCATAATGTTCTCTATTATACCGAAGAACTTTTACCGGGTCTTCGGTTTCATTCGGATTGAAGATGTCATCCTTGGGGCAGTAATCTTTAAAATATTCGTCAAAATTAATCCAAGGATTAAATCTTAACCATCTCTTAGGAACGAAAATTATGGGTTCTTTTGAATCAGGATTCACTGGTAGTCTAACGCATTGGTCTCTGACAAAGTTGTTTTTCCGATAATCGTATAGAGAAGAAATAATAGTTTCATTAAGAGGGATACCAAGCTCCTCAGAAGCTTGGATTGTAAAATCAATAAGAAATGATTTAATAAAGTTACATGCAAAGTCACTTATTCGGTCTTTTGAAATATCTTTAATATAAAGTTGTATCTCTTCAAAATGTGTAAATCCATACTTCGAATATGAAGGAATTTCCTTAAATAAGCTTAAAATATCATTAGCCTTATTTTCTCCAATACGCTTGCCCTTCCTTTTCATCGAATGACCAAGACCAACTTCTTCACATTCGGAAGCAATCATTAAAATTTCCCGCGCTTCTTGCTCCTTCCTATGATGTATAAGAAAATTCAGATAGTTAAAGGAATTTATCAGCGAAGTATGAAGTGCTTGATCTTGTTGGGAAGGTGATTTCCAAAGCAAAAAAGGATCCACAAAGAGAGGCAAGTCTTCATCAAAAAAAGGGATAGCAAAATCTATCTGAGACTGAGGGATTGAAATTCCATAATAATCTGTAATTCTTGGCCGGATTAATACCATAATAATTCCCTACATACGGGACTAATCTTTTAGATTTACCGATTTATGGCTATATTTCGCTTTTATAAGAGAGACTTTCATAAATCATTGCACCAGCACCTTCCAAAATGATAGAAATTTTTCTGACCACTTCGTTCACATTTCTCATGTTTATATAGTCCATGCCGGGCAGAGTCGGGTTGCCATTTTTATCCTCGGGATATCGAAAAGACATTGAGAGCGGGTCGACTTGACCGAATTCTTCCATCAGTCGCCCGATCTCCTTCCGGGACTCGGCGGAATCGCCAGGAGAGATTTGCTCTAAAAGTCTATCGCATATCCTCCATAGCTCATCTATTCGGTGGGTTTTTGATAGCGGATTAAGATCGTCAAGCAGCTTCCGGGCATCCAGAATGAGGTCTTTCAGTGCCAGTTCCAGATATTGCCGGTAAAGGAAGATAATCGGATAAATAAGTGTATCTTGTTGGCGTTTTGTCTTGGCAATATGCTCTACAAGGATATCGGCGGCGTCCTTGTAACCTGTTGCATAGATGGTCCAGCCGTGAGAGAAGAAATTTAGGCAGGCATTGTTCCACCAGTCTTCCGCAGAGGTAAAAAGCTTGTCCTGGGAACTTGGCAGTTCGGGAAATATTATATCAATCATGAACCTTACGCCTCTTTGGGCGGTGGGGTAACGCCTGGCAGGATTCGAACCTGCGATCCACGGATTAGAAGTCGAAAGGAGTTTCAATGACTTCGACAGCCTTTGAAATTGCAACCGTGTTTCGGCCCCTGTTTTGGTCTTGAGCAACCGAAATAGAGTTCGCCGGTCAGCCGAGATTTTCGGGCTACGGTTTCAGGCCAGTCGCACTTCGGACAAGGTCCGCCATTTTCTTTCCAATAATCTGGGCGCTCCATCGGGTCTTTTGGCAAAACCCTCGCTTCCCCTTCTTCAGTAAGGTCCCACAGTCCATCTAAGTTTTATGATTAACATTGCCACAAAGCGGCTAACTTTGTCAAGGTAAGGGGGAGGCAAGCCCAATCTGAAGTTCCACTTCCATTTTCATTAACTTTTATAGAAAAGTTAATCAGCTTTGCCATGGCAGTAGCCGACAGAGCGAGAATCTTGAGAAGTGGGTCAAGGTTTCGAGTCGAAATTTAGCTCAGAGTTTACTCCCGGTAGTGTATCCCATCGAAAAATTTTACTGCATTGCCACCCCCTACCCCCCATCGCCTTTCCCACGCCAAAAAGCGCTTATTAACAGACGATTAAACGGAGTGGTCTAAGCTCATTAGAAGCCCGCAGCTCTGCGGCAAAATCTAATTGAATGTTCTATCAGCCGATATCTGGCTGTGGCTTCAAGGTATTAAGGATTAGCAAATATCGTTGGCCCGAGGATTTATTAACCCTTCGGATGAAAGTTAATGAAAAAGTGGTGTTGCTAGATAGCAGATATCCATTTCCAGGCATAGCAGAAACCTTTCAATATCGAACCCACTTATCCGAGAAGAATGCCAACAATAGCCCCCATAATCTAAAGCAAGGTCCAAACTGTCACTAACAGCTTTCTTTTCGTGGGAGGCAACCTGAGCTGGTATTCACTCACTCGGGTGGCTTAAGAAAACTTGTTCCCAGGAAAATGGCTGCCAAATTCTCAACTCTCCGTATAGGCTTCCTCCAACCCTAAATAAGGTATTGCGAAGGGCAGAACCAGGCAAATCCTGATTTACCTGTAGACATTATCAATTTAACATGAGACCCAATACTAGGAGAAGGCTGGACGTGGACCCAAAAAGAATCTTCACCCATTGGTCTTTTCGCAGCAAATTGTTGCTCGTTTTGCTGATCATCTTACTGCCTGCCCTCGGTATTATCTTTGCCGCCGGGGTTAGCCAGCGTCAGTCTGCCTTAGTCAAGGCCCAGGACGATGCCCTGCTGATGGTCCGGAGCCTGGTGGCCCAACAGGAACAGATCGCCATCGCCACCAAGGCGATGCTGAGCACCCTGGCCCAGTTGCCTGAGGTGCAGAACCTGGATGCCCCGGCCTGTAATCGAATTTTCGCTGAATTACAGCGGCTTAACCCTTTCTACGCCTCCATCTTGGCAATGACGCCGGATGGCAACGTCTTTGCTGCCCACTCGCCTTTAGAGTCGGGCAAGGTGAATCAGTCGGACCGGAAATACTTCCAGGATGCTATTAGCTCGCTCGATTTTTCCGCGGGGGAGTACATCATTGGCAGGGTCAGCAAAACGACCTCGTTCAACTACAGCGTTCCGGTCCTGAATGCGAGCAAAAAGCCGGTTGCCGTCCTGACCGCCGGCTTAAACCTGCATAAATTCGGCCAGTTCATCTCCGCGGTCAATTTGCCTGAGGGCTCCTCCGTGTTCTTTACGGATTATAAAGGAATTCGTTTATATCGTTTGCCGGAGAATGACGCTACCCCCATCGGTAAGCCCATATCCAAGGGTTTCTTTGACACCATATCGGGTAAATCTGCAGAAGGGTTGTTTGATTGGCAGGCTCCGGATGGCGTAACCAGGATTATTGCCTTCAAGCACTTGCGGTTCAAGGAAAATTTGCCCCCTTATATGTATATAATGGTTGGCCTGCCCAAAGAGCCAATTCTCCATAAAGCAAACCTAAATATGCTGCGGAATCTTTCTATTTTTGGGGTTGTCGCCCTAATGGCCATGTCTCTGGCATGGGTCTTTGGAAATTTGACTCTCATTAATCCCATTAATCGGCTGGTCGCTGCCACCCAGCAATTCGGCATGGGTAAGATGGACACACGTGCGGGTCTGCCCCACGGCCCCGATGAACTGGGGCGCTTGGCCCGATCCTTCGATGAGATGGCCTCGCTGCTCGAAACCAGGAATAATGAACGTGAGAGAACCGAAGAGGCACTGAACAAAGCTTACGTCGAGATGGAAGAGCGCGTTCAAGAGCGCACCGCTGAGCTAACCGCCTCTAATTCCGCCTTGATGGTCGAAATCAGCGATCGTACCCAGGCCGAGGAGGCGTTGCGGGATAATGAACGGAAATATCGTTTATTGGCCGCCACCGTCCCGGCAGTGGTTTTTCGGGGATACAGCAGCGGCGCAGTGGAGTTCTTCGACGATAAAGTGGCGGAGATGGTGGGCTTTGAGAAGGAGATCTTCAACACCGGCCGCCTCAAATGGACCGACCTCATTTATCAGGAAGACCTGGAACCGGCCAAGGCGATCTTGCGCCATGCCCTCAAAACCAAGGGGGTTTCCGTGCGGGAGTATCGGATCAGACATCGGGATGACCGGCTGATCTGGATCCAGGATCGCAGCCAGATAGTCTTGAACCAGAAAGGGAAAATCGATTACATCAGCGGGGTCCTTTTCGATATCACCGATCGCCGGCAGACCGATAATGCCCTGCGAAATTCCAAGGAGGAATTGACCTCCACGGTCCAGGCACTGGAGAAGCGCAATTACGAACTCACCCTGCTCAACGAAATGAGCGACATGCTGCAGAGCTGCGTCAGCAGCGGGGAGGCCCACAAGGTCATCGGCAATTTCCTCCAGCAAATCTTCCCTGAAGATGCCGGGGCTTTCTTCGTAGTCGATGCGGGCAGCAAATTATTGAAGGCCGCGGTTGTCTGGGGGGGACTTCCCATCACCCAGGAAGTCTTTCCCAAAGAGGAGTGCTGGGCGCTGCGAACCGGGAGGATTTTGGGAACCAGCGAGCGCCACACCGGTCTTTGCCACCACTCCGATGCCCCGCACGGAGTCGAATTTCTCTGCCTGCCGATGGTGGCCCAGGGCAACGCCCTTGGAGTGTTGCGCCTTCAATGCCGGGTTAGCAACCCGTGCATGGATGAATCCAAGAGGCAGTTAGCCATGAACGTGGCGGAGCACACCAACCTGGCCCTGGCCAATCTGCTCCTGCGGGAGACCCTGCACCACCAGTCCATCCGGGATCCCCTCACCGGTTTGTACAACCGCCGCTACCTGGAAGAGGCCATGGAGCGGGAGATCTACCGGGCCGCCCGCGATCAAAGCTCCCTGGGGCTAATTATGCTGGACGTGGATCATTTTAAGCAGTTCAACGACCGCTTCGGCCACGATGCCGGCGATGAGCTGCTGCGGGAGCTGGGCAACTTACTCGTGGGCAAGGCTCGCCAAAGCGACATTGCCTGCCGCTACGGCGGGGAAGAATTCATCGTGGTCCTGCCGGGAACCATGGCGGCGGTGGCCAAAAGAGCCGAGCAATTGCGGGAAAAGTTCAAACACCTCACCATCGTGCACCAGGGACAGATCCTAGGCCGGGGCACCATCTCTTTGGGGGTGGCGACCTATCCGGAACATGGGGTTACCCCCAAGGACCTGATCCAGACGGCCGATAAAGCCCTCTTCCAGGCCAAGGAGGAGGGTCGGGACCGGGTGGTTATAGCGCCCGTGGTTCGGGAGGAGGCGGAAACAGCTACGGAACTCCGGCAGGTAGCTGCTTCTTAGGCTGAGGGAAGATCGCTCCGATTTGACTTGCCGCCTGCCTTCCTGTTCCAACGCTAACTGTCAGTAGTGAATCATAGAAAAAGCTGAGGCTGATAGACCTAAGGCAGTCAAAAAGGTGCGCAAGAATAGCGGCTACCTTGCCACTATCAAAACTTTAGGGTTACCCGATCTAATGATTCATTAACTTCCCCCAAAAGTTAATAAAGGAAGCAATCCCGGACCTCGTGGCGGCTGCCAATCTGTCCAGTTTTTTATCTGGCAGGCAGCAAATTTGAGATTAAACCAGCAAACGAGGCCTTATGGGGCGCCCGCTGGCCGCCGGGATTGCCTGAACCTCGATTTGACGAACTGCCTGGCCCGGCCGCAGGCTTTAGGAGGTGAAGTTTTTTCTTTGCCTTTGGGTCTGATTATGTTTATATTTTACTAAATTAGCCCACGAGCGCCGGAGTCACCCCGGTCCGGGACCCGGCGCCCTCGCCAAGGAGTAGAGCCGCATGAACAAGTCGCAGCTAATCGAAGGCCTGGCCAAAGCCGAGGACATCACCTTGAAAAAGGCGGAAATGGTGGTGAACGCCGTTTTCGAGAACATGGTGGAGGCCCTGGTGCAGCGGGAGCGCATCGAGATCCGCGGCTTCGGCAGCTTCAAGGTCAAATTTTACAACGGCTACAAGGGCCGGAATCCCAAAACCGGGGACCTCATCAAGGTTGAGGGCAAGAAGTTGCCCTTCTTCAAGGTCGGCAAGGAGATGCGGGAACGCGTCGACCGCTGAGGCCGGTTTCGCTGCTCAATTTCACACCTGGCCGTGCTAGATGGGGAGCTAGCGGTGCCCTGTAACCCGAGAACCGCTTATGCGGGGTTGAAGTCCCTTATTGAGGGTCGCAGCGCCTCCGATGCCGGTTGACCGGGACGGCGGATTGGACCCTGCGCAACAGACGCTCGTGAACCCCGTCAGGTCCGGAAGGAAGCAGCGGTAAACGAGGCGGTCGGTGTCGTGGTGGTTGCTAATCTATAAACCCCCTGGCCAGCCGCACCGGCGGTGGCGGATTCGAAGAAGGGTGCACGGCCGGGTGCTTATTCTGGCTCGCAACCGCAGTAATCCAAAAGGCGCCTTGGCGGCCTGGCCGCCAGGGCGCCTTTTTTCCTGGGCGCTTTGCAGTTCTCTCTGATCTTAAAAATAACCCGGTGGGACGGAGGCCCACCCCAGCCCTGAACCCGGCCTCAGGGAGCCGGGGGCGCCGGCGGCCCGGCCTTCAGCTTCCCCAGGGCCCGGGTCAACTCCAGCATGACTCCCAAACCCTGGCGGCATTCGGGCTGGCGCATCTTCCAAAGCAGGCCGTAAGGCCCCACCGGCTCCGCTTCCTCCAGGCGCACCTCCAGGGGCAGATCCACCAGCTTTTCCAGGAGTTCGATCAAGCGGGGATTCGCTAATTTCTTGACGATTTCATGGATCTGGACGAAGCCATCGCCGATGGTGCCGACATCCTCGGGGGTATAGTGGCTGGCCAGCTTGACATACATATCCAGCATCGCCCCATTGATGCGGAAAATGCCTTCCTCTTCCAGGTGGTCCAGGTAAGTGATGATCTTGGGCACCGCCACCTTCAGCAGCGGCTCCATATCCTGCCACCAGTCCACCAGGTTTTCCAACTGCTCCAGGGACCAGGTGAGATACTTCAGGCTGGGCAATAGTCTCTTGATCAAGGCAAAGAAGTCTTCCAACTGGAAGCCGATCTCCACCTCCGCCATGCCCTCATTCAGCTTCCTGACCGCAGGGTCGGTCAGCAAGGAGAGGTCCCGGCCCAAATCCTGCAGACTTTCCCAGGGTCCGGTAATGGCGGCCAACTGCGTCTCCAACCTGGCGACGCCCTCCAGCTTATCCTCAATATGAGCCAGACGCTCTAACAGCATCTCCTCCGTGGTCATGGCCGCCTCCTTCTCAGGGGCATTTCGATATCCGGAGAGAGGATGCCCCTCAATTTGCCGGCCATGACGAACTGGTTCTCCATGGGCAGGTGGCTGCCCTTGAGCATCAGATTAAAATAGACCCACCGGAACATCATTTTGCCGATGTAGTTGGTAAAGCTTTCTTTGAGCAGCTCCATGGGCCCAACCCCCGGGAAGGGAAATTTCCCCGGCAACGGCTCGACTTTATAATTGAAATCGAGAAGGGACCCCTTCTCGTAACCCGTGGCCACCAGTCAGGTGGCGTGGCCATCGTAGGACGGCAAGGCCGGCTTGCCGTCGATTTCCCGCACCAGGTTCTCGATAATGGTGTCGGCCTCGTAGTGGGCCACCGCCCCGGCCTTGGAAGTGGGAACATTGGCGGCGTCGCCGATCACAAAGACGTGATCGTAATTTTTGGCCTTCAGGGTATTGTGGTCGGTCTCCACATAGCCCATGGGATCGCCCATGTCGCTGGCGATGATGCACTGGGCCCCGAAGTTGGGCGGAATCGCCACCAGGAGATCGTATGGAACCTCCTCATCCCCAAAGGATTTGATGACCTTCTTGTCGCGGTCCACCTGGGCGATCTGGAAATCCGGGATGATTTTGATATTTTTTTCCTTGCAGATGTTTCCCAGGGCCGCCGAGGCCACCGGCTTGGTGAAGGCCCCGGACAGAGGCGTCACCAGCTCGATTTCTATGTTTTCCCTGACCCCATGGGTCGAAAAAAACCAATCGGCCAGGAAGGCGAACTCCAGGGGCGCCACCGGGCATTTGAACGGCAGTTCGGCGATATTGACCACCACCCTGCCCTTCTCGAAATATTGCATCTTCTCAGCCAGAGCGATGGCGCCGTCGCGGCTATAGAAATTGTGGATGTCGCCGCCCATTCCCTCGCTCATACCTTCCACTTCCTCCGGCACGATACCGCAGCCGGTGGCCACCACCAACCAATCGTAGTCATAAGACCCGCCCTTGGTGGTGACCTTCTTCTTGACCGGATCGATCAGGGTAATTTCATCCAGGACAAAGTTGACCCCCGGGGGGATAAATTTGATTTTCGGCTTGACGCAGTCTTCCGGGGTGTAGATGCCGAAGGGGATCAAGAGCCAGCCGGGTTGGTAATGATGTTGCCAATCCCGGTCAATAACGGTTATCTCCCAAGTGGATTCAGGCAATTTCTGCCGCATCTTGCCGGCGACGATGGTGCCGCCGGTGCCGCTGCCCAGAATCAGCAGTTTCTTCATGTCGGGCGTCCCTCCGGTTTCCGGGAATGAGCCGCGTTGCCGCCGCCTTAAACCATTCTGGAATTAAAGATAAATACAAAAATGGAATTATCCACTGCTTAGTCGGCAAAAATCACGGAAAAGTCTCATTTCCTTGCGGCAGTGTCCAGATCCCGGCGCGTATTTCCAACTGGAGCGCTCTTTTCGCTAAGCAATCATCTGCACCACCAGGGCGCCCGGCTTTTTTATCTCGGTTTCCGGCCGGCCCTGATGTTAAAATCGGCGCATGAATGACCTCTTATCCTCCATCCGGGCGCAGGCCCGGGAATTGGCCGGGGAGCTGGCCGCGTTGCGCCGCGATTTCCATGAGCACCCGGAACTCTCCCACCAGGAAGAGCGCACCGCTCAGGTGGTGGCCAACTATCTGCGAGGGCTGGGTCTTCAGGTGCGCACCGGCATCGCCGGCCACGGGGTGGCTGCCGACCTGCAGGGTTCCCGCCCCGGGCGCACCGTGGCTTACCGGGCCGATATGGACGCCCTGCCCATCGGGGAGAAGGTCCGGGTCCCCTGGCGTTCCCGGGCGCCGGGGGTGATGCACGCCTGCGGCCACGATTTTCACCTGAGCATCGCCCTGGCCGCGGCTAAATTGTTAAGTGGACTCAAAGAGCGCCTGGCCGGACAGTTCCGCTTCATCTTCCAGCCCGCCGAAGAATGGCCGCTCCTTAAGGGCGGCGGCGGCGCCCAGGGTATGGTGGCGGCGGGCGTCTTAGAGGCCGAGCCGCCCTTGACGGCCATCATCGCCCTGCACGTGGCCCCCAGCCTGGAGGCCGGCCTGATCCGCTACGG
>JBKQLU010000053.1:0-15948 GCA_052326585.1 Desulfobaccales bacterium | reverse complement strand
GTCAAGCGCATCATCCAGCGGCATGGCGGCCGCGTCTGGGGTGAGGGAAAAGTGAATGAAGGCGCAACCTTTTATTTTACTCTGCCGATAGAGTAAGTGGTGCCAGGAGGGCCTTCCAAGAGACCGTCGCTATCTGCCATATCTCCGCGCTGCACCCCTCGGATTTTGGCGTGCTGATATGCTCACTATATCGTTAATTAGACAAAAGAAGCCCTTTTGTCCAATTTTCGCAGCAGCCCCCTCCCTCTGCCCCGCATTCTGAGCTTGACAGCCGCAGGCCACCAGCAGTAAGGTTGGACCAAATAAACTTTTGTCCAATTTGCTATTCCTAAGCGGTCCCTCATTCCCCACAGGGTACTGCTCCCACAAGCCCAGAGTATCGCCCCTTACCTCACCCGGGAGGAGGTCGGTCGCGCGGCGGCCGCCTGCCAGGGGAGAAACCGCCTCCGGGATGAGCTCCTGATCCACACCCTCTTCCAAACCGGGGTGCGCCGTTATATATATTCTGGGGAAAGGTGGCAAAGCCCGCCTGGTAGCCTGTCCTGACAGCTTGGCCCATCGCCTCAAGAACTTCGCCTCCGACCGGAAACTGGGGCATATAGGCCAAATCCCAGGTATGAAATATATATCAGAAGATCTTTGGAAGGCACGGAATAACTGATAAATAGCAGTTATCATCACGTCAGGGATTAAAAAAAGGTGCCGAAGTTTGTCTCCGCCCCATTCATCTCCAAGAAGTTCAGGTAAACTTCCTTTCTCTGATCCTCAGAACCGCCAACGCACCGCGACGTTCACATTGTGGGCGGTTTAGTTGCTCCTTGCCTACCCTCCCTACAGGGCCAGGTTATAAACCATGGATTCCAGCTTGCCGTGGTTGGCATCCTTTCCCTACCCCGTGACTGCATGGATTTTTTAATAAGCCCCTGCCGTCGCCGGCCGCTGAGTGAGTCCGGTAACCATCGACCCTCTATCGATAAATACCACGATACGCAGCGGGCCTAGCCGCCAACCTTATCTGAGGCCGGGTATTTCGGCTTGTCCGGTCGCGATTCGAGCAAAGCCCGCATCCGTCGCCTCGTTTGCCAGAAGCCGATTCACCGGCCCGCGTCCTGCGAGGCGAGTTGTCCTATCGCCGACCAGTCAAGCCCCTCGCCGCCATGAGCCAGCAGCGTCAAGAATCGATCACGCACCAGACTCGCAAACGGCATGGGCACGCTCAGAGTTTCCGCCGCCGCAAGGGTCAGCCGGATATCCTTATGTCCCAAGGACGCAGTGAAACCAGCCGGCTCAAACTTTTGCCTGACGATCAGGTCTCCATAAGTCTTATAAATCGGGGCGGCAAAGAGGGTTGAAGTCAGGAAATCGAGATAATGGGCTCGATCGACGCCCGCCTTGCCGACGAGCGCCATGGCTTCGCCCAGCGCCTCGAACACCGAGGTGATCAGGAAATTGCCGCTCAGTTTGATCAGATTCGCGATTTCCGGCTTATTGCCAAAGAAAAAAGTCTTTTGCCCCAGCACCTCAAAGAGAGGTGAGCAGGAGTCAATGGCAGCCGATGCTCCGGCGGCCACAATGATAAGCTTGGCCGCGGCCGCCGCCTCCGGCCGCCCAAAGACCGGAGCGGCGACATAACCCTGGCCTGCTTCGGAATGCGCCGCGGCGAGCCTTTCTGATAAGGCAACGCTGATGGTGCTCATGGAAATATGGCTGGCGCCCTGGCCCAAGCTGGCAATCACGCCTTGGCCGCCAAACGCGACGCTTTCAAGAGCACCGTCGTCCGCTATCATCGTGATGACGGCATTGCCCTGGCAAGTATCTGCCACCTGCGCTGCGGCCTGCGCCCCCCTGTCGACCAGCGGTTCCATTTTAGCATGTGTGCGATTATAAACCGTGACCTCATGGCCGGCCTTGACCAGGTTTGCCGCCATCCCAGACCCCATGTTTCCGAGTCCGATAAATCCAACTTTCATAATTTCACCTCATCTCACATTTCGTAATGTCTAGCCCTTCCGGTTTGACACAGTCCAGGATGGAGGCCCTTCCAAATCTTCTTGGAGAGCGCATTAATAGTAGTCTATCCGATAAGCTATCCGAGGTTATGCGGCAACCAGGCCACCGCAGTCAAAGAAATAATTTTGGGGATCTCAGCCCCAGAGGTTAACCCGAGAAGGTTTATTTTTTTATAGCAAATTTACCTTGCGGGATGAATAAGTAACGCTAATTTTCAAAAATATTGATCAACCAGGAGAAAGGAAAAGCCCATCCAATCATTATTTCTCTGGCCGGGGCCAAGCGTTTTTGCTTACCGGTCATTTAGGGACTAGTCGCGCTAAGAATCGAATTTTCCAACCGTAACACGGCCCGGGCTGTGTAGCCCGATCTTATTACTCCCTTTTATACCCGGCCATTTCTTCCAGGACCTCACAGACTGAGGCGGTATCCTGTTTGGCCTGGCCGTTGGCCAGGGCAGTAGTGTATACCTGGGCGGCGGCGCTCAAGAGAGGGAGGGGGCAATTGAGCTCGGTTGCGAAGCTGGTGATGATTTTCATGTCCTTCTGGAACACGTCCACCTTCATGGTGGCAGGCTGATACCGGCCCGCGACCATAAGCGGGCCTCGCACTTCGAACATTCGGGAGGTTCCGGCACCGTCGCTGATGACCTTCAAGATCATCTCCGGGGCCAACCCGGCCTTCATGCCCAAGACAAAGGCCTCCGCAGCCGAGACGTTGTGAATGGCCACCAACAGGTTGGCCACGAACTTCATCTTGGAGCCCGTGCCGTACTCGCCAATGTAATAATGGGAGCGGGCGAAGCCTTCGAAAACCGGGACGCACCGCTCGTAGGCCTTCGGGTCGCCGCTGGCGTAGACGGACAAGTCCTTATTGATGGCCTGGGCCCCGGTGCCGCTCAAAGGGCAGTCCAGGGTCTTGGCTCTCCCCTTGGCCAGGGCGTCGCGCACGGCCAGCTTGGTCTCCAGCGGCATGGTGCTGGCCTCTATCAGGACCAGTTCAGGGTAAGTCCCGGCCGCTAATTCCCGCCCCACCTTCTCTACCGCCGCCACCGTGGGCAGCACCGAGATCACCGTGGGGCAAGCCTGGGCCACCTCCTTGACAGACCCGGCTCCATGGCCCCCCATCTCTTCCAAAGCCTTTACCTTTTCCTCTAATACATCGTAGCCCAGCACCTCGAAACCGGCTGCCAAAAGATTTCTGGACATGGCAGAGCCCATGATGCCCAAGCCCAGCATTCCCACCTTCTCACTCATAGGAAATTCCCTTCCCGGCCAGCCTCAGCCGGCCGCAAGATTTAATTGATGGGTAGGCGCCATTGCCTCAATCGCCGATGTCGGCGGTCAACCCGGCAGCTCCAACCCCGTGCACCGCACACTCCTCGTCCCGGTCGGAGGTGTCGCCGCTAATCCCAACCGCTCCCAGCAGATCGCCCTGGGCGTCGCGAATCAGCACGCCGCCAGGCAGGGGCACCATCCGGCCCTGGGACATGGCCGCCAGTGAGCCAAAAAAGACCGGCATCTTCTCGGCCCGGCGGGAGAGCTCGCGGCTGGCGAAACCCATGCCCAGCGCTCCCCAGGCCTTGCCCAAGGCTATCTCCACCCGCATGAGTCCGGCGCCATCCTCGCGCTTGGCCACCTTGTACTGGCCGCCGTCATCCAGCACCACCACCGTAAGCGGATCGCAGCCGGTCTCCCGTCCCTTTTGCAGCGCCGCGTCGGCAATGACGGCTGCCTGCGCCAAACTGATCTTGGCCATACGTATCCTCCTTGGCTCGATTTGTGGGGTCAGCAGACTGAGTCTTTACCGGTGGACAGATGGTCCAGCAGAGAGGCCAACAGGACGATGCGAGCCGACTCCTCCACCAGTTCGGCCAGGTTCTGGGCCTGACGAAGATCGTCTCCGGCAGCCAGGACGCCGTGCGCAGCCAGGAGAACCGCCCTGACTTCAGGGCGGGCGAATGTTTGGCTCAGGGCCTGGGCCAACTCCGGGCTGCCCTCTCCCGGCGGCTGCACCAATGGCACTTCTATCAGAATTCTCCGGGCATGCACTGTAGGCAAGGGGAGCGGCCGGCCTTGCACCGCAAAGGCGGTGGCGTATGGAGTGTGGTAGTGCACCACCGCGCCCGCCGCGGGCCGGGCTTGGTACACCGCCAGGTGGGAGGCCACCTCGCGGGTGGGCTGGCCCTGACCTTCCAGCACCCGGCCGGCCCCGTCGCTCACCAGGAGATCCTCAGGCCCCAGCTCGAGCAGGGATTTGCCGCTGGGTTTGACCAGGTAACGGTCGGCGCCCAGGCGCACACTCAGGTTACCACCGCTCGCGACCTGCATACCCAGACGGAAGGCGCGCTGGCAGATCTCCACGAACAGCAGGCGCAACCCGGCGGACTGATCGGTTCCCATGGTCCTGTTCCTCACGGCCAGCAGGTCTGGCTCAGGGGCCCGTGGCCGTGGGCGGTGAGCACAACATCCCCCCGCTGGACGATCTCCTCCATGCTGGCGTACATCTCAAAGACATTGACGTAGCGTCCCATGGGGGTAAAGGGAAGACCCCGTTTCTCGTCCGGCAGCAGGTTCTCGTCGGTAAACATGGCGTCGCCCGCGATAACGTAAACGCCGGCTGCGGTGGTTACCGCCACGGACTGGTGACCCGGCGAGTGGCCGGGGGTGGGAAACATCACGATGTTGGCGTTGTAACGGTGCTCGCCGTTCACGGCCTGGAAGTCCACGCCGCCGAAAGGCGGCTCCACCCCCAGCTTGGGCGATTCGTAGGACTTCAGGTACAGGATATGGGGATCGCGGGCGAAGACCAACTCCTTCTGGTGTACGAAAAGACGGGCTTGTGGGAAAAGTTTCAGGTTAAAGCAGTGATCCCAATGCAAATGGGTGAAGATCACCGCCTCGATCTCCCGGGGCAAAACTCCCAGAGCGGCCAGGCGCTGGTCGATACGGAATCCCTCCGGCTGGTAGGAGCCCGGGTGGTGCCAGTGGGCTCGCTCAGTGTCTGCCATGCCGGTGTCCACCAGAATCTTGGAGCCGCCATCCACTACCAAAAAGGCGTTAGTGGGTACCTGCACCTCCTGGCCGTAGCCCTGGCCGCCGGTAATGTAGGCGCCCCGGTCCAGGCTGATGAAGCCGGTGTTGAGCGGATATATCTGCACCGTCATCTTGTCGCGTTCTCCTTGGGGGTGCGTTTGGAGCCAGGCGGCGCGGTTGCTCCACCAGGCGCCAAACCGGGAAGAAGGGTGGAGATCTCCCGGGCCGCCCGCTCTACGAAGGCCTCGTCGTTGATGTGATGAGGCAGTTCGATCACCTCGATATCCCGGCGCAGAGCGGCCTTGAGAGCCCCGGTGAACTCCAGGTCGGCCTCCGGGTCATAGAACTGCTTGCCCCGGGCGTTGGGCTCGGAGAAACCTTCCAGGGGGATCATAACCTTGACCGGACCCCGGGCGCGGTTGAGCTTTTCGGCCAAAAACGCGGCTGCCCGGACCATCTCGGCCGGCCTGGCCCGCACCAGGGTAATGTTGCGGTTGTGCACGATGATATTGCGGTCCTGCCAGGATTTATCCAATTCGGCCAGGGGTCCCTGGCAGATGTAGTCAATGGCCCCCACACTCACCAAACAGGGGATCTCCCGGCGGGCCAGCAGGTCCAGGTAATCTGGTCGGGCCGCGAAGATACCCCCGGCCAGCAGGTCCACCACCTCGTGGGTAGTCCAGGCCAGGAGCAGGTCGAACCAACCATCTTCCGCCAGGGACTCCAGGGCGGCCCCGCCGATGCCGGTGGCATGGAAGAAGACCATCTCCAGGTCGGGGCCCTGCAGCAAATCCCGCAGCTTCATGAGTCCCGGAGTGGTCACCCCGAAGGCGGTGGCGCCTACGGCGTAGCGGGGGCGCGGCTGGCTGACGGGCCGCGGCAGCACCATGGCGGCCAGGGCGTTGGCGGCGTTCCCCAGCGTCAGAGCCAGGATACGGTTCATACCCAGCATGTCCGCCACGGAGGGAAATACCGCGATATCCTTGGTTTCCAGGAAAGGGCGCAAATTGCCGGCCGCCAGGGTGGTGACCATCACCTTGGGAAAACCCAGGGGGAGCACCTGCATGGCGGCGGTACCCATGGCCGTGCCTTGGCCGCCGCCTAAGGCCAGGACGCCATGGATGCGCCCTTCCTGGTAAAGCGCGCGCACCCAGGCGGTGAGCCCCGCGGTCATGCCGGCAATGATGCGGCCTTTGTCTGCCGTGTGCAACAGTGCGGCCAGGTCGTACCCGGCCCGGGCGGCGACTTCGGTGCGGTTAATGTCGGCCACGGCAGGCGGTTGGCCCAGGCTGCCGCCGTCCATGATCAATATCTCCAGGCCCTGGGATGCCAACCTATCCTTGATGAACAGGGCCTCCTCCGCCTTGGTGTCCAGGGTTGCGATTATGAGGACTGTCTTAGGCATAAAGTTATCCAGCCGGAGGGCGCTCCCCGTCAGACCTGCACGCCGCAAAATTTGAGAAGGGGGGCACGGTCGGCTAAAAGAGCCTGGATACCGCACTGGTGACATATCCGGCCCTTTTCCATGATATAGATGCGCGAGCTTTCCGAAAGGGCGAAGGCCATGTCGTAATTCTGCTCGACCAGGAGTATGGTCACACCGCTGGCCAGAAGGCGCTTGATGATCAAGGAGATCCCATCGACCATGATAGGCATGAGCCCCTCGGAGGGCTCGTCGATCAGGATAATCTTGGGCTTGGCCACCATGGCCCGCGCCAGGGCCAATATTTGCTGTTCCCCACCGCTCATGGCGTCGCCCCGGTGGTGCAGACGCCCCTCAAGGCGGGGAAAGTTCTGAAAGACCTCCGCCAGGGACTCCTCGACCTCCCCGGGGGTCAGCTTACCGCGCACCAGCATAGCCAGCTTGAGATTCTCCCCCACGGTGAGGTTGGGTATTATCCGGCGCTCCTGCGGTACGTATGCGATGCTGCGCTGGGCGATCTCGTGGGGCTTGAGGCCGGAGATGTTCTCGCGGTCCAGCAGAATGCTCCCGGAGCGGGGGGGCTGGATGCCCATGATGGTCTTGAGGGTGGTGGTCTTGCCGACGCCATTGCGGCCGATTAAGATAACCAGCTCACCCGGCCCCACGTCCAGGTCGATGCCCTGCAGGACGTGGCTGTGGCCATAGTAGGTATGCACGTCGCTGAGGCTCAGGAGCATCAATGCCCTCCCAGGTAAACCCGTTGAACCTCTTGATTGCAGTGGATCTCTTCCGGGGCGCCCTCGGCCAGGATGGCCCCATTGTGCAAGACCGTGATATAATGAGAAATATGCATCACCACGCCCATGTCGTGCTCTATGAGGGCGATGGTTAGAGTCTTGGCCAGTCTTTGCACCAGCGTAACCATTTCCTGGGTCTCGGCGGGGGTCATGCCCGCGGTGGGCTCGTCCAAAAGCAGAATCTGCGGCTCAGTGGCCATGGTGATGGCGATATCCAGATAGCGCTGATCTCCATAGGGCAGATTCCCCGCGATGATATCTTTCTTGGCCAACATCCCCATTTCGTTCAGGATCTCCAGGGCGCGCTCATTCACCTGCTTGAGGCTCTGGCTACGGCCCCAGAAATTGTTGCGGGTCACCCGCATCTGGGCGGAAAGACGCACATTCTCTAAGACGGTGAGTCCGGGGAAGATACTGGTGATCTGATGCGACTTGGCCACTCCCAACCGGCAGATCTTATGCTGGGGCAACCCGGCAATGTTGCGCCCCTGGTAGAAGATGGACCCCGCGGAGGGCTGGAGACGGCCGGACAGCAGGTTGAAAAAGGTCGTCTTGCCGGCCCCGTTAGGCCCGATAATGGAACGGATCTCACCGTGGCGCAAGGCGAAGCTGACCTCCCGCACCGCCCTGAGACCGCCAAAATCCTTGACCAGGTTTTTGGTCTCTAAGATAATTTTTTGAGCCAATACCAGATTCCCTGGCGACCGCCCGCATCAGCCTTGGCGATCTTCTCATTTATGGTGCCCAGGATACCCTCGGGGAAGACGAGTATGAGGAGCACCACCATGGCGCCCACGAAAAACTCCCAGCGGGCCGTATAGACACTGACATCGTCCTGGAAGAAAATGAATATCCCCGCCCCCAAAAGGGGGCCGAAAAAGGCATGCATGCCTCCCAAGAGGGTCATAACCAGAGGCAGGCCCGAGTTCAACCAGTAGAGCGAGTCCAGGGGCACGTAGCTCAGGTTCACTGTGTAAAGGGCCCCCGCCACGCCGGAGAACAGGCCGGAAATGGTGAAGGCCCATATTTTCACGGCGGTAGTGTTGTATCCGCAGGCCCTGAGACGGGGTTCGTTCTCCTCCAACCCCTTCATGAGAGAACCAAGGGGAGAGTGCACGAAACGATGCATAGCCAGGATGCAGACGATGAGTATGCAGAAAACGAACCCGAAGAGGGCGGCGGGATGGCCCAAGTCGGCATGCACGGGGAAGTTGAGCTTCAAGACCTTGATGCCTTTCAACCCGTCTTCGCCGCCCGTGATGGACTTGAGCGGAGAGAGAGCCAAAAAGTAAAACATTTGGGCGAAGGCCGCGATGAGCAAGGCAAAATAGACGCCTCTTTTCTTGGCGCACAGGGCGCCCATCAGCAGGGCCACCAGGGCAGAGCATAAAACCGCCCAAAAGAGCGCGGTCCATACGGAGGCGCCGAAATAACAGAGAGCCAGGCCGGCGGCATAGGCGCCAATCCCGAAGAAGGCGGCGTGGCCGAAGGATAGTATCCCGGCAAATCCCAGGGCCACGTTGAATGCCATGGCGTAGAGGCCGAACACCAGGATGTCGGTGGCGGTGGTGAGGTTCAGCCATAGGGGCAAGGTCAGCAAAATCAGGGCCACTAGGCCGATATGGGCGTATTCTTTCCGCATGCACCTGACCCACCGGGTTGGATTGCCGACCGGGGCGCGGGCCTATTCCCGGCTGAGCTCGCCGAAGAGCCCCCGCGGACGCACCAGCAGGATGACCGCCATAACAAAATAGATGACCACATCGGCGTAGGCGCCGGCGAACAGACTGGTAAAGGCCACTACTTCACCGATGATGACGCCGCCCACGGCCGCGCCGCCCAAACTGCCCAGACCGCCAACCACCGTGACCACGAAGCATTGCAAGACGATGTTCACGCCCATGTTGGGTTCCACCGACATCATGGGAGCGGCCACGGCCCCCCCGAGGGCAGCCAGTGCGATGCCGATGGCAAAGCCCACGGTGACCACCCGGTTGACGTTGATTCCCATGGCGTCCACCATGCCCTTGTCCGTGGTGGTGGCCCGCAGAATCATGCCCAGGTTGCTTTTTTTCAGGAAAAGCCAGAGGCCGAACATCACCGAGAAAGTGAGGACAATGACGAACAGTCGGTACTTGGGCACGATCAGGGACCCCAGCAGGAGACTTCCTTCGAGACCCCCGGGGTAGTTCACCGGCATCGGCATAAGACCATAGGCCATCTTTACTACGTCCGGTAAGGCTACTGCGAGTCCATAGGTCAGAAGCAGAGGATACAGGGGGTTCCCCGTCTTGTAGAGCGGCCGCAACAGGCCCATCTCGGTAAAAGCGCCCAGCAGGGCTACCGCCAATACGGCCAGGGCCGCCCCCACCCAGAAGTTGCCCAGCGCCAGGTTGAACTGGTAGACGGCATAGGCGCCCAGCATGAAAAAAACGCCGTGGGCAAAGTTGACCACATCCATCAGGCCGTAAATCATGGAGAGACCGCTGGCCAGCAAGATAAATACCGCTCCCAGCGCCAGTCCGATGATGGCTTGCATCAGCAGGATATTAGGGGGAATATGGAACATCAGAGCTCTTTGCGTGATCACCAATGGCCCGGGCGCGCCAAGCCGGGCAGGCCGCGGGTATGACCCAGCCCTCCCGGCCGGCCGGGTCAAGTCCTTCCGGATTACAGCCTTAAACGCCCCCCCGCTAGCGGGGCAGAGGGATATTGACGTTGGGCAAGTCCTTCTCGGCCCAATCGCAGTTGCGCATGGTCTCCGAGGCAGGCACCTCTTGCTCGATCGTGGCCAGGTGCCAGTCCTTGCCCTCCTGGCCCAGGCCACGCAGCACCAGGTAGCTCTCGGCCCGCTGGTGGTTGCACTTCTGGTAGTACTCCTCGCCCTTGGTGAAGGCGTACTTGCCATCCTCCAGGGCCTTGATCACCTTGTCGGCATCCAGGCTGCCGGCCCGGTTGATGGCGTCGGCCAGGGCCCGCACCTGGAAATAGGCAGACTGCCCGTCTTGAAAAGGCGGACGGCCATATTTTTGCTGGAAGGCTTCCACGAACTCCTTGGCGGAAGAATATTTGTTCTCCAGCTCCCAGTAGAAGTCCACGCCGCCATATACCGACTTGTCGTAGAGGGGATAGATCTCCTTCATGGTCAGGACCGTCGTCTTGGTGCAGACGATGGGAATCTTTCCCAGGATGCCCAGCTCATAAGCCTGCTTCAAGGCGACGCTCTGGTCGCGGCCCAGGTTGTTGAAGACGACGAAATCGGGTTTGGCGGCCATGATGCGCGGCAGAAAGGCGGAGAAGTCGGTGGTCCCGAGGGGCGCCCAGACATTCCCCAAAAACTCGCCGCCATGCTGTTGGCTGGAATAGATCCAGCCCTGAAGCAGCCGCTGACCCCAGCGGTAGTCAGCGGTGAGGGCGAACCACTTTTTGCCCATGTGGCTGAAGGCGTACTGGGACGTGGCCTGGGCCGCCATGAATGGGGTGACCATGCCCGTGAAGCCATAGCGGCAGATGTCCTTGCCGATGGACATATCCGACTGGGGGAAGCCCATATAGATGATCTGATTTTTGCAGGCAAACTCGTTCAGCACCTTTGACACCGCCCCCGAGAGGGAGCCCGCCAGGAAGTTCACCTTCTCCTCGAACACCAGTTCCCTGGCCTTTCTGAGGGCCACGTCACCGTTGAGCTGGGAGTCGCGCACCACGAGCTCCAGCTTCCCGCCCAGCACGCCGCCGGAATTGTTGACCATCTCGGCTGCCAGCTCGGCGCCCTTCTGCTGGTCGTCGCCCAGGGCGGCATAAGGGCCGGTCAGGGGCAGGATAGTTCCGACCTTTACGTTTGCGGCGGCCAGGGCGGGCACCGCAAGCAGCAGGGCGCACCCCGCCACCACTAGGACCGTCAGGATTTTGTGAAGTCTAAACTTCATGTCTGCACTCCTCTTGAGATAGATGAATACCGCTCCCGAACTAAAGCCGGCCAGATAAGCGCCGGTCCGGTTACTTGATGGTCCAGCCGCCGTCCACCAGCAAGATGTGGCCGGTGACGATGCTGGCGAAGTCGCAGGCCAGGTACAAGGCGGCATAGGCCACCTCGTCGACGGTGGCCATGCGCCCGGCCGGGATGCTGTCCAGGACGTAGCGCTTGAAGTCAGGCTCCTTGAACATTTCGGTCACAAACGGGGTCTCCACGAAGGTGGGGGCCACGGCGTTCACCCTGATGTTGTGGGAGGCCCACTCCAGGGCCAACACCCTGGTCATCAGGTTCAATCCGGCCTTGCTGGCGCAGTAGGCCGCCCGAAGGGGCAGCGCCACGGAGCCGGCCTGGGAGGAGATGTTGACTATGCGGCCGTATTGCTGCTGGATCATTGGGCGGCCAGCCGCCTGGCAGAGGAAAAAGACCGCGCGCAGATTGGTATTGAGCACCGCGTCCCAGTTCTCCGGGGTCACTTCCTCGGGTCTTTGGGGGCGGTTGATGCCCAGGGCGTTGACCAGGATGTCCAGGCGGCCCATTTCCTTAACCGCCGCTGCCACCAGCCGGGCTGGACTGTCCGGTTCATTGGCGTCCAGCGCCAGGCCGGAGCAGACGGCGCCCTGGCCCTCCAGCTCGGCGCACAAGGACCTGAGCTTTTCCTCCCTGGTGTCGGAGACAAAGAGCCGGGCTCCGGCTCGGGCGAACAAGCGGGCGGTGGCGCCGCCGATGCCGCCGCAGGCCCCGGTGATCAAGGTGCACTTGCCGTCAAGGTCGAACTGTGGCTTTATCATTTTCCGTATTTCTCCACCCGCACCTTGCAACTGATGGCGTGCGCCAGCATGTTTTCATATTCGCAGGCGCGCTCGCAGACCACGGCGATCTTGCGGGAGGCTTCCTTGGTGGCCCACTGGTAGGTTACGGTCTTGACGAACTTGCCCACATAAAGGCCGCCGGTATAGCGCGCCGCCCGCATGGTGGGCAGCACGTGGTTGGTGCCAATGGTCTTGTCGCCATAGGCCACCGTGGTCTCCTCGCCGCAGAACATAGAGCCGTAGTTCCGGCAGTTTTTCAGGTAGTAACGCCAATCCCCGGTCTGCACCTCCAGATGTTCGGGGGCCCAAGCGTCGCTGAGGGTCACCGCCTCCTCCGGGGAGTCAACCACCACCACTTCGCCGTTATCGCGCCAGGCCACTTCGGCTACCTCGCGGGTCGGCAAGACCTCGAGCTGCTGCGCCAGCGCGGCCATGGTCTTTTCGGCGACGTTCCTGGACAAGGCGATGAGGCACTGCCGGGCATTGGGGTCGTGCTCGGCCTGACCCAGGATGTCGGCGGCCACGATGTCCGGGTCGGCCGAATCGTCAGCGATGACCAGGATCTCGGTGGGGCCGGCCAACAGGTCGATGCCGACGTCGCCGAAGAGCTGGCGCTTGGCCTCGGCTACGAACTTGTTGCCCGCGCCGACTACCATGTCAACCGGCTCCAGGCCCTCCATGCCATAGGCCATGGCGGCCAGGCCGTGCACGCCGCCCATGCAGTAAATTTCATCCGCCCCGGCGGCGGCCATGGAATAGAGGGTGGCTGGATACATGCCCTGGCCCTTGACCGGCGGGGTGCAGGCCACCACCCGGGAGACCCCGGCCACCTTGGGGGTGACCACGGTCATGTGGGCCGAGGCCAGCATGGGGTAGCGCCCCCCGGGGACGTACGAGCCGCTGGATTTCACCGGAATTATCTTCTGGCCCAGGTAGACTCCGGACATGGTCTCCACCTCGAAGTCCACCAGCCGCTTCATTTGCTCTTGGGCGAAGTTCCTGATCTGGGCCTGGCAGAAGTCGATGTCATGGCGCATATTGGCCGGGAGCTGCTTGCGGGCGGCAGCGATCTCGTCCCGGCTGATCTTAAAGCTGGCAGGAGACCAGTCGTCGAATTTCTTGGAGTAAAAGCGGACCGCTTCCTCGCCCTTCTGCCGGACCTGCTCGATGATCTGGCGCACGGTGTCGCGCACCGCGGTCAGGTCCTCCGGGGGCTTTTCCTTGGGGCGTTTCAAATATAAGGCCATGTCATCCTCTCCTCGGGGCGGACCTGCCGCCCTCTCTCTGTAATATGGCGGAGCCTTCGCCGTTAATTTTTGTCCAGAATGGCGACGGCGCGCACCGGGGAGCCGGTGCCGCCACGGATCTTCAGGGGTAAGGCGATGAAGGTGAAGCGCTGGCCCAGAAGCTTGTCCAGGTTGCACAAGTTTTCGATGTGGGTGACCCCGCGTTCGGCGCACACCGTATGGCAGGGGTAGGTCTTGTCGTACCACATGTCCGGACTGGGGGAATCCACCCCGAAATTGACCGCCCCCTGATCGATGATGTACTCGGTGGCCTCGCGGTTCAGACCCGGGTAGTCGGTCATATAGACGGGCTGGCCATAGTAGCGGTCATAGTGGGCCGTGTAGAACAGGATCGTGTCACCCGGGCGGATGTCCAGACCCTGCTTTTTCAATTCGGATTCGATCTTCCCGCGCCCGAACTGGGTCTTCAGAGGCACGTCGCTGACATCGACACACACCCCGGAGGTGATACATTTCTCCAGGGCCAGTTGATCCACGGACTCCGCGTTGGGATCGCGGGAAAGGTGGCTCACCGAGTCGATGTGAGTGGGGCCGTGGTCACAGATCAGAAGGCCACGCGTTTCATAGGAGAAATCCGTGCCCAGCTGCCTTCGGCACTCCTCGTGGGACAGATGGGTCCAGACCACGGTCTTGAGGTGACCCGGATAGACAGGCATGCCGGTGTAGATTTCTTGGGAGAGGTCGATGATCTTTCCTTTGAACATTTTTACCTCCTTACGTCCCGTTTTGGATCGCCCGGCCTGAGCCCCCTTATATCCTTAAATTATACCGCAACCATTGCGGTGTCTGTCCAAAAACAGCAATTGGAAACCCTTTGCCAATTTAATACTCTAAAATGCCTATTTTCTCAATGCCAACCGGTCATGTTAGAAGCAGGAAGGGCACAAAATTTTCTGAAAATCAATTTCTTTCGGGGGAAACTCCATAAGTAAAACAGTACCCCATGATCAACGGCATATGGATTCCAAGTCTACACCGCCTGATAATGTTGCGCCAGAGGAAATACGGGGGGGCACGGCTTTCTTGGGTGTCCACATTGAAGATCACTTGCCAGGGAAGAAACTTATCGGATTTCTTGGGAAAATTTTGATATGGTTTGCCTATCCGCATCGGCACGATGCAATCAAACCAGGAGGTGGAGGCATGAAAGTGGCCAAGGCGATTGACCTTTACCTGGAGTACCATCAGCTGAACTCCCAAAAAAAATACGAACCGTACTTACGGGTCCATCCTTTCAAAGTTTCGGGGCCAATTTTCTGACCGAGCCCCAGAGTCAATCTCACCCGAGGAAGTTCTGTCATTTCTGGTCAGTTTGAACGATGGATGTAAACAGTTAACCAAACACACCCGCTATTCCTACCTCAAAGCCTTCTTCAACTTCATCCGTAATAACCTGGATGCTCAGCTTCCGAATCCCTGTGATACACCTATGCTGAAGAAACTCTTTCGGCTGGGGAAATTGGCGCGTTGGCAAATTCATGAGAAAGAGACCATCGACGAGATTATCTTTCGCACCATCAAAGTAAGAAACCGTCTGATGCTGGAACTAATGGCTCGAGGTGGCATGCGGGTGGGGGAAGTCTTGAACCTTAGGGGTGCAGATGTCGATGATCAAAAGCTAACGGTCAGGAATCCCAAAAGCGGAAAAACGTCGGAGGTGGTCTTCATCCCTAAAAAGCTGGCCGACAGATTAAAGGATTACATCAAGGCCAGAGGAATAGAAGGCGACAAAATGATTTTTTCAATCTCTTATACCGCGGCCAGGGTCATGGTAAAGAAGGCCGGCGCCTTGGTGGGCGTCCATTTAAGGCCGCATGACCTAAGGCGCCACGCAGCAACCTATGCTTCAAGATCCGGAGTTCCCGTGGAGATTGTCAGCAAGGTCATCCTGAGACACGCAAATCTCTCCACCACCCAAAGGTATCTGGGGAAGGTCAGCGATGTTGAAGCTGTGAGGTGGATTGAGAATTTATATGGCTGATGGCCGGCTATCAGGGCGAGGTCGAGAGAGGCCTCGCCCATCTTAAAAGTATTGATATTTGTTAGATATGGGAGGGTTTTGGCCTCCTGATAAGTGTTCAATCATAGCAGTTATTGACACTCTTCCCCAAGCCTTACCCTTCATCCAGGGCCGGTCAGCCGAAGTCTTCGAGATGGGCTTGAAGCTTTTCCAGCTTTACCTGATATGTTTCTTCCCAGAGGGGTGGGAAATCGTTGAGGCTGATCTCCCCTTCCCGGATGGCAGCAGCATATGCCAGTGAATCTGAATATTTGTATAACTCTCTGGCAATAGCGCTATCAGGCTGGCGGCTGGCCCTTTTTTTGAAAATTGTCAATGGCCAGCGTCAAGGCCTCGGCTCCCAGATTAGAGCAGTGTATTTTATTGGGGGGCAGGCCCCCCAGGGTTTCGGCTACCAGTTTGTTGGTAATCTTCTTGGCCTCATCCAGTTTCTTGCCTTTAGCCATTTCGCTCACCATGCTGGAAACGGCGATAGCGGCTACACAGCCAAAGGTCTGGAACTTTACGTCTTCCAGGCGGTCGTCTTTGACCTTGATATAGAACGTCATCATATCCCCACAAGTGGGGTTACCCA
>JBKQLU010000052.1:0-14641 GCA_052326585.1 Desulfobaccales bacterium | reverse complement strand
CTTTCGGCGTCCACAGCCCGCCCTCTGCAGAGCAGTTTAGAAGTTGCTCATTTTGGGTCCATCTATATAATAAATATAGCCTTCTTTGGGCCATGCGACAAGTTTGCCTTTCGGGCTGGCAAGGCCTGACTGGCCTGGCGATGGCTTAATCCGGAACTAATTCAATCTTGAGGTGATAAACATGACATGCATCAATCCGATTCAGGGAGCCCTCTCAGTTGTAATGGTGCAATTCAACCCGATCGCCGCCAAGAGTCATGAGGAGATAGACCAGAACATCGCGACCATTCGCAATTATGTGCAGCGCGCCACGAAATCCTTCCCCGGGGTAGACCTGGTCGTCTTTCCGGAATACAGCACCACCGGGTTCGCCTATTATAGCTATCACTATCTTTTTGCCTCCACAGTCCCGGGTGAGATAACGGAAAAGCTTTCCCGAGTTGCCTCCGAAGCTGGAGTCTGGCTCGTAGCTTCCGTAGTCGAAAAGAATCCCAATCCCGACCTCATGCCTTTCAATGCCATGCTGGTAATTAACCCGGCTGGAGAGATTGCCCTCAAATACCGGAAGATAAACCCTTGGAATCCAAAGGAACCCTGGTCTCCGGGCGAAGAGATGCCGGTCTGTGATGGACCCAAGGGGACCAAGCTCGCCGTGATGCTCTGTTACGATGGCGACCTGCCCGAACCCGCCCGCGAGGCCGCCTGGAAGGGGGCCACGGTATTGTTAAGGCCGTCCAAGTATATGTATCCCTGGAACAAGATCTGGGAGATCACCAACCGGACGCGCGCTTATGAGAATATCGCCTATGTCATTGCAGTAAACACGGTGGGAGAGGACGAATCGTATTCCTATTTCGGCCGTTCCATGGCCGTCGACTTCGAGGGCGATATAATTAACCAGATGGATGGCACGCCTGGGATGATCAAGGTCGACATCTTTCCGGAATTAGTGGCAAACGCCAGAAGTCAGAGGTGTTCAAATAACCATCTTTATAACCTCAAGCACCGCGGCTATACCGGGGTTCCGCCCCATGGTATTTCGAGCAACCCCTATTCTGTTTACCGGGACTGGGATAAGATTCCGCCAGAATTCATGGAGGCCCCGGATCAGATGTGTCCCATAGCCGATGAGGCGCGGCAGATTTTACAAAAACAAAAGAAGATTTTGCACAAGAAGTAACCCAGGAAAGGTAACCTACCTGAGTGGAGGCCCCAGTGACTGAGAAAAAGAGAGACAGGTCGGCAGACAAGTCGGCAGTGGAAACCGTATTGCATCTCATGGCGCTGGCGGCTCGCACCGCTCCCAAGTCCTTTGCCATGGATTGCCTCGAAATCGAGGTTCTCTCTTTAGATGAGAGACCGAGAATCGCGTCGGCAATGAGAGCCATCGGGGAGAAAAAATCGTCCGCGGCCAAGAGCGCCAATAAGGCCAAGGCGCTCAGCCTTGACTGGAACTGCGATGCCGAGACCTTAGAAAAGGCAGATGGCATCTTGCTGCTCGGCGTTAGAGGGACCGTGACCCCAGGGGTGAACTGCGGCGGTTGTGGCTTTGCGACCTGTGCCGACATGTTGCGCGCTTCCCGCCCGGAAGGCGATTTCCCCGGCCCTTTCTGTATCTACCGCATATTCGATCTTGGCATTGCTGCTTCTTCGGCGGTTGCCGTTGCGGCAAACCATTTTCTCGATAACCGGATGTTTCAAAAGATAGGCGTCGCAGCCATCAAATTGGGCCTCATGGCAAAATGTGCGCCCATATTGGGCATAGGAGTCTCCTGCTCCGCGAAGAACATCTTTTTCGACCGTAAGGACAAAGCGATTGCGGCCTCATTGGCTAAGTTGGATTAAAAAGGAGAACTCACATGGCAAAACCGCTCAGATTCAGCGATGTCCCGGACGCGAACCCATTTCCAGGTGTGGTGAGCAAGCTTCTGATGAACAAGGAAAAGGGGGCAGCCGCCATAACCGTGGGAGAATTGAGGATAGCCGCGGGGAGCGCCTTACCGCTCCACGTTCACAAGGTGGAAGAAGCGCTGGTCTTCATCTCAGGCGAGGCCGCAGTGGAAGTGGATGGCAAAGTGACCCGGATCACAGCCGCCTCAGTCCTTCTGGCCCCGGCCGGTACCAGGCATACCATCAGAAATGTCGGTACTGACGAACTTCGCATCATCTTCTTTTTCCCGGCGGTCGAGGTAGAAAGGATACTGGTTGAGGGTTAAGGGCTAACGGAATAGACGAGGTGGATATGCGCGCCAAATGGGGCACCCTGATTGTTGTGACGCTTTGCTGGATGGCGGATGCCGGATATTCGCTCTTGTACTCCTACTCAATCGTCAGTATTTCAAAAGAATGGGGGATAACCAAGGCGGCCGCGGCCTCAATCGGTTTTTTGCCCATGGCGGCCGCGGTTATCGGAGGCCCGCTCTTTGGCTATCTGGCTGACCGCTATGGCCGCAAGGTATCTCTGCAGCTCGCGATGCTGCTGGTGGCGCTGTCGGGAATCCTGGTCGGATTCGCGCAAAATCCCGTACAGATGGTTCTATCCCGGCTGCTGGTCGGCTGTGTCCTGGGCGGGGTCTGGACTGCCGGCATGACCCTGATAAGTGAATCGTGGGACCCGAAGTCGCGGGGTAAGGCCGTGGCCGTGGTGCAGGTCGGTTTTCCTCTCGGATACCTTTACGCCTCGCTGCTGACCTATTTTATCGCTCCCGCATACGGATGGCGCGGCAGCTTTATCGGGGGCGCCATCCCGTCATTACTTATCTTTGCTGCGGTAGCGCTTTTTGTCCATGAATCTCCGGTCTGGCTGAATTTCAAAGGTTCCGGTGCAACCCGGGTCAGAACCCAGGCGGTTTCCCTGCGGGAACTCTTCGCAAAGGAATACGCCGTCAAAGTAATTGTGGCCAGTCTGATCGCCTTCCTGGGCATGTACGCTTACTGGGCGGTAATGACCTGGATTCCTGCTTACCTTGCCGTAATCGGTTTCAGCGCCCAGAACATCCCTCTCTGGACCTTCTATATCCTGTCGGGGGCAGTCGTGGGGTACCTGGTCCATGGCGCCATCGGAGACCGTTTTGGCCGGAGAAGGGCATTTGCGCTCTTCTTTTTGGGCGCCGCGCTAATGACCTTGATCTTCGGTCTCCTGCCCGTTTACCTTGCCAAGTCGCATGGAAATGCAACCGCACGGCTGGCGATTTTAATCGTTGGCCCTATACTATCTTTTTTTACCGGCTATTTCTCGGGTTACGGTGCCTTCTACGCTGAACTTTTCCCAACGCGGATCCGAGGGTCCGCCGTCGGCTTCTGCTTCAATGTTGGCCGAGTCGGCACTGCCATCGGCCCTGCGATAACCGGCGCCTTGGCTGCCAGCCTCGGGGTCGGAGGCGGCCTGGCTGTGGCTTCTCTCGCTTTTATCATCTCCACGGTTCTCATTTATGCATTGCCTGAGACGCTGGGGACCGACTTCCAAAAAGAGCCCCTGAGCGAATCGCCAGCCAGATGAAATCGTCGCATCGAGACGCGGATGATCTAAACCATGTCGCCGGGTTTTTACCCGGTAAGCTATCCAAAGGATGATGCCTATGAAGACCACGAAGAGATCCTACAAGATGTTGGTGGCGGGAGAGTGGATAGAAGACCGTGAAACCTTCCCGGTCAACGACAAATACACCGGCGAGGTCATGGCGACCGTACCGGTTGCCTCTAAGGCAACTGTAGCCAGAGCCGTGGCTGGCGCCGAAGCGGCTTTCGCTTCCTATTCCCGGGTCCCGGCCCATAAGAGGTCGCATATCCTGGCGAAAACGGCTCAGCTCCTGGAAAAATATCGGGAAGAGCTCGCCACCTTGATCTGCCGGGAGGCCGGCAAGGCCTGGAAGTATTCCCTCGGGGAGGTTTCCCGTTCCATTGAAACCTTCCAGTTCTCAGCCGAGGAAGCCAAACGGATCCATGGAGAGACGGTCCCCATGGATGCCAGCCCCACCGGAGAAGGCCGCACCGGGTTTTATCTGCGGGTTCCGGTGGGCGTCGTGGGGGCTATCACACCTTTCAACTTCCCCTTGAACCTGGCAGCCCACAAGGTAGGACCGGGGTTGGCGGCTGGGAATACCCTGGTCCTCAAACCCGCTTCGGCGACGCCGTTGACCGCCATCCGCCTCGGCGAGATTCTGGAGGAGGCCGGACTGCCTCCCGGGGCCTTCAATATCGTGCTGGGCCCCGGAGATACGGTGGGCGACTGGCTGGTGGCCGACCCCCGGGTGCGCAAGGTCTCCTTTACCGGTAGTCCCCCCGTGGGGGAGGCAATAATCCGCCGCGCCGGGCTCAAGAAAGTCACCCTGGAACTCGGGAACAACTCCGGAACCATCATTGAACCGGACGCCAACCTCGACGACGCAGTGCCCCGCTGCGTCATGAGCGCCTTTGCCAATTCCGGCCAGGTCTGCATCTCGCTGCAACGTTTGTATGTGCACCGGGCTATTGCCCCGGAGTTCACCAAGCGCTTCCTGGCGGCCACCGCGCAACTCAAGGTGGGCAACCCCCTGGAGCGGGATTGCGACATCGGGCCCATGATCAGCGAAGATGCGGCCCAGCGCGCCGCCGCCTGGATTGCCGAGGCGGTTAAGGAGGGCGCCGCCCTCCTGGCGGGTGGCAAACGCGAGGGCAGAGTCCTTTATCCGGCGGTCCTCGCCAAAGTCCGTCCTGAGATGAAGGTCATGTGTATCGAAGCCTTCGCGCCGCTGGTGTCAATTTACGAGTATGACAATTTTGAGGATGCCGTAAAGTTGATAGAAGAGTCCCCCTACGGGCTCCAGGCCGGCATTTATACTTCCGACCTGCGCAAGGCCTTCTATGCCGTCGATCATATCAATGTCGGCGGCATCATGATCAACGACACCTCGATCTTCCGCGTGGACCATATGCCCTACGGGGGCAATAAAATGAGTGGTTTGGGCCGCGAAGGGGTCCGATTCGCCGTGGAAGAGATGACCAACCTCAAGATGGTCGTCATCAAGCCCTAGCGCCGCTGGTCCGGGGCCAAGCCCCCCCGGGGGTGCGCCTGCTTCGAGCCTTAACCATGGGGACTCTCAGCGATCTCGTGCAGTTCATCTTTGCCGGATTGACCGGCGGGGCGATTTACGCCTTGGTGGCCCTGGGCTTCGGAGTGGTGCATAACACCATGGGGATCGTCAATTTCACCCAGGTGGATTTCGTCTCCCTGGGCGGCATGCTGCTGTTCAGCGCCCTGTTTGCCGCGGGGCTGCCCATGGCCGCGGCCCTGGTTGTTGCCGTGGCCGGAGTGGCGCTGATAGCCTGGTGGGTCGAGGTCCTGGGCCTCCGGCCATCCCGCTCCCAGAGCCCCCTGGTGCTGATCTTCCTGACCATCGGCCTCTCCATCATCCTGCGGGGAGCCATGAAGCTCATCTGGGGCAAAAACCGCATGGCTGTGCCCTCGCTGTCGGGAGAAGAGCCGGTCCGCTGGCTCGGCGCGACGATCCTGCCGCAAACCTTATGGATTCTGGCGCTTACTGCCCTGGCCATCGCCTGCCTGGTTCTCTTCTTCCGGAAGACCTCTTTGGGTTTGGCCATGCGGGGAGTGGCGGCCAATGCCGAAGCCGCGGCGGTGGTGGGCCTTAAAGTCGGGCAGGTCAAGGCCCTGAGCTTTGCCCTGGCCGGCGCCCTGGGAGGCCTGGCCGGCTGCCTGGTGACCCCCATCACCACCCTGAGCTATGACGTGGGGGTGCTGCTGGGACTCAAGGGATTCGCCGCCGCCATCCTGGGCGGGTTCGGCTCCTTTCCCGGGGCCATTGCCGGCGGGCTGCTCCTGGGGCTCCTGGAAAGCCTGGGCGCCGCCTATATCAGCAGCGCCTATAAGGACGTCATCGCCTTTGTCGTGCTCCTTTTGGTCCTGTTCCTCCGCCCCCGGGGACTACTGGGGGGCGGGGCCTAACCGGCGCTGGCCAGGAGGCGACCCATCACTTTTGAGCCCCGGCCGGGGAGTAGCAGTGTCCGGCAGAGATTTTGCGTTACGGCTGGCGAATGAGAATTGAAAAATGTAGCCGTAAACCCTTAGCTCCTTTGGCCAGAGATGACGGCGGCAGCCCTGAAGCGCCCATACCCCCTCTCCCCTGGAGGGGAGAGGGGAAAAATCTATAGTACTCCATAAGTTAATTAATGAGATGGAGATTTGGCGGCAGATATTAAGGGCAGATTAGCAAAAAAACCCTGCCGGACACTACTGCTTTAACCTGGGATAGACGCGGAACTATGGCTGCTGAGCAGAATCCCGAACGCATCCTCATGGGCAACGAAGCCATCGCCCGGGGGCTCATCGAGGCCGGCGTCACCCTGGCGGCCTCCTATCCCGGCACTCCGGCCTCCGAGATCCTCTCCGCGGTGGTGGCCTTTGCCGGAGAGACCGGCGCCCAGGTGCACGCCGAGTGGTCGGTAAACGAAAAGGTGGCCTATGAAGTGGCCCTGGCCAATTCCTACACCGGCCGCCGCGCCGCAGTCTCCATGAAGCAGGTGGGCCTCAACGTGGCCTCGGACCCCTTTATGCGCTCCGCTTACCTGGGGGTGAAGGGCGGCCTGGTGGTCATCTGCGCCGACGATCCAGGCCCCCACAGTTCCCAGACGGAGCAGGACAGCCGTTTCTTTGCCATGTTCGCCAAGGTGCCGGTACTGGACCCCAGCAGCCCCCGGGAAGCCAAAGAGATGATTCACCGGGCTTACGAAATCTCTGAAAAATACGAGCTGCCGGTGATGCTCCGCCCCACCACCCGGGTCTGCCACGCCCGCCAGAATGTGCCCCTGGCCGCCCCCGAGCCCCTGGCGCGGCCAGCCCGCTTCGAGAAGAATCCCCGGCGCTGGTGCGCCACCCCTCAATACGTGCGGGAACTGCACCGCCTCCTCAATGAAAAAATCCAGCAGCTCGCGGCTGCAGACGAGTTTGCCCCCATCCTGACGCCCGGGGACGGCTCCCATGGCGGGACTTGCCTGATCGCTTCGGGCGTGGCCTTCGCCCACGCCTGGGATGTCCTCATGGAGCTGGGGCTCTTGGGCCGCATCGATTTCTATCAGGTAACCCTGCCCTACCCCCTTAACCGGGGCTTTATCCGACAGATTAACTCCGGTTACCAGAGAGTCCTGGTCCTGGAAGAGACCTATCCGGTCATTGAGACCCAATTGGCGTGCGCCGCGGTCCAGGGAAGGGGTTCTCAAACCGTACCCAATGAAGGCGAACTCACCCCCGAAGTCATCCAGGCCGTCGTGCAGCGCGCCCTGGCGCTGCCGCCCGGTCCGGCCCCGGGCGGCCCTTCGGGAGAACTCACCCGGCCGACCCTGTGCGCCGGCTGCGGCCACCGGGCCGCCTTCTACGCCATCCGGGAGACCTTCCCCCACGGCATCTTCCCCAGCGATATCGGCTGCTACACCCTGGGGCTGAACCTGGGCGCGGTGGACACCTGCCATTGCATGGGCGCCGGCATCAGCCAGGCCGCCGGCTTTTACCACGCCTACGCCGCGGCGGGTGGCGACCCGCCCGCCATCGTGGCCACCATCGGGGACTCCACCTTTTTCCACGCCGGCGTCCCGGCCCTGATTAACGCCGTGTTCCACCGGGCCCGCTTTATCCTGGTCATCCTGGACAACGCCACCACCGCCATGACCGGCCACCAGCCTACCCCGGAGCTCGGCCTTACCGCCGGGGGCGAGCCGGCGCCGAAGGTTTTCATCGCCGACCTGGTGCGGGCCAGCGGCGTCCGCTTCCTGGAGGAGTGCGACCCTTACGACCTTAAGGCCTTCAGCGCCCATTTAAAAGACGCGGAGCACTATTGCCGGAGCGCCGCCGGCGGGGTGGCGGTGCTCATTGCCCGGCATCCCTGCCTCCTGGACAGAGACGCCGGCAAGGCCCAACCGGTTCACGAGATGTGCGTCAGCGAGGATTGCACCGGCTGCCACCACTGCCTGGACGAATTTGAATGTCCCGGGCTGGCCCTGCATGAGGCCACCGACCAGGTGGTCATCGACGGCGAACGCTGCAGCGGTTGCGGCTTCTGTGTCCAGGTCTGCCCGGCCGGGTCCATCACGGCTTCCCCCAAGGAGCGGCCGTGAAACAGCAGATCATCGTCAGCGGCCTGGGAGGACAAGGCGCCCTCACCCTCACCCGCCTGCTGGCGGAAGCCGCCTTTGCCGCCCACTTCCCGGTCCTGACCTCCGAGACCCACGGCATGGCCCAACGCGGCGGCACCGTCATCTCCATGATCAAGGTGGGTCCCTTCCGGGGGCCCTTGATTCCGGCCGGCGCCGCGGACCTGGGGCTCTTCCTCACCTTGAAAAACCTGGCCGTCCACGGTTTTTACCTGAAGCCGGAGGCGGCGCGCTTCGTCAATTCCGGCACTCCAGGTGATTACACGCACCTCGATGCCCGCGCCATGGCGCAACAACTGGGGACGCCAGTGGCGGCCAACCTCATCCTCCTGGGATACGCCGCGGGACAAGGGGCCCTGTTCTGCGACCCCCCGCTCCTGGAAAGAGTCATCACCGCCAAGTCCCCGGCCCGTTTCCGGGAATTGAACCTCCGGGCCTTTGGCGCCGGGGTGCAGGCAGGGCGGCGTGCCAACCCTTGAGACCACCAAGACCTTCGCGCTGCGCCACCACACCGGCCTGCTGGTCTGTCTCCTCGCACTGGCCCTGCTCCTTACCCCCCTGGTGGTCCGCAATCCATACAACCTGGGCATCCTCAATCTCATCGGCCTCTATGTCATCGTGGTCCTGGGGCTGAACCTGTTCACCGGCTATGCCGGCCAGATTTCCCTGGGCCACGCCGCCTACTGCGGCCTGGGGGCTTACGGTTCCGCCATCCTCACCGCCACCTATCACTTCCCGCCCTGGCCCGCCATGGCGCTCACCGCCGCGGCCGTGGCCCTGGTGGCGCTGATCCTGGGCGTTCCCACCCTGAGGCTCTCGGGCCATTACCTGGCCATGGCCACCCTGGGTTTCAACTATGTCATCAGCAGCATCCTGGTGCAGTGGGATGCGGTCACCGGCGGGCCCAGCGGCCTCTCGGGCGTGCCGCCGCTAGCCCTTTTCGGGGTCTCGTTCAACAGCGACCTCAAGTTCCACTACCTGGTCTGGACCTTTGCCCTGGTGGCCTTGACTTTATGCCTCAATCTGGTGCGCAGCGGGGTGGGACGGGGTTTGGCCGCCCTGGCCCAAGACGAGGTGGCCGCCGCTTCCTTCGGGGTGGATGTGAAACGGGAAAAAATCCGGGTCTTCATCCTCTCCGCGGTCTTGGCTTCGGTGGCTGGCAGCCTCTACGCCCATTATTTCGGCTACGTCAACCCGGAGGCCTTCAGCATCTTCAAGTCCCTGGACCTGGTCATCATGGTGGTGGTGGGCGGCATGGGTTCGATCTGGGGCACCCTCTTCGGGGTGGCCTTCATCACCCTCCTGCCCCATCTGCTGGACTTCCTGGAAACCTACAACGACATCATCCACGGCGTAATCCTGGTCATAATCCTCCTCTTCCTGCCCCAGGGATTCGTTTCCGGGTTGCGGGACCTCATCAAGACTCATCTGGCCCGCCGCCACCTGACGGCCGGAAACTGATATATGAGAATTGAGACCGTAACGAAAGTCTCCATCCTTGTCATTCTGAGGGAGCGAAGCGACCGAAGAATCTCATAATTACACGGAAATAGGAGATCCTTCGCTTCGCTCAGGATGACAAAGTTGCTTTTGGCAGAAATCTTAAATTGTCAGATATTCACCCCGGTGTCTTGGTGGCTGATATGATTACGGAAAAGATCCCGAGCCAAGCGCTCCTCCGGATATCCGGTCTTACCAAACATTTCGGCGGTTTGCCGGCCCTGGCGGACGTCTCTTTCGCGGTGGCGCCCGGCAAGGTCACCGCCCTCATCGGCCCTAACGGCGCCGGCAAGACCACCCTCCTGAACTGTCTCACCGGGGTCACCCGGCCCGATGCCGGCGGCATCCACTTCGCGGGGGTCAACCTTGCCGGGCTGCCGGCGCACCGCATAGCCCGCCTGGGCATCTCCCGCACCTTCCAAAACCTGCGCATCTTCCCGCGCCTTTCCGTTCTGGACAATGTGCTCTGCGGCCTGACCGTCCAGGCCGGGGCCTCAATGCTCCAGGCCCTGCTCCGCCCCCCCGGGCTGCGTCACCGAGAGCGCCGCCTCAGGCTAACGGCCATGGAGGTCCTGGATACCTTCGGCTTGGCGGACAAGGCCGGCGTGCCCGCGGGGGTGCTGCCCTATGGCGATAAAAAGCGGGTGGAGATGGCCCGGGCCTTCGCCTCCCAGCCCCGGCTCACCCTGCTGGATGAGCCGGTGGCCGGCCTCAACCCCGATGAGACCGCCCAGATCGCCGCCCTCATCCGCCAGATGCGCCTCTATGGCAACACCATGATCCTGGTGGAACATGACATGGAATTGGTCATGGGGGTCTCGGACCAGGTGGTGGTCTTGGATGGCGGCAGCCGTATCGCCGCGGGGAGCCCGGACGAGGTCCGCCACAACCCTCTCGTCCTGGAGGCCTACCTGGGCCGCATGAGCCTCACTGCCTGAGTTAAAGGCAAGGCATTTATGCACCGTTTCCGTGGGACACAATAATACCGCAACGCCGGCGTCAAGAATCTCCCTGGTCAAGTGGCCGGGATGCATATATAATTCTTTAGTGCTATGAGCGCCACAACCCCAGCCCCGCTTCTCCGCATCGATAACCTGACGGTGCACTACGGCGCCGCCCAGGCCCTGTTCGGCCTCGATTTGCAGGTGGCCCCGGGCGAGACCGTGGCCCTGGTGGGCGCCAACGGCGCGGGCAAGACCAGCCTGCTCAAGGCCATCATGGGCCTCGTCCCTCCTTCCGGCGGCCGCATCTTCCTGGAGGCGCGAGAGGTCACCGGCAAGTCCCCCGCGGCCATGGCCGCCCTGGGGGTGGCCCTCTGCCCCGAGGGCCGGGAGATGTTCGGCGACCTCACCCTCCGGGAGAACCTGGAACTGGGCGCCCTGGCCTTACGCCTCGGCCGCCCGGCAATGGCCCGCCGCCTGGAGGAAGTCTTTGCCCGCTTCCCCCGTTTGGCCGAGCGGGCCAACCAGCGCGCGGCTACGCTTTCCGGCGGGGAGCAGCAGATGGTGGCCATGGGCCGGGCCCTCATGGCCAAACCCCGGCTCCTGTTGCTGGACGAACCTTCCCTGGGTCTCGCCCCCCGCGTCACCGACGAGATTTTCGACATCATCCACCAGCTCACCCGGGCCCACGTAACTATCCTCCTGGTGGAGCAAAACGCCGCCCGGGCCCTGACCGCCTCCGGCTCCGCCTATCTTTTGGCCAACGGCCGCATCGTCGGCCAGGGCCGAAGTGAGCAACTCCTGGTGGACCCGGAATTGCGCCGCGCCTTTCTGGGGGCGGCTTCCGCCCACAACCCGGCGGCGTCCCGCCTGGGCGCCGCGGGATTCACCAATATCAGACTGGAGAAGCCGAACTTGAGCCAGCAAACCTTTATGCCGCCGTTTAAAACCCTGGAAGAGCTTAAGGACCACCAGCTTGCCGGCCTCAAGTGGACCGTGCGCCACGCCTATGAAGGTTCCAGCTTTTACCGGGCTCACCTGGACGCGGCCGGGGTCTCTCCCGGCGATATCCGGGAACTCTCCGACCTGAGCCAGCTGCCCCTCAGCAGCGCGGCCGATCTCAGGGACGGCTACCCCTTCCCCTTCCGGGCCGTGCCCTTTGAGCAGATCGTGCGCATCCACGCCTCCAGCGGCACCACCGGCAAGCGCAAGATCCTGTGCTATACTCAAAAAGACGTGGACGACTGGCGGCATTTCTTCGCCCGGGGCTACGAAATGGCCGGCGTCACCCCCCTGGACCGGGTGCAGATCGCGGTGGGCTACGGGGTCTGGACCGCGGGCGTGGGCTTCCAGGCCGGGGCGGAGCAGCTCGGGGCCATGGCCGTGCCCCTGGGGCCGGGAAACGTGGACATGCACTGCGAATTCCTGGTGGACCTGCAAAGCACCGTGCTGTGCTGCACCGCCTCCATGGGCCTGCTCATGGCCGAAGAGGTCAACAAGCGGGGCCTCGCCGACCGGATCAACCTCAAAAAGGTGATCTACGGGTCGGAAAGATCGTCCGTGTCCATGCGGCGCAAGATTTCCGAACTCTTCGGCGGGGTGGAGCTCTTCGATATCCCCGGCATGACGGAGCTCTATGGGCCCGGCACCGGCATCGAGTGCCCCCACCACGACTGCATCCACTACTGGGCCGACTACTATATCCTGGAGATCCTGGACCCCGGCACCTTGCAGCCGGTGCCCGAAGGCGAGTGGGGCGAAATGGTGGTCACCACCCTGAGCAAGGAGGCCGCGCCCCTGATCCGCTACCGCACCCGGGACATCACCCGCATCATCCCGGGGCCGTGTAGCTGCGGTGCGCTGCTGCCCCGGCACTCCCGTCTGCGGGGGCGCACCGACGACATGTTCAAGTTCCGGGCGGTGAATATCTATCCCGCCAGCATTGACCACATCCTCTCGGAGATCCCGGGATTGGGCTCCGAGTACCAGATCCACCTCACCCGGGACGAAGCCGGCCGGGACCATATGCACTTGAAAGTGGAGCGGGGCGAGGGCGTGGCGGCGGGCCGGGCCGACGAGTTGGGCCGGGAGATCCGTTACGTCATCCGGCACAAGCTTATGGTCACCCCAGAACTGGAAGTGGTGGCTTACGGCGCCCTGCCGCGCTCGGAGCGTAAAAGCCAGCGCGTCTTTGATACCCGGATCACCGATTCGGTGGTTTGAGCGTCAACATGAGACCATAAGGGGCGCCAGACTGATCTGAGGCCCTTAATACTAACCATGCTTGCTTCCAACCCCAAGGAGGAAAAGGGCTCATGAAGAATAGAGTAGCAGGGATTTTCCTGGTGGCGGCCTTGCTTGGCCTTATGCCCCGCTGGACCCAGGCCGCGGAGCCCATCAAACTCGGGGCCTTCTTCGCCCTCTCCGGGCCCACCGCCGACGTCGGCACCCCCACCAAGCTGGTGGCCGAGATGGTAGTCGACCAGATTAACCAGGCAGGCGGCATCGACGGCCGGCCCATCGAGTTGATCGTCGGCGACACCGAGAGCGACCCGGTTAAAGCGGCCACCATCGCCAAGAAATTTATCTTCGCCGACAGAGTGGCGGCCATCATCGGGCCCAGCTCCACCGCCGAAGGGATGAACGTCAAGAAGATCGTGGAGGAGGCCGGCGTGCCCATTTTCATGACCGTGGGCGGCGATCCGGTCATCATGGGGGGGAAGTTTGGGTCCTACAATTATGTCTTCAAGTCGCCCCAGCGCTCCTCCACCGCGGTGGAGAAGCTTCTGGGCTATCTCAAAGAAAAGAAGCTGACCAGAGTCGGTCTGCTCACCGCCTCCGACCTCTTCGGCAAGGACGGCCTGGGGTGGCTGGAGAAGCTGGCGCCGGATTTCGGCATTACCTTCGTGGCCAAGGAGTCCTTCGGCCCCAGCGACACCGATATGACCGCGCAATTGACCAAGATTAAGAACGCCGCTCCTCAGGCCCTGGTGGTCTGGACTATCGGTCCCGCCGGAGCCATCGTGGCCAAGAATAAAGCCCAGTTGGGCCTCAAGCTGCCCCTGTTCCAATGCCACGGCCAGCCGGATCCCAAGTACATCGAACTGGCCGGCAAGGCTTGCGAAGGCGACCGCATGCCTGCCACCAAGTTAATGGTTGCGGCCCAGTTGCCCGACTCGGATCCCCAGAAAAAGGTGATCCAGGAATTTATCCGTCTCTATACGAACGTCTATCATTACGACAAGCAGTTCCCCATCAACACCCACTCCGGATATGCCTGGGACGCCATCTATATCGTGACCAACGCCATGAAAAAGGCCGGCACCGACCCCAAGGCCCTGAGGGATGCTATCGAACAAACCAAGGGCTATGTGGGGGTTTCCGGGATCTATAATCTGACTCCCGAAGATCACAACGGCCTGGGCGTGGATTCCATGGTCATGGTCCAGGTGCAAGACGGCAAGCTCGTCCTGGCGGAATAACCGGGGCTTAGGGGCGGTAACGGCCCAAAAGAAGGGTTAGGCCGTTTGGCCTAACCCTTTGATTTATTGGCGGCGGGGGCGACGAGAATCGGACTGGCGACCTCCGGCCTGACAGACAGAACCCCGGGCTTCACAACCTCCTCAATTTACTGGGCGGCTTTTCCTGCCTCTTCGCAAACCTATTTAGCCGCTTCGAATTCACGGAGCCGGCCAATCATTTTGATACCTTCCGAAACCGCATTCCCGGCGAATTCAGCGTACCCATCAGCGCCAAAGAGTTTGGCCATGTCTTTGGTCAGCGGGGCGCCGCCCAGCATGATCATAACATTGGGGTTCTTCTCTTTGATCATCTTGATGACCTTTTTCATGCCCAGCATGGTGGTGGTCATCATGGCCGATATGGCTACCACTTCCGAGTCAGTGCGCATCATCTCCTGGACGAATTTCTCCAGGGGCACATCCCGTCCCAGATCAAAGACTTGCCAGCCGGCGACATCGAACATCATCTTTACCAGATTCTTGCCGATGTCGTGGACATCGCCCTGGATGCTGCCGATGACTACCTGAGATTTAGGTGCG
>JBKQLU010000051.1:0-18224 GCA_052326585.1 Desulfobaccales bacterium | reverse complement strand
AGAATCAACTTCTGGACCTGATCCGGAGTGACGAAGGGCCGCACTCCGTCGTGCACCAGGATGATTTCCAAATCATCTTCATTTTGTAAGGCCTTGAGGGCATTGTAGACGCTGTCCTGGCGTTCCTTGCCCCCGGGTACCAGGCGCAGGACCTTCTTGAAACCATAGGGGGAGATCACTTTTTCCTGGCAATAGTCGAGTTCATCGGGGTGCACCACCAGGGTGACCTCCTGGATCTCCGGGACCCGCTCGAAAACTCCCAAGGTGTGGGCCAGGATGGGTTTGCCAGCCAGCAGCAGATAGGGTTTGGGGATCTTGTGGCCCATGCGTTCCCCGACTCCGGCGGCGGCCACGATGGCGGCAATCATGAGCGGCCCCCCTCCCGGCCCTGGCAGGATACGGTGCCGGCCCGCCCGGGCAGGCGGCGGCAAGCGACCTGGTCCACCCGGATCCGGCTCCGGTCCTTAAGGAGCCCCTGGGCCACGTCCTCCAGGCGGCAGAAGGCCACCCCCTGCCGGCGGCAACGCCGCAAGAGACCGGCAAATTCCTCCAGGAACGGTCCGCCTTCCAACTCGGCGTGGATGGTGAGCACCTGAGGGCTCTCCGGGTTGAGGCGGGAAAGCACCAGATCAGAGAAATCCCGGGGGCGGCAGCCGTCCAGTCCCAGAAGCTCATCCAGGGTGGGCAGGGTAGTGGGGATCTCCAGAAGAGGGGTGATGGTCTCCCGGAACCTGGGAAAATAAGGGGCAAAGCCCCGGGTGTCGCTGGCGTAAAGGAATCCTTGGGCGTACAAAGCCGTCCGGCTGGCCTGGCTGCACTGCCAGCCCGGGGCCGCGAAGGATTTGGCTGGCCGCTGCCCCAGGGAGACCAGGGTTTGCTGGGCCGCGGCAATCTCCCGGGAGATCTCGGCAAAGGTAAGCCGGAAAAGGCGGTCGTGCCAGCGCACATGGTCGTAGCCGTGCAGCCCCAACTCGTGGCCGGCCGCGATAATCAGGCCGGGAATCTCCGGGGCCGCGGCATGGATCGGGGGCGCGGGCAGCAGGGTGCCGTAGCACATGGTCTTGAGGCCGTAAAGCGCCGGAGCCCTGGTACGCCACATCTTCTGGAAAAATCCCCGTTGCCGGAAAACCCGAAAGATAGCACGGCCGGAATTGTCCGGCCCCAGGGCCAGAAAGAAGCTGGCCCTGACCCCCTCCTCCTCTAAAACCTTAAGCAGGGCGGGCACCCCGGTTCGATAGCCCTCCAGGGTGTCGACGTCCACCTTGAGGCACAGCCGCGGCGGTGAACCGGTTTTGGGTCGGCGCCTGCCAGTTTTCGGCGATGATACGGTGGCCATATTCCAATCGTTGCGGCTGCCGGCGGCTGCCAAAGCCGGGCTCTGGCTAAGACAGCGTTCCCCGGCAAGGGCCTTTGGTCTTTAAAATCTAGCCGCAAGCTTCAGCTTGCAAGAATCCTTCATAAAATGAGCGCAGGCTAAAGCCTGCGGCTACCGGAACATGCCGATATTTTTAAAAGGTATTTTTGAAACATGACATCAGTCGATTTTTGGGATTAACTGCTCAGTCCTCCGGGCCTCCTCCAGAAAGGCGTCCAGGGTGATCTTTAAAGAGGCGCCAAGCTCGGTCTTCGGCTCCCAGCCCAAAAGCTGGCGCGCCTTGGCGATGGAGGGCTTGCGGCTGGTGATGTCCTGGTAGCCCGGCCCGTAATAGTCCTCGTGGCGGGTCTCGACGATCTCCGAATAGACCCCGTCATCCTTATGGTCCGGATGCTGCCGGAAGAGGTCGCGCAAGAGGTGGGCCAACTCCTTCACCGAAGCCTCATTATCCGGGTTGCCGAGGTTGAAGATCTGGCCGTCGGCGACCCCGCCGGGGTTCTCGATGATGGTCATCAAGGCGTCGATGCCGTCTTCCACGTAGGTGAAGCAGCGCTTTTGATGGCCGCCGTCCACCAGCAGGATGGGCTCCCGCTGCAGCAGGTTGAGGATGAATTGGGTCACCACCCGGGAACTTCCCTCCTTGGCGGCATAGAGGTCATCCAGCTTGGGACCGATCCAGTTGAAGGGGCGGATCAGGGAAAACTGCAATTGTCGCGCCTGGCCGTAAGCCCAGATGACCCGGTCCAGGAGCTGCTTGGAGCAACTGTAGATCCAGCGCTGCTTGTGGATCGGCCCCAACACCAGGTTGCTGCCGTCTTCCGAGAACTCCGGGTCCGGGCACATGCCGTAAACTTCCGAGGTGGAAGGGAAGATGATGCGGCTGTGATACCTGACGCATTGGCGCACGATCCGCAGGTTTTCCTCGAAATCGAGTTCAAAGACCCGCAAGGGATTTTTCACATAAGTCATCGGGGTGGCAATGGCCACCAGGGGCAGGATCACTTCGCACTTCTTGATATGGTATTCGATCCATTCCTTGTTGATGGCGATGTCGCCTTCCAGGAAGTGGAAGCGGGGGTGGTCCAGGGCTTGGTCCAGCTTGTTGGAGTGGAGGTCCATGCCGTAGACCTCCCAGTCCCGCTCGGTGAGAATGCGCCTGGTCAGGGCGTTGCCGATAAAGCCATTGACTCCAAGGATCAGAATTTTCATTAATTGTCCAATAAGATTGAATTAATCCTCCCAGGTGCGCAGGTGGGCACTGCCCAGCTTCCTTAAAATGAGTCTATCTCTTCTGACCTCAGCCTAAATGAGCCCCCACCAGATAGTCCCAGGTGGCGAGGACGGGCCCCAGGAACTCCGGCTCTCCCTCCCATTGAGCCCCGGTGATGAGGAAGTTTCCCTGGCCGGCAGTCACCAGCAGCCCTTCTCCCGGCACCCGGGCCGCCACCAGCCCCGGCCTCCTGGGCTCGGCAGCCGCGGCCTGGGAGTCCGCCGGCGGCGCCAGCGCTTTGCCGGCCCAGATGTAAAGTTTTTTGCCTCTTCTTCCCTTCCTGAGGTGGGTGAAGGCCCCGGGATAGGGGTGGGTGACGGCCCGCACCAGATTATATACCGCTACCGCCTCTTTGTCCCAGGAAATGAGGCCGTCTTCGGGCCCGCGGCCGCCGAAATAGGAGGCCTGGCTCTGGTCCTGAGGAGCCCGGGGGGTGGTGCCGGCCCGCAAGCGCGGGTAGGCCTCCCGCATCAAGTCGCCGGCGGCCACGGTCATCCGGGCCAACAGCGTCAGGGCGGTGTCCTCCGGATTGATGGCCAGGGGTCTCTGCCCGATGATGTCGCCCCGATCCGGCTTTTCCTCCATGTAATGCAAGGTGACGCCGGTTTCGCGCTCCCCGTTGACCAGGACCCAATTGAGCGGACAGCGGCCCCGGTAGCGTGGCAGCAGGCTGCCGTGCAGGTTCAGGGCCCCGCGCCCGGGCGCCTCCAGCAGCGGCCTGTGCAACATGTGGCGATAGTAGCAGGAGAAGAGAAAATCGGGCTTCAGGGCCCGCATGGCCGCCACAAATTTGGGGTCGTTGGGGTCCCGGGGCTGGTAGAGGGGCAGGTAATTCTCAAAGGCCAGGTCCCGCACCGAGGCGAACCAGCGGCTCTCGCCGGGCTCGTCGGCATGGGTGACCACCGCGACGATCTTATCGCCCAGTTGGCGGCAGAGATCGATGAGCACCTGCAGGCAGGCGTGCCCGATGTTGTGGTATCCCATGAAGATGAGGCGCATTTATGCCTGTTCCTTTTTCGGTTTCCCGGGAATCGGCTAATTACCTTTCTCTTCTGGCCCCAGGGTCTCCCGAATGACGTAGCGCGGCCGGCAGCGGACCTCCCGGTAGATGCGGCCCACGTATTCCCCGATGAGGGCCAGCCCCAGGGTGTTGAGGCCCACGAAGACGAAGAGAATGGCGAACAGGGTGAAGATGCCCCCCACCTCCGGGCCGATGAAGACGCGGCGGATCAAGAGGAAGAGCCCGAAGAGCAGCCCCAAGGCGGCGATGGCCACCCCCATGAATCCCACCGCATGAATGGGCAGGTTGGAAAACCCGGTCACCAGGTCGAAGTTGAGGCGGATGAGTTTGATGAGGTTGTACTTGGACTGGCCCCGCTCACGCTGGGAGTGGCTCACGGGGATCTCCGCCACCCGCCGGGAAAAGATATTGGCCAAGGCTGGAATGAAGCTGGAGGATTCCTGGCACTGGTTGATCGAGTCCACCACTTCCCGGCGGTAAGCCCGCAACATGCAGCCATAGTCCCGGAGCCTTACCCCGGTGACCCTGGACATGACCATGTTCATCAGGTGGGAGGGCAGCCTCCGGAACAGGGAGTCGCGGCGGGACTCCCGCCAGCCCCCCACGGTGTCATAGCCCTCCTCCAGCTTGGCCACCAGGCGGGGGATCTCCTCGGGGGGATTTTGCAAGTCGGCGTCCAGGGTGATGATCACCTGGCCCCGGGAGGCCTGGAAGCCGGCAAAGATGGCCGGATGCTGGCCGAAATTACGATGAAACCGCAAGGCCCGGAGGTTTTGCGGATAGAGCTGGTTAAGTTCCGTGAGGATTTCCCAGGAGCGGTCGGTGGAGCCGTCGTCCACCAGGATGATCTCGAAGGGCCGCCCCATGGCAGAAAGAGTGCTCATCAGGCGTTCCCCCAATTCCCGCAGGTTCTCTTCCTCGTTATAGACGGGGATAACGACAGAGATATAAGGCGCGGGAGAGGAGATGTCCAGGGACACGGCCTGCTGGGTCATGAGAAGTATGCCCTTAGCTATTTATTAAGCCGGCTTCCAGGCTCCCGCCTGGGCACCCGCGTGCAACCGCGCCCCTGCCTGGAACAGTTATGCAGAACGGGCGGCATGCGTCCCTCGGAAAATACCGTGGCGGACTGAGTGGCGGGCGGGACGCCCGCGCCACCTACAGCAGCAAAGCGAAAACCAAAAACTGATAAAAAAAGTCCACCGCCATCAGTGGCTGGTGGTCCCAAAGAAACCCGCGGAGCAGGCCATAAGCCGAGTTCTGTCCCGGGTCGCCCCGGTGATGATCATTCCTCTAGGACCCCGGTTGCCCGGGGCCTCCAGCAACCTACCCGGGAGCTTCAGGCGGGCCACCTTCAAGCGCTCCCCTATTTGGTCTTGCTCCGGGTGGGGTTTTCCAAGCCGGCGGTGTCGCCACCGCCGCTGGTGAGCTCTTACCTCACCTTTTCACCCTTACCGTGGGCGAACCACGGCGGTCTGGTCTCTGAGGCACTTTCCCTGGGGTTGCCCCCGCTGGGGATTACCCAGCACCCTGCCCTGTGGAGCTCGGACTTTCCTCCGGCGGCTGATGAGCTCGCCGGCGATCATCTGGCCTGCTCCGCGGCCCTTTGAGATTCCAACTCGTCCCGGCGGGACAAGGGCCCGCCTAAAGTGATTCTACCGCGGCTCAAGCCTTTGGTCAATGGCCTGATTGGCCAGACGGTCGGCCTGCTGGTTCATTTCCCGCGGCACATGGAAGATTTCAACGTTTGCGAACCCTTGCAATTCCTGTTGGGATTCCTGCCAGAGGGCCAGGAGGTGAGGTTGCCTCACCCGATAGGAGCCGGTGATTTGCCGAACCAGCAACTCGGAGTCGGAATAGACTTTGAGCCTGGAGATCCCCAGGCTCCGGGCCAGCCGTAGCGCCAGGAGCAGGCCCCGGTATTCCGCCACGTTATTGGTGACCTGCCCCAGGAATTCTTTATGTTGCTCGCGGACTTCGCCGTCCGGGGCCACCAGCACCACCCCGGCCCCGGCCAGGCCAGGGTTGCCCCGGGAGGCGCCGTCGCAAAAAACGGACCAGACGCCCTCCTCCAGGGCGCCGTAGTGGTCGGCCGCCTCCTGGAACAGGTGCCGGAGCTCATCCTCAGTAAGGTGGAACGATTGGCGCACCTGGGCCTGGTCCAGACCCAGGGCCAGGGCCCGGAAGATGGCGGCTCGGCCGGCTGCTCTCGCCATGTTCCACCTCAGGACTAGGCCTCGGAGGCCGTCTCCTCGCCGCCGGCCCGCTCTTCCTGCCAGTAGAGGATGCGCTGGCAATGGGGGCACTGAAGGATCTCTGCCCCCTTCTGCAGGTCGATGAACTGCTGGGGGAGAATGTTCATGTGGCACCCGAAGCAGACGCCGTCCTGCACCGCGGCGATGGCCGTGCCATTGCGGCGCTGGCGGATGAACTCATACCGTTTCAGGAGCGGCGCCGGTACTCCCTTGCGCAGTTTTTTGCGTTGCTCCTCCAGAACCGCGAGGCGCTTCGCCAGCCCCTGCACCGCGGTGGCCACCTGCGCGGCTCGCTGCGCCAGGATGGCCTGGCGCTCCTGAATCAGGGTTTCCGCCTCATTAATGAGCCGCTTCCGCTCCTCCAGATGTTCCATGACTTCCAGCATGCGGGTTTCGCATTGGTCCCGCTGATCTTCCTTGAAGGCGATTTCCTTGAGCATGGCCTTGTATTCGATGTTGCTCTTGATCTCCATCAGGCGGCCGCGGCTCTTTTTGATGCCGTCCGCCATGGTGGCGATCTCCGCCTCGGCGTCACGCCGCTGCTTCTGCAGGTCCTCCAGTTCCTGAAGGGCGGCGGCCTGCTGGGCCCTCAGGTTCTCCAGGGCCGCTTCCTCGGTTTTGAGCTCGCCCGGGAGCTGCTGCAGCTCTCCGGAGACCTCCTGAATCACCTTATCCAACTCCTGGACTTCGATGAGCCTGCTTAACTCCGGTAACAAGTTCGACCTCCACTGTAGCGGTTTTCGGTTAAAAACAATGAAATAGCAATGTATTAAAGATCAGGGTGGCCTCACCAGAATGCAAAGGGGGCGGAATCTGACTGCGCCGCCTCTACCCGCAGCGACAGCCCGGCGGCCTGAAAAAGGCCCCTGAGTTCTTCAGCCCAGGGGCCCATATAAACCGCTTCACTGGCATGATGACCAACCTCCAGGACGGCAAAATCCACCAGGCCGCCGGCCGGGGCCTGATGGTGCCGTACCTCCCCGGTAACATAGACCTGGGCCCCCTTTTCCCGGACCGTTTGAATAAAATCGCCGCAGCTGCCCCCCATTACCGCCAGGCACTGCACCTCTTGGGGCGGACGCCCCCAGACCTTTAGGGTGGCCACCTGAAAGATCTCCTTGATCAGGGAGACCACTTCCGCGAAAGGCAGGGAGGCCGGCCAGCGGCCCAGGCGTCCGAACCCCCGGGGCCTGCCGGGATTCTGCACCGGGTACAGGTCGTAGGCCACTTCTTCATAAGGGTGCGCCTGCCGCAGCCGGGCCAGGGCGGCGGGTAGGAGAGACTCCGGCGCCAGGATCTCCAGGCGGGCTTCCTCCACCCGGGAGAGTTTCCCCACCTCCCCCAGGAAGGGATGGGCCCCCTCCAGGGGCTGGTAACTGCCCTGGCCCCTGGCGGCAAAGGTACAATGCGAGTAGCGCCCGATGACCCCCAGGCCCGCCTCCGCCAAGGCCAGGCGCACCCGGTCCTCGTAATCCAGGGGCACAAACACCGTCAGCTTGTACAACGCCTCCCGGCCGGTCTCCACCAGAACCTCCACCTCCGCCAGGGACATCCTCCGGGCCAGGTAGTCGTTAAGGCCCTCCGGGGCTACATCCAGGTTGGTGTGGCAGGAAACCGAAGCCAGGCCGGCCCGGATCAAGGCGCTGAGCAACTGGCCACCGGGCTGGTCTTCCCGCACCGCCGCCAAGGGCTGGAAAAGCAAAGGGTGATGGGTCAGGAGGAGTTGCGCCCCCAGCCCCTGGGCTTCCTGGACCACCCCGGGGGAGGCCTCCAGGGCCACCAGCACCGCGGCGACCTGGCTATCCGGGTGCCCCACCTGGAATCCGCACCGGTCGCCGGGCGCCGACCAGACCTCGGGATAACGGCTGGCCAACACCCCGATGATCTCTTTAAGGCTAGCGCTCATGGACATAAAAAGGGGGTGCGCAGAATGCACCCCCGGGTTCAGGACCCTCAAGAACTGCCGCTCCCTGTCGGTCTCGGATTATACCCGTGTCCCCCTGATCGATGGTGGGCCCACCCGGATTTGAACCAGGGACCGTCCGGTTATGAGCCGGTTGCTCTGACCGCTGAGCTATGGGCCCGCTAAGCATTGGCTCAGTAACTTGTCAGGGGCGGCTCACCCCGCCCCTCGAAATATTATAACCCTACTATCCCCAATTGTTCAAGAGGGCCCGAAACCTGGCGAAGTCAATGCTCAATAAAACTTTTTAAGCGACTGCTCCGGGAGGGGTGCCGCAGTTTCCGCAGGGCCTTGGCCTCGATCTGGCGGATGCGCTCCCGGGTGACGGCGAAATCCCGTCCCACTTCTTCCAGGGTGTGGTCATTCTTTTCGCCGATGCCGAAACGTTTGCGCAACACCTTTTCCTCCCTGGGGGTAAGTGTGGCCAGCATCCTCTGGGTCTGGTCCGCCAGATTGAGGTTGGACACCGCCTCCATGGGGGTGGAAATCTTTTTGTCTTCGATGAAATCGCCCAGGTGGCTGTCATCCTCGTCGCCAATGGGGGTTTCCAGAGACAGGGGCTCTTTGGCGATCTTTAGCACCTTGCGCACCTTCTCCAGGGGAAACTCCATCTTTTCGGCGAGCTCTTCGGGGGTGGGCTCCCGGCCAATCTCCTGGACCAGATAGCGGGAGGTGCGGATCAATTTGTTGATGGTTTCGATCATGTGCACCGGGATCCGGATGGTGCGGGCCTGGTCGGCAATGGCCCGGGTGATCGCCTGGCGGATCCACCAGGTGGCGTAGGTGCTGAATTTGTAACCCCGTTCGTACTCGAATTTTTCCACCGCCTTCATCAGGCCGATGTTGCCCTCCTGGATCAGGTCCAGGAACTGTAAACCCCGGTTGGTATATTTCTTGGCAATGGACACCACCAGACGCAGGTTGGCCTCCACCAGTTCCCGCTTGGCCTTCTGGACCTGGTATTCCGCCTTTTCCGCTTTGACCAGGGCCGTCAGCAGCCGGCCGGCGGCCATGCCGGTCTCAGCCTCTACCCGCCGCAGGCGCCTGCGGGCCTGACTCCAGATCTCTTCCAACTCGTCCAGGCGCTCCGGCGCCGTGGTGGCGGGCAGGGGGCAGTCCCCATTTTCCTTGCGGCTGCGCTTCAAGTTGCGGAACCCGGTGACCGTCAGCCCTGCCGCCGCCAGGCATTTCTCTTGGCGCTGCTGGTATTCCCGGACCAGACGGCCATAGAGGCGCAACCGGTTGAGAACCATTTCCAGGTGGTGTCGCTCCAGCCGCAAATCATTCAGGATGTCCGCCATCTTGCGGCGCTCTTTGACAATCTTTTGCTCCGACTGGAGACGGATTTCCCCGGTGCGGGGCAATCCGGCGGCTTCCTTCTGCAATTGGCAAATCTTCCCCTCCTGGGAACGCAGCCTTTGCACCAATTTCAGGACCCGGGACTTTTGGGTGGGCAGGTCCAAGGGGTCCGACTCGTCAAAATCATCCAGGCCGTTCTCGGGTGCCAGCCTCTCCTGCTCCAGCCTGTAGATCAGATCCATGATCTCTTTCAGGGTGACGGGCACCTCCAGAAGGGAATAGAGCACCTCTATCTCCCCTACTTCGATGCGCTTGGCAATCTCTACTTCCCCTTCCCGGGTGAGCAGGGAAACGGTGCCCATCTCCTTCAGGTATAACCGTACCGGATCATCCAGTTTGGCGCCGCCATCGGTGTCCAGGCCAGGGTCCCCCGCAGCCCCTTCACTCATTTCCATGGACGAGGCCATGGACAGACTGCTGACCTCCGCGGGCGGCAAATCCAATTCCTCGAAGATCAAAATGTCCCTCATCTGCTCATTCAAGAGAGACTCCGGAGATAATGAGTCACTCAGGCCATCCACGCTGATCAAGGTATCGTCATCCCCCATGGGCGCGCTTTCCTTAAACCCATCCATTCCGATCCCCTTGTTCATCCATTTTCTCCTTTTGCTAAACAGCCGCTAGTTCTTTTAATTGACCATCGATTTCTCCCAATTTAACTTGCAGGTCCGCCAAGCCTCCCTTATCCATGGCGTTCCTGATCTCCTCCCGCAGTCTGACCCGGACCTTTTTCAAGCGTCGGACCTCCAGGTCCCGGCGCCAATGGTCAGCCAGGAGATCGGGACTCAGGCCATTCTCCTCCTCCTCTGTGAAGGTTAAGACGCAGATTAGCTGCCGCAGGTTCTCCCTCTCCACCCGCTGCACTAGCAAACCGTGGTCCAATTTCCCGTGTTGCCGGTAACACTCGATGATGAGGAGCAGGACTTCCTTCAGTTCCGCATCCTCGAACTCCGGGGCCCACTGTTCCAAATCTTCCAGGGTCATCAGCCGGAGGTGGCCCAGGACCCAGCGCAGCAGGCCCCTTTCCAGGCTGATAGCCACCGCGGCCGCAGGCGAAAGCCGACTGGCGGTGATGGTGGCAAAGGAGGTGAGGCTCTGCTTGAGGACGCTCTCATCTACCCCCAGGCGCCGCGCCGCGGTCTTGAGCCACAGGTCCTGCTCTACCGGATCGGTGATGGACTGGAAGTAGGGCCGCAGTTCTTCCAGGATGCGGACCCGCCCCTCGACTTCCAGGCCGTGGCTGCCGATGAGTCCCTCCAGCAGAAAGGTGAACCAGGGCTGCGCCGCCTCCCAGGCGGTCTTAAAGATCTCCACGCCGCGGCTCCTGGCGTAGTCGTCCGGGTCCTGCCCCGGAGGCAGCGCCAGGACCCGCACCGCCAGGCTCTCCTGGGCGAATAACGGAAAGGCCCGCTGCATGGCCTTGATCCCGGCGGCGTCGCCGTCATAGACCAACACCACCTTGGACGCCAGGTTTTTCAGGAGGCGCACCTGCTCCCGAGTCAGGGCGGTGCCCAGGGTGGCCAGGACGTTGGCGATCCCCCGGGTCTGCAGGGCGATGAGGTCCAGGTAGCCCTCCACCACCAGGGCCACCCCGGTTTGCCGCAGGGCCTCGGCGGCCTGGGGCAGGCCGTAAAGGCTGCGGCCCTTGTGATAAAGCTGGCTCTCTGGGGAATTGAGGTACTTGGGCTCGCCTGGGCCGATGACGCGGCCACCGAAGGCCAGCACCCGGGATTGGCGGTCGAAGATGGGGAAGATGATGCGGTTGCGGAAGCGGTCGTAGAAGCCGCCGCCGCTGCGGGGCGCCAAGAGGCCGGCGTCCTGGGCCACCTCCAGGGAGAGGCCGCGATTCTGCAGGTGGCGGCGCAGGCTGTCCCATTCATCCGGGGCATAGCCCAGATGGAAGGCCTGAATCACCTCCGGGGTGAGCCCCCGTTTGGCCAGGTAGTTCCGTCCCGGCCGGCCGGCGGCGCTCTTCAGGGTCGCTTCATAAAAGCCCGCCGCCACCTGGTTAATCTCATAGGCCAGGGTGCGTTTCCGGGTTTCACGGGAACCCTCCGGCCCCAATTCCTTGAAGGTCAGGGGGATGCCGTGGCGCCGGGCCAGCTCCTGCACCGCCTCCGGGAAGCTGAGGCGCTGGTGCTGCATCAGGAAGGAGAAGACGTTGCCCCCGGCCCCGCAGCCGAAGCAATGAAAAATGCCCTTCTCCGGGGCCACCGTGAAAGAAGGGCTGGTGTCGGCGTGGAAGGGGCACAGCCCCAGAAGATTCCTGCCCTTTTGGGTCAACTGGACGTACTGGCCCACCACCTCTTCGATGCGGGCCGCGTCCTTGATCTCCAGGAGCTTGTCTTCCGGGATAAACGCCATGGTCAGTCGCCAGTGGTCAGTAGCCAGTCGTCAGTTGTCAGTTTCGTGTAACTTATTCCTTTGTCGGTTTTCGGTAGCACAGGCGTCTCGCCTGTGCATCTTGTAGGGTGGGCACTGCCCACCACTCGCTTAATACTCGTTCCCAAGTTCCGGCTTGGGAAGGCCACCTCTAAGAGGTAGATCTTTAAGCCCCAACGTTTCTATCTGAATAGTCTCTTTAATATTCGACAACTTGACTATTTATAATAAATCTTAGAACCAATCTTTCGTCCTAGAACTTTATTGGCCAGCAATTTGCAACCTTTCCTTGCATGTCCGGTAAGAAGATCTATGATGATCTGGAACCAACCTAAGAGACGGGCCAGTCCATAAAGAACCCCCCGGGCCCCACCTAATTCTGACATAAGGACTACTCTCGCAACTCCACCACCGTCACCCCGGGGTGCCCCCTCGCCGTAGGAGGGGAATTTTTTTCCTCTTGTTCCCAAGTTGCATTTGGTAATGCCCTTGTGGCCCAAGCTGTGTTTAGGCAAAAGAAAGCTTTGTGCCAACCGAGCTCCCAAATCATATATATTTAATTTCAGAAATAAGGCCCCTATCTTCTATCGGTTCGAATGCATATAAAAGCGCAGAGCCAAAATCTTTTCCTTCTTCTCCAAATTTATCTAAATTAAGCACTAATTCATTGTGTAACTTATGTATTTGAGCTTTCGCTAAACCTGGCTTCCATATTACCTTCATAACTGGTGACCAAGAACTTTCATTTTCAATAATATACCATAATTGATATTACTGAGGTTAATCGCCAGCTAATAAAACCGTCCCATGTGGTGCTAATAATACAATTGAATTGTGGAGTACTGAAAGAGGTAACTAAAGTCCCCGGAGGAAATCTCTTTTTTTCTTCTTTAATTATCATTTGTCAAAATATTCATCAGAAAAATTCAGCTAAAATTATAAAGTAAATAAAGATATTAAAATTAACTATAGTACTAATATATTTTTCTAAGTCATACTTGCAGCCCAAGCTCCGCTTAGCGAGTGGTGGAACTGGCCTATGGCCCCCGACAGCGCCTGCTCAGGTCTTATATCTTTTTTTCCATTAAACGCCTGCCACCTTTCTTATTGCGGTCGATATTATTGTAGATGGCTTCCATTTCATTTGGTATGAGTCTCCATAAACATTCAAGCAGTTTATCAAATGCTGTCAACATATCAGACCCAACTTCAATTGGTCCTTGTTTTCTAGTAGGGTAACGTAATAAATACAATTGATCTAATTCTTTTAGGAAAGCTTCGTTTTTAGGCCCCAAATCGATATTATTGTCATTTGCTCTAAGTTCCCTATACAATTTGTAGAGGCTATGCCCCTCTTGAAATTTCTTAAAAATATGTAAGTGCCAAGATTTTAAGAAAACTTCTGTACCTAGATGTGCTAGATAACCTGCAGAGTCAAGAAATGCCACATCGTCTTCGAATAACGCTCGTGCTGCATCAATATGCCCATAGCCAAAATGGAGCATATCTTCTACAGTGAACCCATTATCTTCAGAATGAATCTTTTTCATACCTTTACTCCCGCAACTCCACCACCGTCACCCCGGGGTTGTCATCGGCGTGGAGTTCCTTTACTGAGCCGTGGCGCTGCAGGTGCTGCCAGACCGCCTTTTTCAGACGGCCGGTGCCCAGCCCGTGGATGATGTCCACCCGTTCCGAGCCGTGCAGCAATGCCTGGTCGATGAGGCGGTCCACCAGGGGCAGGGCCTCGTCCACCCGCAGGCCGATGACATTCAGGCTCTGCACCAGCTCCCGGGGCGGCAGGCAGACTAGGGGAGAGGCCGCGGCCCGCGCTCCCTTGCCCCGGCCCTCGGCCCCGGCCGGGGTGACCTCCTCTGCGGCCACCCGGAGCTTCACCTGGCGCACCTGCACTTCCAGGCGGCCGTCCCGGCCATCCCGGGCCAGAACTTCTCCGGTCAGCCCCAGGGCCGGTAAAAAGACCTTCTGGCCGGGGCCGTATTCCGGGGCGGGCGGCGGCGTCGAGGCCGGCGCCGGGCTGAGTTCCTTGAGCAGATCGGCCTGGCGCCGGGAAAACTCCTGGCGCAGCCGCCCCCAGGACTCACCGCCGCCCTGCAGGCGCTTGACGATCTCCTTAAATTGGCCCTCCGCCTCCTGGATGGCCGCCAGGGCGGCCTGCTTCACTTCAGTTTCGAGGCGGCGCCGCTCCAATTCCAGATGGCGGCGCGACTCCGCCAACTCCCGGTCCCGGGACTCGGTCTCCCGGGCGCGGACGGCCAGCTCCGCCTCCCGGCGGGCCAGTTCCTGCTGGGCCGCCTCCACTTCCGAAAGCAGATGGTAGGCCCGCACCTCGTCCTGGTCGAGATAGCGCTCCGCCTGAGCCAGGATCTCCGGACTTAAGCCCAGTCCCCGGGCGATCTTGAAGGCGTTGGAGGCGCCCACCACCCCGTAGGCCAAACGGTAGGTGGGGCGCCGGGTCTCCTCATTAAAGACCACCGCCACGTTTTCGAAGCCCTCGGTGCGCTGGGCAAAGCCCTTGAGCAAGGGCAGGTGAGTGGTGGCGGCTCCGTAAGCGCCCCGCTGGCTGAAGGCCTGGAGCAGGGCCAGGGCCAGGGCCCCGCCTTCGCTGGGGTCGGTGGCCGTGCCCAACTCATCCAGGAGGATCAAGGCCCGCTCCGGCAGGGATTCAAGCATCTCCAGGGCCCTATGCAAATGGGCCGAGAAGGTGCTCAGGTCCAGTTGCAAATCCTGGGGATCGCCGATATCGGCAAAGACTTCCTCAAAGGGGCACAAGGCGCTGCCTTCGGCCACCGGGATGGGGATGCCGCTCTGGGCCATCAGGGTGAGGAGACCCAAGGTCTTCAGGGCCACGGTCTTGCCGCCGGCGTTGGCCCCGGAAATGATGAGCCAGCGTTTGGCCGGGGTCAGGGCTAGATCGATGGGCACCACCTCGGGGGCCCCGGGGGTTTCCCTCTGGCGCTGCACCAGCAAGGGGTGGCGGGCGAGCCGAAAATCGACGCCGCCGCGGCTCTGCCAGATAGGCTCCCGGCAGCCAAAGTCCCGGGCAAAGAGCACCCTGGCCTGGATGGCGTCCGCGGCCGCGAGGGTTGCCAGGGTCTCCCGCATCTCAGCCAAAGCATCACGCAGCAGATCGGTGAGACGGCGCAGGACCGCCTCCTCTTCCCGCTTTTCCCGGTTATGCAGCAGGTTGAGGGCGTTGTTGTGCTCCACGATGGCCAGGGGTTCCAGGAACAGGGTGGCCTTGGTCTGGGACTGATCGTGGATGATCCCGGGAATGGCCCCGCGGTGGTCGGCCTTCAGGGGGATGACGTAGCGCCCGTGCCGCTGGGAGATGATGGGGTCTTGCAAGGCCTCCCGGTATTCTGGACCGAAAAAAGTCTGCTTGAGCAAACGGTTGACTTGCTGGCGGGTGTCCGTCAGTTCCAGGCGCACCTTCGCCAGGGCGGGGCTGGCCTGGTCCAGGATGTAATTATTGGGGCTGATGCACTGTTGGATCGCGGCCTTAAGGCGGGAGAAGTCCTTCAGCCCGGCCGCCAGCCGGGACAGGTGGGGCGCCAGGTCCGGCGCCTGGCCGAGATAATGGTGCAGACGCCCGGAGAGGAGCAGTACCTGCAAAATTTCGGTGAAGGCCTCAGGGGGTAGGAGGCTGCCAGGCACCGTGGCCTTGGCGAGCCAGGGGGCCAGGTCGGGGAAATCGGCCAGGGGCGCGGCTCCCTCCCGGCTCTCCAGTTCCTGCCATTCCCGAATCTGGTGAAATTTTACCTGAAGCTGGCCCAAGTCGGCCAGGGGTGTGAGGCCCAGGAGAAAATCCCGGCCCAGGGGAGAGACCGCGTAGTGCTGCACGACCCGGATGAGCCCTGGAAACTCAAGGGCGCTCAAGGACTGCTCTGCCATAGCACTCCAGGTCTAAATGTTTGGGAAGGTTAAGGACCGAGGCGCCGCCGCGCCATCTCCTGGATCATCTTGCCATCGGCCCGACCAGCCAGGCGGGCCATAACGGCCTTCATCACCCGGCCCAAGTCCTTGGGCCCCGATGCCCCCAGTTCATCAATGATCCCGGATACTTCAGCTTCGCATGCTTCGATACTCAGTTGTTTGGGCAAAAAAGAGAGGAGGATGCTAAGCTCCTCCTCTTCTTTTTTGGTCAGGTCGAGGCGCCCGGCCTTGGCGTATTCTGCCATGGCTTCCCGACGTTGTTTGGCCTGGGTGGCGACCACCGCGAGCAGCTCGTCTTCGGAAAGGCTACGTTTCAACTCCACCTCCCGATAGCGAATGGCGCTTTTCAGCAGCCGCAGGGTGGACGCCGCCACCGGCTGCCTTCCTTTGAGCGCCTCTTTGAAAGCCTGCTCCAGCCGCAGATAGAACGAGGTCATGAACCCTCGATCTTCCGCAGCTTCTTCAAAGCCCGCTTTTTGGCCGCTAGGACTTTCTTCTTCCGCTTGATACTGGGTTTCTCGTAATGTTCCCGTTTACGAATCTCAGAGAGTATCCCGGCCTTTTCGCATTGCTTCTTAAACCGCTTTAAAGCAACCTCGAAAGGTTCGTTGGGTTTTACCCTGACGCCGGGCATGCATTTCGCCTCCTCCCGTTGTCAGATAGCACCTTGGCTCGCAGCCTCCCCCCATAACCCGTGGGTTTCCAATAGTGGCGAGGCCGATCAGGTGACAGTTCTGAATCGAATATGGTTTATCATTTGTTGCAGTCCTGTCAAGTAGTTTTTTCTTCGGAAATGTAGGATTGCACCAGCGAGCCACATAATCTATAAGTAGAGGCAAGGATGGCTCCAGGGCGCCGCACGCCCTGGCCTGAGACCCCAACGGAGCCGGCGGCGGCTCCGGAAAGGCGGTTTATGCGCGCCAAAGCCCTGAATTCCCTGGTCCCGGCCGGTATCCTGCTGCTGGTCCTGGCCGGCTGCGTCACCGTCAAGGTGAGCCTCTTCGAGGAGCCCAAGCCCCTGAAGGAGACGACCATCTCCGGCTATGGCAGGGATAAGATCCTGCTCCTGGATATTTCCGGGATGATCGTGGAAGGCCCGCAGCGCCTTCTGGCCCTCACCAAGGGGGTCACTACCCCCAGCCGGGTGAAGGAAGAGCTGGAGAAGGCCGCCAAGGACGGCCACATCAAGGCCGTGGTCCTGAGGATCAACTCTCCGGGAGGCACGGTGAGCGCCGCGGACGTCATTCTCCATGAATTGCAAAACTTCAAGGCGGAGCATCGGGTGCCGCTGGTGGTCTGCCTGGAGGGTCTGGCCGCCTCGGGAGGCTATTACGTGGCCCAGGCCGGAGACAGCATCATGGCCTATCCCACCTGTATCACCGGGTCCATCGGGGTCATCGCCATGAAATTCAACCTCCGGGGGCTGATGGACAAGGTGGGGGTGGATACCGATATAGTCAAGACCGGGGCCTGGAAGGATTTCTGGTCGCCCTTCCGGGCGGCCACCCCCAAAGAAAAGGAGATGATGCAGCAAATCATCGAGGAATTTTACCGCAGATTCGTGACGGTGGTGGCCCAGGGCCGCCACCTGAGCCTTAAAGAGGTCCAACAGGCGGCCGACGGCCGCATCTTCACCGCCCCCCAGGCCAAAGACCTGGGACTGGTGGATAAGATCGGCTATCTGGATGAGGCCCTGAAAGAGGCCCAGGAGAGGGCCGGGCTGAGCCACGCCAAGGTGGTGCGCTACCAGCGCCCGGACAGCTACCGGCCCACCATCTATTCCATGCTCCCCGAGTTGGAGGCGGCCGGTCCTCAGTTCCTCTATCTCTGGCTCGCCGGAGAGACCTGAGGCGACGCCAAAGCCGGGTCACCATAATTAATTTTAGGCTGCGGCCGCCAGAGCCGATAAGATAAGAAGAACCGGCAGGGGGGCGGTCGTGTCCAGATATACGCCGCCTTGCGGATGTGGCAGCTTAAAAGGCGAGGCAGGAAACCCGCGGTGGGAATCGGCGATTTATGAGCGAGCACCCCAAAGAGTGGACTGGCCACCCGCCCGGGACCGGGCCGGATAGACCGGCCCCGGCCGCTCCAGGGGAGCGCCGCCGCGGTCAGGCCCGCTGGCGCCGTCCGGACCGGGATATCAGCTACCGAAATCCGGAAGTCCGCCGGGAAAAGGTGGCGCGATTGAAAGAGGCCATCGCACGGAACGCCTATGAGATCGATGCCGGTTTGCTGGCCGCGGTCATCATCGTCGAGTTGCTCTGGAAGCGGGGAGTAAAAATGTAGTGTCCATTGCCCACCATTAAAGGCGGCGATTACTGCGGCCCGCCCCACCGATGCTTGCAAGGCCAAGCAGGAGATTGGCAAGATAAAGGGCGTTCCCCAGCAGGGGCTGGGGAACGAGAGGAAAAATGATTTTTTTGTCATTCTGAGGGAGCCGGGGCGACCGAAGAATCTCTAAATAGGAGATGCTTCGCTCAGCATGATCAAAAAATATAGGGTGGGCGCTGCCCACCCATTCCTTAGGAAAGAACTGCCCACCATCGAGGCGATCACAGCCAGGCAGGAGCTGGGGAACGAGAGGAATCACCCCCAAAACCTGGTTTCACTGTCATCCTGAACAGAATCTAAGGTCACTAAAAATA
>JBKQLU010000050.1:0-27949 GCA_052326585.1 Desulfobaccales bacterium | reverse complement strand
TAAAATAGACCGAGGCCCAGAAGCCCATTTTCATGACGCTGAACCCGTGCACCTTGGTCAGATACTGGGCGGACCAGGTCATAACGCCCCAGTAGGCAAGCTGCGACGCGATGTAAACGAATACGAGGGGTATGTAGCCTTTGGCGCGAAAAATGCCGGAAAAGGGAACCGCGATGGCCTTGGTCTGTTTGCTGATGACGCCGGTTGCGCCGCTCAGGACATCCTCCCGGCTGATGACGCCCTGTTCGATCTCCTCGGCGTAGGATTCGACCGCCTCCTCCTTGCTGACGAAGCGGTTGCGCTCGGGTTGGTCATTGACAAAGAACAGGACCAACAGCAGCGGGACGACCCCGACAAAGGCGAGAATATGGAAGACCTCGCGCCAGTTGTTGCCCAGCGCCGTGTACATGAACGTGGCCAGAATGGGGGCCCAGGCTGGAGTCACAATCCAGGACCAGGAAATCACGCTCTGGCCCCTGGCCCTTTCCAGCGGCGGGAAGTAGCGCACGATCAGCCGGGTGGAGGGGATAAACTCGGTCCCGATCAGGATCCCAAAAAGGGCCATCCGGAAGTACCACTCGGGGACGCTATGTATATTCCCCAACCAGTAAGTGAGAAAGCTCCAGGATATGACGGAAAAGATCATGACCTTCCGTGAGCCGATCATGTCGCAGACCCAACCGGTAATCAACTGCGCCGGGCCGTAAAAAATCAGCATGAGCGACGCGCCAATTCCTATCTGGACATTGCTCAGCCCGATATCATGGCTGATGAACGGTATCAGTACGTTGGTTTTCACCCGGTCGAGATACTGGATCGAATAGCAGATCGTCAGGATCGCCAACAAGAGGTAGCGGAAACGATAGATGGAGGCTTTCGCGGCTGCGACCATGGGATGACTCCTTTGTCTCTTAGGCAACTGTTAAATGAGAAGAAGACCACCTGGAATAAGCAGGTTTCCCGCCTCCCCGGGGGGGACGGCTTATCCCCAGGTCCCGCGCCAGTTGTTAGAGATTGAGCTGGCCCCTGGCGCCACGCGCCGAGCGGCGGTCATGTCTCCCAGGGGCCGCGAGGCCGGCTCGCTCCAGCTTGCTGCGCCAGCGCTCCTTTCATGCTTCCAACATAACCCCGGGGCAAATTTTGTCAACATATTGCCCAGCTAATTTTCCAGGCGCCGGGTATTTCTGGACCGCCCCGGCCTCATGAGGCCGGTTCTCCGTTGATTTGCAGTGCTCCGCATGGTATCTAGCGAACAGCAAGCTAATGATCTTCCTTCTCAGCCAGGGGGTGGAATATGTCCAGACCTGAAGTATTCGTTACCCGACTCATTCCTGAGGAGGGCCTCGACCTGCTCCGAGAAACCTGCCAGGTGGAGATCAGTCCCGTGGATGGGCCGCTTCCCCGCCAGGAACTACTCGCCAAGGTTAAAGACAAGCACGGGGTCATCGGCATGCTGACGGACCGCATCGACGCCGAGTTTTTCGACGCCGCCCGGGCCCTCCGGGGCTATGCCAATGTGGCCGTGGGCTTTGACAATATCGACGTTGCCGAGGCCACGAGACGAAAGATTCCCGTCTCCAATACCCCGGGGGTCCTCAACAACGCCACGGCTGAATTGGCCTGGGCGCTTCTCTTTGCTGTGGCCAGGCGCATCGTGGAGACGGATCGAATCATGCGTTCCGGAACCTGGCCCGGCGGGGGCCCCCTCCAGTATATTGGCGCCGATGTGACCGGGAAAACCCTGGGGATCGTCGGCAGCGGACGCATCGGCACCGCCATGGCCCTCATGTCCAAAGGCTTTCGGATGCCGGTGCTCTATACCAATACCTCCGGTAAGGAAAACGAGACCCTGAAGGTGGAACTGGGAGCACGGCGGGTTTCTCTGGACCAGCTTCTGGCGGAGTCGGATTTCATCAGCATCCATACTCCGCTCACCCCCGCCACCCGGCACCTGTTCACGGCCGAGACCTTTGCCAGGATGAAGCCCAGCGCGATTCTGATCAATACCTCCAGAGGACCCGTCATCAAGGAGGATGACTTGGTGGCCGCCTTGGGCGCCCGGACCATTGGCGGCGCCGGCCTGGACGTTTACGAGTTCGAGCCCAAAATGGCGCCGGGACTGGCCAACCTCGACAACGCCGTGTTGCTCCCTCATATCGGCTCAGCCACCAGGAGCAGCCGCGGCGGCATGTCTCTGCTGGCGGCCAAGAACCTCCTGGCCATGCTCCAGGGCCGCAAGCCGGAATCTTGCCTCAATCCTGAAATCTACGCCTAGGGGTATGCTTCAGAAGCGCCGGGGCATTTCCGCAAGGGGGACTTTAGTTCCCTATGGACTCAGGTTCTCCCTGGATTTAAGGCCGGATTATTTATGAAACCTAAACTGGAATATATGGCTCAACCGACCAGCAGGCACATCAGATCCATCACGTTGGTGCGGGTGGGCCCGGTCTTATACAGCAGGTCCAACGGCGCGAAGAAGTTATAAGAATCGTTATTCTTTAGGTACTCACCCGGATTAATCCCTTTCTGCAAGGCCTCTTTACAGGTGTTTCCATCGGCAAAGGCCCCGGCGGCATCGGTAGGCCCATCGGTGCCGTCGGTGCCGGCACTGAGAAGGGCGATGCGCGGCCAGCCTTCCAGGGCGATGGCTGCGGCCAGGGCCAGTTCCTGATTCCGGCCGCCCTTTCCCGGGCCCCGGATGGTCACGGTGGTTTCCCCTCCGGCCAGGATACAGGCAGGCGGGGAGACGGGATTGCCAGTCACGGTCATCTCCTTACCGATACCCGCCAGGGCCAGCGCGATTTCCCGGGCCTCCCCCTGGATGTAGGAGGAGAGGATCATCGGCTCGTATCCCAGCGCCCTGGCCTCGGCCGCGGCGGCGATCAGGGCGGCGCGGTTACTCCCCACCACCAGGTTCTGAACCCTCGCAAAGACGGCGTCGCCGGCCTTGGGCGTGTCTTCGATCAGACCCTGCGCCCCTTTCTTAAGCAGTTCTAAGACCGGCTCCGGCAGGGCTTGGGTCAAACCGTAACGTTCAAAAATTTTTAGACAATCGGCAAAGGTGCTCGGGTCGGGAACTGTGGGGCCGGAGGCGATTACATCCAGCGGATCGCCGATCACGTCGGACAGAAACAGCGACACCACCGTGGCCGGGTAGGAGGTTTTGGCCAGTTGGCCCCCTTTGCCGGCAGACAGGTGCTTTCTGACGGCATTGAGCTCATTGATGGTGGCCCCGCATCCGAGCAGGAGTTGGGTAGTCTTCTGTTTGTCGCTTAACGACAAAGGAGGGAGGAGCGTCGGAGTAAGGGCACTCCCCCCTCCAGAGAAGGCGCACAAGACCAGATCTGCCGCGGTGCACTCCCGCAACCGGTCCAGGATGAAGCTCGCGGCCTCGAGCCCGGCCTGGTCCGGCATGGGATGGCCGGCTTCCATGACCTGAATCTTTTTCAGGGGGAGACCGTGGCCGTATTTGACAATGATCCAACCAGCGCTGAGCCGGTCGCCCAGGATTTCCTCCAGGGCTTTAGCCATGGGCGCGGTCCCCTTGCCAGCCCCGGTGACTATAATTCTCTTGAAGTCCTCCAGGGGATACGACCGTTCGCCCACCCGGAGCCGGTTGCCCATCAGTTCAACGTGGCGTCTGACCGCTTCCTCGGGGTCAACGGCCTGCAGCCCGGCCCGAAAGATTGCCTCAAGCGCCTTGCGGCTATTTTGATCCATACTCACCAACCTTGAGGACGTCCTGACACTGGCGTGAGACGCCCGGGAGGATTCCTTCGGGCCCTGTGGGTCCGGAGATAGAGAAGCCGTTTGCTCTCAGTGCCTTCAGCAGGCGCCGGCCCCGGGGCCGGAGACCTGGGCCCTGGATCTGGTGACCACCACCAAAATCGCCCCCAAGGCCATGAACAAGGCGTTGGTTACCAGACCACCGGCATAGCCGTAATTCATATCCTTGAGGTAGCCGGTGATATAGGGGCCGACAAATCCGCCGAGATTGCCGATGGAGTTTACCACCGCGATGCCGCCGGCGGCGGCGGTGCCGCTGAGGCGCACCGAAGGCAGCGGCCAGAAGGTGGGCATGGCGCAAAAGACGCCCACCGCGACCAGTACGAAGCCCAAGGTGGCTATGGTCTGGTTGACCTCCGGGGTGAAATTACCGGCAAAGCCCTTGTCGGCAGTAGCGGCTGCCAGGGCAAAACCCACGGCGCCGGCGAACATCGCCCCCAGGACGTGCCATTCACGCTCCTTGGTGCGGTCCGAGTGGCGTCCCCAAAAGAACATGGTGAGAACGCCGCACAACGGCGGGATGGCCAGGATCCACTTCAGCGCCCCCGCGGAAATGCCCACCCCCTCCCTCCCCAGCATGGTCGGCATCCAAAAGTTCAGGCCATAGAGGCCCACCATCATACAGAAGTAAACCGCACTGAGCGCCAGGATGGAGGGGTGAAAGATGGCGCGCCACAGCGGCATGTGGGGCTTGGAATGGTCTTCGGCATCAAGCGTCTGCTGGAGCCATTGCTCTTGCTCCGGTTTGAGCCACTTGGCCTCCGCCGGCCGGCTGGTCAGGTAGAAGGGCACAATGAGTCCGAGGATGAGGGCCGGGATTGCTTCTGCGACAAAGAGCCACTGCCAGCCAGCCAGACCGCCGACCCCTTTGAGCTGCAGCAGATAACCCGAGACCGGGGCCCCGATGATACCGGAGATGGGTATGGCAGCCACAAACAGGGCGGTCATCCGGGCCCGGATGGTGCTGGGGAACCAGTAGTTCAGGTAGAGGATCATGCCGGGGAAAAACCCCGCTTCCGCAATTCCCAGCAGGATCCGAATCGTGATATAGCTTTTGGCCCCCACCACAAAGGCGGTGGCCCCCGAAACGATGCCCCAACTGATCATGATGCGGGCGATCCACTTTCGGGCCCCAAAGCGGTCGAGGCAAAGGTTGCTGGGCAGCTCAAAGAAGAAGTAGCCCAGGAAGAAGGCCCCCGAACCAAAGCCGTAGAGGGTCTTGCTGATGTTGAGATCCCGGTTCATGTCCATCGCGGCGTAGCCGACATTGGCGCGGTCCAGGAAGGCAATAAAGTAGAGAAGCATCATGAAGGGGATTATTCGCCAAGTGATTCGCCGCATTGTTTCATCTTGGATGTTGCCGGAGTACTGTGCGGTTGCCATTTTTTCCTCCTTGGGAAATGAGCCTCACCATGCTCTCAGGCGCCTGGCAAAAGCGAAGGCCGGCAGCGCCCCGAAGCCCTAAAGAGAGTCCAGGAGCTCCGGGCGCAGGCGGTGAGAGAGGATCACCTGACTCCCGCCGGCCTTGCAAGGCCAGGACATTTAGTAAGAAAAATTATTAATGGATGAATGTTGCCTTCGCTCCAGGCAAATTGCAAGAAAAATTATCCTGGCATTTTGGGGTCTTCTAATCTGGCAGTTCCGGGTATCATATGGGTATTAAAAGAGCTTAGTTCAGTTCATGCGAGTAATACGCCCTTCAACGGCGGCGGAAAAGGGCTGGACCATACCCTTGACGTAGGCGACGAGAGCATCAAGGTCCACCGGCCCCTCAACACGGTTGGTCCCATTTTTCAGAACCGTGAAGTGGTCGTTGCCATCGGCCAGGTAGCTGTTCACCGTTACGGTGTAAACTACCGCCTTGTCAATGGGCTTTCCACCTTTCCGGACCTCTACGATCCGCCCCTGGTCTGGCCGCTTGTTGTCCCAACTGTAAGTGAGACCGGAGATTTGAAGAATATTGGCATCTTGTTGGCCATACCGCTGCTGGTTAAGGAGATCGTATATTTGCTGGAGGAATCGCCGGTTGAAGCGGTAACAGAATTCCGCCAGGTAGAATAGCAGCTAATTTAAGCTTTGTTATCTGCAGAGGAGAGAAACTTTTATCGAACCTCTTTGTACAAAGCCTAGACAGTAGGATTGCAAATGCGGAGCTGGTCCCGACTCCTCAAATGCACCCTTACTTTCCGATCTCAAATACGTCAGTGACAATGTAGTTGTCGGTGATGCCTCCTCCGGCGGCGTTGGGCTGTTGATGGCCTGATTTTGACAATCCATACATCGCCTCGATTGTGCGCAGGATGTTGACGTGTGTGATACCTTTGCCCTCGGGGTAATCACCGGGCTCGATATGCGCCCCCGCAAAAATCGTGACAATGCGATTTTGCAAGTCGACGCAGTACTCACGATCGCGACCCTTGCCAGTACACTTCTCTGGATCCACAAACGGATTGGTCAATCCCTGATAGAGCCTTTTATCATCGTTTTCATCGAATGTGAGGATCAGCAGGCTGTTGTGATATTTAGCCCATTGATAATAGGGACCGATATTATCCCGCAGCCATTTGTCGCCTGCCGGAATGCTCTTTTTGATGTCGCGAGGGTCGTGCATGTCGTTTATCAGGTTGGGAATGACAAAGGCAACCCTGGGTAAGGTTTCATAGTGGCCAGGGGAGGGAAAGTCCGCGAATCTTAGGTCGGACGATGTCGCGACCGTTGTGCCCTTGGGTACGTTGGCAAAGCTGATCCAGGGGACATGTTTCCTTACATAGTTGCCCGCCCTATCACCCGTGAAACCGATTGTGGGCAAGTCCTCCGCATAGCCTTTGAATGACAGTCGCTTATTGATCAATCGCTCTCCCAGACTGGGCTTGAACGGGTAGAGGGGATTTTTTTCAGACGGAATCTCGTCGGTGAAGCCGATGTTATGATTGTCGCCTGAAAACATCCAGAAGTAGTTGCCCTGACTGAAGTGTTCCTCGCCATACATCCGCGTGAAGTTAGCCCCCTCTTTTTTTAAGACGTTATTGATATAAGGTGCGTATGACTTCCCGATGACCTCTTCGTAATCTTTGTTCTCCTCCATAACAATTACGATGTGATCATAGACCGGCAGACCGGCAGGCCATTTGAGAATTGCAGCGCTCGGACCCGCTCTGTCATCGGAATATGGTCGTCCGGCCCATGAGCAGGACACGAAAACGAGGAGGATAACACCGGTGGCCAGAGACCTAGCAAGACATTTGCTGGATCGCATGGAAACCTCCTGTAAACCCAGGTTGTTACGTAAAGTATGAGCGCCCCCGCCCTTTTTAACCGAGATTATGCGGCGGCTTGGCTCCCGCAGTTGAAAAATGGTTTTTGAACCTGCCGTCCGGGAGGATATCCCGAAGAAGTTCCCCTTATTTGATCCAACCGCCTTCTTGAACGCAAAATAGCAAAAGCTTTCCTCAATGTGAATCTTTTTTATAGATTTTGAAGATAGCAATCCCTTGGTTCAAAGATTCTTACTTGGTGAAGGTCTAAGAATTCCAGGCCAGCACTGCCCGATAATGGTGCGCCAGGGGAAAAGCCGAAGCCACATGCACATACCACCCCCGGGCGCGATAAGAAACTCTGGCGCCCACTTTGATTAATCACTTGATCAGCCAGTCCATGGACCGCCGTACTTCCTCTCCCCATAGGTAAAATTGGCGAATCATATGCTTGTACATATATTTCCATTATAATTTGCGGCATAATCCGGTATTAAATCTGGGTACCGGACTCGGGGCGAGATACCTATTACCATGGCGCGGAGTTTTAAGAATTGTCCAATCACGAGACGCTAGATACGCCGGTCCAGGGAAAGACTTATTCACTCTGGGTCGCGGGCGGCGCCAGCGAAGGCTATTACGCCGAAATAAAGCGCCTGGCAGATCTTTTTCTGGAGCGCGGCCCGGACGAGAAAAGGCTGGCGGGCCTGATCCGGAAAGCGGCAGAGAGGCGCTTTCCTTGGGGAGCGAAAACCGCGGGGGCCGATGGCGTGACACTCCGATTCGTCAGAGAGACTCTCAGGCAGTCGTTGTCCATCTATACCCGGAAGGTGGCGCACCACTTGCAAAACTTGCCTTTGGCGAAGCGAATGGACAGCACCCTGGCCACGACGGAGGAGAAATACCACCTCTACATGCTTGAGATCGAATTAATGAACCGAATCCACCGGGAAGAGTTCAAACGCTCTGAATACAAGTTCGCCCTCATAGCCCATTGCCTGCGCGACTTCAGGCCGGGATGCCGCTCAGTAAAGGGTGATTTCGAGGCCGTGTGCCAGGGTTGCACTGAGGACTGCTTCATTCACCTGGGGAGTCTCCTCCTCGAGAAATACGGCGTCAAACCCTATATTTCTGTAGAAATGGACCAGGAGCGGCTCTTTAGAAGACTCAAGCGGGAGCATCCCAGCATCGGGGCGCTGGGAATCGCCTGTATCCCGGAGCTGGCCATGGGCATGCGGCTGTGCCTGCGCACCGGCATCTCACCCCTGGGCATTCCCTTGAATGCGAATCGCTGTGCCAGGTGGATGCCGCAGGCTCAAGAGACCTCATTCAATCTCACCCAACTCGAAAAGCTGCTCAGGTGAGCGCCCAGGTGGCGCCAGCCGGAAATGGCTGCCACCTGGGACAACCGACCCGATATAACTGCTTTTGGTCTAACTTTTCCTGGAGATAGCCCGCTAACCCTTGGACCCCAGGCGGAGGCCCCCGTGAATGAAATAGACCTCGCCATTGATCGCCTCGTTGCGATACAGTTCGCCGATCAAGGAAGCGACTTCTTCAGGTTCTACCAGACGCTTGATCGGTACGTTCTCCAGAATTTTTTCCAGGGCCTTTTGATTCATTTCCTTTACCATGGTCGTCCCGACATAGCCCGGCGCCACAGCCACGCAGCGTATTTTATGGGCCAGGTCTTTTCTGAAGAACTCGGCGGTGATCACCTTCGGCATCACCGACATCGCGGCCTTGGTGGAGGAATAATTAATCTGTCCAGCCGTTCCCAGAGAACCGGTTGAAGACATCAAACAGATAAGCCCGCGGCAATCGTGGTTGACCATCTGCTCGGCACATTCCCGGATGGTGAGAAAGACCCCGGTCACATTGATATCGATGACGTTTTTAAACTGCTGCAGGTCCATTTTGCCTTTAATTTTACCGGTTTCGCGATCAGGAGCCAAAAAAAGCCCGTCCCGAATAATTCCGGCACAGGGAACCACCAGGTTTATCGCGCCGAAACGGTCAATGGCCAGCCGGGCCAGGGCGGCATTATCTTCTTCCTTGGTGACGTCCATCACTAAAGTTGCAGCCTGGCCGCCCATGGCCTGAATCTCTTGGTCAACCCGCCCCAAACCCTCCGGGGACACGTCTCCGAGGACAACCCGGCCGCCGTTGCTTATCCAATACTTCGCCAAGACTTCACCGATGCCGCCGCCGCCCCCCGTGATCACGGCAACGGCTCCGTTGATCTCTAACATGCTAATTCCTCCTTTCCAGCCTCGATCCGAAACCGGTCCCAATGCCCAAAATTCGTTTACAACTTATTCCCCGAACTCATGAACTGCCTCTCCCAGGCGATCCGCTTCGGCCAAGATCTGCCAACAGTTCTTCTACAATTTTCCGAGCCACATTTTGCGGATCAGCTCGCCGCTGCCAAATATCATCTACGATGCTACCGAGGTCCTTTCCCTTGAGAACAGCCTTCCAGAGAACCTGAGCAAACTCATATTCGATTTGAGTGCGCAGTTCTTGCTTCAGCTGCCTCTTGCGCCGCTCTTCAAGCTTCGCATTCTGGTGCAGGTAGCGGTAATGGGACCAGATGCCCTCATAAAGGGCCTCGATCCCTTGGTTGTTGGAAGCGGAAGTCGAGAATATGAGAGGGGTCCAATCACGCTGCACCCGGCTTCGCCCCAGCATTCCCTGGACCGACAAAAAAATATCCTCGGCCCCCGGGCGATCCGCTTTGTTGATAACAAATATATCGGCGATTTCCATCAGGCCTGCTTTCATAATCTGAATCGAATCTCCGGACTCCGGCGTAAGAATAACGACCACTGTGTCAGTGGCTTCGGCAATATCCAACTCGGACTGTCCAACCCCAACGGTTTCGATGATAATGACCTGTTTGCCGCAGGCATCGAGGATGCGGGAGGCTTCTTTAGTCGTTCGGGCCAGCCCCCCCATGACTCTACCGGAGCTCATGCTGCGCATGAACACATCCATCTTATCGGGTTGGACGTGCATCCGGATGCGGTCCCCGAGCAGGGCCCCGCCGGAGAAGGGGCTTGATGGGTCAACCGCAATCACACCGACCGAGTATTGGTTTTTGCATAACGTGGCAATAAGACGATCCACGGTGGTGCTCTTTCCCACCCCGGGCGGTCCGGTTACTCCAATATAATAGGCTTTCCCGGAGTGTGGAAATATTTTTTCCATGACGTAAGGCGCATATTCATCCGCTCCTTCCACCATGGAAATCAATCGGGCGATGGCAAGCTTGTCTCCGTTTAGGGATCTTTCCACCAGTTCGTCAATCACCTTTAATTTCATCGGGAAACGGTCCCACGGCGGGCATCTTTGACGGCCGCGCTGATGCCACCGATGATTTCCTCCATGGGCGTGTCGGGCAGATAAACCTTTTCGATGCCAAATTCTTTTTCCAATCTTTTGGCGTGTTCGGGGGGCATCACGCCGCCCATGAATACTTTCACATTGTCCAACCCCTTTTCTTTGAGCATATCAACGACGATCGGCCCCAGAGAAAGGTGGTTGCCGCTCAGGCTGCTCAACCCTACCACATCGGCATCCTCTTCGATGGCGGCCTCGACGATCTCCGCCGGAAATTTATTGCCCAGATAGACGACATCCATTCCGGCCTCTTTTAAAAATTGAGCCACCAGATATACGCCCCGCCAGTGAATATCCAAACCCAGCTTGGCTATGACCACTTTGATTTTTCTGTCCATAAAGAGTCTCCTGCCTGATAAATTGCCAAGTTACAATAGGGGGAAGGCCCACAGTCCGAATTCTTCCCGGAAGAGTTCCTCGATTTCACCAAGGGTTGCCAGGTTCTCCACCGCCTCCAGGCAGTAGGGGAAGAGATTTTCGCTGGTGTGACATTTTTTACGCAGAAGGTTCAGAGACTCTTCAACCTTGCGGTTGTCGCGCTCATTCCGCAAACGTTCCAATTTGGCCTTCTGGCGCGTATAGGTTTCGGGATATTCGAAAACCCTAATGGGCGTAGTTTTTGATTCACCGGCTCGCATAAAGTTGACGCCGACTACCTTGGTTTCACCCTCTTCAATCTTCTGCTGGTATCTGTTATTGTAGTTGGCGATTTCGCGATGCAGCCAACCGCTTTCCACGGCCTGCACCAGTCCGCCCTGCCCCTCGATCTTCTCCAGGTGGTCAAATATCCTTTTGACCATCTGATCGGTGAGATACTCCACATAATAGGAGCCTGCCAAGGGATCCACGGTGCTGCAGACGCCGGTCTCGGCCTGGATGATCTGCTGGGTGCGCAGAGAAACCAAGGCGGCTTCTTCGGTCGGCGCGGAATATGCCTCATCGAACGAATCGATATGGAGGGATTGGCAGCCGCCCAGCACGGCGGCCAGTCCCTGTATAGCCGATCGGGCAATGTTGTTCAACGGTTCCGTCGCGGGCAGCGTCACCCCGGCGGTCTGAACGTGGTAGCGCATCAGCATCGATTTCGGATGCTGAGCTCCAAAGCGTTCTTTGGTGATCTTGTACCAAACCTTGCGGCTGGCCCGGCATTTAGCTATTTCTTCGAAAAAGTCATTGTGCAAATCCCAGAAAAACGACAGGCGCGGGGCAAAATCGTCAAATTTTAATCCCCGCTTTATGAGTTCCTCAGCAGTGGCAATGGCATTGGCTATGGCAACTCCCACCTCGGCCACCGCGTCCGTGCCAGCCTCCCTGAGGTTGTAGCCATTGTAGCTGATCGGATTCCAGCGGGGCACATTGTTGCAGATCCACTCCACCACATCACACTGCATTCTGAACGAAACCGCCGGGGGTAAGATCTCATACCCGCTACCGACGCAGGTTTCCATGATAAAATCATTTTGGCAGGTTCCGGCAACCTGGGTTAACGGTATCTTCCTCTGGGCCGCCACGGCAAAATACATTGCCGGAATGACCAGGCTGGTGCTGGGCAGATGGGTCACGATGGAAGTACTCACTTTACTCAGATCGATGTCTTTGAAGAAGGCATCGATGTCCCAGAGCGAATCCACCGCCGCCCCGCATTGGCCGACGTTGCCCTCGGCCTCGGGGTCATCAGAATTATAGCCCCGGATAGTCGGCATGTCGAAGAGGATGTTTACCCCGGTGGCGCCGTGGTCCAGCAGATAACAGACCCGCTCGTTGCAGTCTTCCGGGGCGCCCAGACCCGCCAACTGGCGGACCGTAAAAAGCCTTCTGCGGTACATGTTTGGATAGACGCCCCGTACGTAAGGAGGTTGCCCCGAAAACCCAAGGTCTTCAACATAATTGAGCCGCTCGCCATCGGCCGGAGTGTGGATCAGTTTGATAGGAATTCCGGAGTGGGTGAAATACTTGCCCTCCGTTTCCCGGTCCGCATCTCGCAGACTGTTGTTGAACCAGTCCTGGTATCGATCCTTGATTAATTGAATGTGCTCTTCGCTGAAAAGGTGATCCGACCCTTTCTTGGCTTTATCTGACCTGTCAGGCATAGCATGCTCCTTCTCATATCCAAGGTTTTATTTTTCATTGCCCTTTAGGTTTGAAACCTTCGCCTCCAGGCTGACCGGCTGCAGCACGGCAAGAGCGGCGCTAAGACCCCACTTTTTGAAAGGCGATTATGCACTTCTTGACACAAAGGGGAAGCCTGGGTTAAAATGCAAGCGACAGCCCGGCGTTTGCTCCGTTGGATTAATTCTCGTTTTTTTGTTGTATTCGATAGTTGCGATTGCTGTCAGCACAAGGAATGAACTTTTCCCAAAAATCACTATATTGCCAACAAAAGCCAATTTTATCATGTGTTATAACCCAAACATCGGTATATTGAACGAATCCTTCACAAATGAGGGGAGAATTGTTGGCAATAATTTCTCCCCATTCTTCCTCTCCATGAATAAGAAAATTTGTTTCATAAGTTCTTTCATGTTCGAATATATCTATAAGGTCTGTTCCAAAGGGTGGTCTTATATCAAATTGAAATGGAAAAAAAGGATTATTTGTTATAGCAATGCGTTCAATAATGGCTGGCGTTTTCCCATGATTGGTTACAATAATATTAACTTTATTCGCCCCTGGAGCCTCCATAGTTCCAATGTTGATTTGGGGTTGATCGGGGTCATGGTCAGAGATATTCAGTATAACCTTTACAAAAAGATAAGCTCTTTCAACGGCTGGCAAGGCGTCGGCACTGTCTTTGGCGGCATCGGCGGCCTCTTTGGATACTTTCCACAGTTGTCGATTAGCACAAACCAGGGCCAAGGTGAAAGCTGCGATAACAGCGGTGGCAACAGCGGTAATAAATCCGTTATGATGATCAATCCATGTAGCTATCGGGACAATAGCTTCTTTAAAGATTCTGAGGAAATGGATTATTTCTTCCAAGGATTATTCCTTATTATCGAACTTATTGTCTTGTCTATATTGGTAGTTTGGTTTATTAGAAAAGCATGATTATTAACATAACCCTATCGCCGCCCCAAAGATGTCAGGGTTCTTGCGATTGTTATAACGGAATTCAAATTCGGCAACATACAGTTGGAGATACTTTTTACTAACCTTATGGAATGTGCCGACAATGCCGCGTTTCATCATAGACCAAAAACTGTCGATGGTGCTGGTATGGACGGCCCCGCAGACATATTCGCCTTGAGCATGATGGACAACGCCATGATCGCACCAGGAATCAAGATTTCTATAACAGGAAGCATCATCGGTCGAGATCAGGCTGACTTTGTGCGACACAGTTTCATTCACGAACTCGTCAAGGGTTTCGGTGTCAACATTATCCACCACCCGAGCCACCACCTTCCCGCCCCGGCTCACGGCCCCCACTACCGGAGTCTTGCCACTTGGGCCACGGCCCCCGCCCCGCTTATTCCGGTGCTTATTCTTGGCCTTGCCGCCCACAAAGGTTTCGTCAACCTCCACGAAGCCCACCAGCTTGCGAAATTCCTCATTGCTGAGTCCGGCCCGGATGCGGTGACACATAGACCACGCCGTGCTGTAAGACCCCGTGCCGATCATCCGATGGATTTGCAGGGCACTTATCCCCTTCTTGCTACTCAGCATAAGGTAGATTACCTTGAACCAAGTTTGCAAGGGATAATTCGTGTTCTCAAAAATAGTTCCCACCAGGACGGAAAAGCGGTATCCAGTAGTGGTGCAGCGGCATTGCCAGTGCCAGGAGCGGCTAAGTTTATAGACCTTATCGCTACCGCACCTTGGGCACCTAACGCCTTTAGGCCAGCGCCGGGAGGCAAGATAGGCTTTGCAGGCATCATCATCGGGGAACATGGCCTCAAATTCGGCCAGAGTCATTTGCCGGACAGTCTTGGTTTTCATCGGGAATCTCCTTCAAACCTTGATGATTACCAAGATAACACATCTGAAAGCGTATGTCAAGAGGTAGATAATCGCCTTTTGAAAGACCTGGCGCAAGTGGCGGATTTTCGCTTCGTGGGGGATACTACTACAAAGACTTTTCTGCCGATAGGAGGCGAGAACCCTGGGACCTCGTGCTGAACTTTAAAATGGTGTTCCGGCAATTTCTCTATGATTTGTCGGATTGCGACCTCGAAGAAAGAGCCGCCTTTAACCTGGGCTGCCATGGCCAAATTCAGTGGAAAATGGGTGGCGGTTTAGGGGCTGTAACGATTAGGCTGCCTTTTGGGAGTACAAGGCAACCGCATTTTCCAGTGAAGCGGCGGCCATGCAGCGCAGATCAATCTTGCCCTCCTGCCCGTGACTGACCCGCTTGGTTCCAAGCGGGCCAACCCCGGCATCGGGGTTTTCAATGATATTGGTGGTCCCTTTTGATTGCCCCAACAGATTTTACCAATCAACTGCATGAATCTCAATGCCATTGATCCGAGTTAACCCCTGGAGAAGGTGAAATTTGTCCTGGGGTGCGCGGATCCTCATATCCTGCCATACTTGAGTATTACATTTTACGGTGATCAATAATCCTGCGGGACTTAAACTCTGTCCGTTCCAGGGACCCCGCATCCACAATGGATAATTTTGCTGAAACCCCCAATATTTGTTTGAATTTAGCTTTCAGCAGGGTGCCAAATTCCTCCTCGCTGCTACCTTTAGTCCTATCGAACTCCACCTGAATACTTAATGAATCCAAATATTTATCCCTTGCCACTTCAATTCGGAACTCGCCACCAAAATCAGGGGTTCCCCGAAGAATATCTTCAACGGTGCTGGGATAGACATTTACCCCCCTTATTACCAGCATATCATCTACCCGCCCATAAATACCTTTGGGTAGACGTGGATAGGTCCGGCCGCAAGGGCAAGGATCGTTGGTCCAGGTAGTTAAATCCCCGGACCATAACCTGATCATTGGCTGTGAGTCACGCTCCAAATGTGTATATATAGGTACTCCTTCCCCACCAAAGGGAACTACATTTTTGGTGTCTGGGGAAACGACTTCAGTATAAATAATGTCCTGCCAAAGCGTCATCCCGGTTCGGGATTCACATTCACCATCGGTCATCCAGGGAGTCATTTCTGCCATAGATCCAGTATCAATGCAAATGCATCCAAAGGTTTTTTCAATTTCCTTTTTTGTAGAAGGAATGCCCGCGCCTGGTTCTCCAGAGAAAAACATAATGCGAAAATTAAAATCCTTCAATGGATCTACGCCTACAGACCTGGCAATTTCTGCCAGATAGAGGGCATAAGATGGCGTTCCATAGAAGGCTGTAGGTCTAATAGTCTTGATCCAAGAGACTGCTCTCTCCGTCTGGCCAGGTTGACCAGCACCAAACGGGAAACTTTTGGCATGGAGCCTTTCGCATCCGATTAGTGCACCCCAACTCCCGATATAAAGGCTAAAAACTGACGCGATGAATACTGTATCTGACGGCCTTAATCCAAACCCCCACATAATTCTGGCATGAGCAGTGGCAATTCTTTCCCAATCCGCTAAGCTTACGGCAAAAACCGTGGGGTTTCCTGTAGTTCCCGAGGTACCATAAATCCGGTATACCTGTTCCCAGGGTACACAAAGATTACTCCCGAAAGGCGCGTGTTCCCGCTGGTCTTCTCTTAATTCTTCTTTGGTTACAAATGGCACTCTGTGAAAATCATCCATAGTACGTATGTCTTTGGGATGAATTCCCGCGTTAGACCATTTACGGTGATAAAAATCTGAATATTGATAAGCGTATTCCATCTGGTTTCTAATTTTGTGTAGAATTAATTCCTGACGTTCCTCCGGATCCATAGTTTCTGCTTTCTCATCCCAATAACGACTGTCATTAGATGGCAAATAGTCCATGTCGGCCTTGGCAAAGAAATTCCTTGTCATAATCCACCTCTTGGTTAATTGCTAACTTGCTAATAGCCAGGGATGATGCCCTGGCTTCATCCCCGGGGATGAAAATCGGTTAGAGAGCGTAAGCCGAGGTTATGTGGCCAGCCTGGCCACCCGGCGGTCAAAAAATAGGCGAATTCTCTCCCCGAGTTTAACCTACTAAGCCGGGTGGAACCTGAGTCTCGCCGAAATTGATAAAGTGCATTTTATATGCCATATATATAAAAACTATAATTTCAAGCACTTCTGAAAAATAACTGATGCAGTACGCATCTAATTTTTTTTAAAAAAATCCCAGCGGAATCGAGCCCCGCTTTAAATATCTTGGAGATCAAATAGTTAAGGCTTTAGACAAGTCTAGAATTGAGCCAGGGAGGGGTTGAAGCGCTCCGATGATTGACGGCCCAAGCTATCAAAAAGAGGCAGCGTTATCTGCGGAACCCAAAGGCAGGCGAGCATTCGGCCAAAAAATTTTTCTAGAATAATTTCCAGGCGGGCCATAAATTTGTGATGCATAATCCGATGCATCTGCATCATTATGCATCGGAGCCTCTCTTGTCTTTATGGATTCTCTCCGGCATGGCCTGCTCCTTCAATATCCAGTATTTATTTTTCGATGTTTTTCGGTTTAAAACTTACGCCTTAGGCTGAACAGATAGGGCACAACATAGGTGGCGTTAAGACCCCACTTCTTGAACGACCTGGCGCAAGTGGTGGATTTTCGCGGCGTAAAGGAGCACTGCAAAGACTTTTATGCCGACGGGGGGCGAGAACCCTGGGAGCCCTCGCTGATGCACTGCCACCTCATGGAAAGTAGGTCTAGGAACCACACATATCATGTCACTTCAAACAATTCGCAGGGAACTGAACAAAGAATGTCGCAGCCGTATTCAGTGACAACTGCGGTATTCTCCAGGTCAATCGCCCCCCAATCCGGAATAATCACCTTTGGTTCGATAGCTATCACCATATTCCGGGAAAGTTTGGTGGCGCAGTTGCCATCGAGCACCGGTGGTTCGTCCATTTCCAGGCCGAGACCGTGGCCGACATAGTACCCTTTCATCTCCCCGTAGCCTTGAAAATAGCCTTCCAGACCATGAGACTCGAGTATTCCCCAGGCAGTCCTGAACAATGCCCGACCGGTGACGCCAGGCTTTACCTGGGCAAAAACTGCCGTATAGACTTCCTTCACCACGTCAAAGACTCTTTTTTGCTCGGAGGTCGCCTTCCCCATGATGTAGGTGCGGGCGATATCGGCATGGTAGCCGTGATAATTTATGCCGACATCGATGACCACTGTGTCGCCGGCCTCAACCGGTGTCGTCGATGGTCCCCAGGGTAAGGAAGGACTCAGGCCGACGCCGGTTACGGTCATGGCATGGCCGGAAATTTGCCAGGCATTTTTGCCTGAGACTATTATGCCATCGGGAGGTAAAGTCGCGTCCCAGCGGCGGAATCGGCACAGACCTTCGTACCCCCCCCGGCGCAGGGCCCCATAAACATGGCTGGCCAACTCCAACTCGGTTATGCCAGGGCGCAATTGTCGCAGCATAACTTCATGGGCTCGTTGAAACAGGCCGGCTGCCGCGCGGATGTCGGCAATCTCGGCTTCGTCCTTCAATAACCGCTGCTCCAATATCAGCGGCGACACATCATCAATCAGGCACTCCGGTAAATTTTGCTCAAGTTTGCGGCATAACCTGGTTGGAACGATATCCAGAGTTAGCCCCAGTTTCACTCCCTGCTGCAGCACACCGGCGGACTGCAGCGCGGCCCGGATATCGTCAATGCCATCCCCTTTGACGATATTCGCGAGGCTGGAATCTGCCTTGACCCATGCCAAAGTCCGCCTGACCAGAAGAACGGGTTCTCCCCTGGCCGGGACGACCAAATTACACGGCTGCCCGGTGCCGGCGTAATAGAATACATCGGGAGGATGCATCAATACCGCGGCGGCAAAGCCATTGGTGCGTAATCTGGACTGAAGTCCGGCGATACGTTCTCGTATAGTCTTGTCACCCCCCTACTGGCGATTTCATTTACTTGCGACTAATATTTCGCGAGCTCCATCCTTCCGTTAGTCAACCACCTGCTCTGCAGAGATGAATAAGGCGCAGATTACAATTCCTAGTATTGCTAATCCGACCGCGACATCTAATGCGGCTATCCACGATCCGGTGACAGCCACAAGCCACCCGGTAAGCAGAGGGGCGATAATTCCCGCTACCGTGCCAGAGGTATTCATTAAACCTGAAATTAAACCGGCGCTTTTCGGGCCGAGATCAATCGGTAAGGCCCAGAACGAGGAGAAGTTCATCGATAGAAAGGAAACCGACAAGGTAATCCAGACTACCGCCATCCCACCGCTTGCGGCCTGTGAGCCTAGAAACATGAATAGTCCGCTACCACCAAACGCCGCGCACATGATATATTTACGGGCCCTGCTAACCCCGACCACATTAATCAGCCGGTCGGAGACGTAACCTGCCAGGTTCGTGGCCACAAAGGCGCCAAGATAAGGCAACATACCGTAAATACCCATCTTCATTATGCTGAACCCACGCGCCATGACCAAATATGCGGGCAACCAGGCCAGATACAAATACCAGGAGTAATTTTGACAAAAGTAGTTAACCGTAAGAGCCCATACCGGCCCTTTTCTCAGTACTAATCCCCAATTGGCCCCACCCAGGCTCTTCGGACGGCTTTCCTCTGCAATGTGCTGGAGTTCTGCCTGATTTACTGCAGGGTGATCGGCCGGGTTGTCCTTGGCGTACCAAAGCCAAACCGCCGTCCAGACAAATCCGAGAGCACCGAAAGAATAGAAGGCCGCACGCCAGCCGAACCTGCTAATAATCCAGGCAACGACCGGTACGGTAAAGGCGAGACTGAGCGCCATCCCCGAAAGATTCCAGGCTTGGGCGCGGGCCCGCTCCTTGCCGCTCACCCATTGCGAGGCGATGGCGGTTATTGCGGGGAACGTTACTGCCTCACCAACCCCAAGCATCGACCGGAAAATCCACATGATGTTAAAACTCGGCGCCCAACAGGTGGCCATGGTGAAAAAGGACCACCAGCCCACCCCGGCTGCCAGAACCCGCTTTCCCCCGATCTTATCCGCCAGCCAACCCGCCGGAATCTGCAGAATAAGGTACCCGACGAAAAATGCTGAAAGAATGCTGCCCCACTGGGTGGTGGTCCAGCCATACTCTTTCATAATGGTGACTCCCGCCACCGAAATGTTAGCACGGTCCATGTAAGCAATAACAATACCGAGGAAGGTTAAGAGGATGATTCTGTATCGCACTCCGGAGGGCTTGCCGGTCGCCACGTTCATGGGTCTATTCTCCTTCCTAATTTTGAATTAAGTGCGTAAATATTCAGTCCTGTTTCCGGAATCAGCGCAGGTAAAATGCACGGGCTGGCTGCCAAAATTATTGGCCTGAGTTAATCCCCTCAAGCCGGGCGCAACTTGGAGCTTTCTATTGAAATATCTATAGATAGCAAATTATATGCCATATAAAAGCTTATAAATACAATGAGTTGCGAAAGATTGCCGATGCATTATGCATCTATTTTTTAGGAATTGAACAGCCGATTTAGATCTCGGAGAGCGAATATTTTTTAGATAGGCATCGGGCAGGCGGGGAGTGGCAGTCTCCCCACGGTTGACTTGACCAAGGTTAAAAAGAGCGGCATTGACGTTTATCTGCGGCGCCTGCGGCGGGCCTGCATTCCACGGCCAATAATCTTCCTGGAATAATTTTCTGGCTTCCGATGCATACCGATGCATCTGCATCATCATGCATCGGAGATCTTCTGGAAAGATTTATTCGAGTCCGGGCACTCCAGGCGCCCGTTTCTGCGGGAAGCCAGGCTTTGCTGGCGGCAGGCGGGATTGATTGGATTACACTTCCGATTTAGGGGGGGTGTGCGGGAAGATTAACCTCGCGGTGAGCACAGCTTCAAGATTGCCGCGATCCCGCCAGGAATTAGGGGCGGTTTTCTTCTTCCTTGTACTTCTTAAGCCGGCGCACGATCGTCGACTGATTCACGTCAAGTAGTGCAGCAACTTTACGTGTACTGCCGAATCGCCGATATGCATCCAAAATGATTTGTCGTTCCGCTCTCGAGTCATTCCTGAGTGAAGGACCAGCATGAGGAGCCAGTGCTTCAAGTTTTTCAGGTTCAAACAGGTCGGTATCCAGCCAATCATTAGGACTGAGTACGATCAAGCGCTCGACACTATTTTCCAGCTCGCGAATATTGCCCGGCCAATCATAACGGAGGAACTTTTCCATAAGCTTGGAGGGAACTTTCTTAAACAATTTATATTTCTTTCCAAAGCGGCGGATGAAGAAATCGACCAGGGCGGGAATATCGTCGGCGTGCTCCCGCAGGGGGGGCAAGCAAATATTCACAATATTCAACCGATAGAACAAGTCACTGCGAAATTTGCCCTCATTGACCAGTTGCTTCAAATCCTGATTTGAGGAAGCTATGATGCGGACATCAACCCGCACTGGCTTGGTTCCCCCCAGGCGGGTGAACTTCTGTTCTTGAATCGCTCTGAGGAGTTTTATCTGAAGGTCGAGCGGCATGTCGCCAATCTCATCCAAAAGGAGCGTGCCGCCGGACGCCGTTTCAAAAAGCCCTTCCTTCCCTTTCAACTTCGCGCCGGTAAAGGCGCCGGACTCGTAGCCAAATAGTTCGGACTCAATGAGGTTTCCAGGCAAAGCGCCGCAGTTTATCTGGATAAAAGGCTTCTGCGAACGTCTGCTGGCCTCATGCACCACGCGGGCGATGACTTCCTTGCCCACGCCCGATTCTCCGGTAATAAGCACCGTGGTATCGAAGGGCGCGACCCGAAGCGCAACTTCTAAAACCTTTTGCATCTCGGGGCTTTTGATGACGATGCCGCCAGACATGGTTTCCGCGTTGAGCCGCGATAGTTCCGTTTGGTAGAGGGCTAATTTGAATGCCGATTTGGAGAGTTGTTGTTTCAAGGAATTCAATTCGGTCAGATCGCGAACATTGGCGAGTACCCGGATGAAATTTCCCTCATCGTCGAAAACCGGCGTGCCGGTCAGCAGAATGTCCTTATCCCCGATTTTATTGACGATGGTTTCGACTCTCCGGGAATCGATAACTTTTTGAGTCACTATGGTATTCAAAACTCCCCTGCGGACCAATTCCTGGGCGGGTTGACCTAGATATTCAGCCGCCTTGATCCCGACAATCTGCTCATAAGCGCGATTGATCTTCAATAGCGTTCCCTCGGCATCACTGATCACCAAGCCGTCCGCGGAGGATTCAAAGAGGACATTCAATTCCTGATTCAGCTGTTCCATGATCTTTAGCTGATTCCACACCTCATCGAATTTCGAAATATCGAGGAATACCGCCACAGCACCTACAGTTTGGTCGCCGTCCAGAATAGGGGTTACATTAGTAAGAAATATTTTATTCCCAAAATTTAACTTAAGGCCTATGGTACACTGAATGCTTTCGATAACACTCCTAATGTTGATATCAGGAATTATTTGGTCGAGCAATTGACCAAATATTTTCGTTGAGGGGCCAAATGTCCTTTCGGCTTGCTGATTTAAATAAATGATGCGACCTTGGCTATCGGTGGCAAATACCGCACTGCCTATGCAATCTAGAATTGCTTTTAACATAATTAGGAACTCATATATTGAGCCAGTTAGATGTGAGTACTTTGCGCAATTTGGTGGTCTTTTGGAGAAGGGTCCCAGACCCTCTCCAGGGCCGTTGGCCTCCTGGGACGCTTGGGAGGTATTTGGACTGTCCCCGGAATTTTAGTGGATTATGCGAGAGTGGGCAAGCGAATTGAGAGAATCGGGGGCGGAAATACCTCCCGGACCCGCTAACCGCGAGATACCCTTTCCTTTTTAAGAACTTTTCATGAATATCCGGGGCTAAAAGATCACATAACCTGCCAATTCGGCTTGCTGCCCCTTCTCTGTCAGGCGCTGGGCGCAGCCCGTGCAGATGAACTTGATTTCGGGGTGGGCCCATTTGATTATCGGCGTGGTCTTGAACTGGTACAGGATCTTGCTGGGCATCCCCGCGCCCATCAGGTCGGAGGCCACTTCGATCACCCGCCAGCCCGCAATCTCCATGAAGATCGGAATATTGGTGTAAACCGTCAACTCTTCCACTTTGGTGATAAATAAGGGCGTAGTAGCTTCTTTTTGGCAGACACCGCATTGAAAAGGGACCTCTTCCCCCCAGAAGATGCTGGTAAAGCCGTCTTTGGGGAGGCGCCGGCCTTTGAACCAATCAATGGCCCCTTCCAGGGAAGGGGCGAAATGGGGCTGGGGAGGGTTCTCATTCAATAGGAAAAACCGTTTGAATTGCAGATCTTTGGGCTTGGCGGCAGCTTGAAAGAATTCTTCGGCATACATCTCCTGGCTATATTTTCTTACCCGGACCCGGTACCTGGTCAGATCGGTGCATAATCGGTTCTCCACTACCTCAAGCTGAGGTTCGACAACCCCGCCGCCACCGAATAATCTCTTAAAAAATCCCATGGCACTCTTCCCGCCAGGCGTCCCCTGTCCGGGACGGAACCGGGCGCCGCCAAATCTAACTAGTTGTGCCCTCTAATTATATCCCTTAATACCAATGAAGGCAATTTCTAGAAAAAATCGGCTGTCTCTGCCAATCTGTAAGGCGGCGCCGGGTTTTCCGGCCAAATTGGCTTATGCCCCCCTTATCAATACTTATTTGGTCTTGACCAACAGATTCCGGGGTGGCAGGCCAGCCTGGCCTTGGCGCCGCATCTCTTTCCCCCCATCTTACCCTTCCCGAGCCAGGTTCAAGGCGCCGCCCACCGCCACCAGGCGGCGTTGCCGGGGCGAGAGGTCCAGCCGCAGCCAAATCTCCCGGCTACCCAGCTTCAAGGGCAGCCTTTCGGCCCCCTCCAGCAACAACCGGCGCACCTGCGGCAATTCCAGGGTCTCCCCCGGATTAAACCACTCGTAGTCCCCGGGATTCTCAAAGGTCAAAGGCAGGATGCCGAAGTTGATGAGATTGGCGAGATGGATGCGGGCAAAGCTCTTCACCAGCTTGACCCTGACCCCCAGGTACCTGGGAGCCAGAGCGGCGTGCTCCCGGGAAGATCCCTGACCATAGTTTTCCCCCCCGACGATGGCCCCTTCACCCCGGCCTTGGACCCGCCGCGAGAAATCCGGGTCCAGGCGGACAAAGGTAAACTGGCTGATGGCCGGCAGGTTGCTGCGCAGGGGCAGGATCTGGCTGCCTCCTGGCAGGATGTCGTCGGTGGTGACGTTATCGCCCACCTTCAGCCACACCTCTCCCCGCCAGGTCTCCGGTAGGGGCGACAGTTGCGGGAAAGGCACGATGTTGGGGCCGCGCACCACCTCCACCGCGGTGCCGGCGGGGGGTGGCGCGGCCAGGGCGCGACCGTTTATCAGGTAGGAGCGCGGCGAGGGAACCCGGGGCGCCTCCCCCAGGGTTCGGGGGTCCCGCAGTTCTCCGTAAATGGCCGCGGCCACCGCGGTCTCGGGGCTGGCCAGGTAGACCTGATCATCTTTGGTGCCGCTGCGCCCCGGGAAATTCCGGGGAAAGGTGCGCACCGACACGGCGTGGCTGGGCGGGGCCTGACCCACGCCGATACAGCCCCAACAGCCCGGTGGCATCAGTCGTGCCCCGGCCTCCAGCAAGGGCAGGAGCCCGCCGGCCACGGCCAGGTTTTCCAAGACTTGCCGGGAGCCGGGATTGATCTCCAGGCTGACCCTGGGGTGCACCTGGCGGCCCTTCAGGGCCTGGGCCACTACCATCAGGTCCCGGAAGGAGGAGTTGCCGCAAGAACCGATGAGCACCTGCTCCACCGGGGTGCCCGCCAATTCTTTGACCGGCACCACCCGATCCGGGGAACTGGGGCGGGCGATGAGGGGCTGCAACCGGTTAAGATCCACCTCCAGGATGGCGGCATAATCCGGACGGCGCTGGGCCTTAAGCGGGCGAAAATCCGCCTCCCGCCCTTGCAGGGCCATGAACCGGCGGGTCTGCCCATCCGCGGGAAAGATTGACGTGGTGGCCCCCAGCTCCGCCCCCATGTTGGTGATGGCGGCGCGCTCCGGCACACTGAGGTAGCGCAGGGCCGAACCGAAAAACTCCAGGATCTTTCCCCGGCCCCCTTTAACCGTCAGACGCCGCAGCAATTCCAGGATGACGTCCTTGGCCGACACCCAGGCCGGGAATCTTCCCGAGAGGCGCACCCCCAGGATCTCGGGCATTGCCAGGTAATAGGGCTGCCCCGCCAGGGCCAGGGCCACGTCCATGCCGCCGGCTCCGAAGGCCAGCATGCCGGCGCCGCCGGCCGTGGGGGTGTGGCTGTCGGAGCCCAACAGGGTCTTCCCCGGCACGCTGAAGCGCTCCAGATGCACCTGGTGGGAGATGCCGTTGCCCGGCGGCGAGAAATGCAGACCGTAGCGGGCCGCGATAGTCCGCAAAAACCGGTGGTCGTCGGCGTTGCGAAAATCGGCCTGTAGGAGATTGTGGTCCACGTAGCTCACGGCCACTTCGGGCCGGGCCCGCTCCACCCCCATGGCCTCAAACTCCAGGTAGGCCAGGGTGCCGGTGATGTCCTGAGTCAGGGTCTGGTCGATCTTCAAGGCCACCTCGGCGCCGGGGACCAGGTCCCCGCTCACCAGGTGCGCCGCCAGGATTTGCTCTGCCACGCTTTTTCCCATATTTTTTCCCGGTTTTCTGGCCCAAGGGCCGATAGTGTAATGTCTAAGGATTACGGTCGTCCCGAAACCCGGCTAAACCTGCTTCCCCGCCAATCCCTCTTTCAAGCGCAAGACCTCCTGCCGCAGGCCCAGGCTGATGGCGTCATAGTCGGAGGCCTCCGGGGCCTCCCTGAGTCCCCGGTCCCGCAGTTCCTCCCAGGCATAGCCCCGCCCGAAGATCACCTGGATGGGACGGGGGCGGGGCAGGGTCACCCCGGGAGGCCAGGCTGCGTAGGAGCCTTGAATATAAACCGGCAGCAAAGGCACCCCCAGCTCCTTGGCCAGGATGGCCACGCCCTTCTTAAACTGGCCCAACTCTCCGCCGGGGGTGCGGAAGCCCTCTGGAAACAGGGCCAGGACCCGGCCATGCCTGAGAATATAGGCCGACACCTGCATGGCCTCCACCACATGGCGGGCCGAGTCCACCGGGATCACCCGGACCAGCTTGAGGAGGTTCCGGATCACCGGCACGTCGAAATAGCCGGCGTATCCCAAGGAGAAGAGGCGGCGGCGCGTTGGCCCGGGGACCGCGTAGGCCAGGATGAAGCCATCCAGATAACTGGCATGGTTGGGGCAGAGGATGCAGCCCCGGTCCTCGAGCCGTTCCCGGCCGAAGACCTGGAGGTGGAAGAGCAATTTGAACAAGGGGCCCATCACCGCGGCCAGCCCCTGGGTGGCCAGCCGGGCCGCCCACCCTCCTTCCAGACCGATGTGCCGGAGCAGCGCCGGGGACGGATCGGTCCTCAGAATGGTCTCCCAAGCCGCCATCTCTTCCTCCGGGGCTCCCGCCGCCTCAGGATGCTTCTCCTCGATAAAGCCGACGAGTTCTCTGACCGTAAAGATGCCGTGAAAGTCCTCGTCCCGGATCTTGAGGTGGCACCGACTCTCCAGGGCCGCCAGCAGTTCCACCAGACCCAGCGAGTCCAGGCCCAGGTCCAGCTCCAAATGGTCGCCCAGGGAGATGCCGGCGTCCCCCGTCTGGCGGATCAGCACTTCCAGCACCATCTCGCCCACCGGGGACAACTCTTCTTCCCGGGCCGGCCTTCTCCTGGGGTAGTCCCGGCCGGCCCGCTCCTGATAAAGACGCTGGGCTTCGTAAATCTTGACCTTTCCCAGGCGGGTCTTGGGCAGCTCTTCGTTAATCAGGACAAAATCCCGCACCCGTTTGTAAGGCTCCAGGTCTTGGGAGCGCAGCTCCAGGTCCCACTTCACCTTGTCGAAGATATCCACTTCCCCGGTTTTCCGGAAAAAGTCCAGGTCCGGCGCCACCAGGGCCACCAGCTTCTCGGCGGCGGCGTCGGTGGTCACAAAGATCTCTTTGATGGAAGGAGCCTCAAGGTAGTGCTGTCCCACTTCCTCGGAGGAGACCTTCTTGCCCGAAGCGAGGACGATGATTTCCTTGATCCGACCCTTGAGGAAGAGGTAACCGTCCCGATCCAGATAACCCAAATCGCCGCTGTGGAGCCAGCCATCTTTGAGAACCTCCCGGGTGGCCGCCTCATTTTGGAAATAACCGGCCATGACGTTGTCGCCCCGAATCAGGACCTCTCCGACACCTTGGGGGTCAGGTTGCCAAATCCTGATCTCCACCCCCTCAAGTGGCCGGCCCGCCGACCCCGGACGGGGCGCCTCCGGGGGATTGATGGTGACCACCGGCGCAGTTTCCGTGAGCCCATAACCTTCCAGCGCCTCAAAACCAAGCCGGGCCAGATCCTCCGCCAGAGATTCGGGGAGCTTGGCCCCGCCGCTGACAAAAAACCGGAACTGTTCCCCCAGGGCGCGGCGGAATTTCCTGAGGAGCGGCCGCGCCGGATTTACCCCCAAAAATCGAAAGACCCGCCAGGAAGCCTTAAGATAGCTCTCCAGCAGTGGACGCCCGGGCCAGGGAATCCGCTGCAATTGCCGCTTAAACCCTTGATAGAAGTGCTGCAGCACCTGGGGGGTGACCGCCAGGACGGTGACCCGCTGCTCTCTGATACACTTCAAGATGGCCTCGGCCTTCAGGGTGTCGAGATAGGTGATCCGCGCCCGGGAAAAGAGGGGCGCCAACAGGGTGGCGGTAAAGGGAAAGGCATGGTGCATGGGGAGGATGGAGAGCAAATTGTCATCCTCCCGGATGGCCTTGAGTTGGGCGATGCCCTGGCAATTGGCGGCAAAATTCCGGTGGGTGAGCATCACCCCTTTGGGCACCCCGGTGGTGCCCGACGTATATAAGATGGAGGCCAGGTCATTAAGGCGCGGCACCGGCAGCTCCGCCTCACTTGCGGAAGATAGCAGTACTTCCTGGAAATTGGTCAGCCTGTCGCCGGCCGCCTCACCCGCCCCCACCACCACCAGCCTTTCCAGGAACGGCAGCCGTTCCAATTCTGACAGGGGGGCCTTGGGAAAGGTAAAGATGATCCTGGCCCGGGTCTGCTTCAGGGTGTAGTGGATATGGTCCCAGCGGGAGACCGGATCCAGAGGCACCGCCACCGCTCCAGCCAACAGGATGCCGAAATAACTCATGGGCCATTGGGGACAATTCTCCAGGAGGATGGCCACCCGCTCCCCCTTTGCCACCCCCCGGGCCTGGAGCCACCCGGCCACTGCCAGGCTTGACCGGTAAAGTTGGCCGCAGGTGTACTCTCGCACCAGATCCCCTTGCCGGTAAATAATGGCCACCCGGTCCGCGGCTTCCCGGGCCACCCCGGCTAACCGGCAGGTCAAGGTTTCCATGGTATCGGTCCTAATTTACTGGCGGCAGGGATTTCCATCCACGGTTCACTTAGGCGGTTTTTTTCTAAGGAATTGGTGGGCAGTGC
>JBKQLU010000049.1:0-53833 GCA_052326585.1 Desulfobaccales bacterium | reverse complement strand
CCCCCCGCGGGGGGAGAGGGCTGGGGTGAGGGGGGGCGCCGAGAAACGGTAGCATATTTAAGAGACCTGTGACTTAGATAAAGCGAAAATCGAAATGCATCCGGACTCCCATTTGGCTCTTAGCGACGGCTCGCTCCTCACTGCGCCCGAGCATTTCGTCCTGAAGCAGGCAGCCGCCGGGGAAATCGCCGACCTGCAGCAGGAGTTCGGCGGCGGAGAGGAAGAGCGCCGCCTGCGGGCCGGGTTTCTGGAAGAGCTCTTATGCGGGGATTTGCCGGGGGTGCGGCTGCACCGCCGCGGGGTGCGGATCAGCCGGGCGGTGATCGCGGAGCCGCTGCACCTGGAGAATGGCGAGGTGGCCGTGGCAGTGGCGTTACGCGACTGCGTCTTTAAGGAATCATTCAGCATTAAGCGTGCCTGTTTTAAGCATCATTTATCCTTGATCGGTTCACATTTTTTAGAGCGGGCCGTTTTTTACCGCCTGAATCTGGCGGGCGACCTTTTCTGTGGCAATACGGTATTTGCCGGGCCGGTTAATTTCTTTGCCGCGCAGATAGATGGCGAATTCGATGCGGAAGGGGCCAAGTTCCTGGCTGAGGATCAGAAGGCCGACTTTTACGGCATGCGGGTGGGCCAGAACGCTTCTTTTGCCGGGGTGGAATTTCACGGGCCGGTCGATTTGGGCGGCGCCGAGATCATGGGCCACTTCAGAGCGCCGGGGGCGAAGTTCCTGGGCGCCAACCACAAGGCCAACTTTGCCGGCATGCAGGTGGGCCGGGACGCCTTCTTTCAGGCCTGTGATTTTCAGGGGCTGGTAAGTTTCATCACCATCAAGATAGCCGGAGACTTTCATCTTGAGCCCCTGCTTCTGAAAATCGGCCAGGAGATGTCAACTACCTTTAACAGCGGCGTGAATTTACGCGGGGCTGAGATCGGCGGAGAATTTTCGGCGGATAAGGTTCAATTTTTAGGCCACATCAGCGATTTCGAGGCCGTGCAGGTGGGCCGCGGTTTCCATGCCAACGGCGCCATCTTCGCCGGATCGGCGTATTTCACGGAAATGGCAGTTAAGAACAATTTTTATCTCGACCCCTTCGGACGGCTTAAAGTATTTAAAACCCTGTTTAAAGGTCCGGCCGATTTTTCCCGGCTCGAGGTCGGCGGGGTCTTCAATGCCGACCAGGCCATCTTTAAGAGCGAAAGCACGATCTTCTCCGGCCTCAAGGTAGGGCTGGGAGCCTTCTTCAACGGGACCATCTTCTTCGGCGGCCTGGTGCTGAAGGAAGGGCAGCTAAACGACCTGGAGATTCGCGGCCTGCACCCGCTTTCCGTGGGCGGCCTGCCGCTGGCGGAGATTGTCCTGAACCGCACCAGGATCGCGCATCGATTGACCATTGCAGACATCGAAGTAAAGAGATTCGAGGCCAGGAAATTGCAGGTCGAGGGCCCGGCTGAGTTGCTGAGATTAGCCATTAAGGATAAGGCCGATTGGCGCGGCGCCTCCTTAGACCATCTTCAACTCGCCGAAACCGGCTGGCCGGACTCTGAAGACGGCCAGCAAAGAGTCGATCTGGCTGGGCTGACCTTTCAGAGCCTCACCACCAGAAGCGACCGCCATCCGGCGGAAGAATGGCAGGCGCTGCTGGATTGGCTGGGGGGCAGTCGTTTCGATACCCATAATTACAGCCAAATGGACGACTTTTTTCAACGCCGCGGTCTCAGGAAATGGGCCGACCGGGCCTTTATCGCCGGCAAGCGCCGGAAATTGGCAGAGCTGCCCTGGTGGCGCCCCGGCAGGTGGCTTGCCAAGGTTTTTTGGGACGGGCTGGCGGGGTTCGGCCGGAAGCCCGGCCGCATCTTGTGGACGGCCCTGGCCCTAGTGCTGCTGGGCTGGCTGCTCTTTCACCCCGCCGGCCAGCCTTTCTGGATCGGATTGGCCGCAAGTCTCGACCGCTTCCTGCCGGGAGCCGATTTGGGAGTGGCCCGGGCCTTCCAGCCAGCCGGCCCCTCTAACTATGTCTGGGCTTATTGGCACCTGGAAAAAATCATGGGTTGGGTCCTGGCGCCCATCGCCCTGGCCGCCATTTATACCAGGATAAAAAACCGATCATAGGACCGGCGGATGCTGAAAGAAGCTATTTACCAGGTGGTCCAGGGGCGGGACTTGGATGACGCCGGGATGGCCCGGGCCATGGAGATTATTATGGGCGGCGAGGCCACCGAGGCCCAGATCGGCTCCTTCATCACCGCGCTGCGCATGAAAGGTGAGACGGTGGCGGAGATCACCGCGGCGGCCCGGGTAATGCGGGCCAGGGCCACCCGCATCCCCATCTCGGAGGGCCTTATCGACCTGGACCGGGACGAAATCAACGTGGATCGGGAGACGGTGGTGGATACCTGCGGCACCGGCGGCGACGCCACCGCCACCTTCAATGTCTCCACCACCACCGCCTTCGTGGTGGCCGGGGCCGGGCTCAAGGTCGCCAAACACGGCAACCGGGCGGTCTCCTCCCGCTGCGGCTCCGCCGACGTCATCGAGGCGCTGGGGATCAATCTCTCCCTCACTCCGGAGCAGGTGGCCTGGTGTATCCTGGAGGTGGGCATCGGCTTTCTCTTTGCTCCGCACCTCCATGGGAGCATGCGCTACGCCGTCGGCCCCCGGCGGGAGATCGGCATCCGCACCATCTTCAATATCCTGGGGCCGCTCACCAATCCGGCCAACGCCAACGTCCAGGTGCTGGGGGTCTACGAGGCCCGGCTCACCGAGCCCCTGGCCCAGGTGCTGGGGAATCTGGGAGGCAAGAGCGCCTTTGTGGTCTTTGGTGAAGGCTCCTATGACGAAATCAGCATCGTCGGTCCCACCCGGGTGAGTCAGCTGCAGGACGGCCTGGTGCGCACCTATGATATCGCGCCGGAGGACTTCGGCCTTAAACGGGCCGGCCGGGCCGAGATTAAGGGCGGCGACGTCTTTGAGAATGGGCGTATCGTGCGCGCCGTGCTGGCAGGGGAGGGGGGGGCCCGGGAAGATATGGTGGCCCTGAACGCCGCCGCGGCATTCATCGCCGCGGGTTTGAGCCCCGATTTTCCCCAAGGCATAGAACTGGCCCGGCAGACTATTCGCTCCGGCAAGGCCCTGGCGAAACTGGAAGAATTGATAGTTAAGAGCAAGGGTTTTGGGGAGTGAGGGATCTGGGTGCGCCGCGGGCTCCGATAATATGGATTTTCTGACAAAAATCGTCGCGTTGAAAAGAGCTGAGAGCCAGCGCCTGCGGGAGGCGGGGGGGCTTAGACAATTCCAGGCGGCCATTGGCCGGAGGCCGGCGGGTTTCAGCCTGCACGCGGCTCTTTCGGGCCACCCCGGCCCCGCCATCATCGCCGAAGTGAAGCGGGCGTCCCCTGGCAAAGGGGAGTTTGCCATGCACTGGGACCCGCGGGAGTTGGCCTTAAGCTATCAGGAGAACGGGGCCGCGGCCATCTCCGTGCTCACCGAGGTCTCATTCTTTAAAGGCGATCCCGAATTCATCCCGAGCCTGCGCCCGCTGATCCGGCTGCCCATCCTGCGCAAGGATTTCATTCTCGAGGAGATTCAGGTTTACCAGAGCGCCGCGCTGGGGGCCGACGCCGTGCTTCTCATCGTCAGCCTCCTCAGCCCGGAGGGGCTCGGGGCTCTGCTCTCTTTGACCCAATCCCTGGGAATGGAGGCCCTGGTGGAGGTGCACACCTCAGGGGAGATGGCCGTCGCCCTGGAGGCCGGGGCCGGGGTGATCGGCGTCAATTCCCGGGACTTGCATACCCTGAGGATGTTCCCGGACCGGCCTTTGGAGCTGGCGCCGCTGGCGCCGCCCGGGGTGGTCCTGGTGGCCGCCTCCGGCCTGAAGACCCGGGCCGAGGTCGAAAGATACCAGGCCGCGGGCATCCATGCCTTTCTCATCGGAGAGGCGCTGGTGCTGGAGGCCGACCCGGGGGCCAAGTTGCGGGAGTTCATGGGAAGAGCCGGTTAAGGCAAGGCGGCGGGCGCAGCCCGCCCTAGGGGCGGCGCGCGGCGCAGCAGATTTTATAGGGCGGCCTGGGGCCGCCGGGTCCTGGAACCATGGTGCGCATCAAAATCTGCGGCATTACCAATCCGGAAGATGCCCGCCTGGCGTCGGAGTTGGGAGCGTCCGCCCTGGGTTTTATCTTTCATCCCAGCAGCCCCCGCCGGGTGGCGCCGGACGCGGCCCGCGAGATCATCCGGCAACTGCCGCCCCTGGTCCTGAGCATCGGGGTCTTCGTCGATGAAGAAGCCGCGGTGGTGCGGGACCTGGCTGCCCGGCTGGGCCTCGATTGGGTCCAGCTCCATGGCCGGGAATCGCCGGAGTACTGTAAGAGCTTGGGACGACGGGTGCTCAAGGGGTTCCGCATCGAAAACGAAAGCTCCCTGGGGGCCCTGGCAGCCTACCGGGGCGCGGTGCAGGCCTTTCTTCTGGACACCTACCGAGCCGGGCAGGCCGGAGGCACCGGCGAGACCTTCGACTGGCAACTGGCCCGGCGGGCGCGGGAATTCGGCGCCATCGTCCTGGCCGGCGGTCTGACCCCGGCCAACGTGGCCCGGGCCATCGAGGCGGCCCGGCCCCAGGCGGTGGACGTGGCCAGCGGGGTGGAGGCCGCCCCGGGGAAGAAGGACCCGGAGAAGCTGAGGGACTTTTTTGAGGCAGTAGCCAGTAGTCAGTAGCCAGTAGTCAGTGGTTCGAACCAAGGAGGTTTCAATTGTTACCGGATCGGCATGGCAGATTTGGGCGGTATGGGGGCCGGTTTGTGCCGGAGACCCTGATGCCGGCCCTTTTGGAGTTGGAGGCGGCCTATCATCGCATCAGCCGGGAGCGGGAATTTCGGCGGGAGTTGTCCTGGTACCTCAAGGATTACGTGGGCCGGCCCACGCCCTTGTATCACGCCCGGCATTTGACCGCAGCCCTGGGAGGGCCGCAGATTTACATCAAACGGGAGGACCTGGCCCATACCGGGGCCCACAAGATCAACAATACTCTGGGCCAGGGGCTGCTGGCCCGGCGTATGGGTAAAAAAAGGATCATTGCCGAAACCGGCGCCGGCCAGCACGGCGTAGCCACCGCCACGGTGGCCGCCCTGCTGGGGCTGGAATGCGACATCTACATGGGCACCGAGGATATCCGGCGGCAGCGCCTCAACGTGATCCGCATGCGGCTCCTGGGGTGCCGGGTGATCCCGGTGGCGTCCGGCAGCCGCACCCTGAAGGACGCCATGAACGAGGCCATCCGGGATTGGGTCACCAACGTGGGCCGCACCCACTACGTCCTGGGCTCCGTGGGCGGGCCGCACCCTTATCCCATGATCGTCCGGGACTTCCAGGCGGTCATCGGCCGGGAGGCCAAGGCGCAGTTGCACAGGCTTACCGGCCGTCTCCCCGGGTGCCTGGTGGCCTGCGTGGGCGGCGGCAGCAATGCCATGGGCCTGTTTCATGCCTTTGTGGATGATCCGGTGCGCTTTATCGGGGTTGAGGCCGCGGGCCACGGCCTGAGCAGCGGGCAGCACTCCGCTACCCTGGTGGCGGGCCGCGTCGGGGTGCTGCACGGCGCCTTCAGTTATCTCTTGCAGGATCCCTGGGGCAATATCCAGGAAGCCCATTCGCTGGCGCCGGGGCTCGATTATCCCGGGGTCGGCCCGGAGCACTCTTATTTCAAGGATTCGGGAAGGGCCGAATATGTGGCGGTCAGCGATACCGAGGCCCTGGAAGGTTTCCAACTGCTGTCCCGGACCGAGGGTATTCTGCCGGCCCTGGAGAGCGCCCACGCGGTGGCCTATCTGCGCCGCCTGGCCCCGGAATATTCCCCGGCTGACCTGATTATCGTCAATCTCTCCGGCCGCGGCGATAAGGATGTCGAGGCGGTGGCCGGGGCCCTGGAGGTGTCCGGTGACGCGGATTGATCGGGTATTCAAGCGGCTCAAGGCCAAAGGGGAGGGCGCCCTCATTCCCTTCATCACCGCCGGCGACCCGGACTTGGCCACCACCCGGGCCCTGGCCCTGGAGATGGCGGCCAGGGGCGCCGACCTGCTGGAGTTGGGGATTCCCTTTTCCGACCCCCTGGCGGACGGCCCCACTATCCAGGCGGCCAGCAACCGCGCGGTGCAGATGGGGGTCCACCTTGAAGAGGTCTTGCAAGTGGCGGGGGCCTTGCGCCGGGAAACGGAAATACCGCTGCTCCTGATGGGATATTATAATCCCATCCTGCAATACGGACTGGAGCGCACCGTGCAAGACGCCGCGGCCCTGGGGGTGGACGGCTTCATCATCCCGGACCTGCCGCCGGAGGAGGCGGGAGCCTGGCGGCAGGCTGCGGCCAAGGCCGGAGTGGCCGCGATCTTTCTGGCCTCCCCCACCAGCGGGCGGGCGCGCATTCAAAAGATGGGCCGGCTTACCCGGGGGTTTCTCTACTATGTGGCGGTGACGGGGATTACCGGGGCGCGGCGGGAGTTGCCGCCGGAGCTGATCGCGGCCTTGCGGGAAGTCCGCAGCCTGGTGAAATGCCCTCTGGCCGTGGGCTTCGGCATCTCCAGCCCGGAGCAGGTGGCGCGGCTGGCCCCTTATGTGGACGGGGTAGTGGTGGGCAGCGCCATCGTCCAGCGGGTGGCCAGCCTAAAGGGGCCGGAACTCATCAAAGAGGTGGGGGACTTCATCGCCGCCTTGAAGGAGCCGCTGCGGAAGAAGTGAAAAAAGCTCCACCAGGTGTAAGTGGCACAGGCCTCCGGGCGGTGCGGCGCAGTGGTAGGGGCGGCGTCTCGCCGCCCAGGGCGCGGAAACCCCGCTCTTACGCCTGCGGCTACCAAGGCAAAAGCTCTCCGCTTGAGAACGAGCCAACCTTAAAGATAACCTTTAATCAAAATATCCTCTCCAACCCGCCGCACTGCCAATTCCCGGGCCTGGGGTCCATCCTCCAGTTTGAGGATGCCCTCGCCCCCCAGGACGCCGGGGGCCTGGCGGCCGCCCAGGAATTTAGGGGCGAAAAAGAAGTAGAATTGGTTCACTAACTTTTGCTCAAAGAAGGCCCCCAGGACCTCGGCGCCGCCTTCCACCAGCAGGCTTTGCACCTGCCGGGCGCCCAGAAGCCGCAGCAGCTCCGCCAAGGGCACTCTCCCCGCATCCCCGGATCGGCCCGGGAAGACCAGGACCTCCGCTCCCAGTTCCTTCAAGGCCGCGATCTTGGCCGCGGGAGCCGCCGCGGTGCAGGCCACCCAGGTGGGGACGGGCGACTCCAGGTGCAGGACGCGGGCGGCCGCGGGGATCCGCAAGGTGCTGTCCAGGACGATGCGGATGGGGTCTGTGGACCGGCGGGGCAGCCGGGCGGTGAGCTGGGGGTCGTCATGAAGCACGGTCTCGATGCCCACCAGGATGGCGTCCACCTGGTGGCGCAGGCGGTGCCCGAAGGCGCGGGCCGGCGCACCGGTGAGCCACTGGCTCTGGCCGCCGGCGGTGGCGATCTTGCCATCCAGGGAGCAGGCGGCCTTGGCGATGACCCAGGGGCGCCCGTTCTCCAGCCAATGAAACCAGGCCTGGTTCAACCGTCGGGCTGCCGCGGCCAGCAGTCCCACCTCCACCGTCAGACCCCGGGACTGGAGAAATTGGGCCCCGGCCCCGGCGACCCGGGGATTGGGGTCCTGGGTGGCGATGATTACCCGGGCCAGGCCAGCCGCCAGGATGGCCTCGGAGCACGGCGGAGTGCGGCCCTGGTGGTTGCAGGGCTCCAGGGTGACGTAGAGGTCGGCTCCCCTGGCCGATTCCCCGGCCTGCCGCAGGGCCTCCACCTCAGCGTGGGCCGCACCCGCCCGGCGGTGAAAGCCGCGGCCCACCACTCGGCCCTCTTTGACCACCACCGCGCCCACCATGGGATTGGGCGAGACCCAGCCAGCCCCTTGGGCCGCCAGATGCAGGGCCAGTTTCATGTAGGCGGGATCAATTTCGCGCATGGTTTAGTGAGAGTGGTGCTAGACATTATAAACTACGGGTTTTAACCCCCCTTTGAAGAAGTGGGGCACGGGGGATTTGAATTAACCTAGTGAAATCCCCCTAAATCCCCCTTTTCCAAAGGCGATTATGCACTTCTTGACACAAAGGGGAAGCCTGGGTTAAAATGGAAACGACAGGCCGGCGTTTTTGTATTAGGATTGCTCATCGCAATCCTCATCAGCACAGTTGTATTTGCCATAGTATACAGGCACCACAAGGGGGGGCTGTCTCCCCACTTGGCCTCTTTGGGGAGTAAAATACAATTTGACGCAAAAGCGAGTTTGATGTCTTGGTGTTCCGTCAAAAATATCGCTATATTCAGCTTGTCCCCAAATATAGATATCCATAACGCCGTCTATAATCGTGGAGATAACATATTCAAGGGTCGCAATTTTCAATGGCTTACCAAGAATTTCAGCTTTTGGCCCAATCATCATTCTAATATCTTTTTGTATCGGAATTACATATGGCAATCCATTATCGTTAGAAAGTTCTTTGTCAATATACGAATAATCAAAATTATCAGGGAGACCCTGGGAAGTAACCTTGCAGCCTATACTTACAGTAAGATTCCTTGTTGGTGTATCGCCACTATTTGCCCATCGTGGGAAAAAGAGCCAAGTGGTTTGATCGTTAGAGGGATAAGTGCTATATCCTTTTCCTCTTATCTCCATCAACTCTATATCTTTAAGGAAAACGAAAGCGCGGCGGGTGGAGGTCAGGGTTTTTTTGGCGAACTGTCCTTGCCATATAGAAACCACGGCCAGGGTAGCAGTACAAAGGACAAGGGCAAAGGTGAAGGCAACCAAAAGCAAATCACTAATTCTAAACCTGTAACCATAGAGTATGCAGAATTCGGTTCCTTGATCAGTAGCCTTCTGTGTGTTGCTGTCGGATTTTGTTTGCTGGTTATTGGCGGTCTCTGGACCCTTGGGAATAATCGGATTTGGGGGGTCATTTTTTTGATATGCGGGTTGATTTTCGTTTTTGATGCGACTTTCGGCTTGTTGTTTAGACTGGATTTGTGGAGCATGTGGCAACGGATTTGCATATGCATTGGCAATATAAATCAATGCAAGTAAAAATATTATCAGAAATATTGATAATCGTGCTTTCAGCATAATCCTATTGCCGATCCAAAGATATCAGGGTTCTTGCGGTTGTTATAACGGAACTCAAATTCAGCAACATAAAGGTGCAGGTACTTTTTGCTAACCTTATGGAATGAACCGACAATGCCGCGCTTAATCATAGACCAAAAGCTGTCGATGGTGCTGGTATGAACAGCCCCGCAGACATATTCGCCTTGAGCATGATGCACAACGCCATGATCACACCAAGAATCAAGATTTCTATAACAGGAAGCATCATCGGTAGAGATCAGGCTTACCTTATGAGAAACAGTTTCATTCACGAAATCATCAAGAGTTTCTGTATCAACACTATCCACGACGCGGGCCACCACTTTCCCGCCGCGGCTCACAGCCCCAACTACAGGAGTCTTGCCGCTTGGCCCACGGCCTCCGCCCCTCTTGTCTCGGTGCTTGTTCTTGGCCTTGCCGCCCACAAAGGTTTCGTCAACTTCTACGAAGCCCACCAGCTTGCGAAATTCCTCATTGCTGAGTCCAGCCCGGATGCGGTGACACATAGACCACGCCGTGCTGTAAGACCCTGTGCCGATCATCCGATGAATTTGCAGGGCACTTATCCCCTTCTTGCTACTCAGCATAAGGTAGATTACCTTGAACCAAGTTTGCAAGGGATAATTCGTGTTCTCAAAAATCGTTCCCACCAGGACGGAGAAGCGATAGCCAGTAGTGGTACACCGGCATTGCCAATGCCAGGAGCGGGTAAGTTTATAGACCTTATCGCTACCGCACCTTGGGCACCTAACGCCCTTGGGCCATCGCCGGAAGGCCAGATAGGCTTTGCAGGCGTCATCATCGGGGAACATGGCCTCAAATTCGGCCAGAGTCATTTGTCGGACAATCTTGGTTTTCATCGGGAATCTCCTTCAAACCTTGATAATTACCAAGATAACACATCTGGAAGCGTATGTCAAGAGGTGGATAATCGCCTTTCCAAAGGGGGACTCTAATACCCCTGGAACTTAGGTTTTCATTTTATTTGATGCCAGATTATTTATTGAGCACAACACTAGATTCTTCGCTGCGCTCAGAATGACAATTCTGGGTGGTGCCAGACATTATAAACTACGGGTTTTAACCCCCCTTCAAGAAGGGGGGCATGGGGGATTTGAATTAACTTAGTGAAATCCCCCTAAATCCCCCTTTTCCAAAGGGGGACTTTAATACCTCTGGAACTTAGGTTTTCATTTTATTTGATGCCAGATTATTTATTGAGCACAACACTAGATTCTTCGCTTCGCTCAGAAAGACATTTCTAGGCAGATCGAGGTCCCGCAATAGCTCCAGTGTATGTCCCCCAATTATCTTAACAAGAGATTTGAGATACCCCCTCTCCCTGAGATGGGAGGGGGTTGCGGGGAGGGTGGCAACAGATGGTAAATAAAAAATAAATTACCACCCCCACCCGGTGTCGCCCCCTCAAGGGGGAGGGAAAAAGGCAAAGCATCTATGCAATGTTTCCCTGGGAAATAATACTAGCCCCCCTGGCGCAGGCGCCGGGTCTCCCCCACCCGCACCGTGGTCCGGGCCGAATCGAAGTATTCCAGGAGGGGGATGGTAAATTTCCGGGAGGTCTGAGTGAGATCCTTGAACTGCAGGACGGTGATCTCCCGGTTTTTTATGAGGAAGTCCACCAATTGTGCCTTGATCTGCTCCATGGCCTCCTGGTGAAAATAGAGGTCCTCTTTCACCTTGACCAGGCGGCCCTGGTCCACCAGCAGGGTCAGGAGCTGCTTGATCTGGTCCGGAGTAACCTCGAGCGCAGCCGCGGCTTCCTTGACAGTGGGAGGCGAGAGGCCGCCGCCGCGGTAGAGGGCCGCCAGGCGGTTGACGTGTTCCTCCTGATCGCCGGCCAGGGTGACGCGGTGGCCGCTCAGGCGCACCAGTTCTTTTTCCACCGCAATCTGACCCTGTTGGGCCAGGTCGTTGAGCATCTGGTTGAAGAGGCGCACCTCCATCTGGGGAGGCAAATGGCGGCGCAGCTCTTCCTTGGAAAGTCCGGGTTTTAACGGGTTTTTGCGGTGGTAGGCGGCCAGGGTGCCGGTGATTTCCGCCTTCAACTGGCGGGCCGTGGCCGCGAGGATATACCTCTCCTTCTCCGGGTCGTAATTGAGGGCTTGCCCCTGTTTGCTGAGCTGGCGCAACAGGGCCAACAGGTCGCCGGGGTCCCAGGGGAGCAGGGCGTTAAGCTCGCGGCGGCTGAGGCCGGCGGCTCCCGCCTCTTCCAGATAGAGGGGCAGGACCTCCTCCGGGGCGCCCTTCTCCAGGACCTGCAGTCTGGCCAGCAACTCCGCCTGGCGCCGGCGATGGCGAGGCGGATGCACGTGGAGGACCTGGCCGCCCCCCCAGGTGAAGGCCGGGGAGAAGCTGCGGATCACCAGGCGGTCGCCGGGCTTCAGGGCCAGGGGCTCTCGTAGGAAAAACTGCACGTAGCCCGAGGACCCCGGGGGCAGGTCATCGGCGTCCAGGAGGAGCGGCATGGCCAGGCGTTCGCTGGTGCCGGTATGGAGGCGCACCGCCTGGCGATGCTTCAGGGGTCGCGGCGCACTGGCCAGGATTTCCAGAAAGGCGTCCAGGCGCCGCGAGGGCAGGAGGGCATCCGGCGGCGCCAGCACCATGCCGCGCTGCAATTCTTCCTTTTCCAGTCCCTGGAGGTTGACCGCGGTGCGATTGCCGGCCTGGGCCTCTGCCACCGTCTGGCCATGCACCTGAAGACCCCGCACCCGGGCCTTGAATCCGGGGGGATAGACGGCCACCGCCTCTCCCACCCGCAGCCGGCCGGAGATGGCGGTGCCGGTGACCACGGTGCCAAAGCCCTTAATAGTGAAGACCCGATCGACGGGCAGGCGGAAGATCCCCTGGGCCGGCTTGGGCGGCACCTGCTCGGCCAGCTCCGCCAGGGCGGCCAGGAGTTCCGCGGTGCCCGCTCCGGTGACCGCGGAGAAGCGCACCAGCGGCGCCCCCTCCAGGAAGGTGCCTTTGAGGGCCTCCTGCACCTCGTCGGCCACCAGTTCCAGCCAGTCTTCATCCACCAGGTCGGTCTTGGTGAGGACCACCAGGCCGCGCTTCACCTGGAGCAACTGGCAGATCTCCACGTGTTCCCTAGTCTGGGGCATGACGCCCTCATCCGCGGCTATGACCAGGGCCACCAGGTCCATGCCGGTGGCGCCGGCCACCATATGGCGCACGAAGCGTTCGTGGCCGGGGACGTCGACTATCCCCAGATGCCGGCCATTGGGGAGGGTGAGGTCGGCAAACCCCAGTTCAATGGTGATGCCCCGCAGCTTTTCCTCTTTCAGGCGGTCAGGGTCCACCCCGGTGAGGGCCTTGATGAGGGAACTCTTGCCATGGTCGATGTGGCCGGCGGTGCCCAGGATGATGGGAGCGTTGGACATGGTTTAATTCACAGCAGGGGGCATGGTCATCATTTCAGAAAAGGGTTCAGTCGCGCTGACCTTCCCCACCATAGCATATATGCAGGAGAAAATCTTTTCCCTAACCACTGGCCACCGGGCAGCAAGCCGCGGGCCCGGCCCCCGGCCCCGCACCCGGCATCTTCAAAATGCGGATATCCTGGCTCTGCTCCTGGTTCAGGATGAAGATCTGCGCCAGGGCCTCGGCAACCGTGGGGTTGTCCTTCTCCTGGAGGCGCAGGTGCAGTTCCAGGCGGCGCGGGTCGGCCACCACAAGTTTGGCCACCAGGGGACGCAGGTCGAGGCTGCGGTCTTCCTTATTGGGCCGCCGCCGGACGGCCGGAAATTCCTTCCGAGCCAGAAACTCTGCCGCGGTCTCCAGGGAAAAGGCGTCTTCCGGGGCTTCCACCTGGTAAACCGCCATTTCCCGGCGAGGCGGAGGCAGCCGCTGAGGCAAGGAGGTGGCGTTCAAGATCCGGAGGCCCGGCGGCAGGGCCCGGTTAAGGGTAGCGGCCAGGAGCGCTGGCTCCAGGCTGGCCTCCAGTTGCAGGTCCAGGGTCTCCTCCATGGACTCCACCCCCACGGGCAGGGCGCCATGGAACGACACCCGGGGCAGGGGATGATAGCCGGCGGTATGGGCCAGGGGCAGCCCGGAGCGGCGCAGGGTGCGATAAATGGCGGTCACCAACTCCAAGTGGCTCAGCCAGCGAGCCTGCTCCAGCTTGCTATAGGTGAGCCGATACCTCGACAAAAAAGGCGGCTGCGCCGCGGCGGCAGGGGCCGCGGGAGGCGACGGCGGCAGCTCAGGCGGCTGCTCCAGGCGCAGGGAGATCCCCGGCCGGTCGCAGACTCCGCAATCCTGGCAACCGTCCAAGCGGCAGTCAGGAGTCTCCATCTCCACATAGGCGCGCTGCCGCTCCTGAAGCAGAAATTCCCGGCTGACGCCGCAGGAGATATGATCCCAGGGCAGGACCTCATCGGGGTCCCGTTCCCGCAGATAGAAGTCCGGGTCCACCCCGCTCTCCTTAAAGGCCTGGCGCCACTCTTCCAGGCGCAGGTGCTCGCTCCAGGCGTCCAGGCGGCAGCCCAGGCGGTGGGCCGCCAGCAGCACCGGAGCCAGGCGCCGGTCCCCCCGGGAAAAGACCCCCTCCAGCCAGGCCTGGGAGGGAGCGTTCCATTTCACCTGGACCTGGGGATGGCGCAAGCCGTCCTTGACCCGGTGCAGGCAGTGCAGGTATTCCTCCAGGCCGAGTTGGCGCTCCCACTGGAAGGGGGTGTGGGACTTGGGAATGAAGCACCCCAGGCTGACGTTGAGCCGGGAGCGGCGGCCGCCGGCCCCGAGGATTTGCACCGCCAGCCGGGGGATGGCCTCCCGATCCGTCACGCCCTCCCGGGGCAGCCCCAGCATAAAATAGAGTTTGAGCAGTCCCCAGCCCGCGGCGCCGGCCGCTCTGGCCGAGGCCAGGATGACCTCATCCGGCAGGTTTTTGTTAATGGCCCGGCGCAGCCGCTCGCTGCCAGCCTCCGGGGCCAGGGTCAGGCCGGTGCGGCGCACCCGTTTGATCTGGGCCATGATTTCCGGGGTCAGGGTATCGGCCCGCAAGGAAGGAAGCGAGATGGCCACCTGCCTGGCGGAGAGCTGATCCATCAGTCCGGTGAGCAGCCAGGTCAGCGGCTGGTAATCTCCGGCGCTCAGGGTCAAAAGGGAGATCTCTTCGTAGCCGGAGGCGGCCAGGGCCGTTTCGGCCCAGCTCAGGAGGTCGGCGGCGCGGCGCTCCCGCACCGGCCGATAGATCATGCCCGCCTGGCAGTAGCGGCAGCCCCGGCTGCAGCCCCGGGCGATCTCCAGGTTGAGGCGATCGTGGATGATCTGGCAAAAGGGGACCAGGGTCTGAGGAGAAACGGATATGCGCTGGAGGTCGTCCAGCACCCGCTTGCGGATGATTTGGCGCCGCCCCTGGGGCTGAATTTCCCGCAGGCGCCCCTCGCCATCGAACTCCATGGAGAAGAAGGCCGGAACATAGACACCTTCTATTTCTTCCAGGGCGTGCCACAGCTCCCGGCGGCTGCCCCGGCCAGCCTTCCAGGCTGAAACCGCGGCGGCCACCTCCAGGAGCGCCTCTTCCCCATCGCCCAGTAAAACCGCGTCCAGAAAGGGGGCCAGCGGCTCGGGGTTGAAACAGGCCGGGCCGCCGGCAATCACCACCGGATCACCGGGACCGCGCCCCGCCGCTTGAAGCGGCACCCCGCTCAGGTCCAGGAGGTTGAGGAAGTTGGTATAACCCAGCTCGTATTGCAGGCTCACCCCCAACAGGTCGAATGAGCCCAAAGGGGTGCCGGACTCCAGGCTGGCCAGGGGCCGGCCTTGACGCCTAAGCTCATATTCCAGGTCCGGAGCCGGGGCATAGGCCCGCTCGGCCCAGATAGTCTCTTCCCGGTTGAGGATGCCATAAAGCAGGCCCAGACCCAAATGGGACATGCCCACTTCGTAGAGGTCGGGAAAGAGCAGGGCTACCCGCAGGGAAACGGACCGGGGGTCCTTGTGGACCGCGTTGATCTCCCCGCCCAAATATCGGGTCGGACGCCGGACGCGGCTTAAGTAGGCGGGCTCGGGCAAGGTTTCGCTTTATGAATCCCGCCGCTCCCATCCTTTGCGGGGGGATTTAGGGGGATTTCCTTTGGCATCTCAGGGCGATCCGCAGGGTCGCCGGAGTTATAATAACTTATCGGTACGGTCCTCTGGCTGCGCCAGCGAGATGGCTTCCTGAAGGTCCAGGCTGCCGTCGTAAAGGGCCCGGCCGGTGATGATCCCCACCACCCCCAGGGGCTCCAGGGGCAGGAGGGCTTCGATGTCCGCCAGGGAACTGACCCCGCCCGAGGCGATGACCGGCAGGCTTACCGCCTGGGCCAGGTCCCGGGTGGCGGCGATATTGACCCCCCGTTTCACCCCGTCCCGGGAGATGTCGGTATAGATCAGGGCCGCGGGCCCAAGCGGCTCCAGGGATTTGGCCACTTCCAGGGCGGTGGCGCGGCTGTCTTCGGTCCAACCTTCCACCGCCAGCCAGCCGTCCCGGGCATCGAGGCCAATGGCAATGCGCCCGGGGAAGCGGGCGCAGGCCTGGGCCGCCAGCTCCGGGTCTTTGAGGACCACGGTGCCCAGGATCAGCCGCTCCAGCCCCAGGTCCAGGTAGAGGCTGATGGTCTCCAGGGTGCGGATACCGCCCCCCAGCTCCATGGGGATGGTGAGATTTTCCCGCAGGCGCCGGATGGCCTCCAGGTTTTGGGGGCTGCCGGAAAAGGCCCCGTCCAGGTCCACCACGTGCAGCCAGCGGGCCCCGGCCGCCTGCCACTTGAGGCCGGTGGCCACCGGGTCGTCGGAGAATACCGTCATGTCTTCGGCCCGGCCCTGGCGCAGGCGCACGCACTTGCCGCCTCTAAGGTCGATGGCCGGAATAATCAGCATATGAGAAATTTTAACCCAATTGGCTCATCACTTACAAGCATGGTTGCATTATAAGGCCTGCCGCGCCCAAAACCATTAAGGGCCAGGCCCTGCCGCCCGGGGGCGCGGCAATTCCCTTGAAAATTTGGAAAAATCATTCTAACCTTTAAATAGTGAGGCGCGCCGGGGGCGCTCGCCAGGGCTGGCGTCAGCAGAGGCCGGATCAGGCTAGAGGTAAAATATCCAGGGCCGGGTCTCAGAAATACCCTGAAAAATGTGGTCTAGGCTTTTGAAACTTTTAATAAAATGAGCGCAGGCTGAAACCTGCCGCTGCCAGCTAAACCCATTATTGTTCAAAAAATGTCATTCTGAGCGTAGCGAAGAATCTAGTCTTTACGACCTCTATACCCTGCGCTGCGCTCAGGGTGACAATGAAGGTGAGCGCAGGCTGAAGCCTGCGGCCGGTAGATCCGCTAGAGGTTAAAAAAGGTGTCCGATTTGGCCCGTTTCCTTATCCTTCTGGGCGTCATCCTGGTAGGGCTGGGTATGGCGTTGCTGCTGCTCCCCAAGATTCCCGGACTGGGCCGGCTCCCGGGGGACATCATCATCAAGCGGGAGAATTTCAGCTTTTACTTCCCCCTGGGGACTTGTATCCTGCTAAGTCTCATCCTGAGCCTGGTCTTCTGGCTCGTAAGGCGCTGATCCGGCCAGCCAGGAAATGCCTCTAACCGCGCTCACGACTTAGCAGGCCGCATCCCCTGGACAACCGCGGCCGGACGCTTTATCTTAAGTGATGACTGCTGATGCAGGTAAGCCGAATCCCTTGCAAGTTGCCCCCGGAAAAGGATATTGTGGGGCAGGCCGCGGCCGGACCTTAAGGCCCGGAAGAGCGGCTGATCCCCGGGCTGAAGCCGCGGGGTTTTGCAGGTGAACTAGATGGCGGAACTCCGTAAAGATCCCATCATCGGCCGCTGGGTGATCATCTCCACTGAACGCGGCAAGCGGCCCCACGATTTTGTGGTGGAACCGGAGGTGGTCAAAGGCGGTTTTTGCCCCTTCGATCCGGGCAATGAGCACACCACGCCCCCGGAAATCCTGGCATACCGTGAGGATGGCAGCGCGCCCAACACTCCGGGCTGGCAGCTCCGGGTAGTGACCAACAAATTCCCGGCCCTGTTCATAGAAGAGCAGTTGGCCCGGCGGGGCGAGGGCATGTTCGACAAGATGAGCGGCTTCGGGACCCACGAAGTCATCATCGAAAGCCCTGACCACCAGTTGACCCTGGCCACCATTTCCATGGAAGGCTTCTTCCGGGTGCTCACCGCCTACCGGGACCGGATCGGCGCCCTGAGCCAGGACCCGCGCTTCAAATACGTCCTGATCTTCAAAAACCAGGGGCGGGCTGCCGGGGCCTCCCTGGAGCACAGCCACAGCCAGCTCATCGGCCTCCCCATCGTACCGGAACTGGTCATGGAAGAGCTGAGCGGCGGCAAATTTTATTATAACTATAAGGAGCGCTGCGTCTTTTGCGACATGATCCGCCAGGAATTGGACCAGGGGGTGCGGGTGGTCCTGGAAAACCGCGAATTCTTAGCCATCTCTCCCTTTGCGCCCCGCTCTCCCTTTGAGATGTGGATCCTGCCCAAGGCCCATCACTCCTCCTACGTGGACCTGCCGGAAGACTCCTTCCAACTGCTGGCGGAGGTCTTTTCCGCGACCCTGAAGAGCCTGGAAAAGGCCCTGGGGACGGTTCCTTATAATTTTATTCTGCACACCTCTCCCATTGGCGAGCCGGCGTTGCCCTACTACCACTGGCATTTCGAGATCGTGCCCAAGCTTACCATGATCGCCGGTTTCGAGTGGGGCTCGGGGTTTTACATCAATCCCACACCCCCGGAAGATGCCGCCCAGTATCTTCGCGAGGTGAAGCTCTAACCTGAGAGGGCTGATAGATGCGTATCCTGATGGTTACCCCGGAAGCCAATCCCTTCGCCCACAGCGGCGGATTGGCGGAAGTGATCTATGCCCTGGCCCAGACCCTGGTGACCCTGGGCCACGAGGTTGATGTGGTCCTGCCCCTCTACCGCCAGGTTCAGGAATCGGGCCGCCCCCTGACCGACACGGGCCATACCCTCTCTATTCCCCTCTCCTGGAAGAATTTACCGGCCCAGATCTTCACCACGGAGATGGAGCCCCATCTTAAGTTCTACTTCATCAGCCAGGACGCCCTGTTCAACCGGGACGGCCTCTACGGCACCGCCTACGGCAATTTCGAGGATAATGCCGAGCGCTTCATCTTCTTCAGCCGGGCGGTGGTGGAGATGATGGAGGCATTGCAGATGGAGCACGATATCTGCCATTGCCATGAATGGCAGACCGGCCTGGTGCCCGTCTATCTGCGCACCCTTTACGCCGAGCGGCCGCGGTTCCAGCGGCTGGCGACGGTCTACACGGTCCATAACGTGGGCTATCAGGGCCTTTTTTCTTCCTATGACCTGCCTCTCACCGGCCTGGGCTGGGATCTGCTCTCTCCCAAGGCCCTGGAGTTTTATGGACATATCAACTTTATGAAAGGCGGTTTGGTCTTCGCCGATCTCATCAATACGGTAAGCAGCAAATACCGGGAAGAGATCCAGACTTCGGATTTTGGTTTTGGACTGGAGGGTCTCTTCCAGGAGCGGGGCCAGGAGCTCTACGGCATCCTGGAAGGAGTCGACTATCTTCGCTGGGACCCGGCCCACGATGCCTTCCTGGAGGCCCCGTACGACCGGGAGCACCTGGATGGCAAAAAGGCCTGCAAGATCGCCCTGGAAAAACGCTTCGGCCTAAGCCTGAAGCCGGAGCAGCCCTTATTGGGCATGACCACCCGGTTTTTTGAGCGCAAGGGCATCGACTTGCTGGAGCATATCCTGGAGGAATTGCTGGCCCTGCCGGCGGGCTTCGTTATCCAGGGTACCGGGGACGAGCGGCATCAATATCTGCTTGGTGAGATGGCCAACCGCTATCCGGGGAAGATGGGCCTGGAAATCGGTTACTCGGAAGAAGTGACGCACCAGATTATCGCCGGGGCCGACATCTTTCTCATGCCCTCCCGCTTCGAGCCCTGCGGCCTGGACCAGCTCTACTGTCTGCGCTACGGCACCATTCCGCTAGTCCGGGCTACCGGCGGCCTGGATGAGACGATCCAGGAATACGATCCGAAAAGCGGCGCGGGCAGCGGCTTTAAGTTCTCGGGTTATACCCCGGTGGAATTCATGGCCGCGGTACGGCGGGCCCTGGCCCTTTATCCGGACCGGCCGGCCTGGGAGGCGCTGATGCGCCAGGACATGGCCCTGGACTATTCCTGGATTAATACCGCGGGCCCCAAATATGTACAGTTGTATCGTCTCGCCGCCGAGAAGCGGCAGCGCTTGTTAGGAGGGTAAATTTCCATGCCTTCGGACCGCGCACCCTTCTTGACCCAGATGGTGGAGGTCTTCACTTCCACCGTCAGCTTTGGGGAGCGGCTCAATAATATGGTCCATCTTCTGGCCCGTCACCTGCATCTGGGTCTGGCCGTCTATTTTGGTCTCGATAAGGCCAGGGAGTCCCTGGTGCTGAATATCAGCAGTCAGGGACCCGTGGCGCCGCGACCGCGTCTCGAATTTGCCATGGGAACCGGTCTGGTGGGGGAGGCGGCCGTCAGCCGCAAGTATCGGGTGGTCCATCGCCAGCAGCCAGGGGTCGCCGAGGTTAACGCCCCCCTGGAGAAGTTAGCCCCTGCCTATCAAACCCTGGCCGCCTTCCCGGTGGCCGACGACAATTTCCTCTATGGCGTCTTGCTGCTGATGGACCGGGAGGAGCGGCTCATCACCCCGATGGAGCGCCAGAATATTCAACTGGTCTGCCTGATGTTGGCGGGCACCCTGCGCCAGGCCATCGTCCAGGAAGACGCCAAGAAGCGCATCGCCGAACTCTCGGTCCTCTTCGAGGTGGGCAAGGCCCTGAGCTCCACGGTGGAACTGGACGAACTGCTGGAGCGTATCGTCAGCACCACCGCCAAGGTGATTACGGCTCGGGGCGCGGCCCTGGACATCATTGACAGCGCCACCGCAGAACTTCGGGTCTCATCGCGGTACGGCAGCATCCCGCTGGAATGCTCACCCTTCTCCCTGTATCCCCCTAAAGACGGCGAGACCGGGCAGCCGGACCACCTGGAAGGCCATGTTCCTGACCGCGAAGGCCGCACCCACTACTACCTGGCGGTGCCCCTGACCTTCAAGGGGCCGCTCCGGGGCACCTTATGCGTCTATGACAAGGTGGTCCCCGGCGGCCAATTAGCTTCCTTCGATCCGGAAAACCGCCAGCTTCTCTATACCATGGCCGGGGTGGTGGTCAACGCCATCGAAAACGCCCTCACCTACCAGCAGGTGGAGAGCCTGGCCGAGAAAAACGAACGCATGGTGCGGAACCTGACCACCCTGCAGGAGATCTCCCAGGTCTTGCTCACCACCGTGCAGCAGGACCGGCTGCTGGAGATCGTCCTCCAGGGGCTGACCCTGGAGCAGGGGTTGGGCTTTACCCGGGCCATCGTCTTTATGGTAGATGAAGAAACCCAGACCCTGAAAGGGATCAAGGGGGCCCGGCGGGCCGCCGCGCCGTCCGGGAGTTTCCGGGCCCTGCTGTCTCCGCCGCAGGAGCCCATTGCGGTGGATGATTGGCAGATACCCATCCGGCCCGACCAGGGTCCCCTGGCCCTGACGGTGCTCCGGAAACAGCCCTTCCATTACCGCGGCAAAGGGCCCGGCTTGCCCCTTTCCCTGTCGGAAAAATATGCTCCGGCTGAATTTTTCGTCGTCCCGCTGGTGGTAAAAGACCGGGCCACCGGGGTGATCGTGGTGGACAACCAGGATTCCGGGCGCCCCTTGGAGGCGGAGCCCCTGCACGTCTTGCAGATGTTCGCCAACGAGGCGGCCCTGGTCCTGGAAAATGCCCACCTCTATTCCACCATCGAAGCCAACAATCGGGAACTGCTCCTGATTCGGGAACGGATGCTGGAATCGGACCGGCTGGCGGCATTGAGCAGCCTGGCCTCCGGCATGGCCCATGAAATCCGCAATCCTTTGGTGTCCATCGGCGGCTTTGCCCGGCGCATCGGCAAGCTGGTGGATGCCGACTCTCCCCTGCGGGGCTACGTGGAGGTCATCCAGGAGGAGGTGAGCCGCCTGGAGAAGCTTCTGCGGGAGATCCTGGATTTCACCGGGGAAAACCTCTCCTATTACGGGGACTATGAACTTTCCAAGCTCATCGAGGACACCCTCGTTCTGATACAGCGGGACCTGGACGCCGGCAAAATCACGGTGGTCAAGGAATTCGCCACCATGCCCCGGCTGCATTGCGATGACCGGCAGTTAAAACAGGTCTTCTATAATCTCCTGCAGAACTCGGTCCAGGCCATGCCCCACGGCGGCACCCTAAGCATCCGCACCCATCTGCTGGAGCGCTCCGACGGCCTCTATGAGGCGGTGTCCATCGGCGACACCGGCGGCGGCATTCCCCTGGAGGTGCTCCACAATGTCTTTAACCCGTTTTTCTCCACCAAAGACTACGGCACCGGCCTGGGACTGGCCATCGCCCAGCGCATCGTTTCCCGGCACTACGGCCAGATAGAGGTCAATAACGAAATGGGCAAAGGGGTGACCTTTATCGTGACCTTTCCGGTAGCCAAATATTGTCTGGTGAAGGAGCCGGCCCAGGAGGCGGTTCCGGAGGACGACTCGATGACATCTAGCGGAGGACGGCGATGAAAAAGATCCTGGTGGCTGACGATGAAATGAGCATTCGCCTCCTCTATAGCGAAGAACTCAAAGAGGAGGGCTACGAGGTTTACATGGCCAGCAATGGCAAGGAAGCCCTGGAAGTGGTGGACAAGATCCCTTTGGACCTGGTGATCCTGGATATCAAGATGCCGGAGATGGACGGCATCGAGGCCCTCAGGCAAATCAAAGAGAAGCGGCCGGACCTGCCGGTGGTGCTCAGCACCGCCTATGGCGAATACCGCCAGGATTTCGCCACCTGGGCCTCGGATGACTATCTGGTAAAATCCTCGGACCTGGAAGATCTGAAGGCGGTGGTGCGGCGCCACCTGAAAGAAACGAGTGAAGAGAGGCCCTCGTGAACCGAGTCAAAACGGTCCTGTTTATCATCCTGATCGCGATCTTGGCGGATTTTGCCTGGGAGAACCGCGCCGTTACCCAGGATCTGAAACTCTTTAGATTCAGCCTGGGGCAGGCGCCCACTTTCCTCCTGGCCTACGCCGGCGTGGCGCTGGGGCTGGTGCTGGGCTGGGTCGGCCACGTGTTCCGGGTAAGAAAGAAACGGCGCCGGGCCGAGGCGGCCCCAGCCCAGGAAGAGCAGGTCCAGCCAGGCCCGCGGACCGAGGACCGGGAGGTCTAAGGATGTTTTTTTTAAGGAATTGGTGGGCAGTGCCCACCCTACATGAACTGCGGTTAAACCGGTTAAGGCATCTGATTTAGCGCCGCACGGCGTCTCCTGGCGATTTCCTCCTGGACCTCTTTGGGGTTGGCCAGCCCGAGCCAGAACATCTCCGGCCCGCCGGATTTGTCCGCGATGACCAGATTGCCCACCCGCAGGATCGATTGGCTGAGCCCCCGGCGCAACAGGACTTATGTAGGGTGGGCACTGCCCACCAATTCCTTAATAATCTATTCCCCAAAATCTGAATCAAATTTGAGATTGATATTTTCACCCCAATTAACTGGATAGAGGTTACGGCGGACAAATTCCCGGAAGCTGGAATAGGGCCATTTCCCCGGCGAAGTTACCAATCTATGCCTCACCGGGTTGTAATGAATATAATCCAGATGTATGCGCAAATCTCGTTCATCGCGAATCTGGTGCTCCCAGAAGCGCCGTTGCCAGATGGTGCTCTCCCCGTGGCGGATTCTCGAGCCGGCGAGTAGGGCGGACTTGCCTGCCTCTGGGGCTATCGCCTTGGTGAATCTCGCCTTGATCAACCCCCAGCGTTTGGAATAATCCACCTCGTGCGGCGGCAGGGTCCAGAGACAATGCAGGTGGTCGGGCAACAAAACCCAGGCATCCAGGGTGAACGGATACTCATTCCCGACTTCGGTGATGATGTTATTTAATATTTCCGGATTTTTCGGATTGTCAAATAACCTTCTTCTCTGAAAGGTAACCACCGTAAAGAAAAAGGTGCCGCCCGGTGTTTTTGATCTCAGGTAAGTGGGCATTTTTTTAAGGAATTGGTGGGCAGTGCCCACCCTACATGAACTGCGGTTATCCGGTTAAGGCATCTGATTTAGCGCCGCACGGCGTCTCCTGGCGATTTCCTCCTGGACCTCTTTGGGGTTGGCCAGCCCGAACCAGAACATCTCCGGCCCGCCGGATTTGTCCTCGATGACCAGATTGCCCACCCGCAGGATCGATTGGCTGAGCCCCCGGCGCAACAGGACGTTCCCCAGGTTCTCCCAGGTGATTTCCTGCTGCCGGGGCGACGGCCAGCGCCACCGCGTCGCCAGTCCCTCCTCGCTGAGGCGGTACTCCCGGCCCAATCTCAGGTAAACCACCAGGGCGACGAGGGCCAGGCCCAGAAGCGTGCCCAGCGCTTCGGAAAAACGGAAGACCCCGAAAATCGTGACATTGGGGTTAAGCCGCGGTCCCAGCAAGAAGATGACAATGGCCACATAATAGACAAAAAAGGCCCGGCCGCAGGGGACCAGGATTTCCTCCGGTCCAGACTCCGCCTCTTTTTTCGCCAATTTTCCCTACCTTTTATCCCAATTTACTACACCGGCGGGAGGCCCAGTAGCCAGTAGCCAGTAGTCAGTAGTCAGTAACTGCTCACTGCTCACTGAATTAGCCCACGCGGAAATCGGCCAGGTCGCCCAGGTACACCTGCCACTCCACCTCCAGGCGCTCCACGTAGGCATGGGGCGGACCCTGGCGGCACCAGGCCAGCATGTTCTCCAGAACCGCCCGCTCACCCTCGAAGAGGGCCTCCACCCGGCCATCCGCCAGGTTCCTGGCCCAGCCCGCCACCCCCCTGGCCCTGGCCTCGTCCCGGGTGGAGGCCCGGAAGAAGACCCCCTGCACCCGGCCCTCGATCAGGACATGGAGCCGCGCCTTGTCCGCCATCAGGACCTCCTGCCGATCAGTTCTGCAAAGGCCGCCTCATCCAGGATGGGCACCTTAAGTTTCACCGCCTTGGCGTACTTGCTGCCCGGCTCCGCCCCCACCACCACGTAGCCGGTCATGGCGGAGACCGAGGAACTCACCCTGCCGCCCCGGGCCGCTACCTGGGCCTTGGCCTCATCCCGGGAGATATGGGCCAGGGTCCCGGTGAAGACGAAGGTCCTGCCCGCCAGGGGGCCGGCGGCCGGCGTCTCCGGCTCCCGCTCCCGCACTCCGGCCTCCCGGAGCTTGCGGATCATTTCCCGGTTGCGGGGGTTGGCGAAATATTCCCGGATGCTGGCGGCCCGGTTAGGACCGATTTTTTCCACTTCTTCCAGCTTTTCGGCGCTGGCTTCCATTAAGTCCTCGAGGTTCTTGAAATATTTAGTCAGGATTTGCGCCTGGGCTTCCCCCACCAGCCTGATCCCCAGGGCGTTGCTGAATCGCCAGAAGGGGGGATGTTTGCTGCCCTGAATGGCGCTGATGATGTTCCGGGCCGACTTCTCCGCAAAGCGCTCCAGGGGGACGAGGTCGCCTTCGGTCAGTTGGTAGAGATCGCTAGCGTCCTTTACCAGACCGGCCTTGACCAGTTGCAGGATGATCTTTTCCCCCAGGCCGTCGATATCCATAGCCCCTTTGGAGGCGAAGTGCATGAAGGCCCGGGTCTGGGCCCCGAAGCAATCAGGGTTGGGGCAGCGGGTCACCTTGTCGCCCGGCGGCCGCACCAGGGGGGTGCCGCAGGCCGGGCAGAGTTTTGGCATTTTGGTAGCTTCGGCGCCGGCAGGACGCTCTGCCTCGATGACCTTGACCACCTCGGGAATGACATCCCCGGCGCGTTGGATCAGGACGGTATCCCCCACCCGCACATCCTTCTTAGCCATTTCGTCTTCGTTGTGCAGGGTGGCCCGGCTGACGGTGACGCCGCCGACCTCCACCGGCTCCATAACCGCCATGGGCGTGACCGCGCCGGTGCGCCCGACGTTGAACTCGATGGCCTTCACCCTGGTGGTGGCCTGGGTGGCCGCAAACTTGTAGGCCAGGGCCCAGCGGGGACTGCGGGCCTTGGCGCCCAGCCGCTCCTGCAGGACAAGCGAGTCCACCTTGATCACCATGCCGTCGATTTCGAAAGGCAAAGTGTGGCGCTGCTGCTCCAGGCGGTGGTGGTAAGCGATGGCCGCCTCGATCCCTTCAGCCGGCTCGACCAGCTCCGAGACCCGAAATCCCCAGGTTTTCAGGGTCTGCAGCACTTCCCAGTGGGACGCGAAGCTGCGGCCCCGCACCTCGCCGACCCCGTAGCAGAAGATCTTCAGGGGCCGGGCCGCGGTGATGCCGGGGTCCAACTGGCGCAGGGACCCCGCCGCGGCGTTGCGGGGGTTGGCAAAGGCCGGCTCGCCCTGGGACAGGCGCTGCTCATTGAACTTCTGGAATTCACTCAGATCCATGTAGACCTCACCCCGGACCTCCAGCAGTTCCGGGGCCGGCTCCTTCCGGGTGAGGATTTGCAAGGGGATGGTATGGATGGTCTTCAGATTCTGGGTGACATTTTCCCCGCGCACCCCATCGCCCCGGGTGGAGCCCACCCGGAAGCGCCCCTGTTCATAGACCAGTTCAATGGCGCAGCCGTCCAGCTTGGGCTCCAGGACGTAGTGAAGCGGCTCGCGGCTGTGCAAAAAACGCTGCAGGCGGGCCTCGAAGTCCCGCACCTCAGCCTCGCTGAAGGCATCATCCAGAGAGATCATCGGCAGCCGGTGGCGTATGGTCTCGAACTTTTCCAAAGGCGCGGCCCCCACCCGCTGGCTGGGGGAATCCGGAGTCAGCAACGCGGGAAAGCGCTCCTCCAGTGAGACCAGCTCCCGGAGCAGACGGTCGAATTCTTGATCGGAGACTACCGGGTCATCCAGGACATAGTAGCGGTAATTATGGTAATTGATCTGCTCCCGGAGTTCCCGCACCCGGGCCGCGACTTCCTGGGGGATGTCCTCTCGCGCCATGGCCGCCCTCTTTTAAGGATATGATAGGGAGTTTTCCCGCCGTTGGCAAGCTGGATTGAGAGGCCGGCCAGTCTTGACAGACGCTGCCGCGGCGCGTAAAACATGAAGGGCCCCACCCTTTCGCCAAAGCGAATGGGCAGGGTGGGCCCCGCCCCCAAAACCCTGGGGGCAAACCGAGGATGGGGAGCAGCCAGTGTACTGGGACCGGACCATTGAGACCCTCTCACGCCCCGCGCTGCAGGAACTGCAGCTTGAGCGTCTGCGGCAGACGGTGAGCCGGGCGGCCCGCAGCCCATTTTATGGCGAGCGCCTGGCCCAGGCCGGGGTGCGGGCGGAGTCGCTCGCGACCCTTAAGGATATTCGCCGGATTCCCTTCACCTTAAAGGACGACCTGCGGGCCCGGGGCCGGGACCTGCTCTGCGTCCCCCAGACGGAAATCGTCCGGCTGCACGCCTCTTCAGGCACCACCGGCCAGGCCACCGTGATCTACTATACCCGCCGGGATATCGAGACCTGGGCCGATCTGGTGGCCCGCTCCATGTATATGACCGGGGTGCGGCCGGGAGACGTCTTCCAGAATATGATGGGCTACGGCTTGTTCACCGGGGGCTTGGGGTTCCACTACGGCGGCGAGCGCCTGGGGGCCCTCACCATTCCGGCCGGCGCCGGGAACAGCGCCCGGCAGATCCAACTCTTGCAGCAATTCCGGGCCACCGCCATCCATATCATTCCCAGCTTCGCCCTCTATCTCTTGAAAAGTTTCGCGGAGCACGGCCTGGACCCCCGGGAGCTGCCCATCAAGATCGCCTTCATCGGGGCCGAACCCCATTCGGAGCATATGCGGCGGCGCATCGAGGCGGCCTACGGCCTCAAGGCCTATAATTCCTATGGCCTCTCGGAGATGAACGGCCCGGGGGTGGCCTTCGAATGCCCGGAACAGAACGGCATGCACCTGTGGGAGGACGCCTTCCTGCTGGAAGTGGTGCACCCTCAGACCCTGGAGCCCCTGGGGCCCGGGGAGATGGGGGAACTGGTATTCACCAACCTGAGCCGCGAGGGTATGCCCCTGCTGCGCTACCGCACCCGGGACCTGGCTTCTTATGAAGAGGCCCCCTGTCCCTGCGGCCGGGGCTTCCGGCGTCTCTCCCGCATCCAGGGCCGCACCGACGACATGCTTATCGTTAAAGGGGTCAACATCTTTCCGCTGCAGATCGACCGGGTGCTGATGGCTATGCCGGAAGTGGGCAGCCACTACCTGGTGGAGGTGACCCGGGAGGAATTCAACGACCTGCTGCACGTCAAGGTAGAGGTGCAGGCCCGATTTTTTCAAGAGGATCTCAAGTACTTGAACGCCCTGAAGAGACGCATCACCGAGGCCCTGAAGAGCGAGCTTCTGGTAACCCCCCGGGTGGAGTTGGTGGAGCCCCACAGCCTGCCGCAGAGCGAAGGCAAGGCCCAGCGTGTGGTGGACCGGCGTCCCAAGTAGGGGCGCCGGGCGAATCCCGGCGGCGCCGCTACCGAGCCGATAAGTTGACATCCCGGGGCGCGGATGGTAAAAATTCGGGGCAGGAGGGATGGCCGAGCGGCTTAAGGCGGCGGTCTTGAAAACCGCAGACCTTTACGGGTCCGGGAGTTCGAATCTCTCTCCCTCCGCCAGTAGAGCTTCTGTCTTCTGCGGCCCCCGTTAATAAACATTAAAAGTAAATCACTGCAAGCCCGGAGAGATGACCGAGAGGCCGAAGGTGCTCGCCTGCTAAGCGAGTGTGGGGGGAAACCTCCACCGAGGGTTCGAATCCCTCTCTCTCCGCCAGTTTTGCCCTGCCGCCGGGCTGGTCCGCGGCGCCATCAATCTCTGTCCTGCGTCAAAAATTTAACAACTCATAACAGTAGTGTCCGGCAGAGATTTTGCACGAGCTCTGAGGGCATGAACTCGAAAAATCGCAAAGTAGTCAATAGCCCGGCAGGCGCAGGCTGAAGCCGCTAATCGCAAAACCCCCTCTCCCCTGTGAGGGGAGAGGGATGGGGTGAGGGGTGGCTTCAAGAACGGAACACTCCCCCCTCACCCTGCCCTCTCCCCCGATGGGGGAGAGGGGATAAAGCAAGATAAATCCGTAAGTTAATCAATGAAGGTTTGAGACCCCAGGCAGATTAGCAAAAAACCTTGCCGGATACTACTAAACTCCTCAGACACCTTCGCCTTAAAGCCCCCGCGGCAATCATTCTCCCCCAGACTCCGGGTTCCTTAGGCGGGCCGATCCGCCTCGAGATTCATAGCGCTATAGTAACCGTTGGTTTCCTGGACCGCGACCGGGCCCTCGAACATGGCGGAGAGGTGCTGGGAGTTCAAGATCTTGGACTTGGCGCCGTCGAACAGGAGCCGCCCATGCTGGAGGATGATGACCCGGTTGATCTCCGGGAAGATCTCCTCGATATGATGGGTGACCAGGATGATGGTCTTGCCGCGGCGGGCCAGGTTCTGGAGGGTGCGCAGAAAGCGGTGCCGGGCCATCAGGTCCAGACCGGTGGTGGGCTCATCCAGGAGGAGGGCGCGGGGCGAGGGCACCAGGGCCCGGGCAATCATGATGCGGCGCACCTCCCCGTGGGACATGGCCTCGATGAAGGTGTCCGCCAGGTGGGAGGCATCCATCAGGGCCAGGGCCCGGCGTCCCTGTTCCTGCATGGCCGGGGTCAGGTGGTGGTGCCGGAAGAGGCCGTAGGAGGCAAAGAAGCCCGACAAGACCGCGTCCAGGCCCCGGGTCCGCCCGGGCAGGGTCCCGGCCAAAATGGAGTGTTGCAGGTCGCCGGAGACGATGCCGATCTTGGAGCGCAATTCGAAGACATTCCAGTGGGCCTGGCCGAAGATCAACAGAGACGGGGTGTCATCCGCGTGGGCCAGGGGGTAGTCCTGATGGGCAATGAGCCGAATGAGGGTCGATTTGCCGGCGCCGTTGGGGCCGAGGATGGCGGTATGCTCGCCCTCCCGGATGGTGAGGCTGATCCGGTCCAACACCCGGTTGCGTTTTTTAACCACCGTGGCGCGGTCCAGTTTAAGCAGCGGCGGGGAGCCGGCGTCTCTCGGTTTGGTCATTCTTTTGCCACCGCGCTGGCCTCGATTTCCATGGATATTCACGCCGGGATGCGCCCCGGAGAAGTTCCTCCAGAGGGAGGCCAGGCGCCTACCGAACGAAGGGTAGCACAGCTCTTCGCCTAAATATATCTTTTTTGCGATTATTGGCCATCCCCATCCCCTGGACTGCCGTGATCTCAAGTCTTTCCAGCAGTCTCGCCCGCGGTCCGAGCTGCGGCCGCGCCCGTCGAGTTCCGGCGCCACTCTGCGCGGCGAAATTTTGAGGGATTTTTTTAAGGGAAAGGGGTACAACAAAACTGGTGGGACCACTAATGGTCCAGACTGCGGCAGCATCCAGGTGCAAGGCGCGGCAGGTGAGGGATGGCAAAACTGGTTACTTCCCCCTCAGCCTGCCCTCGCCCCCATCGGGGGGGAGGGGAAAAATCAATAGAACTCCATAGGTTATTTAAAGAGATGGAGATTCGGCGGCCTAGATTAGCGGCAGATTAGCAAAAACCTTGCCGGACACTACTGCTTTATCATGCCTTTGGGAGAGCCGAGACCAGCAATGTCCCAGGAAATGACCCGAGAGCAGATTAACAAAAAGCAGGCGGTTTACGCCGTTGCTTCCGGCTTGATCGGCTATGTGCTGGATGCCATGAATTTGCAATTTCTGGCCGCCTCCCTGCCCGTATTGATTGTTGCCTTTGGGATCAATAAAACCGTGGCCGGCGAGCTGGCCATGTGGCAATTGATCGGCATCGGCTTGGGCGGCATCCTGGCGGGGTGCGTGGCCGACCGTTTGGGCCGGGTCAGGACGTTAACCTATACCATCTATATCTTTGCCTTGGGTTCAGGCGCCATAGCCTTATCCCAGAACATCGTCCAATTTACTATTATCCGCTTTATCGCATCGTTGGCTCTGGGCGGAGAGTGGGCCGTCGGCGCCGTCTTGATGGCGGAGTACCTGTCAACCAAAAAACGGGCCTTTGGTTCCGCGGTGGTCCAATCCGGCTGGCCCCTCGGGATTATTTTGGCAAGCTCCCTGGCCGGTTTTATCTTGCCGGTTTATGGCTGGCGCTTGTTATTTTTAGTCGGGGTGGCGCCGGTGTTAGCTGCCTTTTGGATCAGGCGTTACGTAAAAGAGCCTGCAACCTGGCAGCGGGAAAGACAGAAAAAAGCAAGCTGGCGTGAAGATATGCAGGCCATAGTGCAACACGGTAATCTGCGGATGTTTATTTTATGGAGCTTTAGTATATTCTTTTTACAATGCGCTTTTTGGGGATTCAGTATCTGGCTGCCAACCTATTTTGCCACCGAAAAGCACTATGGTATTGTCAATGCCCAAATATTTATGATCGCCTTATCGCTGGGGCAGATTTTAGGTAATCTCAGCGCCGGCTGGCTGGCCTCCAAATGGAAAAAGAAACCGGTTTATGTCATGGGCGCCATCGGCTCAGCTTTAGCCCTGCCGCTGCTGATTTACTATAATACTGCCAGCAATGTTTTTGCCTTAACCTTTATTTTCGGTATCTTTAAAACCATACCTTTTGCCTTAAATGGCGCTTATATGTCGGAAAGTTTTCCGACCAATATACGCGCCACGGCAGTCGGCACCTCATTCAATCTGGGACGAGGTTTCTCGGCGTTGGCCCCGCTTATCATCGGGATAGTTGCATCAAAATATTCCATCGGCGCCGGCATTATGTTGATGTCCTTGTTCTGGGCCTTGCTGGCTATCATTGTGGGCGGCTTCATCCCGGAATACGCCTTCCTGAAGGATGAAATGCCCGACAACGCCTTAACCGCCGCATAGGTTGAGACCGGACTCTGAGCCACCCCGGAAGCTTAACCCAGGGTAGCAGCAGAGATGGGAGAGGGACTGGTGGAAACGGAACAGGTCTTAATCGCGCAAGGCAATGAAGCCTGTGTCAGAGGGGCCATCCGGGCCGGCTGCCGGTTTTTCGCCGGCTATCCGATCACCCCGGCCTCTGAGATCGCCGAACTCATGGCGCTGGAGATGCCGCGCGTCGCTGGCAGTTTCGTGCAAATGGAAGATGAAATCGGCTCGCTGAGCGCAGTAATCGGCGCGGTCTGGGGCGGTCTCAAGGCCTGCACGGCCACATCCGGGCCAGGATTTTCGCTGATGCAGGAGGGCATCGGCTATGCCGTGGCCACCGAGACCCCGTGTGTCATCATCAACGTCATGCGGGGCGGTCCTTCCACCGGTCAACCGACTTCCTCATCGCAGCAGGACATAATGCAGGCCAGGTACGGGTCGCATGGCGATTATGAAGTGATCGCCCTGTGCCCCGCCTCGGTGCAGGACTGTTATGAACTTACGGTGAAGGCCTTCAATCTGGCGGAGAAGTATCGGGTTCCGGTCATGGTGCTGTCCGACGAGATTGTCGGCCACACCCGGGAAAGGCTGAGGATCCCCGCTAACCTCGAGGTAAGCGACCGCCGCCCACCGCTGGCGCCGCCGGAGGAGTATCTGCCCTATCGGCCTCTGCCCTCCGGCCTGTTGGACGGAATGCCGGCGTTCGGACAGGGGTACCGTCTGCTGGTGGATGGCCAACTGCACAACGAGTCCGGCAACCGCAGAGGGGACGATCCCGAAGTCAGCGCGGCCCTGGTGCGCCGCTTGTGCGGCAAAATCAGCAGTCATGCCGATGAACTGGCCGATGTCCGCAGCGCCTTCACGGATGGGGCGGAAGTGCTGGTGGTGGCCTACGGCTCGGTGGCCCGCGCCGCCTTCGCCGCGGTCCGGGAAGCAAAGGCGGAGGGCGGCAAGGTCGGGTTTTTTCAGCCCCGCATCTTATGGCCTTTTCCCGAGAAAAGCTTCCGGGAGCGGCTGCCGGGGGTCCGCCGCGTCGTGGTGCCCGAAATGAATATTGGCAAGCTGAACCGCGAACTGGAGCGCTATTGCCATGGCATCGAGGTGGTGTCGCTGCCCAAGCTGGGAGGCGAACTGCATACCCCGGAGGAAATTCTGGCAGCGATTCGCTGAGGCGTTTAACGATAAAGTGGAGATTGAAAGCCATGCACCCGCTAGCTGAGAAATATCTGCGCCGGAGCGCCCTGCCCACCATCTTCTGCCCGGGCTGCGGCCACGGCACCGTGCTCAACGCCTTCCTGAGAGTGATTGATGGACTCGACATCTTCGAACGCCTCGGACTGGTGGCCGGGATCGGCTGCTCAAGCTGGCTGCCGGTCTTTATCAATACCGATGTCATACATACGCTGCATGGCCGCGCCCTCGCCGTGGCCAGCGGGCTGAAGATCGCCAACCCGGACCTGACGGTCGTGGTCTTTTCCGGCGATGGCGACTGTATGGGCATCGGCGGCAACCACCTGATTCATGCCGCCCGCCGGAATATCGATATCACCGTGATTATGATGGATAATGCCATCTACGGCATGACCGGCGGCCAGGTAGCCCCGACGACCCCGGTCGATGTCCGGACCCAGACAACTCCCTACGGCAACCCGGAGCCGCCCTTCGATTCCTGCGCCCTGGCAAGGAGCGCCGGTGCGACCTTCGTGGCCCGCTATACCACGGCCCGGCCCGGTTCCCTCGTGACCGGGATTGAGGCCGCGGTACAGCATAAAGGATTCGCTTTCCTGCAAGTCATCTCCCAGTGTCCCACCCAGGCAGGCCGGTACATCTACGGGATGAGCAAACCCGGAGAATACCTGCGCCTGATCAAGGAGCGCGCCGTGGGGCGGCGGGCCGCGGAGAGATTGACGCCGGACCAGGCCGCCGGAAAGATTATCACCGGCATTCTCCATCAAGAGGAACGGACCGAGTTCGTGGAAAAGATGCAGCGCCTGAGGAGGGCTGCAGCAGCATGAAAAAGGACCGGAAGCAGACGGCGGCAATAGTGATCGACCCCAAGGCCTGCAAGGGCTGCCATTTGTGCATCGATCAGTGCCCCCAGGGTGTCTTCGAGGTGTCGCAGACCCGCAGCCCCAAAGGGTACCTGATGCCGCAAGTAGCGGCCCTCGAGGCCTGCAGCGACTGCCGGCTCTGCGAAATGCTCTGCCCGGACCTGGCCATCACCGTGGAGGGCCAAGCAGATGAGAAATGAGGTCCTTTTTGCCGGCCTGGGGGGCCAGGGTATCATCAAGGCCGCACTATTGCTGGCGCAGGCCGCGGGTCTCTATGAAAAGCGGGAAGTGGCGCAGACTCAGAGCTATGGGCCCGAGGCCCGCGGCGGGGCTTGCAAATCCGAGGTGGTAATCAGCGATGCCGAGATCGATTACATCAAGACGAGGCGCCTGAACGCCCTGGTGGTGATGTCGCAACCCGCCCTGGATAAATATCGGCGCCAGGTTTCTCCGGAGACGACCATAGTCATCTACGATCCTACGCTGATCGGCAAACTGCCGCTGGAGTTCAAGCTGGCCGTGGCGGTGCCGGCGACGGCAATTGCCGAGCAGGAATTCGGCCAGGCGCTCTTTGCCAACATCATCATGTTGGGCGCCCTGTCCGGCGCCACCGGCCTGGTCGCCCTCGACAGCTTGGAGAAGACCCTGCCCGGCAACGTGCCGCCGCGGACGCTCAAGTCGAACCAGGCAGCTCTGAGGCGCGGTTACGAAGCGGCGCAGGCGGCGGCCCGGCAGGCGCCAGGGCTCCGGGCGCAGGCGCCGCCGGTCTGACAGGAGACCGCCGTGAAGCTCTATGAATATGAAGGCAAATTGCTCTTCAGGCACATGGGGATTGCCACCCCGGAAGGGGGAACGGTTGCGGACGCGGCCGCGGCGGGGGCGCTTGCGGAAAAAATCGGCTACCCCGTGGCCATCAAGGCCCAATTGCTCCGGGGCGGCAGGGGCAAGGCCGGCGGCGTGCGCTTTGCCGCTAATGGGGCCGAGGCGCTGACCGCCGCGCGTGAGCTTCTCGCCTTGGAGATTGGCGGAGAAACGGCCGGCACGCTCCTGGTGGAACAGAGACTCGATAGCGACCGGGAGTTGTACGCCGGGATTACGCTGGATCAGGCTTCCCGCGGTCTCGTGCTGCTCTTTTCCCTTTCCGGGGGAGTCGATATTGAGAGCAGCAGCGGCAGCCCCGATAATCCCCTGCGGCGGCTGGCTCTGAACCCTTTTTCATTGCCCCCCCTTTATGAGATCCTGGAACTCTGCAAAGGCGCCGGGCTCTCCGGCCCCCCGCTGCGGCCCGTGGCCGAGGTGCTCCGAAAACTGGCGGCGGGATATTTTCACTACGATGCCCTGAGCGCCGAGATAAACCCGCTGATCATTGCCCGGGATGGAACTATTTATGCCGCGGACGCTAAAATCGAATTGGACGATTCCGCCGCCTGGCGCCAGCAACTGCCGCTGCCCGAGAGGAAGGCGGAGCAGACCGACGCCTACGAAGCGGAGGCCGGGCGCCAGGGGCTGGCTTACGTGCGCCTGCCCGGCGGCAACATCGGCATCGTTGCCGGCGGCGCCGGTCTCTGCATGGCAACCATGGACCTGGTGGCCGCGGCCGGAGGCCGTCCGGCCAATTTCCTCGACCTCGGCGGCGGGGCGTCGCGGGACAAGACTGCAGCGGCGCTCCGGATGGTCTTGAAGACCCCGGGCGTGGAGGGAGTGCTGCTGAATCTTTTCGGCGGCATCAACAACTGTGAAGTGATGGCCAACGGCATTGCGGACGTGGTACAGGGCGAGCAGCCGCGGCAGCCTCTGGTTGTGAAGATGCGGGGTCATGCGCAGGAGGAAGGTTGGGCGATCCTGGCAGCCGCCGGCGTGCCCTTTGTAAAATTCGGCACTAGCGAAGAAGCCGTGGCGATGCTACTCAAAGCGGTGGGCCGGAGCCAAAATCGATGTCCATCCTGATCAATCGCGACACGCAAGTAATGATCCAGGGCATAACCGGGAAGCAGGGCGCCTATCATGCGGCCCGGGGGCTCGAGTACGGGACGAGGATTGTCGCGGGCGTAACTCCGGGGAAGGGCGGGCAGGCGGTCCACGCCATTCCGGTGTACGATACGGTGGCAGAGGTCTTGCACGATAGGCCCGTTGACGCCTCTCTGATCCTGGTGCCGCCGGCCGGGGTGCTGGACGCGGCCCTGGAGGCCATCGATCATTATATCCCGCTGGTGGTGATCATCACCGAATTCGTCCCCTTCCAGGATTCCCTGAAAATCCGGCAGCGAGCCTCGGAAAAAGGCGTGATTATCGTCGGGCCGAATACGACCGGGGTGATCAGTCCGGGCCAATGCCGGGTTGGCATTATGCCCGGATTTCTCTACCGCGAGGGTAAGGTCGGGATCATTTCCCGGAGCGGCACGCTCACCCATGAAGTCGCCTCCAGCCTGGCCCAGCGGCAGGTGGGTCAGTCAACCTGCGTCTGCCTGGGGGGTGATGCCGTTAAAGGCCTGGACTTTGTCGAGGCGCTGGCGCTTTTCCGTGACGACCCGCAAACGGAAGCAGTGGTTATGATCGGAGAAATCGGCGGGGCCGGAGAAGAGACCGCCGCCGCTTATATCAGGGAGACCGGATATCCCAAGCCGGTGGTGGCCTTCATCGCCGGCGCCAATGCCCCGGCGGAAAGGCGCATGGGTCACGCCGGCGCGATTATTTCCGGCGGTTTCGGCACCGCCGCGTCGAAATACGCCGCCCTGGCCGCCGCCGGGGTCCAGGTGGCGCGAACCCTGGAAGAGGTCTACGCCCTGGTTCAGGGGGGAAATGGCGCGGCAGCGCGGCCTGGCGAGGCGGTTGAAAAAGAGGGGTGAAATCGCTCTCAGCAGCAACTACAGAGCCCAGGATAGGCAACTGCTAATTGGAGTTGAAAATATATGTTAACCCCGGCCATGAAAAGAGAGATCGGCGAAATTTGTGGGGTAGAAAATGTCATTGACAGTAACCTGGACATGTTTACCTACTCTTACGACGCCTCCCCCCTGCCGCTGATGCCGGCCAGGAACCCCGACCTGGCGGTTTACGCCACCTCGACCGAACAGTTGTGCCATCTGATGGCTTACGCCAACCAGCATAGAGTTCCGGTGGTACCCCGGGGATCGGGGAGCGGGCGCTCCGGAGGCAGTATGCCCATTGCCGGTGGGATTGCCCTCTGCTTTGAAAAGATGAACCGCATCCTGGAACTGGATGAGCAGAACTGTATGGTGACCGTGGAACCGGGGGTGCGCACCTTTGATCTGTACAGCTACTGCGCGGCCCGCGGCCTCTTTTATCCGCCCGACCCCGCCAGTTGGAAGTTCTGCACTATCGGCGGCAATATCGCGGAAAATGCCGGGGGGCCCAAGGCAGTAAAATATGGGGTAACCCGGGATTATGTCATGGGGCTTACGGTCGTGCTCCCGGGCGGCCAGGTCCTGGAAACCGGGGGCAAGGCCATAAAAAATGTGACGGGATACGACCTGACCCGGCTTTTTGTAGGCAGTGAAGGCACCCTCGGCATTGTCACCAGGGCCATCCTCAGGTTACTGCCCTTGCCTCGCGCGCAGAAGACCGCGCAAGTGATGTTCACCACTATGGATGCGGCCTGCGAGTGCGTGCGCAAAACCATCCGGTCCGGGATTATTCCGGCCGCGGCCGAGATTATGGATAAAGTCAGTATTCAGGCAGTGGCGCGGCTGCACCAGCTAAATATCGACGCCGCGATTGAGGCCTGCATCATATATGAGCTCGATGGCGAAGATGAACATAGCCTCACCAGTCAGGCTGAGGGCCTGAGAAAGGTGTGTCAGGAGTGCGGCGCCGCCGAATTCCGCCTGGCCCGGGATCAGCAGGAGGCCGAAGATTTATGGAGTATCCGCCGGGCGCTGGGCCCCGCGGTCGCGACCCTGGCGCCCAACCGCATAGGAGAGGATATTTCGGTGCCCCGCAGCGCCTTTCCGGAAGTGGTCAAACGGCTGCAGCAGATCAGCCGGAAATATGGCCTGACCATCGCCATTTATGGCCATGCCGGGGATGGCAACTTACATCCGTCGATTTTGACCGACCTCAGTCTTCCCGGCGCCCGCGAAAAAGTCGACCAGGCCGTGGCTGAGGTGTTTCAGGCTGCCTTAGACCTCGGCGGCACGCTCTCCGGAGAGCACGGGATCGGCCTTACCAAGAAAGACTACATCGTGCAGGCCTTAGGCGAAGTGGGGGTGGCTACCCTCCGGAGCATCAAGGCGGCCATCGACCCAAACGGTATAATGAACCCGGGGAAGATCTTTTCATAGAGGGCGGATGGACAGCAAGCTCAAGAGTGATCTCAAGTCGCTGGTGGCGCAGTGCGACCGCTGCGGCGCCTGTCTCACCGTCTGCCCCCTCTATGCGGTCACGGCCCGGGAGAAGGCGGCGGCCCGGGGCAAGAACGCCATCTTAAGGGTGCTGCTGGATGGCGACCTGGAGCTGGACGCCGGTGCAGCCGGAGCCCTGAATTACTGCCTCTTGTGCAAGGCTTGCGTGGTCAACTGTCCATGTAAGGTAAGAACCGACGCAGCCATGATCATGGCCAGGGAATATCTGCGGCAGAAAACGGGAATCAGTCTGGTTAACCGGGCCATCGGCGGCTTTATGAAAAGCCCCAGCTTAATCGGATTCGCCTCCTTGGCTCTCAAATTAGGGCGGCTAACCGGGATTGCCGCGGTATTGCCCGAGGGATTGATACCGGAGGAGTTTAGCAGAAAAGAGTATCAGCGGATGTTCTCCGGCCCCGCCGGGACAACCCCGGCCGCCAAGGGCGCCAAGACCGCGGCCGCGGTCCCGGGCCGGCCCCGAGTCGCCTATTATCAAGGTTGCGCCATGAAGCTCTTCTTCCCGAAGGCCTCCGCCGACTCGGTCCGGGTATTATCCAAGGCCGGCAGGATAGACCTGCTGGACAACTTTTGCTGCGGCAGGCCGCACCAGGTCCACGGCATGGGGGGAGATGCCCTGGAGCTCGCGGAGAAGAACATTAAACTTTTCGAGACTTACGATATCGTGGTGACTGACTGCGCCAGTTGCGGCAGCGCCCTCAAGGAGTATGCTGCGCTCTTTTCAGAAAATAGCGAATGGCGCATTCCGGCCGCCGTCTTCAGTAAGAAGGTGAGGGGGTTCAGCGAATACCTGCACCAGATCGGTTATGAGCCGGAACGGCAAGCCGCGATTACTATAAGTTACCACGATCCCTGTCATCTGGTGCGGAGCCAGTCGGTCAAGTCCCAGCCCCGGGCCCTGCTGGAAAAGGCGGGCCATTTCGTCGAGGCGGCCAGGGCGGACATGTGCTGCGGCGGCACCGGGACCTTTCACCTCGATTTTCCCGAAGAGTCGGGGAAGATACTGGCTGCCAAGGATGCCGCCTTTCGCCAGACCGGGGCCGACGTCATTGTGACCGAATGTCCCGCCTGCCTGATCCAGTTAGCCAAGGCAGGGGCTGGTGGGGCCTGCTACAAGGTGATGCACATTAGCCAGGTGATCTAGAAATTGCGCCTCAACCTGAGAAGCTCCGGCTGCAGGTAAGAGAGTGAGCAGTGAGCAGTGAGCAGAAAAACCATAGCGGCACAGGCGTCTCTCCGCTGCCGCCTTTATAGGGCGGCCTGTGGCCGCCGGAAAGGATGAAGCCCGTCCGGCTCTGATTTCTATTGTAAAACCCGAGTTCCTTGTCATCCTGAGCGGAGTGCAGGCTCTCGGGTTACTGAAGGTACTAGATTCTTCGGTGCGCTCAGAATGACATTGCCAGGGTGGTGGCCATGCCAAACCCGGCGCCCCGGTAGAGCTGAAGCATAAAAAGGAGCCCGCCATGAGCAACGCCGGCCGCGCGGCCACGGTAACGGACCATTTGGAACCGATCCCCAGGTTTCGCTGGGCTATTGGCATAATGCTCTTCCTGGGTATTACCATTCAGTCCGCCGACCGGGTAAATTTAGCGGTGACTGTGCCGGTTATCGCTAAAAATCTGGGGTTGGACCCCACCATGATGGGCATCGTCATATCCGCCTTCTTCTGGACTTACGTGGCCGGTAATATCCCCGGCGGTATCATGGTGGACCGGTTGAAACCCCGGAGAACTTTTACCCTGGTGGGCGCCTGGTGGGGCATAACCACCCTGGCGAGCGGTCTCTCCATCGGGTTCAAGAGCTTAATGGGCGCCCGCATCCTGCTGGGGGCAGGAGAGGCTCCCAATTTCCCCGCCGCGGCACGCGCCGTCCGGGCCTGGTTTCCAAAACAGGAGCGCGCCACTGCCAGCGCCCTTTATGCCCTGGGAAACGACGGCGGCATCATTATCGGCATGCCCCTGGCTGCCTGGCTGCTCTATACCTTCGGCTGGCGTGAGGTTTTTTACGGTTTTGCCGCCATTAGTTTCTTGTGGACCATCGGTTGGTGGTGGCTCTATGACGAACCGCGGAGTCATAAGAGACTATCTAAAAGAGAATTAGACTATATTGAACAGGTTGAGGAAATTGCCGTTCCAGCCGAGGCCTCTAAACCGCCGGCGCCGGCTGCAAACAAGATGTCCTGGTTTTCTCTCTTCCGGCATCGGCAAGTCTGGGGAATTACGCTGGGATATTTCTGTTATCCCTTTGTCTATGCCTTCTTCTATACCTGGCTGCCCACCTACCTGGTCAAAACCCATCAGTTGTCGATTATCAAGATGGGGATTTATGGAATGTTGCCGGGGGTCGCAGGTCTGATCGGCGGCTTGATCGGCGGGTCGTGGTCCGATGCCATGGTACGCCGAAAGATTAGGCTGGAGATTGCCAGAAAAATGCCCATCTGCGTCGGCATGATCGGCGGCGCCATGGCGATATTTGCGGTCGGACGGGCGCATACTCCCTTTATGGCCATTGCTCTCCTCTGTCTTACGGCATTTATCATGAGGATGGCTTATGGCTGTATTTGGGCCACGCCCACCGATATCGCCCCGGCCAACGACTATGTGGGTTCGATCGGCGGGATCATGAATACCGCGGGCATGTTTGGGGGCGGAGTTCTCGGCCCCATCCTCACCGGCATCATTGTGACGCGCACCGGGTCATTCAACCTGGCTTTTCTAATGATGTGTATCGTGGCGCTGCTGGGTGCGGCTTCCTTCACCTTTATCACCGGTCCCTTGCGGCCAATCTGGACCGAGGCGGAGAAGCATTAAGGAAGAGGTAAAATGACATGAAAATTACCCGGGTGGAGACCATCAGCCTGGCAGCGCCGTTGCAGGAACCGCTCAGTTTCTCATTCGGCCTGATGACTCACAGGAAAAGCTGCCTGGTGCACATCACCACGGACGCGGGTATCGAGGGCTGGGGGGAAAGTTTCGTCAACCATCCCTACTGGGCTCTGGAGGAGCGCCAGATAACCATAGCCAGGGCCATCGAACCCCTCCTGGTGGGAGAGAATCCCCTGGAGGTTGGCCGCCTTTGGCACAAAATGTCCGGGCAGTTAAATACCATCGGCCTGCAGGCGGGTTGCCGCGGGCAGTTGATGCAGGCTATCAGCGGCGCCGACCTGGCCTTGTGGGACATCTTGGGCAAATATAAAAATATGCCGATTTACGAACTTCTTGGCGGCAAATTTATCTCCGAGGCCCCGGTGTATGCCAGCGGCCTCGGCCCCAAGAACCCCGAGGTTGCGGCGGCGGCAGCCCTGGAACTGGGCATCCGGGCGGTGAAAGTCAAAGTCGGATTTGGCGAGGAGACCGATCTGCGCAATATTCGTGAAACCAGAAAGGCCATCGGACCGCAAGGCCGCTTGATGATCGACGCCAATATGGGCTGGCAGCCGCAGGAGGCGCTGCGCATGGCGGATCTCTTAGCGGAGTACCGCATCTCCTGGCTTGAAGAACCCTGCTCCTGCGAGGAGCCGGAGGACCTGGCTTATGTCACCGCCAACAGTCCGATTCCGGTTTCGGGAGGGGAAAACGTTTACTGCCGGGATGGATTCCGGAAGGCCTTCTCCGGTAAACTCTTCCGCATTGCCCAACCCGACGTTACGAAGACCGGCGGCATTTCCGAGATGAGGGTCATTTGCGACATGGCCGCGGCCTGGGGGCTGCCCTGGGCGCCGCATTTCTTCGGCAATGCCATCGGGCTGGCAGCAACCTTGCATCTTTTTGCGGCCCTGCCGGGTGGGATTACGGTGGAACTCGATGCTACCCCAAACCCTCTCCGGAGTGAGCTCCTATGTGAGCCGATCGTCATCAAAAATGGTGTCGTGCCCATCCCTATGGCGCCGGGCCTGGGGGTTAAAGTCGATTTGGAGACCGTGAAGAGATTCCGCATCGGCTAAAGCGAAATTCCACTTCAGACATAGGCCTGCCACTTCACCATCTTTTCTTTAAGGTCTATGGTCCTGCCATCGACCACGAAGGTGCCGTCGCCATTGGCATGGATCGTCCGTCGTTCCCGGCGCTGGGGATCAATCCAGACCTTGACGGCTTCCAGAATGAAGAGATTGTATTTACTCACCAGGCTGGCATCCGCCACCCGGCACTCGAGATTGGCGAGACACTCGGCCAGCAGCGGTGCAGCTACCTCCTGAGCCGGGAGCGGCGTCAACCCGAAGGCCTTGAATTTATCGACTTCCCGGCCTGAGCAGTTGCCAATATCGACCACCTGGGAGGCCAGGTCGACCGTGGGAATAGCAATCACGCATTCTCTGGTCGCACTTAAGGCCGTGAAGCTGTAATCCCAGGGGCCGATGATGCAGCCGATCCGGGGAGGCACAAAATCCATCACCATGTGCCAGCTCATGGTCATGACGTTGGCGCGTCCCGCCTGGGCGGTCGTCACCAGCACGACCGGGCCTGGCTCGATCAGGCAGTAGGCCTTGGAGAGGAGCATCTCCTTCATATGACCGGGTCTCCGGCGCCGACCGCGCTGCCGGCACCAATTGCACTGCAAGAACTTAGAATTATAGTTTTTCAGCAGAATCGTAGCCATTTACTATGACCGCAATAGTGCCATCCGACAAATCATAGACCAATCCGTGCACGATGAGGTGCTCCGGCGTGAAGACGTAATTCTTGATCGCCCGCACTTCCTTCTTGACCGCTTCCGCGGGGTCCTCGAAGGCATGCAGCCAGGCCAGCAGGTTTTCACGGAAAGGCTCTCCAATAAGGTGGTTAAACTCCTGCCACTGTCGGGCACTCAGGTTAGCCCGGAGATTTGCCATTATCGTGTCGATCTTGGCATAGGCCATAGTACAGCCGCAATCGGTATGCATAATAACCGCGATTTCCTTGAAACCGGTCATGTGAATGCCGATCAGCAGGGAGCGTTGGTCGGCAATGCCTCCCGCCGCTTGGATCACTCTAACCTGGGACTGGATCTGGCCGCTGGGCCGGAAAGGAGTTACCCCAGCCGCGGCCAAGTTGACCCGCGGATCCATGCAGGTGACGATGGCGTACGGGTATGGCTGTCTCTCTCTAGGCAAGGCCTCGGGGCTAATGACATCCTGGAATTGCCTGTTTTCATGCAAAATTGTCTCCAACCAAGTCATGTTATTCCCCCTGGATCTGCCATAGTCCCACAGCCATCATCCTGCCTCTGGTGCTATTGGACATGGCGATGCGCTCCTTCTCAAAGGTGATTATGGGGCCGGCCCCGGCGCGGCTCACAAAAATGGCTTTGGCGAGCCCACCAACCAGGTTAAATCCGACAAAGTTCTTTTTTTTGAAGCGAATTGTTTCAGGGAGCCATGATAGCACTCTTTCTCGGGAAAAGGATTTTTTTCCAAATTCTGTCTATAATAGGATAAATTTGCCAGGCGCCGATTTTTCTCGGGAAAATCGTCAATGACCATCAGGGTCGGGAGGTTACCGGGATGAAAGCGAAGGTACATTTTGCGGGAATGGCTTTAGCGACTGCCATGTTAGTGGTCTGGGCGGGTGGTTGTTCATCATCTAGCGAACAACCACCGCTGACGAGCCATATGCAGAGCGCGGTAGGGACGCCGGACGAAATATCCCCGACTGCGCCGGCTGCAGCCAGGAACGTGCGCAAGGTCGGCAATCAGTGGAGGTGCGATATGAATGGCCAGGCTATGGTCTATAATAGCGTCTCTGGTAAATGGGAGCCGCAGCCCTGAGGCAGATGAGGCCAAGGAGCCGCATTAAGCGGGCCCGGACGGGGAGGGGGCGCCATGCCGGCTGGGTTTAATCTTGCCTCCGGGCCAACGCTGGCGCTGCTGGGATTCGTCCTGTGGCTGGCCCACAAATTGACGGGGCGGCGCGCCGGGAAAGAGAGCCTCCCGGCTCGGGGCCTCTATCTGGCGTGGCGGCGCTGGGGGAGCCTGGCCGCCTTTCTCGCCATTCTGGCCGGGCTGGCGCTCATGTGGTCCTCCCAATCCCGGCCCTGAGCGGCCGTGCGCCCCAGGTCTCCAGAAGCTGGCAGGGAAATCAGGGAATTTAGACCAGGGCAGAATAGAGCAAAGGCGTAACCTGTTAAGATTACGCCTTTTTAATATCAAGTGGTGCCGAAGCGGGGATTTGAACCCCGACGAGGAAACCCCCACTGGACCCTGAACCCAGCGCGTCTACCAGTTCCGCCACTTCGGCCTGATGCCCGGCTGCTGCCTGGCATTTTTCGAATAATTAATCTATTATAACTAATTGGGCTTGTCAAGGTAGGGCCAATATAGGGTGCCCAGCCCGCCCTCTAGATTAGGACACCGGCTGGCAGCCTGTGCCACTATCTTAAGGCTCAGACGAAACGCAGAGAGAGGAGGCAGGGGTGCGGGTCATTCATGATCTCCCGCCGGGAGAAGCGGCCTTTGAGCTCACGGTGGTCACCATCGGCAATTTCGACGGGGTCCATCTGGGACACCAGGCCATCCTGGGGCGGGTTCGCCGGCGGGCCCGGGAATTGGGGGGCCAGGCGGTAGCCGTCACCTTTGAGCCTCATCCTCTGAAGCTGCTGCGGCCGGAGATGGATCTGCCGCTGCTCACCACCCTGGCGCAGAAACTGGAACTCCTTGAGGGCTGCGGGCTGGACGTGGTGGTAGTCCTGCCCTTTACCCGGGAATTTGCCGCCCTGCCGGCCCGGGATTTTGTGAGCCAGTATTTCTGCGAGCGCCTCAGGGCGCGGGAAGTGGTGATCGGCCACGACTACTGCTTCGGACGCGGCCGGGAAGGCAATGCTGACCTCCTCCGGGAGATGGGCCAGGTCTCGGGGTTCACGGTCCAGGTGGTATGGGCCGTGGAGAGTGACGCGGCGGTGGTGAGCAGCTCACTGATCCGGGCTATGGTGCGTCTCGGGAAGGTGGCGGAGGCCCGGCGCCTGCTGGGACGCCCTTACGCGGTGGTGGGCCAGGTGGTCCGGGGTAAAGGCCGGGGGGGCAAGCTCCTGGGGGTGCCCACCGCCAATATTCGCCCGCGGAACGAATTGTTGCCGGCTTCGGGGATCTATGCGGTCCGGGTGCGGCGGGGGGCGGAAATCCTGGCCGGGGTAGCCAATATCGGCACCTGTCCCACCTTCGACGGCTGCGCCGCCTCCCTGGAGGTACACCTGTTGGAATTCGCCGGCGACCTCTACGGCGAGGACCTGGGGGTCGATTTCGTGGCCCGGCTGCGGGAAGAGCGACGCTTTCCCTCGGTTGCGGACCTGGCCACCCAGATCCATGCCGATATCGCCGCAGCCCGGCAAATTCTTTAAATTATCAGCCTCAAAACAGGTCCAACCGGCATGAACTCGCGGCAAGTGTTAAGACCAGGGCCGGCAGAATCGACCGGACGAATCTTTTCAGGTGCCCCCCCGGTATGCAACACATGAGTATTTAAATCTCTTGTCAAGTAAGCCAGGAAGTCACTAAAATTTGGTTTGCTGCGCCTGAGGACCGAAAATTAGCGCGGCCGCGGCGGCTGCCGGTTCGGCCCCTACCCGGAACCGCTTGACTTCTTGGAGCAAATTTTATAAATTTAGAAGTTGAGCGGGCATAGCTCAGCTGGTAGAGTACAAGCTTCCCAAGCTTGGTGTCGCGGGTTCGAATCCCGTTGCCCGCTCCAGCCCGGGGAGCGGGAAGACTTACGGGTCTTGTCGTTTTGCCGGGAGACCCACTTCCCCCGTCGAGGTGGCCGGCAGCAAGGGGCAGGATGGCCGGTTTACTTTGCGGGCGGAGTTAAGTAGTTGCTCTGGGGCGCCCCGAGATTAAACAACGTCTTGGAATTTCCCGGAAGTGGGCTACAGGCCCGCTTTTTTTGTGGCGGCAAGCGCCGGGAGGGGTGGTAAATGACACCATTCACGCCAGGTGAATATTTCTGGCTCATCGGAATGGGAGTGGCAGTGGGGCTCTTCGGCACCCTCATCGGCGCCGGGGGCGGTTTTGTGTTGATGCCGATACTCCTGCTGCTGTATCCCAAGGCCAGCCCTGACGAACTTACGGCCATTTCCCTGGCGGTGGTTTTTTTCAATGCCCTGGCCGGCTCGGAGGCCTATGCCTTTATGGGGCGGATAGACTATAAGTCGGGCCTGATCTTCGCTGCGGCCACCGTCCCCGGGGCGATCATCGGGGCGCTGAACACCTCAGTCGTGCCCCGGCACCTGTTCAACGGCATCTTTGGGATACTCTTGATAGCCGTGGCCATATTCCTGGTCCTGCGGCCCGAAATCAAACCGCGCCACGAGCTGCACACCCACCGCGGCCATGCCTGGCGCATTATAACCACCGCCGACGGAGAGAGGCATTATTACAATTTCAATCTCTACACGGGCATAGGGATCAGCTTTTTGGTGGGCTACCTCTCCAGTTTTCTGGGGATCGGCGGCGGCATCATTCACGTGCCGGTTCTGATTTACTTCCTGGATTTTCCCGTGCACATTGCCACGGCAACCTCCCATTTCGTTCTGGCCATCATGGCCTTGACCGGCACGGCGGTGCACCTCTGGCAGGGTTCGTTTCATACGGGAGTAATCAGGCATACCCTGTGCCTGGCCATTGGGGTTTTACTGGGAGCGCCCATTGGGGCGCAACTATCCAACCGTTTACAGGGACCCTGGATTGTCCGCAGCCTGGCGCTGGCCCTGGGGGCGGTTGGCATACGTATCTCGATCATGTACTTCCAGCATTAGAATAAGAAAACCGGCGGTCGCCGGGAAAGGTATAAATGACACCATTCACGCCAAGTGAATATCTCTGGCTTATCGGACTGGGAGTGTCGGTGGGGCTCTTCGGCACCCTCATCGGCGCCGGGGGCGGTTTTGTGCTGATGCCGATACTCCTGTTGATGTATCCCCACGCCAGCGCTGACGAACTTACGGGCATTTCCCTGGCGGTAGTTTTTGCCAACGCCCTGGCCGGCTCCGAGGCCTACGCCTTTATGGGGCGGATAGACTATAAGTCGGGCCTGATCTTCGCCGCGGCCACCATCCCCGGGGCGATCATCGGGGCCGTCAACACTGAAATAGTGTCCCGGCACCTGTTCAACGGCATCTTTGGGATACTCTTAATAGCTGTGGCCATATTCCTGATCTTGCGCCCCGAAATCAAACCGCGCTCGGAGATCCACACCCATCGGGGCCATGCCTGGCGCATTATCACCACCGCCGACGGAGAGAGGCATTATTACACTTTCAATCTCTACGTGGGCATAGGGATCAGCTTTTTGGTGGGCTATCTCTCCAGTTTTCTGGGGATCGGCGGCGGCATCATTCACGTGCCGGTCCTGATCTACTTCTTAGATTTTCCGGTGCACATCGCTACGGCAACCTCCCAGTTCGTTCTGGCCATCATGTCCTTGGCCGGCACGGCGGTGCACATCTCGCATGGGTCTTTTCATCCGGGAGTAGTCAGGCATACCATGAGCCTGGCCATTGGGGTTTTACTGGGAGCGCCCGTTGGGGCGCAACTATCCAACCGTTTACGGGGCCCCTGGATTGTCCGCACCCTGGCGCTGGCCCTGGGGGCGGTTGGCATACGCATCTCGATCATGTACTTCCAGATTTAGAATAAGGAAGCCCGCAAGTCCGGGCGGCTGGGGATAAGTAATATAATTTCTTAAAGTATCTAAATATGGAAACCAGGGAAGAGACTATCGCCCGGGTGCAGGAGCTGCTGAAGCCGCTCCTGGACGCCCAGGGAGTGGAGCTGGTGGACCTGCAATACGCCCGGCCGCGCCGGAGCCGGGCCACCCTGCGCCTCTTTTTGGATCAGCCCGGCGGCATCTCGCTTGAGGTCTTGACCGGGATCAGCCGGGTGGTGGGAGAACTGCTGGAGGTTCACGACGTGATTCCGGGATCCTACCATCTGGAAGTCTCTTCGCCAGGGCTGACCCGGAAGCTTAGCAAGCCGGAAGATTACCGCCGGTACCGCGGCCGCATGGTGCGCCTCACCACCCACAGCCTCTGGGACGGCCGCCAGGTGCACCGGGGCATCCTCCTGGACCTGGAGGGAGAGACGGTTTGCCTGCGGATAGGGGAGGAGACTTGCCGCATCCCCTTGCCGGAAATCGCCCGGGCCCGGCTGGAGCTGGATCTAAAAACTCACCGCAAGGAGGGCTAGCACCTCTCATGAACTTGGAATTAAAACGGATCATCGATCAAGTCAGCCGCGATAAAGGCATCGACAAAGAGGTGCTGATCAGCGCTATCAAGGATGCCATACGTTCCGCGGCCAAGAAGAAGTTTGGACCCCGCCTGGAGATCGAGGTGGAATACAATGATGACACCGGGATGATCGAGGTCTTTCAATACAAGGAAGTGGTGCTCGAGGTGCAGGACCCCAGCCAGCAGATTTCCATGGCTGAGGGCCGGAAGTTGGACCCGGAATGCGAAGTGGGGGACAGCCTGGGGATCAAGATGGACGCCTCGGCCTTTGGGCGCATCGCCGCCCAGTCGGCGAAACAGGTGATCATGCAACGCATGAAGGACGCGGAGCGGGACCTGGTTTTTGAGGATTTCAAAGACCGCAAGGGCGAGATCATCAACGGCATCGTCCAGCGGATTGACCCTGAGGGAATCATCGTCAACCTGGGGCGCACCGAGGCCCTGGTCCCCCCATCGGAGCAAGTGCCCCGGGAGATGTACCATAAAGGAGAGCGCATTCGCACCTTTCTCCTGGACGTGAAAAGGCAGACCCGGGGGCCCCAGGTCATCCTGTCCCGCACCCACCCGCAATTTCTGATCGCCCTCTTCGAGGCCGAGGTCCCGGAGATTTCCGAAGGCATCGTCCAGGTGTTGGGCTGCGCCCGGGAACCGGGAAGCCGCGCCAAGATCGCGGTGGCCTCCAGGGAATCCGACGTGGACCCGGTGGGGGCCTGTGTGGGCATGCGCGGTTCCCGGGTGCAAAACATCGTCCAGGAGCTCCGGGGCGAGAAGATCGACATCATTCCCTGGCATCCGGATCCTGCCAAGTTTGCCACCAGTGCCCTGGCCCCGGCTCAGGTGAGCCGCATTATCCTGAACGAGGTCACCCAAACCATGGAGGTTATCGTCCCGGACGACCAGTTGTCCCTGGCCATTGGCAAGCGGGGCCAGAATGTCCGGCTGGCCTCCCGGCTGGTGGGCTGGAAGATCGACGTCAAGAGCGAGGCCAGGTACTCCAAGTCTTTGAAGGAAGGCTATCTCTCCCTGCTGCGGATTCCCGGGGTGGGGGAGATTACCGCCAATCTGCTGCATGAGGGCGGCTATAACTCAGCTAAGGAAGTGGCGGAAACGAGTTTGGAAGAATTAGTTCAGGCCACCGGCCTGACCGAGAAAAAAGCGGGGGGCCTGATTGCCTCGGCCCAGGAAATGATACGAGTGGCGGCGGAGGAGGAGAGCGGCGAAGAGGCCGCGCCCCAGGAAGCCCAGGAAGGCTAGCGGTTGATCTGAAGCCCGGGAAATGAAACCAGGTTCGGGGGTATGGTTAGTATATGGCGAAGACCAGGATTGCCAATTTGGCCAAGGAACTACAACTGGACGTCAAGGAGCTGATTCAGCGCCTGAAGGACGATTTGGGGCTTACGGAGCATTTCACCTACCTCAGTTCTCTGGATGAGGCTACGGTGGCTCGAGCCCGGGAAAGACTCAGCGCCGCGGCCATGCGCACGGAAGAACTGCGGGTCGGAGAAAATGTCAAGCGGCGCCGCCGGGTAGCCCCGGCGCCGGTGGCTGCGCCCGAGGTCGAAGCGCCGTCGGCCCCTCCTCCCAAGGAGGAGGCCAAGGCGCGTAAGCCTAAAGAAATGGCCCGCATCGTGGCCTTCCCCCCCAAAGAGAAGGGGAAGGAGGAAGGTGCGCCAGTTTCTGAGGAAGTCACGCCAGGCGCAGAGGCCGCGGCCGCGCCCCCAGCCGCAGCCCCCGAGGGGCCGAGCCCGGCCGCGTTGGCCGACTCTGGAACCGCCCTGAAGCGCCAGCGCGGCAAGGCCCGGAAGAAGGAGGTTCCCGCCCGGATAATCAGCCTGCCCACCGAAAAACCCGCGGCGGCGGCGCCGCCGCCTTCCCGGGAGGGTCCTGGGGAGGGGGTGCGGCCCAGGACTGGAGCGGGCCGGCCAGGCGCTGCTGGGGCTAGGCCGGGGACCGGCGTGACGCCGCCGCCGGGCGGGGCTCTCAAGCCCGGGCTGCCGGAAGAGAAGAAAGAGATCAAGGGAAAAAGGAAGAGTGGCAGACGCCCGGAAACTCCTGAAGCCCAGCGGGCCAAGCCGCTCAAAAAGCGCGAGGTGCGGGAACGGGCGGACCTCTACAGCGTCGCCGAAGGCGAAGGGCGCGGGCCGCGACGCAGAGGGATGAAAAAGGCCATCAAAAAGATAAGCCGGGCCGAACTTACCGTGCCTAAGGCCATCAAGCGCCGCATCAAGGTGGGAGAATCCATCACCGTGGGCGAACTGGCCAAGCGCATGGGCATCAAGAGCAGCGAAATCATCAAGCAGCTTTTGCAAATGGGGGTGATGGCCACCATCAACTATGCCATCGACTTTGAATCCGCCGGGATCGTGGCCAGCGAATTCGGCTATGAAGTGGAACATGCCTCCATGCAGGAAGAAGACCTGCTGGCGCAGGCGCCGCGCCAGGAAGGGACAAGCAAGCCGCGGCCGCCGGTGGTCACCATCATGGGCCACGTGGACCACGGCAAGACCTCTCTGTTGGACGTGATCCGGCAGACCCGGGTCACCGAAGCGGAAGCCGGAGGCATCACCCAGCACATCGGCGCCTACCATGTGAAGCTCCCCGAGGGCCAGGGTGAGGTGGTCTTTCTGGACACCCCCGGCCACGAAGCCTTCACCGCCATGCGGGCCCGGGGCGCCAAGGTCACCGACCTGGTGGTCCTGGTGGTGGCCGCAGACGACGGCGTCATGGAACAGACCGTGGAGGCCATCAACCACGCCAAGGCCGCCGGGGTGCCATTAGTGGTGGCGGTCAACAAAATTGACAAGGCCAACGCCAACGCCGAGCGGGTCAAACGGGAGTTGGGGAACTACGGGGTGGTTTCGGAAGAATGGGGCGGCGAAGTCCTGTTTGCCGAGGTATCCGCCAAGAAAGGTATCGGCATCCAGGAATTGCTGGAGAAGATTTTGCTGCAAGCCGAAATCCTGGACCTCACCGCCTCTCCAGAGGCGCCGGCTTCCGGCCGCATCATCGAATCCCGGCTGGACAAAGGCCGGGGTCCGGTGGGCACCCTCCTGGTGCAGCAAGGCACCCTGAAGGTGGGCGACTACTTTGTCTGCGGTTCCCAGTACGGCCGGGTGCGGGCCATGTTCGACGACCGGGGCCAGAAGCTGGAGGAGGTGACTCCGGGACTGCCGATAGAGGTGCAGGGATTCAATGCCATCGCCGACGCCGGGGACGAGTTCATGGTCCTGGAGGATGAGCGCCGCGCCAAGCAGATCGCCATGATGCGCCAGCAGAAACAGCGAGAGGTCACCATGGCCCGCATCAGCCGCGTGACCCTGGAGAAGCTCTACCAGCAGGTGAAGGACGGGGCGGTCAAGGAGCTCAAGATGGTGCTCAAGGCCGATGTCCACGGCTCCATAGAAGCCCTGGCCAAGGCCCTTTCGGAGCTGGGCTCCAGTGAGATCAAGGTTAACCTGATCCACGCCGGCATGGGAGAGGTCACCGAAAGCGACATTATGCTGGCTTCGGCCTCCGATGCCATCGTGGTGGGCTTCAACGTCCGGGCCAACCCCAAGGCGATCGCCCTGGCGGAGGCGGAACAGGTGGATGTGCGCTACTATGACGTCATTTACAACCTGCTGCAGGATATTCACAACGCTCTCGAGGGCCTGCTGGAGCCCGTGGTCGAAGAGAAGATCCTGGGCCGGGCCGAAGTGCGCCAGGTCTTTAGCGTCAGCAAGATCGGCACCATAGCCGGCTGCATGGTCCTGGAGGGTACGGTGGAACGGAACGCCCTGGCCCGGGTGCTGAGGGACCGCAAGACGGTATCGGAAGGCGGCCGGATCAACTCCTTGAAGCGTTTTAAGGAAGACGTCAAGGAGGTCCAGGCCGGCTATGAATGCGGTATCGGCATCGACCGCTTTAGCGAATATAAGGTGGGAGACATTATCGAGGCTTATCTCCAGGAAAAGGTGAAGGCCGTCCTGGAAAGCCTGCCCAGCCGGGGCCAGAGAGAGGAATAGGGTAGGGCAGGGCACCCGGCCTTACCGGTCCAGGGAGCTGAGACATGATCGTCGCCGCGGCCCGCCTAACCTTGATCATCCCGGAGAACGACTCCTTAAAGGGAAAGCGCAAGGTGGTGCGGAGTCTTATCGAAAAGGCCAGGCACAAGTTCGACGCGGCCATGGCAGAGGTGGGGGACAACGACTTGTGGCGCAAGGCCCAGGTCGGGGTGGCCCTGGTGGGCAACGATCCGCAATTGCTCGAGACCCGGATGCAGCAGATCATGAGATTCATTGAGAACCAGTACGTAGTGGAGATCATCGATAGCCAGATGGAACTCTGCTACCTGAAGGATGAGTGAGCGATGCCGCCGCGCCTGGTCAGCGGCCGTTCCCGGCGGGCGGCGGAACTGCTGCGGGAGCGCCTGGCCCTGATTTTGCTCCACAAGTGCGCCGACCCCAGGCTGCGGGAGCTCACCTTGACCCGGGTGGAGATGAGCCCGGATTTGAAGCAGGCCCGGGTCTTTTACGCTGCCCATCTCGATGCCGACCCGGAGACGCTGCGTCGGGCCCTGGACCGGGCCTTGAGGTTCATCAAGCAGGAGGTGGCCCGGGAGAACCTCTTCCGCCTGCTGCCGCAAATCAGTTTTTTGCCGGATACCGGTCCGGATCAGGTGACCCGGATAGAGGAGTTGCTGCGGGAAGCCGGGATTTCCTCAAAGTCCGGGGGGCCTGCGAAGGAATAGATTGCCGCGCCTCCCTCCGGGCAAATTTAGTCGATCTTGAAATTATATGGGACATTATTCAAAATAAATGAATCCTTTTCGAAACACAATTAATGAAAATTATTGATGATTAATATTTTCATATGATTTCCGGCATCCTGCTCATTGATAAGCCCGCCGGGATCACCTCCTTCGAGGTGGTGCGGCGGACGCGGCGGGCCCTGAAGCTGCGGAAGGTCGGCCATCTGGGTACTTTGGACCCCTTCGCCACCGGGCTCTTGGTCCTGTGTCTGGGGGAGGGCACCAAGCTGGCACCCTATCTCCCGCCGGAGCCTAAGAGCTACCGGGCCACCATGAGGCTGGGGGTGGCCACCGACACCCAGGACCTCACCGGCCGGGTCCTCTCCCAGACGGAGACACTGCCGGAGCCTGAGGCGGTCCGCCGGCTGGCCGGCACCCTGGTGGGCGAGATCAGCCAGGTGCCCCCCATGTACTCGGCCGTGCACTATCAAGGGGAGCGCCTCTACCGGCTGGCCCGGCGGGGCCAGACGGTGGAGGTGCCGCCTCGGGCTGTGACCATCTATCGCCTGGAGGTGGAGCAGGTGGACGGGCCTCGGGTCACCTTTACGGTACAGTGTTCCCAGGGCACCTACATTCGCACCCTGGCCCATGATCTGGGGGCCGCCCTGGGTTGCGGCGCCCACCTGGAAGCCTTGCGGCGGCTGCAGGCCGGGGCTTTCAGGGTGGAAGAGGCCCTGGCCCTGGCCACTCTGGAAGAGGCTGCCGGCGGGCTGGAGGCCCACCCGGCTCCGGCGGAGGCGCTTTTAGCGCGGATTATTCCTTTGAGCCGGTGTCTGCCGGAAGTCCGGCAGGTGACCGCCAGCCCCGGGGAGGCTGCCAGATTGCGCCAGGGGCGGGAGATCATCCGGCCCCAGGAAAATCTCCTTCCCGGGGAACTGGTGCAAATCCTGGCCGCCGGCCAGTTACTGGCGTTGGCCCGGGTCCGGCCCCAGGGCGATGGGGTGGCCTTGGCGCCCCTGCGGGTCTTTGCCGAAGGCCCGGAGGCGGCGGCCGGGGATCGGGACGCGGCAAGGACCGGTGCTGCCGGGAACGTGGCGGGCGAGAGCAATTTATAAGGTAGCAACCCGGCAGCCTGGCGCCGCCGGGAACCACTGCGTAATTAAGGCCGCCTTAGGCATAAGGGGTTGTTTTTTAAGGAACTCAGACGAGAGGGATCATCCTGCTCATCCTTGGGCTGAGGGCTGACTGCTAAAGGCTGACCGCTAAAAAAGGAGGAAGACGTGTTAACAACTGAACTAAAGCAGGAGATTATTGACCGCTATCGGCTGCACGACTCCGATACTGGCTCTCCGGAGGTGCAGGTAGCCAT